>CALVDO010000003.1 GCA_944326355.1 uncultured Bacteroidales bacterium | reverse complement strand
TGGCTGTAACCTTCCCACTATCAGGGCGGTTTGGGGATTTGCGCCCGTTAGAGTACGTTCGTGCTGGGCGAACAACAGGAAAAGGGACCCGAAGGTCCCTTTTTCCGTACCTACATTTTGAAGTCGAGGATGCTCTTCACATCGTCCTTCACCTTCTCCTTGAGGAACTGGGCATAGGTCTTTTCCGTGGCCACCGTTGAAGAATGCCCCAGGAGCTTGCTCAGCATGTAGACTGACATCCCGTTGTTGATCGACATGACGGCAAAACTGTGCCGCGCGACATGCATTGTCACCGTGATGGGCAGGCCGGCATTCCTGCTTATGGTGGCGAGTGTCCTGTTTATCCCCTTGTCCTTCGCATTCCTGGCCATGAAAAGCTGCCTCTCATTGCCGGTGTCAAAGTCTTCAGGAAGACGGTTGAAGACGAACCGGTCATTGTAGTTGTACCGTTTCCAGCGTTCGAGAATCTCCATGGCCCCGTCTCCCAGCGGTATGTCAACGTCATGCATTCTCTTGGTCTTCACCTGAACCTTCTTCAGTATTTTCCTTGCGAAGTCTATATGTTTCCATTCAAGCGTTATTATGTCCGAGCACCTGAGCCCGCAGGCATAGAACGAGAAGAAGAACATGTCCATTATGTCCCTTGCGTGCCTGCTCCGGAGACCCTTGCAATAGTCATGGAAATATATCATCTGGTCAGGCGTCAGATACTTGACCTTCTCTTCCCCGCTTGTGTCATCCTTGTATTTGGTCTCCCTGGTTATCAGGTAGTTGTTCACTATTGGGGCGATAGTCTTCTGGTCTATATCTCCGTTCCTTGCGGCATACTCAAGGGCAGCATACAAGGGGACAAGTGTCTTGTTGATGCCCTCCTTGCTGACATTCTTCAATACATCAAACCGGTAGCGCACATACTCGTCAAAGATGGACACCTTGATATTGTCAAATGTAGGCTTCGGACCCTTGAGGTAATGGGTGTTGAACCTCTCGAATGCCTCGATGTACTTCTTCTTGTTGTACCATGTGGTATATCCGTACTTGTTGGACCTGTAGAACAGGTCATTCACCTTATGCGCATATTCTACCAGGCCCTGTTCTTCGATTGCGGAATCCGGATCCGCCTTCCTCTTTTTGCCGAGGAGTAGGGCAGAAAGGCTTTCATAAGTCACACGCACACGCATATCGAGCATCTGTGTCCGTATTCTGTCGTAAAGGGTGCTCAGGTAATTGTTGATGCGGGCAGCGTAGCGGTTGCGACCCTTCACCTCCTGTCTGTCGCCGTCCCAGTCATCCTCGTCTATCCAGATGTCCGTCGATCTCTTTACATATTTTCCATCGACAAAATACCTGAGGTATATGCACCGTTCCCCCTTGCTGTTCGGGGAGTTCAGGAGAACATAGTTCCCCTGGGGAATCTGCTGATTTACCTTTTCCATAACATCATTATTATCACAAAGTTACCTTAAATTTTCTTCATCTCCCAATTTGCATTAAATGCGATTATATGCCGCAATAAATGCACTTTTCCGAGTGACTTTTTCTTTTTCGGGAACCCAGTTACCTAATGTGGATTTTAAGGTAACTTTGAGACGGCTGACTTCTGATTTGTAAGTTTCATCAGATGTCATCATATGCGATGATGTTTATAAGCCGTTTTTTCTCAACAGTTTACCAAAAACCGTCCTTTTTTTCAAATACGGTGAAATTAGGTAACTTGTAAGGTAACTCGTAAAACTATAAGATGCGACTGGATGCGATAGAATGCGTTTTTTATACAACAAGCCCCACCTAAAGTTTTACTTTAAGTGGGGCTTATAAATAACTAACAATCGGTTAGTTACACATCAATATTCCTCCTCGTTGAAGAAAAAGTCGTCTTTTGTCGGATAATCGGGCCAGATGTCTTCGATGCTCTCGTAAGTCTCCCCGTCATCCTCAAGTTCTTCAAGATTCTCAACGACTTCAAGAGGCGCTCCGGAACGCGTAGCATAGTCGATGAGCTCCTCCTTGGTTGCTGGCCAGGGAGCATCCTCCAATCTGTACGCAAGTTCAAGTGTCCAATACATGGCAATTCAAGTTAAGTAGTTAACATTCAACATATAACATACAGCAACTCTGCCGCACTGCCTATTTAGGCCGCAAATATATGCAAAAAAAAGTTATCATGAATTTCTTTTTGCTATTTTTGCACGCCTGACGACAAAAGCGACAGACGGCGGTCGACAAATCAACATCCGTACCAAAACGCGATGACGTCAGCAAAATGTAATAAACATTTAATCCGATAGATGACAATGGCATACGCGAGAGACGACCGGTTCGATGAGGAGACCACCGCCAAAATAGCGGCACACTACAAGGAGATTCTCAGACTTCTCGGAGAGAATCCCGAAAGGGAAGGTCTGCTCAAGACGCCGGAGAGGGTTGCCAAGGCTCTGCAGTTCCTGACGAAAGGCTATGGTCAGGACGGCGCCGAGATCCTGAGCGGCGCCCTATTCAGGGAGGACTACAGCCAGATGGTGCTAGTCAAGGACATCGACCTGTACTCCACATGCGAGCATCACGTCATGCCGTTCATCGGGAAGGCACATGTGGCGTACATACCGGACGGCACCATCACCGGAATCAGCAAGATCGCGAGAGTCGTGGAGACTTACGCAAGACGGCTGCAGGTGCAGGAGAGGCTCACCATGCAGATCCGCGACTGCATCCAGAAGACGCTCAATCCTCTTGGCGTTGCGGTCGTCATTGAAGCCGCGCACACCTGTATGCAGATCCGTGGCGTGGAGAAGGCAAATGCGGTGACAGTGACATCCGCCTTTTCCGGAGTTTTTCTTAAGGACGAGCGCACCAGAAACGAATTTCTCAATCTGATACGCCGCTGAGCGGCCATGACGCCAGGCTACACCCTGAAGATGAACCTGTTACTCCGTACACGACCGACGACAGCTTGCCGATAGCGGCGGCTTACGGTGAAGGCGGCGGCATATCGCGACTCAAGAGGGAGATCGAGAGGCTTGAAAAAGACAGGCCCGGAGTCTATGAATTTATGCTGCCGAAAGACCTGTCTGCATCTGTCGTAAAATATCTTATAAGTTCAATGCGTCCCGCTCAGAATATCCTGCGGAGGAAGCCGGAAAGGTAGATGCGCCAGTTTCGCCAGATGTGGCCGCCGTCAGACTCGTGATATTCATACGGGTAGCCATGTGCGTCCAGATTCTGGCGCAGCCGGACATTGTCCTCGTACAAGAAATCGTCACGGCCGATGGCGATATAGTAGAGGCTCACCCCGTCGGAGAACTGCCGCTCCAGCTTGGCATCCGAATCCGCATATATTCCATAAGCGTCCTCCTCGACATCACGGACGGCCGCGGAGAAGAGCCCGACATAGCCGAATGTGCCCGGATACTGCATGGAGATATGGTAAGAGTGGAAGCCGCCCATAGAGAGCCCTGCTATTGCACGGCCGGACGGCTTCCTTTCCGTCCTGTAATGAGAGTCAACATAGTCGATGATCTCCGGGAAGGAAGCCTCGAAGGAGCCGTCCATAGTCTTGTCCGGCCTGGTCATCGGCGGATACAGGCCGTCAGGACCTTCACCCGGGGCTGATGACAGGGCCGCATTTCCATTGGGCATCACCACGATCATCGGCTCAGCCTCACCGGAAGCGATGAGATTGTCGAGTATCTGCGCCGCCCTTCCGAGCGTAGGCCACGCATCCTCATCGCCGCCCATTCCATGCAGCAGATACAGCACGGGATAACGTCTTCCGGCGCCGGCCAAAGCGTCACCATAGCCCGCAGGAAGGTAGACCGTCATCCTGCGCCGCATCCCCAGCGACTCCGACTCATACCATACTTTCGACAGAGTGCCGTGCGGAACATCATTGACGCTGTAGAGGTCTCCCCTCTCGCCAGAGACCATGAAGATGCTCATCATAGACCTGACGTCGCGCATCTGATGCACATTTGACGGATCGGTCATCCTCACGCCGTCAACGATGAAGTCATAGCTGTAGAGCTCGGATTCAAGAGGTCCTACGGTCAGAGTCCAGACGCCCTCCTCATCCTCAGAAAGAGCGGCCGTTCCCCAACCGTCCGTCTCCGAAGACGGAAGGAAGTCGCCGGTGACAGCGACAGAGTCGGCGGCAGGGGCATAAAGACGGAAAGTCACGGATTTGTCGGCGTTCACCTGGGGAGACACCAGCCCCTCCCGAGTGAATATGGCTTGCTGAGCAGCCGCCGGGACCGTATGCGATACGGCCGCGGCGGCTGTCATCAGCACTCCTGCCAAAATGTTCCCGAACAGTCTCGGAATCTTATTCAAGGCATTCATGTAAATATGTCATCAGAGTGTCACAGTCCACCGGTCTATTTAAGATAAGCGTCAGCGACAACCTTCTCGCTGCGGGCAATGAAGTCGCTCAGTGCCTTGCCCTTGAGCATGCCGTTGGCAAGCAGGGCGAGATCGGTGATCTGCCTGAGGATACCGTTTGCGGAAGCGAAGCCCTCCAGCTCCTTCTTATGGGACTCGGCAGCGGCGCTCTTTGCCTCCTCAACAGCCTTCTTCTGCTCCTCCGTAGCATCAGAAGCGGCGTCCTCGACCTTCTCCATCGGCTTCACTTCGACAGCCTTGGCATCCATGATCTTCTTGACGAGAGGATTCTCCATGTTGACCGTGATGTTGTAGGAGGCAGGCATCTCTCCATAGAAATTCATTCCTCCGCCCAGAGCCGACATCTCGCGATAACGGCGCATGAACTCAGACTGAGTGATCAGGATAGGAGCCGCATCCTCACCCATATTGTCAGCCGACACGAAATAGGTGTTCTCCTTCGGCATCATGGTCTGGAAGATGGTGTTCAGATCCGCCTTCTCCTCCTCATTCATCTCCAGCTTCACACGCTCCTCCTTCGGTATGAGGTTGTCTATGCCGTCCGAATCCACCCTCGCGAACCGCGAGTTCTCAATCTTCATCTCAAGCAGGTTGACAAAATGCGAATCAAGCTGGCAGTCCATCAGGAGCACGTCATACCCCTTGTTGCGGGCCCCTTCGATGAACGGATACTGAGCCTCCGCGTCTGTGGCGTACAGGAATACGAGCTTCTTGTCCTTGTCCGTCTGCTCGCCCTCGATAGCCTTCTTATAGTCGTCGATGCTGAAATATTTTCCTTCGGTATTCTTCAGCAGGCAGAACTTCATTGCCCTGTCACAGAACTTCTCGTCGCTCAACATACCGTACTCGATGAAGAGCTTGAGGTTGTCCCACTTCTTTTCCAGTGCCTCGCGCTCGTTCTTGAATATCTCCTCAAGCCTGTCCGCCACTTTTCTGGTGATGTAGCCGGAGATCTTCTTCACATTGGCGTCGCTCTGGAGATAGCTTCTGGACACGTTCAGAGGGATATCCGGAGAGTCGATCACTCCGTGCAGGAGAGTCAGGAAGTCAGGTACGATGTTGTCCACGGAATCGGTGACGAACATCTGGTTGCAATAGAGCTGGATCTTGTTCCTGGTGATCTCCATCTTGTCCTTGATCTTCGGGAAATAGAGGATTCCGGTCAGATGGAACGGATAGTCGACATTCAGATGGATGTAGAACAGAGGCTCGTCCTGCATAGGATAGAGCGCCCTGTAGAACTCCATGTAGTCCTCCTCCTTAAGTTCGGAAGGCTTCTTGGCCCAGAGCGGTTCGAGCCTGTTGATCACATTGTCCTTGTCCGTGTCGACATATTTTCCGTCCTTCCACTCCTGCTCCTTTCCGAAGATGACAGGAACAGGCATGAACTTGCAGTATTTGTCCAGAAGAGTCTGGATGCGCCCCTTTGTCGCGAACTCCGCGTCCTCGTCATCTATATAAAGAGTGATTTCAGTTCCTCTGTCAGCCTTGTCGCTGTCCTCCATCTCATATTCCGGACTTCCGTCGCATGACCATTTCACGGCCTTCGCGCCTTCCTTCCATGAAAGGGTGTCGATCGTCACCTTCTTCGATACCATGAAGGCAGAATAAAATCCGAGGCCGAAGTGACCTATGATATTGCCTATCTGATCCTTATACTTCTCAAGAAACTCGCCTGCGCTCGAAAATGCTATCTGGTTGATGTACTGATCCACCTCTTCGGCCGTCATTCCCAGACCGTTATCGATGATCTTCAGCGTCTTGGCGTCCTCGTCAAGCACTATGCGCACATTCAGCTCCCCGAGCTCGCCCTTGAACTCGCCAGAAGCCGCGAGAGCCTTCATCTTCTGGTCGGCGTCCACCGCGTTGGCCACAAGCTCGCGCAGAAATATCTCATGATCCGAATAAAGGAACTTCTTGATCACCGGAAAAATGTTCTCCGTAGTGACTCCAATCTTACCTTTTGTGCTTTCTTTTGACATGATTTATAATATTTTACTGTTTCAAATCCATCAACGCCGGCAGCAGTTGCGGCATAATCCGGCGTCGTGCCGAAACGGACGATTTCACAGTCCGAATGCGGCACGACGCAGTTCAAGTCAAAATATGTTCCACTTCTGGTTCTATGACAATTTGTCAGTCGACACTTGTCCGAAAAGCGAAGTCGGTGCCGGACATCATGATGTCGCACCAGTCGAGCGTCTCTCCGCCGACATTGAAGTCAATGTGCAGAACCCCGCTATATTCCTCAGCATAATTCAGACAAGAATTTTCATAGTGCATGGCAAAGCCGACTGCGCCTTCGGGCGAGGAGATGTCGGCGGAATAGGAACCGGACTGATACTCATCATACGTTCCTCTGACCGTCATTTCGGACGAGAGGAAGCCTTCGGACCAGGTCAGACCGCTTATACTGAAGTGGACGTTATACTGAATGCCCTGCAGGCGGACCTCCCACGTCCCGTTCTCCTCTCGCGAAATGTAGATTATCCCGTTCCATGTCGAGACTCGCCACATCACTCCCGGCTCTGTAAGACTGCCGCTTCCGGTACACACCGTGCCGAAATCCGTCTCATAGACATTCTCTCCGCTCTGATGCAGATTCTCATCCCAATACTCGGACTCAGAATAATCCTCACTCCCGGCATCGGTCATGTACAGATAGCGGTCGAGAGAAAGCATCGCCACAAAGGTGTTCAGAGGGGTCGAGATGCCGTTATAGAATATGTCCAGGCTCAACGATTCGAGATTTGAGGAATCGCGTCCGGAACGCTCAGCCGGCTCGACCTGACAGGAGACTGCCAGAAGGAGAGGAAAGGCCGCCACGAGAATATACCGAAAACTCTTTTTCATAACTTCGGGCTTCAAAAGGATAGGGATTAAAAGGTAAAAAAACATTCAGATGCCGCAGGCGGCTCGCAGGACGAAAAACGTTCAGATGCCGCAGGCGGCTCAGAATCTGTAGCCTATTCCGGCCATGCACCCGACATACAGAGAGCCGATTCCTCCTTCAACGAAGCCGAAGAAATCCTTTCCGAACGTCACGCCTATCGGGACCAGCTGGACAGCCGGAAGCAGATATGAGTCTCCTCTGAAGCCGCCGCCGGCGATTCCGACACCCACCGACGAATATATCTTCACCATCGGTCTGGAGAAATATGTAAATCGAGCCTGAGGCATGAGCGTCACGACAGCACCTCGCTCCACTCCTGTTCGTCGATGCGTAATCGAATCAAAATCAGAAGAATAGAAAGCATCAAAGTTCAATCCGAAAGCGAGCGTAAACCACTTCTTGAGGATGAGGCTGAACTCCGCCGATATCACGCCTGTGACATAGACGGGACCTGAATAGCCGCCATAAACGGTCTCCATGGTCGTCTGACAGGAAGGTTCGGACATATAGGCCATATAAACGACGGCATCCCATAGAGGATAGCCGCCCCAGCCGAGCCGGACCTCATATCTGAAGGGATTTTCCTCTTCAGCAGCACAATCTGTCCGCAGGCCACAGCCGCCATCCGCCGCAAAAGACGGAAAGACGCATAACATTGCAGCCGCGATCACTGCAAACATACGTGTTCTTAATTCCAAACCGGCACTCATGGCTGAAATCTTTTATTGATATTCATAATTGGGAATCACTGCCTTTCCATGTATCTTGCGCCGTCCTCGAACCTGACGGTGAAAAAGTCGTCAGCGCCCTGACCGGAAAACATCACTTCGAGAGCCCCTGCGTCAGGCCACAGCGGAGCCTGCCCGCAGCTGCACATGTCCCTCGACACCGGAGAGATCAGCTCAAGACTGACCTTCACCCCGTCAGCCGCAACATATTCGACTGAAAGCGCCTCCAGAACAACTTTGCCGTCTCTCACCGACGATCTGAAGCTGTGCGAGCCGGACGCTGTGACAATGTCCGAGACATAAGTCCTGTCCCCGACCGGGATTACCGGCCAGAGCTCCACAGCGGAATCCCCGACGAGAAACGAGCCGTCATCACTCAGTCCGAGCACTCCCCATCCGGTGACGGAAAGCCTGTCATACACAAGATAATAGACATTGTCACCGAAATAGCTCTCGGCGAGAGCGAGCCCGGCATCAGCATCAGACTTTATCTCCTGATAGGCTGAAAAGAAGTCGCAGAGCTCGGTCATGCGGAAAAATCTGTCCACCGTCTCAGAATAGACCGAGCGGAAAGCGTCCGCAGCCGGATCTTCCGGATACATCTCGTCCGAATATATGGTACAGCCGCAGAGCGACGCGACAAAGGCCGTAAGAACGGCCCGCAGAAATATCCTTGTGACAGAAAGCTTCATTTGCATCGCCAAATAATCATTCATTACCCATTCGTATCGCCGTCAGTTGAATCTGTAGCCTATGCCGAAGAATCCGCCGACATACTGATGACCTATTCCGGCCTCGGCGAATCCGAAGAGTTTTCTGCCCACCGATATGCCTATCGGAGTGACCTGAAAGGAAAAGGTCACGTCGGACTCCACCGGAAGTCTCCTTCCTTCCTCCAGAGTAGCCTCCCGCGTCAGATTGACGGCGACACCGCCTCCGACGGAAGAATACATCCGGACGAGAGGCCTGTTGAGCCAGCTGACCCGCAGAGTGAGCATAGGGGATATGTAGTTGTCTGCGCAGCCGGTCACCTTCGTTCCGTCGGAACGGCGATAGAGCCCGGACCAGCCTCCTTCGTAGGAAAGAGAGGCTCCCAGCGCCATGACTTTAGTGAAATTGAAGGTGAAGGCAGCAGTCCATGAGCCTGATGTCCTCTCCTTCTCATAATATCGGGAGGCCTCATAGATGTTTCCGATTCCGACCGGGTAGAAAAGATACCCGGAATACGTGTTATAGCCGAATGCCGCACGGCCGGGATATACTCCCCCGCCGACGGAAATCTCATACCTCCTGAAACTGAAGTCGCCGCCACGGCCTTCCGGGCGTTCCGAAGCGCGAGACGGAAAACTGCCCGCGAGAAACACGGCCACGGTCAAAAGAATCCCGACTGCATGACATGACGTCTTATCTGGCTTCACCTTATCTCCTCCACATTAGGGTTACTCCCGCACGCCGTCCGACCGGGACTCAGGAACATGTCGCCGTGCCGGAGCGGGATGGACAAGACAAAGATGCGGACAGCCGCCGAATCGTTGCATTCACCGCGCCATGCCGTTCAGTGCGGACGCGGTGAAGCCGGACATCATCTATGGCGCGGTGAAATCGACGTCATTTGGTGAAATCGACGTCATTTATAAAGGAATCGCCTTATGCTCATCTTAGGCGTCTTCTCAAACGGCCGGTCGACCGGCTCAACCCTGGACAGACGGCTGTAGGCGGGCAGTGAGCGGTTGGCCGAAGCCGCGACAGACTCGGCCAGAGAGCCCAGGTCGTCTGTTGACAGGCCGTCCGCCGCCATCCTGTCCATGTCGAAATAGACGAGAGCCACCAGGCGGGAACCCCTGTCGACGACGACCGACTCGGCGACATACTGCTGATTGTTGACTATGGCCTCTATCTCCTCCGGATAGATGTTCTGCCCGTTGGACGAAAGTATCATGTTCTTGCTCCGGCCCCTGATAAAAATGTTGCCGTCCCCGTCCATGACGCCGAGGTCTCCCGTCCTCAGCCATCCGTCTTCCGTGAAGGCCGCAGCCGTAGCCTCCGGATTGCGGTAATAGCCCGACATGACGTTGACTCCCCTCACCTGAATCTCGCCGGGGACGAGCGCAGGATCTTCGGAGTCTATCCTCACCTGACATCTGTCTACGCTCTTGCCGCATGAGCGCGGGACAAACCTGTCCCAGTCCTCATAGCCCAGAAGCGGGGCGCACTCAGTCATCCCGTAGCCGACGGTATATGGCAGCCGGAAGCGCCTGAACCACTCCTCCACCTCCGGATTGAGGGCCGCTCCGCCCATTATGATCATCTTGACCCTGCCCCCGAATGCTCCGAGCAGCTTTCCTCTGATCTTCCTGAAGATAAGCCGATTCACGCCCGGAATCCTGACAAGGGCACGCATAAGCGGCTTGCGCAGAGCCGGAAGGACGGCGCTGCGGAACACCTTTTCCATGACGAGCGGCACCGTGATGACGAGGTAGGGACGGACCTGCGCCATCGCCCCGAGAAGGAGAGAAGGAGTCGGAGTCTTTCCGAGAAAATATATGGTCGCTCCCCCGCACAGAGGGTACAGAAACTCGAAGGCCATGCCGTACATGTGCGCCAGAGGAAGCATCGAGACAATCGTATCGCCGACATTGACCGGAATCCGCTTCAGTCCGAACTCAACGTTGGAACTTATGCACTCGTAGCGGAGCATCACGCCTTTCGGTGCGCTCGTCGTCCCGGAGGTGTAGTTGATGACGGCGAGGTCCTCCCCATTGTCCGACGGATAGGAGACGTCGTCCCTGGTGAAGCCTTCCGGGTACTTCGCGGCGAAGAGGGAGTCAAGCCTGTCGAAAGCGGACCTGAGAGCCGTGTCCCGGCAATACAGGAGAGAGAAGTCCGCCGTGGAGAGCGCCCCTTTGAGCAGAGGCATCTTCGTGATGTCCAGCTTCTTCCAGATGTCGTTATCAGTGATGAGCAGCACGCTCTCCGAATGATCGGTGAGAGCGTTCACGCTGTCGGGATGGAAATCGGCGAGAATCGGCACCGCAACCGCACCGTATGTGTTCACCGCAAGGAAAGAAACGGCCCAGCGGGCCGAATTTTTCGCGCATATCGCGATCTTGTCCCCATTTGAAATGCCGGCTTCCCGGAAAAGGAGATGAAATCTCCCGATAAGAGAAGCGCACTCTCCGAATGTGAATGACTCGCCCTTCCAGTTGCAGAGGGCTACGGCGTCCCATCTGGTCTTCACCGCCTCCTCAAGCCGCGACAGATAATGTCTCATGATATTTCATCGTTTTGTATGGAGATACAAACTTACGAAAAGTCTGTGTATATTTGCAAGAGGCACAGGGTATATTTGCAGAAGGCACAGAAAAGAAAAAGATGGCAAAGACCAAAGGAAAGATACTGGCCGTGGACGACAACGCCGGCATAAGGGACGCTCTTGAAATCCTGCTTCCGCTCCATTTCTCAGAAGTCAGGATAATCTCTTCCCCGAAGGGACTGATGTCCCGGACCTCAGAATTCCGGCCGGACGTCGTGCTGCTCGACATGAACTTCCACAGGGACATGAACACTGGCAACGAGGGACTGTACTGGCTCTCTGAGCTGAAATCGCTGTTTCCGGACGTGGAGGTGGTGCTCTTCACCGCATACGCCGACGTGAATCTCGCGGTGGAGGGCATGAAGAGGGGCGCCTTCGACTTCGTCGTGAAGCCGTGGGAGAATCCGAGACTGATAGAGACGCTGTCACGCGCTTGTGAAAAGCACAGGAAAGCCGAAGCAAGGCAGGAGCCGCAGGAGCGCATGCTCTGGGGCGAAGGCGAGAAGATGTCCTTCATAAGGAAGACCGTGGAGAAGACCGCTCCGACCGACGCGACGATCCTCATTACCGGAGAAAACGGCACCGGCAAGGACATGCTCGCAAAAGAGATGCACAGGCTCTCGGGCAGAAGCGGCAGGCCGATGGTGTGCGCTGATGCGGGCGCCATTCCCGAGACTCTCTTCGAGAGCGAGCTGTTCGGCCATGTGAAAGGCGCGTTCACCGACGCCAAGTCCGACCACGCCGGACTCTTCGAGCAGGCAGACGGGGGCACACTGTTTCTTGACGAGATAGGCAACATTCCGCTCCACCTTCAGGCGAAGCTCCTGAGGGCTCTGCAGAACCGCGCCGTGACGAGACTCGGAGACGTCAGGCCTGTGCCTGTGGACATCAGGCTGATCTGCGCCACCAACAAAGACATCGACAGGATGGTGGAGGAAGGCGCTTTCAGGGAAGACCTCTTCTACAGGATCAACACGGTGAGGATAGAGCTGCCGCCGCTTCGCGAAAGGAGGGACGAGATCATGCCTCTGGCGGAGACTTTTCTGAGCAGATTTGCCGGGAAATACAGCAGAAAGGCGGCTTCATTCAGTCCGCAGGCCGCCGCGGCCTTGTGCGCGTACAGATGGAACGGCAACGTGAGGGAGCTCCAGAACCGCATCGAGAACGCCGTGATAATGTCCGAGGGAGAAATCATCACTCCGGCCGACCTTCAGATTCCGGCAAGAAAGGATGAGAGAGCTGATGCCTCCGCCGGCCAAGGAAATCATGAAGCCTCTGACTACGGCAGTCAGGAGGCCGGGGAGGAGACTCTGGAGATGGCGGAGGAGAAGGCCATCCGCAGCGCGATGAAACGATGCGGAGGCAATCTCTCGCTCGTGGCCAAGTCATTGGACATCAGCAGGCCCACCCTCTACAGCAAACTGAAGAAATACGGAATATGACGGCGTGTCAGATTCTTGTCACGGTCGCCGCGATGGTCCTGTCCTTTGCCGCGGCAGGCATCTTCTTCTCCGTAAGGATGAGGAAGAAGGTGGACTATATGCTTGATGCCCTCGAGGACAACGAGACCAACTTCAGATTCAGAGAAGACGCGGTAACCGGCCGAAAATTCAACCGGACCCTCAACAGGATAAGGCAGATATTCGAGAAGGAGAGGGCCGGGATCAGCGAGCAGGAGAAATACTACGGACAGATGCTCGACCATGTGCAGACCGGAATAATCGTGACTGATGAAGACGGAGGAGGCGTGGAATACTGCAATGCCAGAGCCCTGGAAATCCTTGAAATGTCGTCGCTCAGCAGCATCAGGCAGATCCGCAGGTCGAGCCCCGAGCTTGCGGATGCCCTTGCCTCCGTATGCGGGGGACATGAGGAGAAGGCGGTCTGCACGGGAAAGTCCTCTTCGATGACGCTGTCGGTCACCGCATCCTCCGCGACGATCAGAGGACGCAGAGTGAAGATAGCCGCCTTCAATGACATCAGCAGCGACATGGAGAAGAACGAGGCCGAGTCCTGGACGAAGCTCATCCGCGTCCTCACGCATGAGATCATGAATACGGTCACCCCGATCGCCAGCCTCAGCGAAGCCCTCGCCCAGTACGCCGTCCCCACAGATGCAGCCGGCGGCAGCACAGAGGCGGCCGGCAGACAAGATGCTCCGGAGGCGGCCGGACCGGACTTCAGGGCAGGACTGGAGGCGATATCCTCATCTTCACGCAGCCTCATCCGATTCGTAGACTCATACCGCAGCCTCACCCGTATGCCGACTCCCGAAAAGAGCGCATTCTACCTCAGGGAGCTCGTGGACAACGTGCTCCGGCTCATGGAGAAAGAAATGCGCGAGGCCGGCATCACATGCTCCTATCTGGAGAAATCCGAAGACATCCTGCTTTACGCAGACATGGGGCAGATCTCCCAGATCTTCGTGAACATGCTGAAGAACGCCGTCCAGGCCGAGGCCACGGAAATCGAGATAGACGCCGAGATAGACAAGACCGAAAGCGTCGTGGTGAACGTCTCCAACAACGGCCTGCCGATCAGCAGGGAAAACAGGGAAGAGATATTCGTCCCGTTCTATACGACAAAGCCGTCCGGCTCAGGAATCGGGCTCAGCATCTCGCGGCAGATCATGAGGCTTCACAACGGGAGCATCAGACTCACCCGCAGCGACGGCGAGCGCACCACCTTCACGCTGACTTTCAGATAAAAATGGGGGCGACGTCGTCACCCCCCAAACCTATCACGATCCCCGTCAGGGGATTCCGTCACATAAGGCCGCAGTCACTTCGGGACTTTTGTCCGCTTCCGGAATCCGGTCCGCCGGACTGATTCAGGAAGCGGGGATGAAAGTTACGGCCTGACCGCCGCCGGAAGCCATCACCACATTGAGCACATCGTCCGAGGTCACGGTCTTTTCAGAAATGACGTAGGAACATGGATTGGTTCTCCAGTCCGCATCAGGACCGTCGGCATAAATCACCGCCCTGTATTTCACGCCGTCAGCGAGAAAATCCAGAGGCACGTCGACAGTCCTCGGGCTGTCTCCCGTAATCGCCCCGAGGAAATACCTGTCCCCCGCGCGGCGGGCCACGACGACGAATTCGCCAGGCTCCCCGTCAAGGGCTTCGGACCAGTCGCAGTCCGCGTCAAAATCCCTGAAAAACTGGAACGCAGGATGTCCCTGATAATTCTCTATAAGGTCGGAAGCCATCTGCAGAGGAGAATACAGCACCACCCAGTCGGCGATCTGCGCCGCGAGAGTCGTGTTCACCCTGCTGTCACCCTGATCAAGGTCATTCCACTTCTCCCTCCGAGGGTCGCTCATGCTGCTCTCCAGAAGCACGTCGAACACGCCCGGAGTATAGTCCATCGGTCCGGAAAGCAGTCTCGTGAAAGGCAGGGTCACATAATGAGAAGGCGGATTGCCCTTGCTCCAGGCGTTCCACTCCATGCCTTTCGCACCCTCCAGAGTCATCATGTTTGGATAGGTGCGCCTTATCCCGGTCTCTTTGATCGGCTCGTGCACGTCAAGACAGACCTTGTGGGCGGCGGCAGTCTCGACCACCTTCCTGTAATGTCTCACGGCATACTGCCCGTGACGCGGATGTCCTCCGGGTATGCCTCCGGCATAGCCTGTCTTGACATAATGCATTCCCTTGGCCTCGGTCCATGCGTAGGCCTGCTCGAGCTGGCGTTCATAGTTAGGTATGTTCGCTCCGGTCTCATGATGCCCGATGAGCTCCACTCCCCTGCTTTTCGCGTAGGAAGCTACCTTGTCCATGTCAAAGTCCGGATAGGCTCTGGTGAAGTCGAAATTCTGCATTCCTCCCCAGCTTTCCCATCCGGCGTTCCAACCCTCGAATACCACGCCCTGGATATTGTTCTCGGCCGCGAAATCTATGTGTTTCAAGGCATTTTCCGTCGTAGCGCCATGTCTCGGCCCCATCTTCCATGTCTGGATTCCGGTGTGCATTCCCCACCAGACTCCCACATATTTCATCGGCTTGATCCAGTCCGTGTCCGCTATGGCGCAAGGCTCGTTAAGATTGAGTATCAGGGAAGAATTGATCAGGTCCACCGCCTTTCTGCCTATCTGCACAGTCCTCCACGGCGTGGTGAATGAATCTGCGGCGAATCGCGCCTTCACACCGTCAGGCCAAGGGGCGAGACTGCTGACGAAGCCCTGCGGAGAAGTCTCGTCCGGCACTGCGAGCAGCGTCATCTCAGGATAGTCCTTCAGAGCCGCCTCGTGAACGCTTCCGTATATGCCGTCACTGGTGCGGAAAGTCATCGGAGTATTGGCATCATGCAGCTCGGACAGAGGCATCTTTCTGTAATCCAGCTCATAAGTATTGAAATCCGCAGGAATCGACCACGAATCCCCGTCTGAGGCGAACATGAATGAAGAATGCTCGTCAGTCACCCTGAGGCTGTCCGCGCCGTCACAGCTGAGGTCATAGCGGAAGCCTATCCCGTCATCGAACACCTTGAAGAAGAGCGTCATGTCCACTCCGGAGGCGGAAGTCAGCCTTACCGTCATCGCGTTGCTGCGGCATTTCACCTCCTTGTTCTCTCCCCACGGCTGCTCCCACACATAATCCTCGCTTCCCCTGTCAACAGACACGAGTTCAAAGCCCTTTTGAGCATCAACAGTCTCAGGTTCAGCGGATCCGGCACGGAATACCTCAAGTCCGAAGCCGAGAGGCGACCTCCTGATGAACGGCTTTCCGTCCACATCCACACTGTAGGACGGGCATCCCTCAGCGTCCAGCCCGAACATGAGACGGACATCACCGTCAGGAGATTGTACAGAACCGTCTCCTGCCGAAGAGCACGAAGTCATCGCGACAATTGCCGCAGAAAGCAGCAGGACAAATCCCGGTCGCGGAAAATCAAAGGAAAAAGGAATCTTCATAAAAATAATATAATCTCTTCATAAACATTATGTCAGTCATCGATGCCCATGAGATTGAAATTGCGGTCGAACTCGAGCTCAATGCCGGAGTCCAGCTTCACTTCGTACCCGTTGCGGTCTCTCTTGATCTTGCGGCATCTCTGGCCCGGCCAGTCCCGCGCCATCCTGTCCATTATCGGCCGGGGCACAAGGTCTGCCGGCACCGAATCGTAAGGGCATCCGAGCTCGATCCACCTGCCTCGGCGGTCAAACTCCGCCATGATGCCGCCGGTGAACATCACTTCATAGGACAGCTCGGGAAAATCCCTCTCCATCTTGACATAGGCTATGCTCTCTTCCGGAAAGCCGGAAGAGATGAATTCTCTGGCCGCATCAGGCAGCCTGTCCACACTGATTGCCTTGTCGCTGTCCGCGCATCCGGAGGCGGCAAGCAGCATCATGCCTGCCGAAACCGCGATTATACCGCCTTTCATTCTCATGATTCTTTCATCAGTTGTTTTCATACTTGATCATCCCTCCCTGTTGCCACTGAGACCGTGAACACATGACGGCCATCTGCATACGAATATGCGACAGAAAATCCGGAGTCATCGCATACGGCCTTTACGAGCGAGAGACCGAGGCCCGTAGAGCCTTCCTTGCGGGAATTTTCCTGATAGAAGCGGGTGAACACCCGGCTTCCGTCGAGAGGCGCCGTCCCGGGATTGGAGACGCTGAACATTTCCGGGGTCACTTCGATGCGGATCACGCCCGGCCCTTCGCTGTGGACAAAGGCGTTCTTGAGAAGATTTCCGACGAGCATCGAGGCAAGCTGTCCGTTCATCTTCACCTCGAGCCGTCCGCCTCTAACCATGTCCACCTTCAGTCCCCCGCCCCCGTAGATCTCGCCGAAGACCCGGACCTTCTCCTCGATAAGCGCCCCTAAATCAACCGTCTCGGTATCGAGAAACTGTCCGTTCTCTATCTTGGACATGAGCAGCAGAGTCCTGTTTAGCCTCGTCATGTCGTCGACGGTGCGTCTGAGCCTGATGAGCTCCCCCGTCATCTCCTCCGACAGGCCCTGACCGTCAAGAAGCATCTCTATCCTGCCGGAGCACACGGCCAGAGGAGTCTGAAGCTCATGGGAAGCATTGCTGATAAACTGTTTCTGGATATCGTACTGCCTCTCGAACCTGTCCGCGGCATTCTGCACGGCGCCGGCGAGCCGCCTGAACTCTATTATGTCAGTGTCTGAGGGCACCGGGGCATTCTTCTTCCCCGGAACATAGGAGTCAAGCCACTTCAGAAGAGACCTGAACGGCCTCATGTTGTACATGACCACGACCACCGATATGAGAATGACGGCTATCAGGAGGATTAAATAGAGGACCGCGATGCTCCACAGGATCGACCGGATGAGATCCTGCCTCTCGAAGGACGGGATAGCGACCGTAAGCTCATGATATGCCCCCTCAGAATCCATGAATACCTGTCTCCTTATCCTCGCGGGCTCCGTCTCCTTCTTGCTGGTCATGTATATCTCCGAATCCTCATATCTTATGTTGGGAAGCGAGGCTGCGTATTCGGGGGTCACCCGGCGGACATAATAGGTGTTGTTTGTGCCGTTGTCAGTAGACGGCAGCCGGGAGCCGGAGAGCCACCGCATGATGATGTCCTGTGAATACTCCTCGAGCATGTCGTCTGTCTCGTCATTGATCTCCGAGACCATTATGCGGAAAAAGAAGAAGCCCCACACCGCGATGAAGACAAGCAGCACCGCGGAAAGACTGAGCGTTATCCTGCTGATGAACTTCATCCTGTCACATGAGCTTGTAGCCGAAGCCGTACACGGACCTGATCTCTATGTCCGCCCCCGCGTCCTCAAGCTTCCGGCGAAGGTTCTTCATCTGGGCATACACGAACTGGAAATTGTCGGCCTGATCCACATGGTCGCCCCAGACCGCCTCGGCCAGCACCGTCTTGTCGACAAGATGTCCCGGCCTCTGCATCAGATATGCAAGGATATCGAACTCCTTTTTGAGCAGAGGCACGTCACGCCCGTCCACCAGCACCCTGTTGGAGTCGGGCTCAAGGGTAACGTTGCCCCGGCTATAGGAAAATTCGCCGCCGTTCATGCTTCTCCTGGCGACGCTCCTGATGCGGGCGACAAGCTCGGCAAGATGAAAAGGCTTGGCCAGATAGTCGTCTGCCCCCAGCTCAAGTCCGGCCACCTTGTCGTCCGTAGAGTCCTTTGCGGAAATGACGATGACGTTGACCTTCCTGTCCGACTTGCGGAGAGTCGAGAGCAGATCGAGTCCGCTGCCTCCCGGAAGCATTATGTCCAGAAGTATGCAATCGTAGCTGTAGGCGCCCAGCTTGTCCATTGCCGAAGCGAAGTCCGCAGCGCTTTCAACCACATATCCCTCCTTCTTCAGGGCGGCAGTCATCAGCTCCCTGAGCGAAGTCTCGTCTTCAACCACCAGTATCTTCATCCTTCTGTCACTTTAGCGTCTTCCTTTGGCAAATATATGAAATTTCCGGAGAGACATTCCGCAGACATGACTAAATTTGCGGCGAAATGGACGAAAAGCCGACGAAAGGAAAGATGAGAAAGGAGAGCCGGACAGGACGGGAATCATACGGCGCCATGCGGACGGGAAAGAGAGATGGAGACCGGGACAGGATCTTCCGCATCGTCATTGTCTCAGGGGCCGCGCTGCTTCTAGCCCTCATGATCCTGGACCTGTTCATCGGCGAGATCGCCATATCACCTGCCGTCCTGCTGAAGGGGGCGGCGGACGGAGGCGCGGCAGAAGCGGGTACGCTAAGAGACATACTGCTGAAAATCAGGCTTCCGAGAATGATTACGGCAGTCCTTGCGGGAGCATCGCTGTCGCTCGCGGGGATACAGATGCAGAGCATCTTCCGCAATCCTCTCGCCGACCCGCACATAATGGGAGTGAGTTCCGGAGCGGCCCTCGGGGCGGCCGCGGCGACACTGGCCGTTCCGACGGCCATGTCGGCCACCGTCACCGGGGTGACGGTGGCGGCGTCGGCATTCGCCGGCGCCGCGGCCGCCTCCGCACTGATGCTCGCCGCATCCGCAAGGCTCAAAGGACCCGGAGCCCTGCTGATATGCGGAGTAATGACAGGCTTCATCATCAACGCGCTGATCTCACTGATGCAGTACAATGCCGGAGCAGAAAGCCTGCGCACCTACTACAGCTGGGCTGCGGGAGGATTTACAGGCATCGGGGCAGGCGGATGCATCGTGATGGCAGTGGCGCTGGCGACAGGGATCGTTCTGAGCGGAGTCGGGGCGAAAAGACTCGACATCATGCTGTTCGGGGACGAATACGCCGCTCTTTCAGGGGTCAGGCCGGGCAGGACCCGGTTCATCGCCCTTCTCGGAAGCTCGCTCATGACGGGATGCGTGACCGCTTTCTGCGGACCGATAGGATTCGTGGGCATAGTAGCCCCGCACATTGCCAGAAGACTGACGCGAAGCGCAATGCACAGGAAGGCGATGCCGGCGAGCATGGTCACCGGCGCGATTCTCTGCGTCACGGCAGACATGCTCAGCCAGGGCTGCGGAACGGCCGTTCCCGCCGGCAGCATGATGGCGCTGATCGGGATTCCGCTCATCCTGGCGGCTATGATCTCAGGCCACCGCTGAGGCTGAAGCTGAGGACAGAGGCGGAAACACCGACGCCGCAGAACGGAAACGGAAACAGAGATGCCAAACTGGAGGCAGAACGAACCAGAAACAGACGACAATGGGACAGACACTCATAAAAGCGGAAGGACTGAGCGCGGGATACGGACAGACTCCGATCTTCCGAGCCTCGGATTTCGAACTGATGGCCGGGGAGTGCGTATTTCTCTGCGGAGCAAACGGAAGCGGAAAGAGCACGCTGATGAAGACGCTCGCCGGCCTGCTTCCTCCGGTCACAGGAAGAGTGCTGAGGCCCACGGGTGCGAGAGTGGCCATGATACCGACCGGCATACCAAAAGTAAAGGGGTTCACCCTCAGAGAATTCGTCATGACGGGATGCTTCAGCCGGAGCGACTGGAGCGGCCGGCTCTCCCCGGAGGCGGAGAACGATGCCGACGCGGCACTGGAAAGCCTCGGCATTGCCGGCCTCGGCGACCGCGACCTCACGCGGCTCAGCGACGGAGAGTTCCAGAAGGCCTGCACGGCATCAGCCCTCGCCGGGAAAGCCGGAGTCCTGCTTCTGGATGAACCGACAGCCTATCTTGACGCAGAAAACAGGATATCAGTCCTCGGGACTCTGAAAAAGGTCGCCCGCGAGACAGAGACGGCCATAATGTTCTCGTCACACGACCTCAGTGAGTCGGCCTCAGTCTGCGACAGAGTGTTCGCCATAGGCGCTGACGGTATGTTCCGCTGCGGAAGCGGAGACGGAGACGAAAAAAACAAGGTCATATCATCCATTTTCAGAAATAAAAACATTATCTTTGAAGGTTGAGGCTGTTTGTCCCGATTTGAAGGGTCCCGGCCTTCCCGAACAGGACGAACAGACGCCAGTACAGACGAACAGACGCCACCACGATGAACAGCAGACTCTTCCTCATAGACGGACACGCTCTCATATTCAAGATGTATTATGCCTTTCTGAGGCATCCCATGATCAATTCAAAGGGAGCGGACATGTCCATTCTCTTCGGTGTGACCAAATATATACTCGAACTCATCGAAAAGGAGAAGCCCACCCATCTGGCCGTCGCGTTCGACCCGCCGGGAGGCACGTTCAGAAATGAGATCTACCCTCAGTACAAAGGGACGAGAGAAGCCACTCCGCAGCTTGTCATCGATGCTCTGGAGCCGCTGACAGAGATATGCAGAGCGCTCAGAATCCCCGTCCTGATGGTCAAGGGATACGAGGCCGACGACGTGATAGGGTCGATGGCAAGAAGAGCCGAAAAGGAGGGGTTCAGCGTATATATGGTGACGCCGGACAAGGATTACGGACAGCTCGTGTCCGATCACGTGTTCCAGTACAAGCCGGGCAGGTCAGGCTCCGAATGCGAGATCCTCGACAGCGCGGCCATCTGCGGGAAATACGGCATCAGCAGCCCGGGGCAGGTCATTGACATGCTCGCCATCTGCGGAGACGCCTCCGACAACGTGCCCGGAGTCAAGGGCGTCGGCGAAGTCGGGGCGGGAAAGCTCATCTCCCGATACGGCTCCGTGCAGGGGATCTACGACCATCTGGATGAACTTCCTCCTCGACAGAAAACCGCGTTCGAGGCGGCCAGAGACCATATCGGTCTGAGCCGCACCCTCGTCACCATCCGCACGGACATACCTCTTCAGGTCACCGACGAGGAGATGAAGGTGAACAGCGAATACGACCCCGCTGTGGCGGATCTCTTCAGGAAATATGAATTCCAGTCGCTGTGGAGATTCATTGACCACATCGCGCCGGCAGACTCCGGAAAAGACTCCGAGAACGAGCCGGTCATCAGTATCGTCACCCCCGAAGAGGCGATAAGGGAAGCCCGCAGGGCCGGCAGAGCCGCCATCGTGACCGAAACTTCGGGAGACACCATATTCTCAGAGATCAGAAGAATCACTGTAGGTGTCGCAGGGGGACTTGCCGCCGAGGGAAGCCTTGAGGACTTCGCGCAGCTGCTTTCGGACAAGGATGTCGAAAAGGCGGGTTACGACCTCAAGAGGCAGCTGAACGTGATGGACCACGCAGGAGTCGTCCTCAACGGAAAGCTGCTGGACATAGAGCTTATGCACTACCTGATCAACCCCGAGAAGAATCATGGTCTCAACATGCTCTCAAAGAGTTATCTCGGGCTTGAGACGGGAGACGGCGCCACCGGGAAGGTCCAGGGAAGCCTGTTTGACGACGAGGCCGGCGAGCAGGAGTCATCCGCGGCCAGAGAAGCCGTACTGATCTTCATGCTCTCGGAGAAAGTCCGGGAAGACATGGAAAGACACTCCATGACAAAGCTGTACGACAAGATGGAGGAGCCCCTCATCAGAGTTCTCGCCAAAATGGAGAGGACAGGGGTAAAGATCGACTTCGGGCAGCTGTCCGACTACACTGCCAGCCTGGAACATGAGCTCGAGGCAAAGGAGTCGTCCATCCGCAAGATGGCGGGAGAGCCTGACCTGAACATATCCTCGCCCAAACAGATAGGGGCACTGCTCTTCGAAAAGCTCGCCCTCGACCCAAAGGCGAAGGCCAGGACGGGAGTCAGATACAGCTACTCCACAGACGAGGAAACACTCAACTCCCTCGCAGACAAACATCCGATAGTCAACGAAATACTTGAATACCGGGCAATCAGGAAACTGCTGTCCACATACATAGCTCCATTTCCAAACCTGCGCTCACCCGTCACGGGAAAGATCCACACGACATTCAATCAGGCACTGACGGCGACAGGCAGACTGAGCTCATCTAAGCCGAACCTGCAGAACATCCCCATCCGCACCGAACGCGGGAAGGAGATCAGAAAGGCCTTCGTGCCGAGCTTCCCGTCAGGCGTGATCCTCTCAGCCGACTATTCCCAGATCGAACTGAGAATCATGGCCCATCTGAGCCAGGACAGGCATCTTATCGAAGCCTTCAGAAACGGCATGGACGTGCACTCGATCACGGCATCCAAGATATTCAGGATCAGCCCAGAGGATGTGACTCCCGAACAAAGGCGGATTGCCAAGACCGCCAACTTCGGGATAATGTACGGGATATCGGCCTTCGGACTCTCCCAGAGGCTGAAGATCCCGAGAGCCGAAGCCAGGAAGATAATTGATGACTACTTCGAGAACTTCCCCGCCATATCGGCCTATATCCGCGATGTGACGGCCTCCACAAGAGAAAAAGGCTATGTGGAGACGCTGTTCGGCAGACGGCGGTATCTTCCGGACATAAACTCCAGAAACGCCACCGTCAGGTCGCTTGCGGAGAGGAACGCGATAAATGCCCCCATACAGGGCACTTCCGCAGACATAATAAAGCTTGCGATGACAGGCGTCAGCCGCCGGATAGACGAAGAGGGGCTGAGCTCCAGAATGGTGCTTCAGGTCCACGACGAGCTCGTCTTCGATGCCCCCGGGTCGGAGGCGGAGATCCTGAAGCGCCTTGTCGTGGACGAAATGGAGAACGTCATAAGTCTGTCAGTACCATTGACCGTAGAATGCAATTATGGAAAAAACTGGCTTGAAGCTCACTGAGCTTTCCGACAAGGAGCTCGTAGACCTGGCTCTGCAGCAGAACCAGGCCGCATTCATCGTCCTGTACACCAGATACAGCGCCGGCGTGAGGAGCCACATATCAAAATACATCAGTCAGGCCGAGGACAGGGAGGACGTCGCTCTCGAGAGCTTCCAAAAGGCGTTCAGCCAGATAGGGCTGTACAATCCGGAGTACAGATTCTCGACATGGCTGTACCGAATAGCGCGAAACACAGCTTTCGACCACATCAGCCGCAAGGACAGGGAAAAGAACAGCATGCCGACCACGTCGATAAGCGACAACCTTCCGGAACTCAACGATATAGCTGCCGCCACGCATAATCCCGAGGAAGACATAATCAACCAGCAGGAATACGACAAGTGGCTGGCCAACATAGAGAAACTGAAGGACGACTACCGGACCGTCGCGAAGATGAATCTCATCGACCACTTCGGATACAAGGAGATAGCGGAAAGCCTCGACCTGCCGATCAATACGGTAAAGACGCGAATCAGAAGGGCCAAGGCCCAGCTGCTCAAGATGATGGACATATCGGACGAACTGCAGTAGGGAGCAAAGTCAGAAGAAAAAAAAGCAAAGACAATGGATTTCAACGAATTCGAACATTTGACCAAGACACTCTTTCCTGAAACGGACGGTGAGAGGACGGAAAGATTCAGGGCGCTCGGCCCTCTGTACACGGAGTGGAACTCGAAGATAAACGTCATTTCCCGCAAGGACATGGACGGCCTTTATCCGCACCATGTGCTTCACTCGCTCGCCATAGCCTCTTATATCAGAGACGAGATGCCCGAGCTGTACGGAAGGCTCGTTTCCCCGGAAGGCGGCACTGCGGCCACTTTTCTGGATCTCGGGACGGGAGGCGGCTTTCCGGGCATCCCCCTCGCCATCCTCTTCCCCGGCGCGGCCTTCACCCTGTGCGACTCTGTCGGGAAGAAGATACTCGTGGCATCTGAAGTGGCCAAGGCCTGCGGACTGGCCAATGTCAGGGCCGTAAACGCCAGAGCGGAAAGTCTCGGAGACAGGTTCGACTTCATCGCGTCAAGAGCTGTCGCCCCTCTCGACAGGCTTCTGACATGGGTCAGGGGCAGATATGACAAAGGCGTGTTCTGCCTCAAGGGCGGAGACGTCGCCGAAGAGATAGCCGAAGCCATGGGCAGGTTCAGGCTTCCGAAAGGCTCCGTTCATGTGCGGAAAGTGGAAGACATGTTCTTGGCAGGGGGGTTCGCGGACAACTATTTCAACGGGAAACTCCTCATTTTCATAGAGGGTCACAAAAATCAGAGAAAATAATTTGCAATTAATCTGAAAAACACTACCTTTGCACTCCCTAAAGCCTTTCGGGGCTTTTTTGCGGGATTTAAGCACGGAAACATAAAAAAGCAGGATAATGAAAAGAACGTTCCAACCATCACAGCGCAAGCGTCGCAACAAACACGGGTTCCGTGAGAGAATGTCGACTCCGAACGGCCGTCGCGTACTGGCTTCCCGCCGTCGCCACGGACGCAAGAAGCTGACGGTGTCGTCAGAGGACAGATTCTGATCTGTCTGACGGGCCCGGGGATACATGAAATCGTCCTTCGGGAACAGGGATTCACAGGGATTGTCACTTATGTGCCGGTCCCTTTTTTGGTATGTGTATGTGCATGTGCAATCATTGAGACATGATCATGGAAGAGGACGAAAGATACATGAGAGAGGCTCTGCGTGAAGCGAGGATAGCCGCGGAAGAGGACGAGGTGCCGATTGGCGCAGTCGTGGTGTGCCGCAGCCGCATCATCGGCCGGGGACACAACATGACCGAAAGGCTTAATGACCCGACGGCACACGCCGAGATGATAGCAATCACAGCGGCCACGGAGGCGATGGGAGGCAAATATCTCAACGACTGCACCATCTATGTCACGGTAGAGCCGTGCCCGATGTGCGCCGGGGCCCTCGCGTGGGCACAGATGGGAAGAATCGTGTATGGAGCCCTCGACCCGAAGAGGGGCTTTTCCCTCTATTCTCCGTCTCTGCTGCATCCCAAGACTGTGACTGAGGCAGGAGTGCTGGCAGACGAGTGCGGCTCGCTCGTGTCCGAATTCTTCAGAAACAAGAGGAACTGAGATTAACGGAATGGAGGGGACGGAATGACCGGACTTGAGGAACTTGGACTTCTGGGGCTGTTCTTAGGGACTTTCCTTGCTGCGACGATATTCCCGTTCAGCTCAGACGCCCTGTATCTGGCAGTGCTTGCCGCCACTGACAATCCCATCGGCTGCCTGCTCGTCGGAACGGCCGGCAACTGGCTCGGCAGCGTGCTCTCATTCTGGATAGGATGGATCGGGAAATGGGAGTGGATCGAGAAATGGTTTAAGGTGAAGCCCGAGACGCTGCAGAAGCAGAAGGCGAAGATCGACCGCTACGGAGTGTGGCTCGCGCTCATCTGCTGGGTACCGATAATCGGCGACGTTATCGCCATAGCCCTCGGCTTCTACAAGACCAGGCCAGTCTGGAGCATTCTGCTCATGCTTGTAGGCAAATTCGCCCGCTTCCTCATCTGGAATCTCGTCTACGGACTCTTCTGAATCAGCAGCAACGGATTTCAGACCGGTTACTGACCCGTCTGAAATTTTTGAAGAAAGACAAAATAATCTTACCTTTGCAAATCGGAATTGAGATATGGTGTAATGGTAGCACTACAGATTTTGGTTCTGTCTGTCCAAGTTCGAATCTTGGTATCTCAACACAAATCGCCCAAATCATTGACATCAGATGGTTTAGGCGATTCTTTCATATTACGGTGCCCGACTGAAGACGCAAAATGCCCGACAGAAGATACATATCTGTGATTGTCCCTCTCAGACTCGAGTGGGAGCCATGCTACTCTGTGCCGGCAGCCGGCGACATGCCAGGAATCGGAGACAGAGTGCGGGTGCGGGTCGGTCCAAGAGAATATGTCGGGGTAGTCAGCGGGATTGACGTCGAGCCTCAGGTAGCTCCGGAAAAGATAAGGGACATCGTCAGGACAGAACGCGGGCTCAGCCCCGTGAGCACGCAGGAGCTGTCGCTGTGGAGGGCGGTGGCCGAATACTACATGTGCAGCATCGGCGAAGTCTACAAGGCGGCGTATCCGGCTCAGAAGATTCTGAACGAAGAGACTGCCGCCAGACAGGAGGAAAAGGAGAGGGAGAGGCTGAGGAAACGGGCAGAGGCCAGACAAGAGAAGACGGAGAGGCTGAGGAAACGGCTGGAGGACAAGGAGAAGAGGCTTGCCGCCAAAGAAGAGGCAATCGAGACGGCTGCAGGACTGCCGCTGAAGAATGGCGGAGAGGAAGCCGCCGCGAAGAGGATGGCGAAGCTGGGAGGGGAAGCCGACAGGCTGCACGAGGAAATCGCCCGGCTGAGAAACGAGCTGTCCGCTCTGGAAAACGGAGAGAAGACGGCAGAGGAAGCCGTAGAGGCATCCGGCGCATACAGGACACATGAGGATGCCATCAGGCTCACTCCGGCCCAGGATGCGGCTTATCGGAAGATTCTCGAGGCGTTCGGCGCAGGGAAGCCGGCACTGCTGACGGGGGTCACCGGGTCAGGAAAGACCGAGATATACATGAAGCTCGCCGCAGAATGTCTTGACAGAGGACAGAACGTGCTCTACCTCGTGCCCGAGATAGCTCTGAGCAGGCAGCTGGAGATGAGGCTTGAAGATTTCTTCGGAGACAGGCTGACCGTATTCCATTCGGCTGAGACCGTGGCCAAGCGCAGGGAGACGGCGTCAAGGGTAAGATACGGCAGTGGATATGTAGTGCTCGGCACAAGGTCTGCCGTGTTTCTTCCCCATCATGACCTCGGCCTGATAATAGTCGATGAGGAGCACGACTCATCCTACAAGCAGGACTCCCCCGCCCCGAGATACAACGGGAGAGACACCGCCGTCATGCTTGCGGCCATACAGAAGTGCAGAGTGATCCTCGGATCGGCGACTCCGGCTCTGGAATCGCTGCACAACTGCGAGACCGGCAAATTCGCCCTTGTTGAGCTCACGGTAAGATACCATGAGACAGAGGACGCGCAGATCGAGATAATAGACACCATCGCGGAAAGAAAGAAACGCGGAATGCGGGGCTCCTTCTCACTGAAGCTCATCGACCGCATCAGCGAGACTCTTGCAAACGGAGAGCAGGTCATGCTCTTCAGGTCGCGGCGTTCATTCTCGCCCGCAGTCCAATGCACTGAATGCGGATACATCCCGAGATGCCCGCACTGCAACGTCAGCCTGAGTCTGCACAAGAGCGGACGCAGACAGCTGCTGCGGATGACGTCCGGTCAGGAGACAGGCGGACAAAACGGGCGGATTGCCGATGGCCTGCCGGAGTCACCGGGAACAGCCGCAGAGGAGGACACCAGCGGAAGACTCGTCTGCCATCACTGCGGCTTCAGCATGCCGTCGACAGGGAAATGTCCGGAATGCGGAGGCACGATGCGCGGACTCGGCTCCGGAACGCAAAAAATAGAGGAGGAGGCTGCGGCCCTGTTCCCTCAGGCCCGCATAGCAAGGCTGGACAGCGACACGGCTCAGAGCGCGACATACGGCAAGGAGACCATCAGGAAATTCGCCATAGGAGAGATAGACATTCTCATTGGGACGCAGATGGTCACCAAAGGCTTCGACTTCCCGACGCTTTCACTGGTCGCCGTGATGCAGGCGGACACTTTACTGAGCGTGCAGGACTTCCGTGCCGACGAAAAGGCGGTACAGCTGCTCGAACAGTTCAGGGGAAGATGCGGACGAAGAGGCAGGAGAGGCCTGTTCGTGATACAGACAGCCACCCCCAAGCATCCTGTGTATGATATGCTTTCAGAACAGCAGGGCATACCCGGAATGAAACTGCTGGATGAACGGAGGCAGTTCGGATTCCCGCCGTTCACACGTGAGATCAACATAATAATAAGAGACCCGATGGAATCCAGAGCCGAGAGGCTCGCCACAAAACTCGCCGGAATTCTCGAAAGTCTGGGCCTCGGCTACGACCTGACCGGCCCGTACAGCCCCGCCGTCGACAAGATCAACGACAGCCACATCAGGATAATACGGCTCGACCTGAAGAAAGACAGAACGCTTACGGCCACGAAAAGGACCCTGATGAAGGTTCTGGGAGATTTCGAGACAAAGGAAAAATACGCCGGACACCTGATCATCGACGTCGACCCGGCATGATGCGGCAGCAAGGGACTCGCAGGACAGGGACCTCGCAGGACGGGGGACTCGCAGGACGGGGGACTCGCAGGACAGGGACCCCGGCGAAAAGCTGCCGGGGCCCCTGTGCAGATAAGACCGTCAGAGGCTATCGGATTTTCTCGAAATAAGGAATACGGTCGAGAGGCACTTCAATCGTTATTGTGCGCCCTCCACGCCAGACTTTGCCGTCATCGGCTTTCCAGCGGCCTTCGGGGAGAACGACCTCCCTGCCACCTTCTCCGGGCGACAGCATCGGCGCCACCATGAAGTCGCTTCCGAGCATAAACTGATCCTTGACCTCGGCATAGCCCGAATGCGGATAGAAATACTCAAGCGGCGCCATTATCGGTTCTCCGGTCTCTGCCGAGCGGCGAGCGAGAGCCATGACGCGCGGCGTGATCTTCTCCTGCCTGAGCGCGACAGCCTTTTTCACGGCGGCGAACCGTACACTGTCGAGGATTCTCCACGGCGCAACAGAAAACTGCATCATCGGCATCACAGCATGGCACTGCGCGGAGCGGAGAATGAGATCCCTGTCGATCTTGTCAGGGTCCAGAAACGCGGCGAACTGTCCTCCTCCTACCATGTCGGGACAGGAGAACGTGTAGCCGAGAAGATTCTCAGCCAACATGTCCGGTATAAGCTTCCGCAGGTCCTCCCACGAATGATTCTTGTCCCCGAGGCGCTGAACGAGAGGCTGACCGCCCATCTTCCAGCCCGAACGGTACTCATTATACGGGTAGTCGAGTCCGATTGCCGCATACAGACGGCACTGCTCCTGTGCGGAGACGCCACTCATGCTCAGGGCGTCAGCCGGATAATGTATCGGATCTCCCCCGTCGAACTTGAATCCGTCCACTCCGCATTCCGCCATGAGACGGTCAAGCTGAGCCTTGAACCACGCGACTGCGGCAGGGTTGGACAGGTCGAGCGATGCCGAGACCCCGTTCCACCATGTCACGGGATAAGGCTCCGACGAGTCCTCCCAGCCTGCGCCTGCAAAAGCCGGCTTGAGAAGGAAGCCCTTGTCCTTCATTATCTCCCGGCAGATGAGATACTGGTCCATGCTTACGAGCGGACACACCCACAGCATCACCTTGAATCCCATCCTGTGAAGCTCATCAATCATTCCTTTCGGATCGGGGAAGCGGCCGGGATGAAAGACCCACTTGCCGTAGTCCTCCTGCCATGTGTCGTCTATCATCAGTATTCCGGGAGGAAGGCCATTGTCGAGAATCCCCTTCGCATACCTCAGAATGCCCTCCTGATTCTGATCGTACATCAGCTCAATCCAGGTGTTGTACTGCGGCACGCGCAGAAACTCCTCAGGCGGCATCACCCCGCTCGCGGGAAAGAAGTGCTCCGAGGCATATCTGGCGGCATCGGCAAGAGTCTCCCCCGCCACGCCGGTCTGAACGGTCCCGGTCACGTGCAGAGGAGTCTTCATTCCTCCCGTCTCGGCAGTTATGACAATCCCGTCATCCTCAACTCTGAAGGCGAACGGCTCCTCGCTCCAGACATAGCGTCCCATGTCGGTGATGAGCAGCGGCTGGATCTGATTGTTCCCGTTGTAGTACATCTCTCCTTCAAATCCCGGGGCGTATGGCATCAGAGAGCCGTCGGCCACGCGGGCTCCCCACACTTTCTCTCCCGGCTGCAGGCCTATGAAGAGTGTGTCGGCAGCGGCCTCGCGGAAAGATGCCGAGGAAGATGCGGCGAATGCCGGCGCAGCCGTCAGCAGAAGAGCCGGCAGAAGAAATCCTGTTCTCATTTTCATTTTCCGGAAAGAAGTTTCAGAGCGTTGGTCCTGTAGAGTTTCCTGAGCACGGAATCGGGCAGATCCCAGCCGCTTATGGCCCAGTGGTAGCTGTAGCCTTCATCATAGATGTGTTCGTCGGCGCTCTCCATGATGCGGAAGGTAAATCTGTACATATCCCTGTCTGGAGTGTTGTCCGTGCCGTAGAGGATGCGGTCCTGATACCTGACGATGAAGTCGCGTGTGGCTCTCGGCGTCACCGAAGACTCCACGAAGCGGGCGGAGATGTCGAGATAAAGATTCGGATGCCTGTCCATGATGGCACTCAGACGCGGATAGTCGTGCGACATGTTGAGCATGTGGCAGGCCACTATCTTAGTGTCCGGGCAGGCGCTGAGGGCCTCCTCGAACATGTCCATCAGCCCGTCATAGTCCAGACATCCCTCAGCCGAGGTGTCCACCTGCCACACGGCGCCGTTCATCAGGCCGTCGTTATGGCAGTCGATCTCCTCATACATCCAGATCGGTTCGGCGATATGAATGTTGACAAGCAGGCCGAGCTCTCCGCATCTCTTCAGCACAGGAGTGAGCTTCGGGTCGTTGAGTCTGATGCCCCGGCCCTCGACCGGAAGAGCATAGACGTCGCCGAGTCCCTTGTCGACCATCTCCCCGATGCCCACGGCTCCCATCTCATGATACTTCTCCACCTGCGCTATGGCCCTTTCGGTCCAGTCAGGAGAGTCGAAATCGGTGTAGTCGAGACAGAACCACAGCTTGAAGCGGTCAGGATAGGCAGCGTACCTCTCCTTCACCACATCGTACGGGTCGCTTATCCAGTTGCACTGCATGATGTGCGCCTGCTCGACACCGCAAGCGTCCATGACGGCCACAACGCTGTCCACTTCGGCAGGAGTATCCACATAGTCATGAGTGTGCATGTCTATGACCGGATACTTCGCCCTGTCCACCCGGGTGACCGGAACATTGAAAATGGATACCGGACGATAGTTCTTGAGAAGGAGGGTGTCCGTGAGCCTCTCCGCCTCCTGAGCCTGAGCCGGCGCCGCGACCATGAATGCCGCGGCGGCTGACATCAGACCTGTCAAGATGTTATTGAAATTCATAGTGTCATCAGTATGTGGAAAAACGTTTCGATAGAGCGGGTCAGAGAGGGCAATCAGCTCCGAAGACCTCTCTCGCCGTCCTGATGACGGCCTCCCTGCTCGTGAACGCGCCCGTCCCTCCGGCCGCAGTGGTGTTAACCGCTCCGGTGAGATTGCCCAGACGCTGGCATTCGGTCAGACTCATCCCCTTGACATATCCATAGATGAATCCTGCGTTGAAGCTGTCCCCCGCGCCTATCGAATCCACGACATGGCTATTGAGGAACGAAGGCATCTCGGAGACTTCGCCGTCCTTTTTCACGAGAATAGACCCCCTGCTTCCGCACTTGATCACGGCAACCTGCCTGAGATAAGGACGGATACGGGAGATTGCCCCGGAAAGGTCATCGGTGCGGGTGATCGCCTTGAGCTCCGTCTCGTTCGGCATGAACACGTCGACATGCGGCAGGATTGCCGCACAGTCGAAGTCCCATTCCTCCTTCGGATCCCACTGCGTATCCATCGACAGAGTCACGCCGCCCGACTCGGCAGCCTCGAAGATACGGCTGAAGTCCCGTTTGAGGGCCGACTGCATGAATACCGAAGAGATGTGTATGTGCCGCGATTCCCTGAAAATATCCGGGTTGAGATCGTCGAAGCCCATGTGGTCCATCGCGCCCTGATAGGTGAGATTGGCCCTGTCTTCATCATAGCTCATCACGAGAGTGGCTCCAGTGGCGTAGTCCGGACTCTCTATCAGAAACCTCGTGTCCACGCCCTTTGCCCTGAGACTTTCGCTCACCAGCGAACCGAAGCTGTCTCGGCCCACCATGCCCGCGAATGCCGTTCTGGCCCCGAGGCAGGCGACATTGGCGGCGAAGATGGCCGTGCTGCTCCCGAGGGCGACGGTCATCTTCCCGGCGAACTTCTCCTTACCCATCTCCGGAAAGCCGTCGATGTCGTTGAGTATGATGTCGACGTTGAGCTCGCCCAGCGCCGTCACTTCGCATGACTTGTCCATATCGCGTACTATCAAAGCAGTTTATTGAGGTTCACGAGATTGAAGGCTGTGAAATACTTGTCCATGTCATGTTCGATACGTCCGAGCACCACTTCCTCCGCGTCGATTCCGACCCTCTCGAGATTCGAATAGAGCATAGCCCGTGCCGCAAGCGCCTCAGGATTCTGCCAGATGTAGCGGCTGCAGGTCTTGACAATCCACTGGAAACGCTCAGGAGACAGCTCTCTGAGGTCCTTGCCCTGCTCGTCGGCGAGCAGCCATTTTTTCCATCTTCCGGAAGCGTGAACCAGAGAGATGAGAGTGTCGGTCATGGCGGAAAGTTTGGCTACCTGCCCTTCCTCATAGAGCCTCTTCTCCTCTTTCTCAAGCTCGTCGAGAGCATCATATTCGCTCATCGTGAACTCAGGGCCGACATTGGCAGCTCCCATTCCGCTGAGCGGATATTCCTCCGGATTGGACACGTCGTCGGTATAGTGGCCTTTGATCCAGCTGCCGTAAGGTCTCACCTTCGCCGTCAGGGTCTTTGCCACCTCAGGATCGAAAAGGGTGGTGTGAAGGTCCGTGCCCACCTTGCCGACTATGAAGCATGGCCACACGTCGGAAAGTCCGGCTGCGGCAAGCCCTTCCTTAAGTCCCTCGAGGAAGGTGTCGAAAGTCCTCTCGTCAGCAAGTCCTCCGTGAACTTCCTCGGTGCCCACCTCATAAGAGATCGGAGCATAGCCGTGAGCCTTTCTGAACGTCTCGGCATGGCTGATGAGCTCCACCGTCCTCTTCACGACCAGATGAATGTCGATGATCTCTCCCTTAGGCACATTGATGTCGACTGTAGGGTCCACATGGATGAGGTCATAGCCTGCCGCGATGGCTGCCTCGAAAGATTTTTTGACCCCGTCCATAGCTCTCTCGACGCTCCAGCCTTCGGTACGCTGGATGTCCTTGAGCCACGGCCCGCCATGATCGATGGCAGCTATGTACACGCCCTTGAAGTTGACGGCCGCCGCCTCGAACTTCAGAATCTTGATGAACTCCTCCTGAGTGAGTCCGGTGTAGCCTCCGTCACAATCTATCTGATTGAGGGTAGCCGCGAAATATATCGGGGCATCATTTCTCTTGGCGGCACGGAACGCGGCCTTTATCACTGACATTGAATTCGGACATGCGGCGAATATGGTTCTCTTCACGCCCGTCTCTTTCTCAAGCTCAGCAATTCTGTTGAGCAGTTTCTCTGTTTTTGCCATAATCATATATTTCAAAAGTTCTTTTCTTATTTTCCATAACAAATTTATCATAATCGAAACTTTTAAAAAAGTTTTTAATCAAAAATACATTTCAAAAATGATTTTAAAATTTCATTATTTAATATATAATATTGGGAATCAGAAAAATATTTACAAACAAAATCGTCTCTTGTCGCCTTTCGGAAAGTTTCGAAACCTTTGTCCTGTCGTCAGAGGGAGGGCCATCCGTGCAATTCGGGATATTTTGCGTAAATTTGCAGGCCGGGCACAGATGCCGCAAGAAAAGAGGCAGAACGGGACAGGGCACAAAAGGATACCGCAGATGAAAAGAGGCACAATATGGGACCCGCTCAGAAAGAGGGAAGTCGCACTGACGCCGGAAGAGGAGGTCAGGCAGCGGTTCATATCCCTGCTGATGTCGAAAATGCTCGTGCCCGCGCACCTGATGATGAGCGAAGTCGGCTTCAGGCTCGGAGACAAGCCTTTCAGAGCGGACATCCTCATCTATGACCGCAAGGCCTTGCCGCTGGCCGTGGTGGAATGCAAGAGGCCGGACGTGGAGCTGGACACGACTGTGCTCGACCAGGCGGTAAGATACAACATGGTGCTGAATGTCAAGTATATAATCATAACCAACGGAAGACGGACCCACATCTGCCGCAGAAAGGACGGCGGAAAGGCCGCAGAATACGAGTTCATAAGCTACGCGCCGACATACGAAGAGATGCTCGGCACGGAAAAACCAACTGAAAAATGACTGTCACACAAGGATTTCTGGACGACGAGATCTTCTCAATAATATCGGACGCGGCCGAAAAGGCCGGTGTGAGGGCCTTCGTGATCGGAGGCTACGTAAGGGACTGCTTTCTCGGCTCTCCGAGCAAAGACATCGACATCGTGGTGGAAGGCAGCGGCATAGCCCTCGCCGAGGCCGTCGGAGAGGCGGTCCGCAGCAACGTCACGGTGTTCAAGAATTTCGGAACGGCGATGCTGCGCTTCAGAGGAGTCGAGGTTGAGTTTGTCGGAGCGAGAAGGGAGTCGTACAGACGCGATTCGAGAAAGCCAATTGTGGAAGACGGGTCGATTGAGGACGACCAGAAGAGGAGAGACTTCACCATCAACGCGATGGCTTTCAGCCTCCAGAAGGAGGATTTCGGGGCGCTGATAGACCCGTTCGGAGGCATAAGGGATCTCGCCTCGGGCATAATCCGCACCCCGCTCGACCCCGACACGACATACAGTGATGACCCTCTGCGCATGATCCGGGCCATAAGATTCGCCACAAGGCTTTCAACTCCGGAACACCCGTTCTGCATAGTGCCGGAGTCTCTCGAGTCCATCAGGCGCAACAGGGACAGGATCTCCATACTCTCCAGAGAACGCATCACCGAGGAGCTCAACAAGATGCTGCTCTGCGCCAGGCCCTCGCTCGGGTTCAGGCTGCTGGACGAAACCGGGCTGCTCGAGAAGATTCTTCCTCAGCTGTCAAGGCTCAAGGGCACGGAGACCGTGGACGGGAAAGGCCACAAGGAGAACTTCTCCCACACTCTCGAGGTGGTGGACAACGTGGCCGCGCTTGAAAGGGAGCTGATAGCCTCGGGAGAGCTCACCGACCATGTCTTCGAGGACGGGCAGGAGGTCATCAGGCCGAGGACTGAGCCGAACCTCTGGCTCAGGTGGGCCGCTCTTCTGCACGACATCGGGAAGCCTGCGACGAAGAGATACGATCCTCAGGCCGGATGGACGTTCCACGGGCACGAGGTGGTGGGCGCGAGGATGATCCCCAAGATCTTCCAGGCCATGAAGATGCCTCTGAACGAGAAGATGAAATATGTGCAGAAGCTCGTGGGGCTGCATCTCAGGCCGATAGCCCTCGTGACCGAGGAGGTGACGGACTCGGCCGTGCGGCGTCTGCTCTTTGACGCCGGAGACGACATCGACGATCTGATGGTGCTGTGCAAGGCCGACATAACTTCCAAGAACCAGAAGAAGGTGGAGAGGCTGAAGCGGAATTTCGACATCGTGAAGGGCAAGCTTGTCGAGGTTGAGGCCAAGGACGCCATAAGAAACTTCAAGAACCCTATCAGGGGAGAATACGTGATGGAGACGTTCGGCATCCCGCCGGGAAGGCCGATCGGCATCCTGCAGGAGCATGTGAAGGACGCCATTCTGGACGGAGTGATAGAAAACAGTTTCGAGGCCGCCGACAGGCTCATGCGGGAGAAGGCCGCGGAGATGGGCCTCTTTCCTGTCGCCGGGCAGCCTGTCCCGGAAGCGGCCACGACGCCCGGTGAGACACCGTCGGACACACAAGGCCTGCCCGTCAAGTCATAGACATATGATAGACATATGATAGATAAGACAGACCATGGACCTCATAGAACGATACCTCAGATATGTGGAGCACATAAAGAGATACTCCGACAAGACCGTCAACACTTACGGAGCGGTGCTTGGGGAGTTCATGCGCCATGCCTTCAGTGATCGCGAGGACGCCCCGACCGACGAGGAGATGCTTCAGGCTCTGACCCCGGGGATGATCAGAGGCTATGAGGTGCATCTCATGGAAGACAGGGGGCTGAACGCGAGAACGGTCAATCTCCACATCTCAGTCCTGAGCGGATTCTGCCGCTTCCTGATGAAAGAGAGTCTGCTCACGTCCAATCCGGCGCGAACCGTGACCCGCCCCAAGACAGCGAAGAGGCTTCCGACGACATTCAGGCAGTCGGCGCTGGAGAGCTACTTCATGGACACGGACATATTCGCCGCCCCGCCCGAAGACGCCTCACCCGAGGAGTTCATCAGGAGATACAGGGAATCTCGCCCGAAAGGCTACCGTGAAAACGCCGACGAGACAATGCAGACGATGCTGAGTCTGGAGAAAAATCCGGAGGGCTTCAGGCTATGGCTGTACGGGAAACGGCTCAGGAGAGCCCTCATCATGACTCTCTACTGCACCGGAATAAGACGCGCGGAACTGGTCTCCCTCAACAGGGGCGACCTGGACTCCGGACGCATGACGATGAGGATAAGGGGGAAGGGAGACAAAATGCGAGAAATTCCCGTCACCCGTTCATTATATGAAGAAATTTCACTATATTTACAGGCAGTTGAGATGATTTGTGGGAAAGAAGACCGGGATCAGGCTCTTTTCGTCACCGTCAGAGGCAGGAGAATATATCCTGAATATGTCGACAGAGCGGTAAAGGCCGAGCTCGGAGAAGCGGAAGGGTTCACCGGCAGGAAGTCTCCCCATGTGCTGAGACACACCCTCGCCACCGAACTCCTCGACTCCGGGACCGATCTCTACTCGATTAAGGAGCTTCTCGGGCACTCTTCGCTTGCGGCGACGCAGGTCTACACCCACAATTCCATCGAAAAACTCAGGAAAGTTTATCAAACCGCCCATCCCAGGGCCAAAAACGGAGGTGAAAATGGAGATTAGAGTACAGTCCGTCAAGTTTGACGCCGGTCAGAAGCTTCTGGACTTCGTCGATAAGAAGCTCGCCAAACTGCCGAAATTCCATGACGGTATCACAAGCGTGGAAGTCACGATGTCTCTGCTTCCTGAACACGACAACAAGAACGTCAAGGTTCACGTCAGAATCCCCGGCAATGACCTGGTCATCGAAAGAAACGCCAAGACTTTTGAAGACGCGATCGTCGACTGCGTAGACATCCTTAAGGACAAGCTCGTCAGAGCCAAGGAGAAGATGACGAACTGATCACAGACACATATCCCACAACATCGAAGGGCTGCCCGAGGGCAGCCTTTACTTTTTTATCCAGCCGGCAGGTCACGGCAGCAGCAGGCCTCGTCGGCAGGTCATACCGACCTGTCACACCGGCAGGTCACGGCAGCAGCAGGTGTGACATCTGGCTGACGATGTTGTGCTTCCAGTCGTCAAGACAAGCGCAGGATGTGCCGCCGGGGAAGATGCGGAAGAAGAGGCCTCCGGACAGGAAAGGGAAGAGCAGCAGGCCGTAGAACGTGTTGAACACCGTATCCAGCGGAACCCTGCGGAGAGAGCCGCTGTCCATCTCGGAAGTAAGGTCCTCCACTATCCTGCAGCCGTACTCCGCGATGCCGAGCGACTTCGCCGTGGAGACCAGATGGGCGGAGTCCCGAGCCAGTTCCCTGATGACAAACGACGGAAGCCCCGGATTCTCTATGAAGATGCCCATGTACATGTCCACAATCTTCTCCAGCCGCTCCGGAAACGGCCGATCGGACACTATCACGTCGTGGACTGCCGGTACAACGGATACTATGATGTCCCCGAAGACGGCCTGAAACATCTTCTCCTTAGTCCTGAAATAATAATGGAGAGCAGAACGGTTGATGCCCGCCTCGGCGGCAATGTCGCTCATGCTCGTCTCTGAATAGCCCTTCTCGATGAAGAGTCGCTGCGCGGCTGATATGATACGCCTCTCCTGGTCGCTCATGCCGGAGAGCTCCGCGCTCTCGCCGTATGTATTTGCCGTCATGCCGTTATCTTTTTAGAATCAGACTGTTTCTCCTCACTCTGGGATGAGGCGGCATGGAATGCCGCAGCCTCGGACGGGCGCCGGAGCACATTGTCGAGGAAGAGCAGAAGCCTGTTGGCCACATTTACGTCGCTCACTCCGCTGTCAAAGTCGAGAGCGAGGAGATTGAGATCGGGATAGAGGCTCTTGAGCTTCTTCTCCACTCCTCTCACCACTATATGATTGGCGATGCAGCCGAACGGCTGGAGCGACACCACGTTCTTCACTCCGCTGCGGTAATAGGAGACGATCTCGGCCGGAAGGAGCCAGCCCTCTCCGAACTGTGCGTTGAGAGTGATGACGTCGCGCACGCCCTCCGCCTCCTCGAACACGTCATTGAACGGGATGAAATACCTGAAGCGGCTTCCGATGCGGTTGAACTTCTCCACATGCTCCATCGCAAGCCTGTAGACCATGTCGAAGACGAACTCCGGAATGAACGACTCCGTGACGGCTGTCCTGTCCTTCACCTTTCGGTTGACGAAAAACTGCATGAAGAAGTCGGTAAGGATAGGCGGCGCTACCTCAATCTTGCGGGAGACAAACCAGCCGGTGACGTTCTTCTGCGCGAAAGGATTGAATTTGAGATAGATCTCGCCGACGATTCCGACCTTCTCCGTCTCGACGTCAAGGCATATCGCGTTGAAGTCGTCCGCCGCACTCTCGAGAAGGGAGACGAGAGTCCCGATGCCCTTCTTCTGAGATATGGCGTCTGCCGCGAGATTCAGATACCTGTCCCTGAGGGCTGCCGCCGCTCCCGGAGTCTTTTCCCTGACGGCTGAGGCGTAGTAGAACTTCGCTATGGAATCGCTGTACAGAAGAGCATACATGGCGCACGGGATGACCTTCTTCCAGTCAGGCGTGAAGCCCGGCTGATAATTGTCTATGCCGCTGGCGAAGTTGACGGCTATGACAGGCACCTCTCCATAGCCTGCATCAACAAGGGCGGACTTGATGAGAGCCACATAATTGCTGGCGCGGCACTGGCCTCCGGTCTGGGTCATGGCAACGGCAGTCTCTGCAGGATCATGTTTCCCGGACTTGAACGCCTTTATGATGTCGCCGACCACGAGAGTAGCCGGGTAGCAGACCTCGTTATTGGCATATTTGAGTCCCCACTCGGCCGACTCCATGTCGCTCATCGGAAGATTCTCGACATCATATCCCAGCTGTTTCATCACCGGAGGAATGAGCGGAGAGATGAAAGGAGTGAAGAACGGGACAAGTATCTTGCGGTTTCTGTGCTTCTTCTCATAGACAGGAACAGTGACGAAAGGCTTTGGCGTCCTGCGCCCGTCAGCCGCATTCCCTTCGGCACGGGAAAGGCGCAGGCTGTCTATCATCGACCTCACCCTGAGCTTCATGGAGCCCACGTTGCTGATGTCGTCGAGCTTGAGCAGGGTGAGCACCTTTCCGTGGCGCATCAGCAGATCCCTTATCTCGTCCAGCATGAAGGCGTCAGGCCCGCAGCCGAAGGAGGTCAGCTCAACATACTGAACGTCATCCCCCTGCATTGCGGACCACTTGGCCGCTCTCATTATGCGGTTGACGTATGCCCACTGCGGAAGAAGGTTCACGTCGTCAAGCGGGATATCCATCCCGCGGGCGATGTCGTCGGTGATGACGTTGACGCCCATTCCGGCTATCATCTCGGAGACCTTGTGCTGAATGAGAGGGTCCGCATGATACGGGCGTCCGGCAAGCAGCACCGTCAGCCTGCCCTCCGAGCGGGACTTCTCCAGAATCCGCACTGACTCGGCCGCCACGGCCTTCTCATAATCGGACTGCGCCTTCTCCGCCCTGACGAAAGCGTCCATAGCAGTCCGCACGTCCACGCCGTAGCCTTTCAGTATGGCCCGGCACTGCCTGCGCAGCAGTCTTCTCTCCTTGAATGAGACAATAGGCGAATCGAACGGAATCCCCATCTCCTGCACATTGCGCACGACGGCGGAATATCCGGCGACAATCGGGCAATTGTAGCTGTTCTGCTCCTCGCCCTTCTTCTCGAAGACGACGAAAGGCATGAAGATGCGGTCGGGACGGCGTCTCACGAGATTGTCTATGTGACTATGCACCAGCTTCGCCGGGAAACAGATATTGTCCGACATGACCATTCTGGCGCAAGACTCGTAATGACCGTAGTCCGACACATCCGAAAGCATCACCCGTATGCCGCAGGACGTGAACAGGGTGTGCCAGAACGGATATTCCTCAAACATATTGAGGCATCTCGGTATGCCCAGAGTCAGCCTCGGCGACTGAATGTCAGCCTCACGCCCGAATAGGAGAGCGTTCTTGGCGAGATATGCGTTCTCTCCCTTTCCCCTGTCTCCTCCGCCGTTGGAGAACACTTTTTCGCACCTGTTGCCTGAATAGTATCTGCGTCCGCCGGAGAAGGTGTAGCGGGTCACGGCGCAGCTGTTCTCGCAGCCCCGGCAATGCAGCAGGTCGGAAGTGTAGCCGGCCTTTCCGAGCATATCGTCAAGAGGAACGGGATGCTCGGAAGGATGATTCATCGCATAGATGGCACATCCGTAGGCGCCCATTATCTCCGGCCTGTCGCAACGGGAGACCTCTGCCCCGGTAAGAATCTCCATAGCCCTCACCACGGCGTCATTGCGCATTGTCCCGCCCTGCACGACAACATGCTTTCCGAGGACGGACACATCCTTGAGTTTCAATACCTTATACAGACAGTTCTTCACAACGGAATAGGCAAGGCCGGCAGAGATGTCCTCGATTGAGGCGCCCTCTCTGAGCACCTGCTTCACTTTCGAATTCATGAACACCGTACATCTCGTGCCGAGATCCGACGGCGAGGACGAGCGGGTCGCCGCAGCGGCGAAATCCTCGGCCGAGTATCCGAGCGACATGGCGAAAGTCTCTATGAACGAGCCGCATCCGGAAGAGCAGGCCTCATTGATCTCTATCCTGTCTATAACTCCGTTGTGTACGAATATGGCCTTCATGTCCTGGCCTCCGATGTCAAGGATGAACGACACCTCCGGATCGAGACGTCTCGCGGCCATATAATGCGCCATAGTCTCGATGATGCCGTTCCCGAGCTGGAAAGCGGCCTTGACCAGATCCTCTCCATAGCCGGTAGAGCAGCTCCCGATGACGGCAAGCCCGGCACCGCAGGCCTCGCATTCCCTCTTGAGCTCGGCAAATCCGGTCTCAACGGCCTTGACGGCATTTCCTCCGTTGTGGCTGTAATACGACCATAGCAGATTAAGGTCTCTGTCCGTCACGGCTATCTTGGTGGTGGTCGAGCCCGAGTCCACGCCTACGAACACTTCGTTGACGCCTTTTCTGAATCGGGCTGACGGGATTCTTCCTCGCGACATTCTCTCCGTCCAGTCAGCGTACTCCCGAGAGTCAGCGAATATCGGCTGAAGTCCCGACACAGACTTCACCGCAGCGGACATACCGGTCTCGATCCGCCCGATGAGATCCGAAAGAGACAGGACACAGACCCCGTCGGCAGCGCTCAATGCTGCCCCGAATGCAGGAACGAGCTTGGCGTCCTGAGGCAGGATGACATCTTCCGGAGAAAGAGAGAGATAGTCCATGAACGCCTTTCTCAGGGAGGCGATGAACGAGAGAGGACCGCCGCAGAACACCACAGGAGGCTTTATGTCGCAGCCATGGGCGAGGGTGACGGCAGTCTGGACGGCAACCGCATGGAAGATGGAGGCCGCGATGTTCTCCCGGCTCACGTTCTTGGCGACGAGATTCTGGATGTCGGTCTTGCAGAACACTCCGCATCGGGAGGCCACCGGATATACCCTGTCCGCGCCCGCAGCGAGAGCGTCGAGCTCATCTGCCGTGACGCCGAGGATAATGGCCATCTGGTCTATGAAGGCACCGGTCCCTCCCGCGCAGTTTCCGTTCATCCTCAGGTCGGCCGCCTCACCGTTGCGGAAGAACACCACCTTGGCATCCTCCCCTCCTATGTCTATCATGGCCGAAGCCTGAGGGCACCTGTCCCTGACTGCCTTGGTCGCTGCCACCACCTCCTGCACAAACGGCAGAGAGCATTTCTCCGCCATTCCCATTCCGACAGAGCCTGTGATGCAGATGCTGACACGGTCGTCTCCAGACCGCTGCAGAAGGTCCTTCAGGAGTCCGGTCACGACTTCTCTGGCGCGGGCGTTATGCCTCTCATACCCCTTATAGATAATGGTGCCGTCCTGAGCGGCAGCCACGACTTTCGCCGTAGTCGATCCGACATCTATTCCGATTCGTATCATTGAGTCTCAACGCTTTATATCCAACAAGAAAAAAACTGACACCTGTGTCAGACACAAATGTCAGGCGCAAATTTAGACATTTTTCCGAAGCGAGCAAACTTATCTCGAGCAGATTGATTCGGCACAGCGGATGCCGTCGAGGGCGGAAGACACTATTCCTCCCGAATAGCCTGCCCCCTCACCGCACGGATACAGCCCCTTGATCTGGATATGCTCAAGCGTCTCGGGATCACGCGGAATGCGCACCGGTGAAGAGGTGCGGGACTCCACCCCGAGAAGAAGGGCCTCATTGGTATAATAGCCGCGCATCACCTTGTTGCCGATTTCCGGGAAGGCGTATTTAAGCCTTAAGGAAACATGCTCCGGAAGAAGCTCGTGAAGCGGGGCGGACACTGCTCCGGGACGGTACGAAGTGGCCGGCAGGGAGGCGGACGGGATCCTGCGACAGAAGTCCATCATCCTCTGGGCCGGAGCCTTTATCGAGCCGCTGAACTCATACATCCGCCTCTCGACGTCCATCTGGAAATGCAGCAGGCTGAGCGGGCCGTGCGAGGCATATTCCGGCACATCCTCCGGCTCGACCGACACCACGACTCCCGCGTTGGCCCATCTGGAATTGCGGGCCGCATTGGACATCCCGTTGAGCACAGTCTCGCCCGGAGCGGTGGCGGAAGGCACGAGGATGCCGCCAGGGCACATGCAGAAGGAGAACACCCCCCTGTCAAGCACCTGGGTCACGAAAGAGTATTCAGCGGCAGGCATATACGGCTGATACTTGCCGTGATAGCGCATCCTGTTGATAAGAGACTGCGGATGCTCGGCGCGCACTCCGAGGGCGAATCCCTTGGCCTCGAGCGTCCAGCCTTTCCCGGCGAACATGAAGTAGATGTCCCTTGCCGAATGCCCCGTGGCGAGAATCACGCTGCGGGCAGTGAAGACCCGTCCCGAACAACCGGCATGCGCGGAGGAGGCAGAGAGGAGCCCGTCCGACGACGCTGTCCCTCCTGATGCCGCGCCGCCGGAGGATGGCATGGTGACGACGTCAAGGGAGCCGTCCTCCCTCTTCGACACGTCCGTCACGCGAGTGCCGAAATGATATTCGCCTCCGTGCGAGATGACGCATTTCCTGATGTTCTCCACAATGGCCGGAAGCCTGTCGCTTCCGATGTGGGGATGCGCGTCGATCAGAATCGAAGGGTCTGCCCCGAATGCGACGAGCTGATGCAGCACCTCGCGCACGTCCCCCCTCTTGGATGAGCGGGTATAGAGCTTGCCGTCCGAGAACGTCCCTGCGCCGCCCTCTCCGAAGCAGTAGTTGGAATCAGGATCGGCGATCCCCTCATTCGAGAGCTTGGCCATGTCGAATTTCCTGCCGTGCACATCCTTGCCGCGCTCTATGATGACCGGCTTCCTGCCGCGCATGAGGAGATGCAGGGCCGCGAACATTCCTGCAGGACCGGCCCCGACTATGATGACAGGCTCGGCATCCGACACATCCACATACTCAGGCACGCGATAGTCCTCGAGGGCTTCCCCCGTCTTGCAGGCCTGTATTCTGTATCGGTAGAGTATGTCTCCTCTGGCGTCCACCGAACGCTTCACTATCCTCCAGTCAGCCACGGCCTTAGGTGCGACACCCATTGATTTTGCCGCAGCGGCCCTGATCTGCTCTGGGGAGAGCTCAGTCCCTATCGGGCAGGCTATCTCGATCTCTTTCATATTTTTTTCTTCCTTGTCTTACGGATCATCGGCCTTTCATCACGGTCAGTCAGCGTGAAAAGTCCGCCATTCTGGAGAGCGGCGCCACGTCAAGTCCCGTCCTCTCCCCGTTGAGATAATGGAAATATCCGGCGATGGCGATCATCGCGGCATTGTCAGTAGTAAACTTGAATTCAGGAAGGTAGGTCTTCCATCCCCTCTTCTTTCCCTCCAAAGTGACAGCCTCGCGCAGTCCGCTGTTGGCGGAGACTCCCCCGCCTATCGTGATCTCCCTGATGCCGGTCTGCCTTGCCGCCTTCACAAGCTTGTCCATAAGAATCTCAATCAGAGTACGCTGGAAAGCGGCGCAGATATCCTCCTTGTTGTTCTGAATGAAATCGGGATCTTCCGCCATCCTGTCCCGCACGAAATACAGCAGCGACGTCTTCACCCCGCTGAAGCTGTAGTCCAGCCCGGGCACGTGCGGTTTGGCGAAGGTGAACCTGTGCGGATTACCGAGCTTGGCGAGCCTGTCCACGACCGGTCCGCCGGGATAGCCCAGCCCCATCATCTTGGAACATTTGTCGAAGGCCTCGCCCACCGCATCGTCTATGGTCTGTCCCAGCACCTCGAAGTCGAGCGGTCCGTTTACCCTGACAATCTGAGAGTTGCCCCCAGACACCAGAAGACAGAGATATGGGAAGGACGGGTGCTCGTTCTCACGGTCGACCTGCTTTATGAAATTGGCGAGCACATGGCCCTGAAGATGATTGACCTCAATCAGAGGCCTGTCCAGGGCTATCGACAGTCCTTTCGCGAAGGAAGTGCCCACGAGGAGCGAGCCGAGAAGCCCCGGACCTCTGGTGAAGGCAATTGCCGTGATGTCCGAAGGGGTGATTCCGGCGCGGTCGATGGCCTGGCTCACCACCGGCACGATGTTGAGCTGATGGGCACGGGATGCGAGCTCCGGTATGACCCCGCCGTATGCCTTGTGAACGTCCTGACTCGCCAGCACGTTGGACAGCAGCCAGCCGTCCCTGATGACTGCGGCGGACGTGTCATCGCAAGATGATTCTATTCCGAGAATTATGTCCATGTCTGCAAAAAAAGATGTGTCCGGCGTTGCCGGAGGCGCAAAAATACGGATTTTATCCGGAATTTTCATTAACTTCGCAAGTTTAATCGCAAACAGGGGGCTCTTACGGTAAAAAGGATACTTAAAATACTGTGGCTGACGGCTGTCGCTCTGACGGCCGTGATTCTTGCGGGGATTCTCGGAATTCAGACTCCCCAGGTGCAGACGTATCTTGCCGGAAAAGTCATGGAGAATCTCGCCGGCCGCACTGACGCAGACATCAGCTTCGAAAAAATCCACATAAAGCCGTTCAACACTCTCGTGCTGAAGAATGCGGCCATCGTCGACAGGGCCCCTGCGTACGAGAATGCCGCCGACACTCTATTCAAGTCGGAATATGTGATCGTCAGATTCACGCTGAAGGGTCTCAGAAGGCAGGAGGGACTGCACGTCTGGAGGGCATTCATCAGAAACGCGGAGATGAATCTGGTCATCGAAGAGGACATGACCAATCTCCAGAGGATATTCGGAATAAGCCGGGACAGACAGAAGAAGCCGCAGGACAGGAACGTGTTTGACGTAAGGAGGGTCGACATAGACGGCATGAGGTTCAGACTCCAGAATTTCAGGATGGAGAATGACAAGGAGACACCTGCCGATGCCATGGACTGGAACAGGCTTGACATCAAGAACATAAGGATAGAGGCCCGCAACCTCAGACTCAGCCGGGGGAAAATGTCGGGCAGGGTGGACAGGCTGTCGTTCGAAGAAAAGAGCGGCTATATATGCAGCTCACTGTCAGGAAAAGCGGAAGTCGGAGGAGGAAGAGCCGTCATAAGCGACCTCGTCCTGACGGACCTGTGGTCGGACGTCAGCATCTCCAGCTTCATCATGAGCTACGCAAGCCCGAAAGACTTTAAGTACTTCACGGAAAAGGTGCGGCTTGACGCCGAAATCGAGGAAAGCACGCTTGACATGGCCACGCTCGGCTTCTTCGCCCCTCCACTCAAGGGCAAGACGTTCAGGGCGAAAATATCCGGACGGGCAGGAGGAACAGTGGAGAGTCTCAATCTGGACGGGCTGAAGATCGACGGAAGCGGCCTGTCAGGGACATTCACCGGCAGACTTGCAGGGCTTCCGGACACACGGGCCCTGATTCTCGACATGAAGATGGAAAAGCTTATGTTCAGCCCGTCCGGCCTCGGCACGTTCATCGGCAGCTGGACCGGAGGGGCAGGCCCGCAGCTGGACAAATACGCAGGGGACGAGACTTTCACGGTGGACGCCACTGCCAGAGGGCCGCTGGACAGGCTCGCACTGGATCTCAGCGCCACCTCCGGCATAGGAGGACTCTCGGCCTCGCTCAATGCGGAAAATCTCATGTCCGCCCGCCGGTCTGTCACTATCGACGGCATAGTCAGCTCCCATGACCTGGATCTGGGGAAGGTGACAGGATCGGGACTCCTCGGCCCGTGCACGATGACCGCAGGACTGAGCGCAGACCTCGGCAACAGAGGAGGAAGCCCGTCGGTGCGGCTAGACTCGCTGCTGGTCGACAGGCTGAGTGTCAAAGGATACGACTATAGCGGCATAGCGGCAGCCGGGACCATCGCGAAAGAGGCCTTCGACGGCAAGATAATATGCAGCGACCCTAACCTCAGCTTCATGCTTCAGGGACAGTTCAACCTCTCGAGAAAGACCAGCAACGCCCTGTACAGATTCTATCTCAATGTAGGATATGCCGACCTCAACGCCATGAATCTCGACAAGAGGGGCATATCAAGAATGAGATTTCAGACAGACGTCAACTTCAGCTGGCTGAAGAGGAAGGGGGATCTGCTCGGAGACATCGACGTCAGCGGCCTCGTGCTTGAGAACGGCATGGGCAAGCATGAGATAGGCGACATCTGCGTGAAGTCTTATTCGGGGGACGATCTCACGAGAATGACGTTCAGCTCGGACTTCGCCGAGGGAAGATACACCGGCAGCGGCTCTCTCAGGGAATTCATCAGCACATTCAGCGCGGTGACGCTCAGGAAGGAGCTTCCGTCGATGTTCAAGGACACCGTCGACATCAGGCAGGGAGGCCGGTACAAGCTGTCGTTCAGATGCTTCGACACCATGGACCTGCTCGCGTTCGTCATGCCTGGGCTCTATGTCGCCGACAGCACGGACATATCCGTGGCCATAGACACGGCGGGGCTCATGAACGCGAAGATAAAGTCGCAGAGGATCGCGTTCCGGGAGCAGTATGTGAAGGATCTGGAGTGTACTTTCGACAACATGAACGGCAGCCTCGGAGGCGAGCTCAGGAGCGAGAGCATAAGTGCGGCGACCCTCCTCCTGCGCAACAACAGGATTGAGCTCTTCGCTGACGACGACCACATAGGCATCGGCTTCTCCTATGACAACAGGAGTACGCTCACCAACAGGGGCGAGTTTTTCGCGACCGGCGACCTGAGCAGAGACGGAGACGGGATGATGGGGATCAAAGTCAGCCTGCTCCCGTCAAGCGTCCATCTCAATTCGAGGGAATGGGGCATAATGCCGTCAACCTTCAGCATAAGAGGCGGAGAGATAGAGGTGGAGAATGTGGAATTCCGCAGCGGAGATCAGTCGATAAGAGTGTACGGGGCCACTTCCTCCGAAAAGGATACGAGTCTGATCCTCGACATGGAGAGGTTCGACATATCGATAGTCAATCCCCTGCTGAAGAAGGACATGGGATTCTCCGGCGCCGTCACGGGGAGAGCCGAGATGATCTCTCCATACTCTGACATGAAGCTCTCCCTCGACTTTCTGTGCGACTCTACGGCAATGGCGGGCACTCCGCTGGGGACGCTGACTCTCGGCAGCAGACTCGACAAGAGCACGGGCACGATGGACTTCAGACTCGAAAACAGCATAGGCGGCACGAAGTCCGTGTCCCTGGAGGGGAAATACGGGCTGAAAGCCAAGAGGCTCAGTGCAGAGGCGGCGCTCGACGGATTTGACATAGGATGCGCAAAACCGTTCCTCGAGAGCATATTCAGCGACATCGGCGGCAGCGTCTCCGGCAGAATGACTCTGGACGGGCCGCTCGACAGGCTGTCCATAAGAAGCGACGGCGCAAGATTCACAGACGCGAGACTGAAAATAGCCTTCACCAATGTCGAGTATCTGGTCAACGGCGGGTTCCACATGGACGAGACCGGCATCTACTTCGACGACGTCTCGATGACTGACGGGGCGGGAGGACGCGGCAGGATACAGGGCAAGATAAGCCACGACTATTTCTCCGACATAAGATTCGCCACGAGAATCAACGTGAGGGAGATGCAGTGCGTGGACATTCCGGAAAGCCCTGGGAGCACATTCTACGGCGACGTGTCGGCCACCGGCTCGGTAGAGATCTCCGGGCCCGTCAGATCCATTCTCATGACCGTCAACGCCGTCACCACGGGAGACGGACAGTTCCACATCCCTCTGTCATCGTCAGCCACCTCCGGCTCAGGCAATCTGCTCACTTTCAAGCAGCCTGTGACGATACGGCAGACAGACCCATATGAAGAGATGATGGCCAGATTCAAAGAGCAGGAAAGCAGCCCCGGCGACTTCAGCATGAAAATAAGAGTCGCGGCAACTCCGGAAGTCGAGGCCCTCATCGAGATAGACAAGGCTACAGGCAACGTGCTCTCCGGACGAGGCGAAGGCGTCATAGACCTCGAGATCCAGCCGAAGAAGGACATCTTCAACATCACCGGAGACTACACCATATCTTCCGGAAACTATCGTTTCGTGGCACTCGGACTCGCCTCGAGAGACTTCTCCATCCAGGAGGGAAGCTCGGTCAGATTCAACGGGGACATCATGGAGAGCACCCTCGACATAGACGCGGTGTACAGGACAAAGGCATCCCTGTCAACCCTGATAGCCGACACCACCTCCGTCTCAAACAGAAGGACGGTGGAATGCGGCATCTCCATCACTGACCAGATCCGCAACCCGCGTCTGGGATTCTCCATCAACATCCCTGACCTGGATCCGATGGTACAGTCGAGAGTGGAGAGCGCCCTCAGCACGGAAGACAAGGTGCAGAAGCAGTTTCTGTCTCTGATCATATCCAACAGCTTCCTCCCTGACGAGCAGTCCGGCATCGTCAACAACAGCACTCTGCTATACTCCAATGTAACGGACATCATGGCCAACCAGCTCAACAACATCTTCCAGAAGCTCGACATCCCGCTCGACCTGGGACTGAGCTACCAGCCCAACGACAAGGGAAATGACATATTTGACGTGGCCGTATCCACACAGCTGTTCAACAACAGAGTGATAGTCAACGGAAACATAGGCAACCGGCAATACAGCTCCGGAAGCGGCGAGAGTGACGTTGTCGGAGACCTTGACATAGAGATAAAGCTCACAAGAAACGGGGCCCTGCGCCTCAACCTCTTCTCGCATTCGGCCGATGAATACACCAATTATCTGGACAATTCCCAGCGCAACGGAGTCGGCATAGCCTACCAGAAGGAATTTGACCGTCTTGACACCTTCTTCCGCAATATGTTCACAGGCAAGAAGAAACGGGAGGAGGCACAGAGGAGAGAGATGGAAATGATGCGAGGACGGGAGAGGAAGGTGATACGCATCACCGGAAACGAGGACGGCCGCAGACGGGAGAATAAACACGTATCAAAAGACGGAAGATGAAAGAGACTGAGGAAAAGATGACAGAAACCGGAGAGAAAACGACCGTGACCGAAGGAAAAGGCAACGGTACCGGAAAGCCGCGCAGAGGCAGGCTGTTTCTGATACCGTCTCCGCTTGGCGACAACGCCCCTGAGGAGGTGATTCCCCTCCCGGTGCTGAAGTCGCTGGAAAGATTCTCCACATTCGTCGTGGAAGAAGTGAGGACGGCGAGAAGATACCTGTCCCGGGCCGGGCTCAAGGGCAGGATACAGGAACTCCAGTTCCATGAGCTGAACGAGCACACCAGACCGGAAGAGATCGAGACCTATGTCCGGCTTTTCGACGGAGGCAACGACGTGGCCCTCATATCAGAGGCCGGACTTCCCGCTGTGGCCGATCCCGGAGCACAGCTGGTGGAGCTGGCCCACAGACACGGGATAGAGGTGGTACCTGAGGTCGGCCCGTCCTCCCTGATGCTCGCCCTCATGGCCTCAGGACTCAACGGACAGTCGTTCGCCTTCTGCGGATACCTGCCGGCAAAACCTGAAGAGAGAAAAGCCAGACTGAGAGCCATCGAGAAGCTCTCGGCATCTTCCGGGCAGACCCAGATATTCATCGAGACCCCGTACAGGAATGACTCGCTTTTGGCGGACCTGCTCTCATGCTGCCGTCCGGGGACGAGACTCTGCATAGCGGCCGACGTCACCCTGCCGGACGCCTTCATCCGCACGGCGACCATAGCCGAATGGAAAAAGACGCGCCCGGTGATAGGCAAGCGCCCGTGCGTATTCATCCTTCAGGGATGAAGACGGCGAGGACGCCGGTCAAAAGGAGCAGAAGACACAGAAGACAGAGAACAGATGGAAACGACGACACAGGCATTCGGGAAAGGCAGACTGGAGCTTGAAGGCATGGAATTCCACTCATGCCACGGCTGCCTCGAACACGAGAAGAAAATCGGAAATCTCTTTGTAGTGGATTTCTCGGCTGAGCTGGACATGAGCGCCGCAGCCGGAAGCGACAGGCTGGAGGACGCGGTGGACTACGGCCGGATATACGACGTCATAAAGAGAGAGATGGACACCCATTCAGACCTGCTGGAACATCTCGCCGGAAGAATCATCAGAGCCATAGCGGCCGAATTTCCCTCACTTGAGGACTTCTCCGTGAGAGTATCCAAGAGGCGGCCTCCGGTGGACGGGATCGCCGCATGGTCAAGGGTCACTCTGAGCCACCGCAGACCAAACGACACACTGAACGCATGAAGAAAAAAATGGCATTCCTCACCCTCGGGTGCAAACTGAATTACGCGGAAACCTCCACATACGAACGGAAGCTGGCTGAAAGCGCGGATCTGGAAGTCGTGCCGTGGGAGGAAAAGGCGGACGCATATCTCGTGAACACCTGCACCGTCACTGAACATTCCGACAAGAAGTGCAGGAACATCATACGCAAGCTCCACCGCATTTCTCCCGGAGCGGCAATCTTCGTCACCGGCTGCTACGCCCAGCTCAAGAAGGAAGAAATCATGGGCATAGAAGGGGTGGCCGAGGTGTTCGGAGCGGACGAGAAGCCCCTTGTCGTACCCGTCATCTCCGCCTTTCTGCAGGACAGGCTTCCATGCGCCGAGAGCGGACGGGACAGCTTTATGCCGGCATATTCAAGCGGGGAGCGCACAAGATCCTTCCTCAAGGTCCAGGACGGATGCGACTATTTCTGCGCCTACTGCACGGTGCCTTACGCCAGAGGCAGAAGCCGTAACGCCCCTATCGCCGACCTCGTGGCACAGGCACGGGAAATAGCCGCCGGCGGCACGAAGGAGATAGTGCTCACGGGAGTCAATACAGGGGATTTCGGCAAGACTACCGGAGAGAGCTTTCTCGACCTGCTCAAGGCCCTGAACGCCGTGGACGGAATAGAGAGATACAGAATCTCGTCAATCGAGCCGAACCTTCTCACTGATGAGACAGTGGACTGGATAGCGTCAGGCACGAAATTCCTGCCCCACTTCCATATCCCGCTGCAGTCGGGGTCGGACACGATTCTCAAGGCCATGGGACGAAGATACGACACGGCTTTCTTTGAAAAGAAGATAGCGAGAATCAGACGGGCGATGGAGCACGAGGGCGGTCCGCTCGTGTTTTTCGGCATAGACGTGATAACCGGATTCCCGGGAGAGACCGACGGGCTCTTCACCGAGACCCTGAATTTCCTCGGCGAGAGGATAAGGCCGGCATTCATCCACATCTTCCCCTACTCCAAGAGGGCAGGCACTCCTGCGGCCGCAAGGAAAGACCAGGTGCAGGACAGGGTCAAGACCGAAAGGGTCAAGATGCTCGAAGACCTGTGCACACGGCTGCACGCGGAATTCGTCGAGGCCAACCGGGGCGTCAGAGAAAAGGTCCTGTTCGAGAGCAGCGACAGGAACGGAATGATGTACGGATACACAGGCAACTACATAAGAGTCGAGCGTCCCTACGACGCCTCCCTCGTGGGCCGGACAGTCGACGTGACCCTCTGAAGTCTCTCTGAAGAAAGAGAGCGGCTGCAGGAAGGCATTGGGCTACGGACTCAAGAAACCGGGAAAAAGGAAACCGGGAAACTGAACGAACTTGAAACCAACGGAGGAAAGAAATGACAAGACTGACTTTTCTCGGCACCGGCACATCTCTCGGCGTGCCGATCATAGGATGCGACTGCGGCGTGTGCCACTCTTCCGACCCTCGGGACAGACGGCTCAGGTCGTCAGCCCTCATACGGCATGACGGTCTGGACATTCTGGTGGACGCAGGGCCCGACTTCAGACAGCAGATGCTGCGGGCAGGCGTAAGGCATCTCGACGCCATTCTCCTGACTCACGGGCACAAGGACCATACGGGAGGACTGGACGACATCAGGGCATTCAACTATGTGGAGCGTGCCCCGGCAAGAATATACTGCGAGGCGCTTGTGGAGGAATCTCTCAGGCAGGAATACGCCTATGCCTTCTCCGAGAAGAGATACCCGGGAGTGCCCGAGTGGCAGATAACGACGATAGACGAAAACCCTTTCACCGTGACCGAAAACATCCCCAAGATGCGGCTGACATGGGTGGAGGGAAAAGGATACGAAAAAGTGCCGGCATCCCCTGACATTCTGGCAAAGAAGCCTGCGGAGACGGTCGTGATCCCGATAAGGGGAAGGCACTATATGCTGCCGGTGTTAGGCTACCGCTTCGGCAAAATCGCCTACCTCACCGACATGAACCACATCCCCGAGGAGGAGTTTGAAAAACTGCACGGACTGGAGCATTTCGTCATAAACTGCGTGCGCAGGGAAAGACACATTTCCCACTTCTCTCTGCCACAGGCCATTGAAGTCGCACGGAGAGTCGGGGCCAGACACTCGTGGCTGACGCATCTCTCCCACCAGCTTCCGAGATATGCGGACCTGTGCGCCGAACTGCCGCCGGACATACGGCCTGCCTATGACGGTCTTGTCATCGAAGCCTGAGCCGGGAGCAAGGCAGAGCCGTTCCGGAAACTACCCGGCATAGGGAGGGACAGAGCCCTCGTCGATCAGATCCCTCAGCACTTCAAGCCATTCCCGACCGCTCTCCCCCGAGGCCGGACTGTCGAAGCGGGCGCGGACTTCGTCTAGAGAATAACGGCCGCCCTTCTCCTCATTTATCCATGACATGAGGGAACGGCGCATCTCTTCCACGGAGGTCTTCTCACGGCTCCGCCGCACCGAAGCGGCAGTCCGGCACACGTCGCAGCATCCGCAGTCCGCGCTCTCACTCTGACCGAAATACGCCAGAAGAAAACGGCTCCGGCACATGTCCGATTCTTCCACATAAGAGATCATCGTCTCCATCCTCTCCACATAAGACGCCTTAAGCATCTCATGACGCTCCGGACTGAGCCTCACATTCTTAGGGGCAAGGCGGTTCTCCCTCAGCAGAATCACCGTGGCATGGTCCGCAGGGATGTATCTGATGACATGCTCGAGAGACATGCGGTAGAGCAGCTGACGCAGTTCCGGCACCTCGACACCGACGGTTCCCGCCAGATGCTCCTCATCTATCTGCACCGGGAAAGAGAAGATGCCAGTGTAGTTTCTCATCAGGGCGTCAGCCAGAACGGACATGCGCCCGTCGGGGAACGAAATGTCATAGAGAGCCGTCCTGTCGACCACAAACATCACCCTCGTATGGATCTCCATGTCTTCGGCCACGGTCCAGTGTCCCTCCCTCTCGATGTACTTTATGGCGTAATACGCGGAGGAACGGTTGAGCCCGAACTTGCGGCAGAAGTCGTAGATGTTGAACTTCAGGCTCATTCCCTGCCCGGCGTCATACGGAATCCCGTACATTATGTGGACCTTGTGATAGACATCCTCAACATAGTCCAGAGACGGGAAAGAGACCGATGCCGTCTGTCTGAGCCTGCGGATGTCCGAAGAGTTCCAGAGCAGCACGGCGTAGGAGCGTTTCCCGTCTCGGCCTGCACGGCCTGCCTCCTGAAAATATGCCTCCGGACTGTCAGGAACATCGAAATGCACCACGAACCGCACGTCGGGCTTGTCAATGCCCATTCCGAATGCGTTGGTACACACCATCACCCTCGTCGCGCCGCGCTTCCATTCCGCCTGTCTCTCCGACCTCGACTGCGCTCCCAGCCCGGCGTGATAGAACGAGGCGGAGATTCCGCCGGAACGGAGAAAGGCGGCAAGCTCCTCGCACCTCTTCCTGTTGCGGACATACACTATCCCTGTCCCCGCGACACCCCTGCAGACATTGAGCAGCTGTCCGAGCTTGTCTTCCGAGTTCCTTACTATATAAGAAAGATTGGGCCTCTCGAAACCGCTCTTGATGAGCAGCTTCTCCCTGAAGCACAGCCTCTCCATTATGTCGTCCGCCACCTTCGGAGCGGCGGTCGCCGTGAGCGCTATGACAGGCACGTCGGGAAGAGCCTTCCTCAGCTCTCCGATCTTCAGATAGTCTGGACGGAAGTCATAGCCCCACTGCGAGATGCAGTGCGCCTCGTCCACCACGATGAAACTCACTTCCATCTCCCCGAGATAGCGGAGGAAGAGCTCTGTGCCGAGCCGCTCAGGAGACAGATAGAGGAAGCGGAAGTCGCCGTATGCCGCGTTGTTAAGGGCCAGATCCACTTCCTTGCGCGTCATCCCCATGTGGATGGAAAGGGCGGGAATGTTTCTCGCGACGAGATTCTGCACCTGATCCTTCATCAGGGCGATCAGAGGGGTGACGACAAGGGCGATTCCGGGACGCATCAGAGCCGGCACCTGAAAGCAGACCGACTTGCCTCCTCCCGTAGGCAGGATGGCGAGCACATCCTTCCCGGCGAGAGCGGCATCCACTATGTCCTTCTGCATCGGGCGGAAAGAGTCATACCCCCAGTACTTCTTGAGCACTTCGAGAGCCGTATTCACTTCACCGCCACCGTTCACTTCACCACTTCCGTTCACTTCACCACAAAGAAATACACGGCAGCGGCCGCACCCGGGACAAGAATCACTGCAAGAGGGACAATCCACTTCCACGCCTTCTTCTTCGGCCTGTACGGGTCGGCCATCTTCAGCTTGGGATATCTGGCCACGGAAGTCAGGGTGTTGCCGAAGACTATGTTGACGAGAACCCTGGTGTTCATGGCCCAGCCGTTGGCGTTGAGCACCGGTCCGAGATTGCGCAGCCGCAGTCTGTTCCACGCGAGGAAACATGACGGTCCTGATATTATCAGCATCAGGGCGGCGATGGCCAGGAGAAGCTGCCACCATGCCGTCGCGGCTATTCCGGCCGCAAGCTTGGTGAGAAACGAGCCTATATAGCCTATGGCCATGCCTATGGCGGCAAAGATACCGGCGAACTTGGCGATGTCAAAAGCCTGCTTCCCTCCGGCCTGCTCCTTCGGCGCGGCCGCTGCCTCAGGCTTCGCCGTGATGGTCTGCGCAGCCTTCGCCTGCATCTCCTTCATCACCTTTCCGTCCTTCTCTTCGGCCGACTTGCTTATCAGCCCCACACAGAAGTCCCAGAACTTGCGGTAAGGCGACCAGAAGGCGTTGGAGATACTTATCGGATTGTCTACCACCTTCGTTATGGTGGCGTCCCAGTCCCGGCCCTGAAGGTCGTAGAATATGCCGTTCTTTCCCGGTCTGAGATCGCCCGTGTCCCCCGCAGTGAGCACTGCCACTATGTCAAGGGTCTCCGGCCTCACCTTCGAGGTGCACCGGCAGTAGATAAGGAACATCCCGCTGAGTCTGGCCATGTCGTTGTGCCCGGCCATGTCATTGACCCTGATGCACAGGTCGCAGCAGCGCTGGTCCACATACAGCCTTCCCGCCTCGAAAATGGCCCTGTGCTCAGGACGTGCATAAAAGTCGCTGAAGGTCACGTAATTTCTCAGGAAGCGCCCGAAGTCCCGGTAAAGATGCATGAACTTTCGGACTTCGTCTATAGAATCCGACTCCTCCTTCTTCGCGCTATCCTCGGCAGCCAGAGCGAGCAGATCCTGACGGCGGTCCGCGGCAATGATGGAATTGATCCTGTCAAGCCCAAGCGGCTCGACCTCCGCTCCCTTCTTCGCCCCGATCCATGCGGCGTATGAATCAAATCCGGACCGGAAGGACCTCCAGCTCTCCTCCGTGACGCCGTCCTCCCCCGCAAAGTCCTTCTCCGGAACGAGAGCGGCAAGCCCCGCCACGGCCCCTTCCCACGCAGGGTTGAGAGCCTTGAGGGAAAGCGTGCCGGAGGCTGTCGGCCGGGCAAGCGGACATGAGGCGAGATCCTCAGGCTTTTCTATCTTGACCTCAAGAGCCGCAGCGGCAGCCCCGTCATAGGAGAGCAGCCTGCACCTCATGAAAAAGTCCTCCATCTTTCCGTTCAGCGCGAGGCAGGCCGCGTATGCCGCGGCTGTGTCATCCCCATAAGGAAAAACCGCCTTCGACCCTGCTGCAGAAGCCTGCCATCGTGAATACTCCCCGCACAGGGCATAGAACTTCTCCACCGTCTCTGCCGTCACCCCAGGCTCGCCGCTGCGGTCCGTCACAGAGCCGAGCGCCGTGATGCAGGCCTCCAGAGCATCCCTGAGCCCGGGATCCTCTCCTGCGGTGAGAAGAGTGATGACCCCGTCCCCGTTAAATCGCGTTCCCCTGAAAATCGCGACCGTGTCCGCAGCGTCCTCCACGCTGATCACGTCTCCGTCCCGTCCGAGATTCTCCAGTATCTGACGGGCCGAGCTCTTCAGCCGTGCTCCCGGTCCTTTAGCATCAGAATCATCAAAGGCGTCGAGGCTCAAGGACGAGTCCCCGCCGAGAAGAAGGTCATTATCCTTAAGACAGGAGCAGAGCCACTCCGCCGCAGCGACCACCTCCTTCACCCTGATCCTCCCGTCCGAGTCGGCATCAAGATAAGAAAGAGTCTGCCTGTCCATCGCCAGCCCGTCCACCGGACAGCTCAGTACGGTCCAATATTTTTCGTCAAGCTCTCCGAGGTGCGCGATGTCCTCGCCAGTGGAGATCTTCACCCGGACAACCCCGCCGAGCGAAGAGTATTGCCATTTGTAGTTCATGGTCACAAAGGTAAGTTTTTTTACATAAGAAAGGAACGTTTATCAGCCCGGACCTTCAGCGCTTTCAGCCGTGGGAGCCCGGAATTTCGTCCGTGCCGCAGACAGCCATTGGCACATTTTGTGCAGGAAAACGACATCCGGAACAGATGATTATCCTCACGCAACGTTTGGACGAATGCAAAAATAACTTAATTTTGCATCGCGTTTCACGGCAGCCGTCATGAAATCAACAACCTTTATATAATTAAGTATTATGAGTAATATCGATTTGACCAAGTACGGCATCATGGACGTCAAGGAGATCGTCCATAATCCGTCCTACGAGGTGCTCTTCGAAGAAGAGACGAAAGACAGCCTCCAGGGGTATGAAAAAGGCCAGGTTACAGAACTCGGTGCAGTCAACGTGATGACGGGCATCTACACCGGACGCTCACCTAAAGACAAATTCTTCGTTTATAACGAGGCCAGCAAGGACACCGTATGGTGGACTTCCGACGCATACAAGAATGACAACAAGCCATGCTCAGAAGAGGCTTGGGCAGACCTCAAGGCAAAGGCCGTGAAGGAGCTCTCAGGCAAGAGACTCTTCGTTGTGGACACCTTCTGCGGCGCCAACCCTGCGACCCGCCTCAAGGTCCGCTTCATCATGGAAGTGGCATGGCAGGCACACTTCGTGAAAAACATGTTCATCCGTCCTACCGAGGAGGAGCTCGCAAACTACGGAGAGCCTGATTTCGTGTCATTCAACGCCGCAAAGGCAAAGGTTGACAACTACAAGGAGCTCGGTCTCAACTCCGAGACTGCGACTGTCTTCAACCTCAAGACCAACGAGCAGGTCATCCTCAACACATGGTACGGCGGCGAGATGAAGAAGGGCATCTTCTCCATCATGAACTACCTCAACCCTCTCCGCGGCATCGCTTCAATGCACTGCTCCGCAAACACCGACCTCGAGGGCAAGAGCACTGCCATCTTCTTCGGACTTTCAGGAACAGGCAAGACCACCCTTTCTACAGACCCTAAGAGACTCCTCATCGGTGATGACGAGCACGGCTGGGACGACGAGGGCGTGTTCAACTACGAAGGCGGATGCTACGCAAAGGTCATCAACCTCGACAAGGAGAGCGAGCCGGACATCTACAACGCCATCAAGAGGGATGCGCTTCTCGAGAACGTTACCGTAGACGCAAACGGAAAGATCGACTTCGCTGACAAGAGCGTGACTGAGAACACCCGCGTTTCATACCCGATCTATCACATCAACAACATTGTGAAGCCGGTTTCAAAGGGTCCTCACGCAAAGCAGGTGATCTTCCTTTCAGCCGACGCATTCGGGGTTCTTCCTCCTGTTTCCATCCTTACTCCTGAGCAGACCCAGTACTACTTCCTCTCAGGATTCACCGCAAAGCTCGCAGGTACAGAGCGCGGCATCACTGAGCCGACTCCTACCTTCTCCGCATGCTTCGGTGCGGCATTCCTTTCACTCCACCCTACAAAGTACGGTGAGGAACTCGTGAAGAGAATGCAGGCTGCAGGCGCAAAGGCATACCTCGTGAACACAGGCTGGAACGGAACAGGCAAGCGTATCTCCATCCGCGACACCCGCGGCATCATCGATGCCATCCTCGACGGATCCATCGAGAAGGCCCCTACAAAGACCATCCCTTACTTCAACTTCGAAGTTCCTACAGAGCTTCCGGGCGTTGACCCAGCCATCCTTGACCCTCGCGACACTTACGCTGACGCAAGCGCATGGGATACAAAGGCAAAGGATCTCGCAGGCCGCTTCATCAAGAACTTCGAGAAGTTCACAGGCAACGAGCTCGGCAAGTCACTCGTAGCTGCCGGCCCAAAGCTCTGATATACTGAGCATCAGCAGACAGCAATCTGACACTGACAGTCAGAACAGCATAATCGGAGAGCCGCCAGGCTCTCCTTTTTTGTTTTTACCGATTATCCATGAAACAATCCCTTTTGGGGCATGTTTGTACGCAAGAAAGTCAACAAGAGCGGCAGCACGAGGGATACACGATGATACCTGTAATAGGACATTAAGGTCACCATAAACGAAGAAGGAATTGATGAGGATGCACTTGGGACGGTCTCAAAGTGCTCAGCGTAGACAAGACTATAACCACTATCAGACTGCGTCTGCCTAACGGTGAACTGTACTCGCAGACTCTGTTCACCAGTCCTCAGCAGGAGACCCTCAAGCCACTGATGGAAACAGGCGAAGATTTGGGTACCCCATAGTCAAAGTCAGGAGGGCATAGCCCGGAGTGGAGAAAATAAGTTTATACTTTATCCATTGAAAATAGTCGAGATAAAGTATAAACTCATACTGCTTTCAATTCTCGAGCTGGCTCCATTCCTGTCGTGAAAAACAATTTCAACGGCTATTTCCTTGATGTAATCGGAGAAAAACAGACTGTTTCCGAATTGCTGCCTGCTGGAGCAAAGGTCTTTGAAATAAACGGAATATCCGCCATTGAGAAAAGCACAGATGAACTCAATGAAATGATGAAGCAGTCCGATACGCTTCGTCTGGCAGTCGCCTACTCTGTTCATGGGGACACATGTTCCGTTTATAACCTGACATTTGTACAGAAGAACAACCAGAACGGATATGGAGATCTGCCGGATGTACAAGAGAAATATTTGTCAGAAATCGACAAGGAAATGCCGAATAATGGCCAGCCATCTTCCATCCGTGTGATTGGCGACTACGAACTCTTGTCAGGAGAACTGAACTTTTCAAAAATCAAGACCTACGACATAATGATAACTGGAGATGACCCTCTGACTGAAAAAAAATACTTGAACGGTTCTGTTCATCAGGCTTTTTCAGGGAACTCGAACGCGATGAGGAAAATCCCGATATAATCGTCTGTGTGGCCAAAAATTCACAGGAATCCATTTCCTCCACTTATGTACCTCCCACTTCGGAAACAGTCAACACTGGGAGCGTGACCCGGCCGGTCTACAATTACATAACAAAGACATATTCATATGTCACCACCCAACGCAACCGCACCATCACTACCGACGGCTACACCCAAAGCACAACCAATACCAGCATTTATCTCGAATTCTCGATACTTGACGCCAAACGGCTTAACGACCCGGCCCAGAAGACGGCCCCCGTCATCTGGCAAATGACATATACACGCAATGTGACAAACCGGGCTTTTGAGGTACTTGACGAATATCTTACAATTGCCGGCTGGAATTGCTTTCCGTTCACACGCACCCCTTACATCGAAGTCCCGCTGTGGTTTGTCGGAACTAAAATTTACACAATAGCAGAACATGCTGAAATAGATACGGATGTTGTGCCTGAAAGCAGCGCTGCAATACTATGATTATTACGCAAGAAAATATAAATTTGAAAAAGATAAGAGCGAAATAAAGTATATAGGCTACTTGAGTCGCTCAATAGCATATCTGCTCGCTATGAAAGAAATATACATCCGTACAAAAGACCATAGTATTTTGGATTATGAGGCCTCTAAATGGCATTACGATTTGTACGGGACTTATCTTATAGAAAGAACCGGGACTATAATTAAACTCAATGGAAGGCTTAGTGCTTGTCCAGGGTTTTATTCATCAATTCGACCTGATCTATCTAACAGTTACAATTATAATAAAAGCAACGGGTACTATTGGATATGGAGATAATCTATAAAGGGGCATGAAATCCATGATGCCGCATATCATATTGCAGGTCCCGGATCCGGGACCTGTTTTTTCGTTTCGCAGTATCCCGTCTCCGGCCAGAGATATACCGTCTCCAGTCAGGGATATACCATTCAGAAAAGCCGTTGAAGAAAAATTTGCATTTTTAAGTCAGGCTGAATATATTTGCAGTGCATTATTAAACTAATACACATAGACAATGAACTTGAATATCATCATGATTTCAGCCGCAGCTTTGGCAGTCGCCGCCTTTCCCGGGGATATGGAAGGAAAAGAGGACGGGCATCTTCTGAAAGGCAGGATAATAGACCAGAACGGAGCTGCCGTAGAATACGTTGCAGTAGGAATCCCGGGAAAGGGTATCGGGACAATCTCGTCCGCAGACGGGGTCTTCGAGCTGGGAATCCCTGTAGGAGAGACAGATTCACTTGTGTTCCAGCATGTGTCATACCTTACAGGACGCATAGCGGCATCGGAATATATGCATACGGACTCCATATGTGTCACACTGACAGAAAATGAGATTGAAGCGGCTGTTGTATATCCGGCCAGCTCCAGAGAAAAGACACTTGTCTCCAAAGGGGCACGCTTCCCAATGGCATATGGATCCTTCCGCCCGGACAGCAGAGGCACAGAGGTAGGCTCGAATGTCAAAGTAAAGAGACCGTTCATAATCAGGAAATTCTCCTTCAAGGTGGCAAGATGTTCCATCGAAGAGGCCAAAGTCAGCCTGAACGTTTACAGGATAACGGACGACACTTTTGAGAACATACTGCACAGACCGATATATATCGACATCGCCGAATGTCAGGATATGGAGACATATGAAATCACACCTGAAGAAACACTGCTGCTGGAGCCCGGGGAATATTTCGTGAGCCTTGCCTTTGTCGGATGCTCGGAAAAAAGCCGGAAGGAATGGGAGGAGCAAAGCTCATGGACCGGGAAAAAGTACATGGAGGCGATAATCCGCAACGAACTGTTGTTCCCCCTGTATTTCAAGTCCAGCTACACCAGGAACATGGTGATGGGCGACATATCCCGGTGCGGGCTGAATATGGGGCTTTCCGTCACCGGTACAGAGTGTAATTATTGACAAAAAAGACTATATTTGTGAAATTTCGATAAAGACTGCGCTTGACTCTACTTATTTTCAATATTACATGAAACGTATTCTGCTATTTGTGGCAGCCGTCACAGTGATGGTCGCCACATCCTGTTCTCAGTACAAGTACGAGACTGTGAAGGGAGATCCGCTCGGGACGAAGATCTGCACTCTCGACAACGGGCTGAAGGTCTACATGAGCGTAAACAAGGAGACTCCGCGCATCCAGACCTACATCGCCGTCAATGTGGGAGGCAAGAATGACCCTTCCGAGACGACCGGACTCGCACACTACTTCGAGCATCTGATGTTCAAGGGCACGGAACAGTACGGCACATCCGACTTTGCCGCCGAAAAGCCGATGCTTGACGAAATCGAAAGGCTCTTCGAAGTCTACAGGCAGACAGAGGACGAAGCCGAAAGGGCCGCCATCTACCACAGGATAGACTCCATAAGCTACGAAGCCTCAAAACTCGCGATTCCGAACGAATACGACAAGCTCATGTCAATCATCGGGGCGACCGGCACCAACGCCTTCACGTCCCAGGACATGACCGTATATGTGGAGAACATACCTTCAAATGAGATAGAGAACTGGGCCAGAATAGAGGCCGACAGATTCAAGCATCCGGTGATCAGGGGATTCCACACGGAGCTCGAGACCATATACGAAGAGAAGAACATGTCTCTTACCAGCGACAGCCGCAAGGTGTCCGAGGCTATGGACGCAGCCCTCTTCCCTCACCATCCTTACGGGACTCAGACCGTCCTTGGTACTCAGGAGCATCTGAAAAATCCGTCAATCACCAACGTGAAGAACTACCACAAGACCTACTATGTCCCTAACAACATGGCCATCTGCCTCTCCGGAGACTTCGACCCTGACGAGATGATGGCCGTGATAGAAAAGTATTTCGGGGACATGCAGCCGAATCCGGAGCTTCCGGAGCTGGAGTTCGAGCCTGAGCAGCCGATCACCGCTCCTGTGGAGAAGAAGGTGTACGGACTCGAGGCTGAAAACATCACCCTCGGATGGAGGCTTCCTGAAGCCACCGACAAGTCGCATGACGTGGCCAACATCGTAAGCTCCATCCTCTACAACGGTCAGGCGGGCCTCATCGACCTCGACCTCGTGCAGCAGCAGAAGGTGCTTTCGGCATACGCATACAACAATGCCCAGCCGGACTACGGCTCATTCATCGTGTCCGCACGCCCTAAGGAGGGCCAGACACTCGACCAGGTGCGTGAGCTTCTCCTTGCCGAAGTGGCAAAGCTCCGGAACGGCGACTTTGACGAAGGCCTGATCGAAGCCACGGTCAACAACTATAAGATGTACATGATGCGCAACTATGAGGACAATGAAAACAGGGCCATGCTCTACGTGATGTCCTTCATCAACGGCACCGACTGGTCCGACGATGTGCAGATGCTCGACAGGATGTCCGCCATCACGAAGCAGGACGTGGTCGACTGGGCGAACAAGTATCTCGGTCCTGAAAGCTACGCCGTCGTGTACAAGCTTCAGGGCGAGGACAAGACCGTGCAGAAGATCGCCGCTCCCAAGATCACCCCTATCGTGACCAACCGCGACAGGCAGAGCGCATTCCTCACCGAGATGCAGAACACTCCCGTGAAGCCGATCGAGCCAGTGTTCGTGGACTACTCGAAGGACATGGCCAAGTTTGAGGCCCGTCCCGGAGTGGAAGTCCTCTACAAGCAGAATGAGATGAACGATCTCTTCACTCTCATCTATGTGTTCAACACCGGCACTGAAGATGATCCGGCCCTCAATCTGGCTTCGGACTACGTATCATATCTCGGCACTGCCGACATGACCGCCGAGGAGATAGGCTCCAGAATGTATGAGACCGCCTGCTCATTCGGCATATATTCAGGCTCGACCCAGACTTCGATACAGATAAGCGGACTGAGCGAGAACATGGGAGAGGCCATAGACATCGTCGAAAGCCTGATTTCCGGCGCCCAGCCTGACGAGACCGTACTCGCCAACCTGAAGAACGACCTCTTCAGAAGCCGCGCCAACGCGAAGTTCAGCCAGGGAAGCTGCTTCGGAGCGCTGCAGAGGTACATCATATACGGACCGGACTTCATCCGGAAGACTGTCCTCGACGACAAGGCGGTAGAGGCCCTCACCTCCGAGGAGCTGCTCTCAAAGATAAGCGGGCTCATGAGCAAGGAGCATGAGATTCTCTACTATGGTCCTCAGGATCAAAAGGAATTCCTTGCCGCCCTCAATGCCCACCACAAGACGGCTGAAGACCTCCAGCCGCTTGAAAGGAAGCACACCAAGAGCCTCGAGGTGGAGAACAGCAGCGTGGTGCTTGCGCAGTACGACGCCAAGCAGCTCTACTTCATGCAGTATTCAGATCGGGGAGAGAAGTTCGACATCGCCGACGAGCCTGGCATTACCCTCTACAACGAATATTTCGGAGGAGGAATGAACACCATCGTGTTCCAGGAGATGAGAGAGGCCAGGGGTCTCGCATATACGGCCATGGCCCAACTGGCATCGCCATATTTCCTGGACGGCGACTACTACTATTTTGCCCTCATCGCCACACAGAACGACAAGATGAGGCAGGCCATCGAGGCATTCGACGAGATCATCAACGACATGCCTGAGTCACAGGCTGCCTTCGACATCGCCAAGGAGGCGCTGCTCACGAGAATCCGCACGCAGCGCACAGTCCGCGACCAGGTGCTCTGGAACTATCTCAACGACAGGGAGCTCGGCCTTTCTGAACCTCTTGACAGACAGATCTTCGAACAGGTTCAGGACATGACCCTCGAAGACGTGAAGGCCATTCAGGAGAAATGGGTGAAGGACCGCAAGTACACCTACGGAATACTCGGCGACATCAAGGATCTTGACACAGGCTATCTCAAGACCCTCGGTCCGGTAAAGACCGTATCCCTTGAAGAGATCTTCGGCTATTGACGCCGCAGATCCGCTGACGTTCTTCCGACCGGAAGTCAGGAGTTGTCTTCCGGGAGAGAACTTAAAAATCAACCATACAGAGAACCCTGCCGTCGCTCGGAATGCGGTGCGGCAGGGTTCTTTTTTGCTTTTACGGCGGCAGCAGGAGTTACGGCCGTGTACAGCACTTCAGCCGTGTGCTGGACCTACGGCCGGTCAGTCGGCCTGAAGAGTGAATACGGGTGACTGGACGCGGCGGGGAAGGCAGCGCAGGGAGACGCTTCCCTTCTCGACGCCGATACTGTCGAGAGCTTCCGACGCGGCCCGGAAGGCGAGGTCGGGAGTGTTGTTGTTCTCGCTGAGATGGCAGAGGAAGATGTTGCGCAGGCCCGGATGCCAGAAGCGGGCTATCGCGGCGGCACACTCGTCATTGCTGAGATGGCCGTTGCCCTGGACGATGCGCATCTTCAGCTCGTATGTGTAGCGTCCGCCCATGAGCATGTCCATGTCGTAATTTGACTCTATGACTACGGTGTCGGCCTCTGAGGCGAGCTCAAGAGCCTCTTCGGTCATCCGCCCGAGATCCGTCATGATGACGAACCTGTGCCCTCCGATGACGATGGCGTAGCCGAGAGTCTGAGTGGCGTCGTGCGGGACGACAAACGCCTTCACGGAAGCGAATCCGAGATCGGTCCACTCCCCCTCCTCAATGATCCGGGAGCAGGACGGCAGGCACTCGGCCATTGAACCGTGCCTGAGCAGGGCGCGGCGCAGCATGTCCGTGGTATAGACTGGCTTATGAAGATGCTCACAGTATGGGCCGAGATGACGCACATGATCCAGATGGTCATGGGTGACGAGAATGGCGTCAATCGAATCCGGGGATATGGAATTGAGAGTAAACACCTTTCTGAGGCGTCTAAAAGCAACTCCCGCATCAATCAGCAGGCCATGCTCTCCGGTGCTGAGATAATAGCAGTTGCCGCAGCTTCCGCTTGACAGACTCATGAATCTCAGCATCGCCCGGAATCTCCATGATTTTTCCCGAGGGCGCGGCTTACGGCTGCGGCGAGATCAGTCCCCTGCACATAGTGGAGGACATTGAGACCGGCTGCGGCGGCAGCATCCGCATTGGCCTGCGAGTCATCTATGAACAGCATCTCCGAAGGCTCGAGACCCACCTCCGAAATCATCTTTCCGAATATCTCCTGAGACGGCTTCAGCATCCTCATCTGATAAGAGAGGAAAAGCCTTCGGAAGATGCTGTCCATCGGCACTCCCGCCGCGCTGAAGATCTCCCGGCACCTGACCATCGAGATGCCGTTGTTGTTGCTGAGAAGGTAGAGGTCATACCTCTCGGAAAGCCTCTTGAGCAGCTCGGCCTTATACGGCTCCATACCCACGAGAAGAGCCCACATGGCATGGTCCACATCCTGAGGAAGCGCCCCCGGCCGCGAGCCTGCGAGAATCTGGCGGCGGAACTCGTCCTCCGAAATCTTCCCCTCCTCCAGGTCGGAATAAAACCCCTTCTGATGACTCGCGTCAAGGAGGCTGTCTATCGCCTCATAGCCGAGCTGTCCGATGAAAGCGTTTCGACACCTTTCCATATCAAGGTCTATCAGGACGCCTCCCATATCAAAAACAATCGCCTTTATCATTGTGTTCAAACCTTTTAAAACCGTAATCCTGACGGCCGTCACTGCTCCTCCTCACAGTAGCGCTTTATCACGCTGTAGGCGTCCGAGACTCCGAGTTCCCCGGCACGGGAAAGGTCTATGCAGCCTTTCTCCCTGTCCTTCAGATAGATGAGCACAAGCCCCCTGTTGAAGTATGCGTCACCCATATACGGATAGAGCTCTATTGCCCTGGAATAGCTCTCCATCGAAAGCAGATGCTCGGAAGCAAGGCAATAGAGATTGCCGAGATTGAAGTGTATGTACGGGATGTCCGGCACGATCTCCACGGCTCTCTTCATATCCTCTATCGCCTCGGAATAGTCATACTGACGGCTCACCTGATCACGGACACGGGCCCTCGTGGTGCCGGAATCATCCATAGTCAGCACCTGCACATTGTTCTCTATGGAAGAGATGAAGTCTATCATCTCCGCTCTCAGCACTCCCCTGTTCATGTAGTAGAACGCATTGTAGAAGCGCTCCACCCCGCTTCCGGAAGCCTCCGCCGCGGCTTCGCCACGACTGACGGCCTCGTCATAGTAGCTGAGGGACGAATTGTACTGACGGCCCTCATACTCATAGAGGGCACGCAGAAACGCGTTCATGGCAGAGGCTGAAGACTCCGCATCGCCATAGACAATCTCCTCCACCTCATCACCATAGCCGGGATTCCAGAGGGTGTCGGCGCTCGAGACCGAAATCTCCACCGGAGAGTCGGACTCGAATCTCCTTATCAGAAGATTCTCATACCTCCTTTCGAGAGCATACTCAGTCTCATCCTTTCCCGGAGAGAGGACGAATCTGTACAGAGGTCTGAGCCTGATGTCTATATCCCTGTGCTGAAGGAGCTCGTCATTGAAGTTATGCTGGGCGAACTCGGCGTCGAGAGCGAGCAGCGAGCTGTATTTCTTAGTGGTGTCGGCAAAGGAGGAGGCATTCTCTGCCGTGGCCTCGCGGTATTCCTGCACCTTCTTCCTTGCCGTCTCATAGTCCTCCCTCGACGACTTGTAGTCCCCGAGCATGTTCTTGACGTATGAGCGGTTCATATATGCCTTGGCGAAATCAGGATAGAGCGCGATGGCCTTGTCATAGTCTTCAAGCGCATCCTGCCAGCGGCCCATCTCTATGAATATCGAGGCTCTGTTGAAATAGGCGAGGACATTGTCAGGATTGATGTTCAGCACCCTGTCCATATCTGAAAGAGCCGCCTCATAGTCTCCCACCTGCGCCCGGATCAGGCCTCTGTTGTAGAGGGTGAGGGCATTGCCCGGCTCGTCCCTGAGAACCCGGTTGAGATCAGCCATCGCACCTATGTAGTCGTGCTTCTCATAGAGCATTATGGCACGGTTGAAATAGGCGAAGGTGTTTGTGGTGTCGAGCTCGATGGCCCTGTCCATATCGGCTATCGCATGCTCAAAGTCGTTCTGCGAGGCGTAGAGCCTTCCGCGCCGGATATAGCCCTCCGGATCGAAGCGGTCGAGCCGTATGGCCGTGTTGTAGTCGGACATGGCCTTGAGAGTGTCTTTGAGGAACAGCCAGCTCGCTCCCCTGTTGAGATAGGCGGAAGGGTCCTTCGGCTCCTTGCGGATGTAGCGGTTGAAGTCGTCGACGGCCTTGTCGAACTGCTGCGAGAGGAAATAAGTGACCCCTCGGCTGAAATACAGGCCGATGAATCCCGGCCTGAGATCGATGGCCCGCTGCAGGTCGGCCAGAGCCTCGTCGTAGCGGCCGAAGCGGCTCAGGGTGATGGCCCTGTAATGGTAGCCTGAGGTAAACACCGGATTGAGTCTCACGGAGTTGTCGAAATCCTGCTGCGCCCCGCGCAGGTCGCCGAGATTGTATTTGGCTATGCCCCGGAAGAAATATGTCCAGTAGTCGGTCGTGTCGAGCCTGGCCAGCACGTTGAAATTCTCTATCGCGAGAGAATACTTGCCGTCAGCCAGGGCGCGTCTTCCCCTGAACGAGAAGACGTCCTTGTCATACTGGGCGAAAGCCGGGAATCCTCCGAGGGAAACCAGGACAGCCGCCGCCATGGCCACTGACAGAATGGATTTCACGACACACCGCATCCGAACGACAAAAAATTTCCTTTTAACGCTTAATTTGACTATTTTTGGCCCCGCCAAAAATGACAGAACCGCAAATATAATCATTAATCATGCCCGGACAGACAAAATCCCGCAAAAAACTTCATTTCTTTCTCCTGCTCCCGACGGTTCTCGTCATGTTTCTGACTGTCCCGGCAGGTCGGGCGGCAGCACAGAGCGCCTGGACCACGAACGACGACGCGGCGCACAACGTCATCTGGGAAGAGAAGCTTCTCAGGGACATAACCTTTCTGGCGGACTCACTCTGCGAAGGCAGGGCGACGGGGAGCCGAGGAGGCAACGAGGCGGCGTTCTGGATAATAAGGAAGTTCCGCGACATGGGGCTCCTGAGCTTCGGAAACAGCTATGCGAAGCATGTCTTCGCCGGCGGGGGCATCGTCGGGCACAATGTCGTGGGCATGATTCCCGGCTCGCTCAAGACCCCGCGACGGTCATATATAGTGGTAGGAGCGCATTACGACCATCTCGGCATCCTCCGGGGAAGGCTCTACCCAGGTGCGGACAGCAACGCCTCCGGAACGGTGGCCATGACCGGCCTGGCGGAGATGTTCGCGGCAATGAAGACGCTCGGGCGGACCTACGGTTCAAACATCATATTCGTGGCCTTCGACGCCAACGGGATGAACCTCGCCGGATCGCAGGCGTTCTGGAGAGACATCGAGGAAGGACGGCTGACAGACCCTGTCTCGGGAGAGACGGTCACTCCGGACAAGATCAGCCTGATGGTCAGCCTCGACCAGATCGGCAGCACTCTCTCGCCGCTTGACTCCGGACGGGAAGACTACCTGATAATGCTCGGCAACGACAGCCTCCCGAAAGAGAAGAGAAGCCTCATCTCCCTATGCAACCGATTCTACGACATATCTCTGGAGCTCTCGCACACATACTACGGCAGCGACGACTTCACAAGAGTCTTCTACAGGCTCTCCGACCAGAGAGTCTTCATTGACAACGGGATTCCTGCCGTCCTCTTCACCTCGGGCATAACGATGCGCACGAACAGGACCACGGACACGCCGGACACCGTCAGCCCGGAAGTCCTGAGGAAGAGGATAATCCTCATCTTCCACTGGATAGAGAAGATGGCGTGAAAAAAGACAGAAGACGGACAAAGAAAGGATCATATTATGGCAAAGGACAGTCTCGCGGTGATAATACCGGCATACAAAAGCGAATTTCTGGACAGGACCCTTGAATCCCTTGGCAGGCAGACTGACAGGGATTTCACCGTCTACATCGGGGACGACTGCAGTCCCAACCCGATAGAGGAGACGGTCAGACGGTGGACAGACAGGATGAGGATAGTCTACAGACGGTTCGACTCCAATCTGGGAGGCGTCAGCCTCGTGAAACACTGGAACAGATGTCTGGAAATGGCCGGGGAAGAGGAGTTCTTCTGCATGTTCTCGGATGACGACATCATGGAGGGGAACTGCATCGCCTCGTTCCGCAGGACAGTACGCGAGCATCCCGGTCATGACGTGTACCACTTCGACATCTCCATCATCGGACCGGACGACGCAGTCATGAGCGAATGCCCGCCATTCCCGCCGGAGATATCTGCCGAAGAGTTCTTCACTTCACTATACCTCAACAAGATAGACGCAAGAATGCCGGAATTTGTCTTCAGGAGGGACAATTTTGCCAAATGCGGAGGCTTCGTAGAATTCAAGAAGGCGTACAGGAGCGACAACGCCACAGTGATGACCTGCGCGGCGGAACGCGGCATAAGGACGGTGTCCGGCGAAAAGTCAAGAGTCCGCTGGAGAGACAGCGGCACCAACGTGTCCTGCATCAGGACAGCCGAACATCTTGCGGAACTGAGCGACGCCAATGTGGACTTCTTCAGCTGGACTCACCGCCATTTCTCATCTCTAGGCATCAGATATCCGCTGCCGGTACGGACTGAGGCCGGATACGTGATATATCCGCTCAAAGAGCTCAAGCCATATCTCGGCTCCTGGAAGGCGCTGCGGAAGGCGCTGAAATACAATCCCGGGAAAGATCTCAGGTACAGACTGAAGGTCCTCGAAAAGGCCTTTTCCGGACTCGTCCTGAAAAAGGGGTGAAGAGAGAGCCGTAAAGGCCGGGAAAGGCCTGCGTCCGGTCGCGAAACGCCGCTTTATCTGCTAATGTTCCGAAAAAATGTTACATTTGTCCTGCCGTGACATTTTTGAGGACTTTGACTTGCCTGTTCCGATATGAATAACAAGAGAAGGATCGCGTTCGTATCAGTAAGATACGGCCTTGACATAAACGGAGGAGCCGAGCTCCACTGCAGGATGCTGGCCGAACGGCTTGCGCTGAGGCACGACGTCGAAGTGCTCACGACCTGCGTGAAAGACTATGTGAAGGGTTCGAACGAATACCCTGCCGGAGAAGAGGCCATGAACGGAGTCCTCGTGAGAAGATTCGCGGCAGCTCCGCCCGATCATGCGGGCGAGAGGCGCTGGCTCGAGATGGCGAAGCCGGCAAGACGGCTGAGGATGCGGCTCTATCAGGCAGGTCTGCTCCGGGCAGTCTCCGCATTTGCCGGGACATGGACATGGAAGCTAAAGGAGGATGTCGAGGCTCAGAAATGTACCGTATTCTATTCGGCAGACCTGCTGAGATACCTGTCCGAACACAGGGACAGCTATGACGCGTTCATAGTGTTCAGCTCCAACTTCCCCCTGTTCTATTTCTCCGCGATGGCGGTCGGGGACAAGACTCTGGCCGTACCGCTTCTGCACAAGATGAAGGCGTCGTTCAGGGTGTCGCTCGATCAGGCATTCAGCCGCATCAGATACGTGGGATTCAACACGGACGCGGAGATGAAGCTCGGGAAAGACATCTTCGGGACCGCCATCCGGGACTGCGGCATCATCGGCACCGGCATCGGGCTGACGGCTCCCGCCCCGTGGGAGCAAGTCAGGCGGAAATATTCTCTCCCGGACAGATATGCGCTCTTCATCGGGCGCATCGACACAGACAAGACGGGAAGGATGGCGGAATACTACTCCTCATACAGGAAACGGTACGGGGACGACGCCCTGCCTCTGGTCGTCATGGGCAAGACCTACGAGCAGGAGGCTGCCGCCGAAGGTATGATCTACACGGGATTCGTCTCCGAAGAGGACAAGAGGGCGATGCTCCTGCACGCCAGAGTCCTGATCAACCCGTCCGAATATGAAAGCCTCTCCCTTGTGCTTCTGGAGGCGATGCACGACAGGGTCCCGGCACTGGTGAACGGACGCTGCAAAGTGTTCAGGAAGCACAGGGAAAAAAGCGGCGGAGCCGTGCAATGTTACAGGGGTGCACGCGATTTCATTTCCAAGCTGCACAAGATGGACACGGATGAGGCCGAACGTCTCATGATGCAGGAGAAAGGAGAAAGATATATGAAGGAAAACTACTGCTGGGAGATCATAATGGACAGGCTCGAGAAGGCCCTGGACAAAGTGTCGGCCGCAGAAAGCAAATGACTCTAACCCTATATGAAATGAAGAAGATACTGATCATCACACCCTATGTTCCCTATCCCCTCAACTCAGGAGGCAATCAGGCAATGTTCTCAATGGTGGACTATCTGAGAAAGACCTACGACATTACGATGATCGTGCCGGTCTACGAATGGGACAGGAAGAACTATGAAAAGCTGACCCGGATATGGGACGACGTCAAGTTCAACCCGTATTTCCGCATAAGGGACAAAGAGTACAAGGACACTTCCGTGTTATGCGGCACTTCGATATATTTCAAGATCATATCAAAACTGATGGCCTCGGCCGCAAGGAAGAGGATGAGATGGCTCAACAAGAACATGAGCGAGATCATCAGCGACGAGAGCAGGTTCAAGTATCACTCCGGGCTTTTCAGCGAGATGGGAATGCAGACGGAAGGGTTCATGAGGCATGTGCACGAGGTGGCGGCTTCGGGAGGCTTCGACCTGATACAGGTGGAGTTCTACAATTTCACCCCGTTCAAGTTCCTTCTTCCGAAGGACGTGATGACGCTGTATGTGCAGCATGAGATACAGTTCGTGCGTCTGGCCAACGAGATGTCGCTGTTCCACAAAGTGACGATGACGGACAGATACCTCTACGAGATGAAGAAGCTTGAGGACATAGCCATCCTCAACCAGTATGACCATATAATCACACTGACAGATACAGACAAGAAGATTCTCTCCGAATATATCCCGGCAGAGAAGATCGATGTGTCTCCGGCCATCATACGGGACAAAAGAAATGCGTCGGAGTTTACGGAATGCGCAAAGGAGTTCGTATTCGTCGGGGGATGCGACCATTTTCCCAACTTCGACGGGATCAGCTGGTTCTGCAGCAACATCATTCCTGTGCTCAAGGCGAGGGGAGAGAAATTCAGGCTGTACGTCGTGGGCTCATGGAAGAAGGGATTTGTGAAAAAATACGTGAAGCTGCATCCCGAGCTCGAATTTACCGGCTACATCGAAGACCTCGCCTCATTCATCAACGGGAAGATTTCGATCGTGCCGATAAGGATAGGAAGCGGAATGCGCATCAAGATCATCGAGGCGATCTACGCCAAGTCTCCGTTCATCGCCACGTCGAAAGGGGCGGAAGGGCTTGACTTCAGGAACGGAGAGGACTGCATCATAGCCGACAGGCCCGAAGCGTTCGCAGACGGGATGATGCGGCTGGCTGAAGACGTCTCGATGCAGCGCAGGCTGGCTGAAAACGCGTTCGCCAGAATCTCCACATTCAGCAAGCCCGAGCAGCTGAAGGAGAGAAGGGCCGAACTCTACAGGAAATATTTTCAGGAACAGGGAATATGACGGAAGGAAATATGGAGAGACACGCCTATCTCATAATCGCCCACGACCGTTTCGACCAGCTCAGGAAGCTGGTGGAACTGCTTGACGACCCGCGCAATGACATCTTCATCCATGTCGACGCGAAAGCAGACTTCAGTCCGGAAAAAAGCGGAATCGCCTGCAGACATTCGGGACTCACCTTCCTCAAGAACAGGGTCCGGGTGCATTGGGGAGGCCCGAGCATAATGAGGGTGGAAATCAATCTGCTGAAGGAGGCCACTTCAAGAGGACGCTACGGCTATTATCACCTGCTGTCCGGCATGGATCTTCCGATAAAGAGCCAGGATCAAGTGCATGAGTTCTTCCGGGAAAATGCCGGATATGAGTTCATCGACTTCTGGAGGATGGACGAGGACACTCTGTCCCGCGTGAGGTGGTACACCCCGTTTCCAGAAAGCGAGAGGAACTTCATCGGTCATGCCGTCAACAAGACCTGCCGCAACATCCAGAAGGCCTGCGGCTCAGGCATCAATGGGGACGTGGACTTCAAGTGCGGCTCACAATGGTTCAGCATAACGGACGAGATGGCGAGATATGTCATTTCGCAAGAGGAATGGCTGTGGAAGACTTTTGGGCACACCATCATCTGCGACGAGATCTTTCTGGCGACTCTTGCTGCAGCCTCTCCTCTCAGGGACAGGCTCTACAGGAATCCTGACAATCCGCCAGAGGTCAAGGCCAGCCGCATCAGGCTCATTGACTGGACAAGGGGCGAAAGCATACGCCATCCGTGGACTTTCCGTGCCGGCGACTTTGAAATGCTGATGAACGCACCGCAGTTCTGGGCCAGAAAGTTCGACGAGAAAGTCGACTCCGAGATCATCGACAGGGTCTGCGGCGCCGTCCGGAACGCAAAGGACGGCGGAACAGAGGCCTGAAACCGGCCGCGGACAGCACCGGTGACATGACAGGCCGCGGACAGCACAGATGACATGGGGCCGGAAGAGAATTGAAACAAATGATAAAGAACAGATAATGAAACGCCACGCATATCTGATACTTGCGCACCACCATTTCAGCCAGCTGCGCAAACTCATAGAGCTCCTTGACGACAGCCGCAACGACATCTACGTACATGTGGACGCCAAGGCCCGATTCGATCCGAAGGAATGGGAGGGTCTCTGCAGGCATTCCTCCCTCGTATTTCTGGACAACAGGATCAGGGTCAGCTGGGGCGGAGTGAGCATCATGCGGGCCGAGCTCGCCCTTCTGAAGGCGGCCGCCGATGCCCATCACTACGACTATTACCATCTCCTCTCGGGAATGGACCTGCCAATCAAGAGTCAGGACGTGATTCATGATTTCTTCGACAGCCACAGCGGCACGGAGTTTCTCAATTTCTGGAACTTCAAGAAGACCACCGCCTCGAGATTCCGCTACTACACCCTGTTTCCGGAAGGGGCAGGACATTTCGCGACCAATCTCCTCAACAACATCTTCAAGGGGCTTCAGATGGCGGTAGGCTACCAGATCAACAGGGATGTGGACTTTCGGTTCGCGTCCCAGTGGTTCAGCATCACTGACGAGCTGGCGCATTATGTCATATCCAAGGAAGACTGGCTTGAAAAGGTGTTCAGGCACACCAATACCTGCGACGAGATTTTTCTCGCCACCCTCGTGTGGAACTCGCCTTTCAGAGAACGGCTCTATGTGAAGGAGCCTGTCGAGGAGCATGTGGTGAACGAAAGCAACATGAGGTTCATCGACTGGACAAGAGGCGAGAGCATACGCCATCCGTGGACGTTCCGCGCCGATGACTGGGATCTGCTCATGAGCGTGCCGCATTTCTGGGCCCGCAAATTCGACGATGCGGTCGACAGCGAGATCATCGACAGGATCTTCAGAACGCTGCGGCCTAAGGAGGAAACGGACCAGAAGTAAGCCAAAAAACTATCTGACAGTCAACCTCTTCAGCTTAGAGACGAGATAGCCGAGATAACGGGTGAAGGCACAAAGACGCGAGCAGGAGAGGAAGCGGATGACATATTCGTCCCCGAGGAGTCTTGAGGCGTCCCGTATCACGGCATCCCGTGCCTCGGGACTGACGCTGTCCAGAATCCGCCGGACCTGACGTCCGAGAGAGCCGTTATGCCGGGTGAATGCAGACTTCTTGAAGAAAGGCAGTCCGGCGAAGAAGAGACGCTCCACGTCATTGTATATTCTCTTGCCGCCGGCCGAGACAAGGTGGGAACAGGCGATGCCGTGAGATGTCAGAAGCGAAGTCAGCCCCGTCTCATATACTATGCACACCATCTCCTTGGTCGGCTGCGCAGTGACTCCGGCAATGAAATCATGAAACCAGTCCGACATGAACACCTCCGGACGGAAGCCCATGAACCACGACTGCATGTGAGGGGTCGTCCTGTGGGGATTGTACACGAGAGAAAAGGCACCGGCGCCGCCAGCCTCCATGCTCTCAAGAGCCTTTCCGAGATCGCCGAACGGGCCGTATACCGAATCGTTGACGAAATAGCAGAAATCATATCCCCCGAGGTCGAGATGCTCTCCTGCCCAGAGAAAGGCCCTCTTGTACGAGCCGAAGTCATATTCGCCATGCCGCCCGGCCCCGGCATGAATCACCGTTCCCCGCGTCTTTCCGAGCTCTTCAGCCGGACAGTCATTGTCCATTCTGAGCACTATGTCCCCGAAGCGCGAGAGTTCGCCGAGCTGATGCAGAAGAGACGGACCGACCACTCCATGTGGATCATAGGCCGCAAAAACGAAAAGCCGTCTCATCATTGCCTGTACATTCTGATCATCACGTCCGCAAAGCTCCCCGGAATCGGCTTTCGGGACGAGGCGGACTTGTATTCCGTCTTCTGGAAGACCGCCGACGACGTGATTCTGTCAAAGACGGCCTGATCGAAAGGCTCGTCCCTGTGCCCCCACCACAGCTCATGAGTGGCATCCTGATTCACATGCGGCATTCTGGCGAAAAGCTCCCCTGCGAGCGGCGAACTCTCCACGACTTTCCTGAAGATCATCTGATGGATGAAATAGTTTACCGGACTGTCCTCCCTTCTCCAGTATTCCAGCATGGTCTCAAGCCACACCTTAAGGATATAGTTTCCCTTCTTAGCCCGGAAAAAGCAGTTCTGGATGTAGGAGTATCTGCCGTTGACGGAGTCTCCGCTCATGTAGATGAAGAAGTCCTCATTCATCACGCGCTCATGAACCGGACGGGCGACAAAATCCGTCGCGTCGAACCATATCCCGCCGTATCTGTACAGGAGGGCGACCCGGCAGATGTCCGAAAAATGCGCGGGACGGATCTTCCCCTCCCTCCATTTCCTGATTATGGTCTGAGGAAGCGATATCCAGTCCCAGACAGTCCTCTCGTCCAGCACGACGACCTCCTGGGTGCAGTTGCGCCTCATGCTCGCGAGGCAGGCCTTGACTATCTCCGGTGCGGACTCCTCGCCCTGCAGCCAGATTGAGAAGATCCTTTCCGGCTCATCCTGCCGGCAGCATGACCCGCAGACACTGTCGGAAGGCAGAGGACCGGCAGCGGAGACCGAGCGGATCACGGGGACATACGAGTCAAGATACTTGTCCACCGCCCTGCTGATGACCTCCCCGCGCCGTCTGGAACGGGCCTCGCGGCTGAGGAAGAGAGGGTTGAGAATATGTGCGAACAGCACTATCTTAGCCGACGCCGCCACTCTCTCCCGGCTCGGAATCCTGATCTTCAGTCCCATGAGCCTCAGAATCTTCTCTCTGTCCGGCCCTTCCCGATTGACGGAAAAGAGATTCCTGAAGAGACCGGTGAAGAGCCTGTCGGCATTGAGATACAGGGAACGCAACGGGTCGGAAGACAGGCATACCGTCTTATAGCCATACGCCCCCGGAGCCATGGAAAGTATCCTCTCATAGACATGGGCCATCGTACCCTTTGAATTGGAGGCCATCTTGACGGGAAACATGTCAGCCGTTATCTCGGCTCTGCGCAGGAACTCCAGTACGGAAGCCCTTACGAGGAACATCGTGCCGACGCAGAAATGTCTGTCGGAAACGGCAAGGCCCAGCCTCTTGAGCTCGCCGTCAAGCAGCCCCGCCTCCTCCTCGCACCATCCCAGCGTCTCCATCCGGAAGGCATCGCTGCACACGAGACCGACCTTATCATCCCGGAACGCCCTCAGAGCCCTGCCGAACTGCCCGGGACTCTTCAGGATCGAGTCCACGAGAGCATTGCGCCACTCATATCCTTCATACTTCAACCTGTGGACCCGGATCGGAGACCGGCTCTTCGTATGCAGCTTAAGCACAAGGTCATAGTCCTCGAGACGGACCGATTTGACAAGGCTTATGAACGGCCACACGTCATAGCCGACATTGTCTGTCCTGACGAGATGGACATCCGGTTTCAGCGCCTTCAGCATGGCTTCCGTCTCGGGAGGCATACTGCTGAAGGTCACGAAAAGATCCCATTCGCATCCGCCTATGTTGGCAAGCCGGCTGACAAACCATTCGACCTGATCATGGTAATGCACATGGAAATGGACAAGAACCCTCATATTCTCACTAATCATCCCGGCAAATCTAATATTTTTGTTCCGCTATTGAAAATAAATTAACTTTGCGCAGCCGCGCACGGCCCATGCGGACTTCTGCGCACGACACTTCAGCTGACGGAAATGACAGGTACTGACTTCAAGGCCGGAATCGTCCGGTGCATAATATCAACATTCGGAAAACTTCCTCTCGGCTTCCTTTACAAGGTCGGGGATCTCGTCTCGTGGTTCCTCAGATCCGTGCTGTCCTACAGAAAGGGAGTCATATACGTCAATCTCGCCCGCTCATTCCCTGAAAAGAAATACGACGAGATAGAGCGCATCGCGAAGGACTATTACCGGAGGCTCGGAGAGATAGCCGCCGAGACGATATGGTTCGGAGGCTGTCCAGGAAACGGGAAAAAGCTCCACAGGCAGAGAATCTACGACTATGTCAACCCCGAGGTGCTTCTGGACGCCAACAGAGACAGAGGCGTGTTCTGCATGACATCCCACTGCGGCAACTGGGAGCTGCTGGGAGGCATCTACGAATACTCCTATACGGTCGACCTGACCGGGCACATCGACATGGACAACTTCTTCGTAGCCTACAGAAGCATGTACAACAAAGTGTCGGACAAGGTGTTCCATGACAACAGAAAGGCTCCCCTCCCGCAGTACAAAGGCCAGGTAGAGGACGTCAAGATGCTCCGGCACGCCGTGGCCCGCAAGGACGACAAGCCGATATACGTGCTCATAGCGGACCAGTTTCCCTACAAGGCCTGCCATTATGTCGGCACTTTCCTCAACCAGCCCACCGTCGGGATGCTCGGAGGCTTCGCTCTCGCCGCAAAGCTCGGCTTCGCCATCCTCTATATGAGGCAGGAACGGCTGGAGAGAGGGCACTACAGGCTCACCTATGAAGTGATCACCGAGAACGCGGCGGGACAGGATCCGGAGGAGCTCATGAAACGGTATTTCTCGATGCTCGAGGAAGATATAAGAAAAGACCCTTCCAACTGGCTCTGGAGCCACAAGAGATGGAAATAGGCCCTGACGCGCCCCGAGCAGAGAGGATGACAGGATGAGCGTGACGAGGCCGGCTCTCTGATTGTCGGTGATTGGCGGTGATTGTCTCTGATTGTCGGCTTTCGGACTTTGTATGTCAGCAAAAACGGACTATATTTGCAGTTTGTTTCACAGACATCCATCAGAGATGAAAGAATTTTGGCAAATGATGAAGCGCTTTATAGCGCCCTACAAAAGATACCTTGTCGGTGCTGTCATCCTGAACATGCTTTCGGCGGTATTCAACATATTTTCATTCACCCTCATCATCCCCATCCTTCAGATCCTGTTCAAGATCAATGACAAGGTCTACGAATTCATCCCGTGGGACGCCGCAGTCGACATCAAGGAGAAGGCCACGAACAATCTGTATTTCTACGTCACCCAGATGATAGACCAGTACGGAGGCTCCATCACGCTGCTGCTCCTCGGCCTGTTTCTCGGCCTGATGACGGCGCTCAAGACCTCGTGCTACTTCGGTTCTTCGGCCATAATGATTCCGCTCAGGACAGGAGTCGTAAGAGACATAAGGGTGACCGTCTACAACAAGATGATGAAGCTGCCGCTGGGATTCTTCTCGCAGGAAAGGAAGGGAGACATCATAGCGAGGATGAGCGGAGACGTCGGGGAGATAGAATACTCCATCACGAGTTCGCTTGATATGCTCATCAAGAACCCTATCCTGATACTCTTCTACTTCGGCACGCTCATATTCACGAGCTGGCAGCTCACACTGTTCACGATACTTGTCGTGCCGGGAATGGCGTGGGGAATGAGCGCGATAGGAAAGAAGCTCAAGAGACAGTCCCTCGAGGCCCAGAGCAAGTGGAGCGACACCATGTCGCAGCTGGAGGAGACTCTCGGAGGGCTCAGGATAATCAAGGCGTTCATCGCCGAGGACCGCATGGTGGACAGGTTCACGAAGGTGAGCAACGATCTGCGGACCGCTACCGGAAAGGTGGCCATGAGGCAGGCGCTCGCGCATCCTGTGAGCGAATTTCTCGGCACGGTGATGATCATGATAGTGCTCTGGTTCGGAGGCACCCTCATCCTGAGCGACAAGGCTCCTATCGATGCCCCGACCTTCATCTTCTACATGGTGATCCTCTACAGCGTGCTCAATCCGCTCAAGGAGTTCGCAAGGGCCGGATACAACATTCCAAAGGGCCTGGCCTCGATGGAGCGCGTGGACAAGATACTCAAGGCGGAGAACAACATAAAGGAGAAGCCGGACGCCGTCAGGATAGAAGAGTTCACGGACAGGATCGAGTTCAGAGACGTATGCTTCAGATACGAGGACGGCAAAGAGGTGCTCAAGCATATCAGTCTCACCGTGCCTAAAGGCAAGACCGTCGCCCTCGTGGGACAGTCGGGCTCAGGCAAGTCCACTCTCGTCGACCTCATTCCGAGATATCACGACGTCACCTCCGGAGCGATATTCATCGACGGGAAGGATGTCCGAGACGTGAAGATCAAGGATCTGCGGAGCCTCATAGGCAACGTCAACCAAGAGGCCATCCTGTTCAACGACACCATATTCAACAACATAGCCTTCGGCGTGGAAGGCGCCACGATGGAGCAGGTCGTGGCGGCGGCGAAGATAGCCAACGCGCACGACTTCATCATGGAGAAGGAGGAGGGCTACGACACCAACATCGGAGACCGCGGAGGCAAGCTCTCCGGCGGACAGAGACAGAGGATAAGCATAGCCAGAGCCATCCTCAAGAACCCTCCGATACTCATACTTGACGAAGCCACCTCGGCTCTCGACACGGAATCCGAGAGAATCGTGCAGGAGGCTCTCGACAGGCTCATGTCCTCAAGAACCACCATAGCCATCGCACACAGGCTCTCGACCATAAAGAACGCCGACGAGATCTACGTGATGCATGAGGGGGAAATCGTTGAGAGAGGACGTCATGAAGAGCTCATAGTCCTCAACGGATACTACAAGAAGCTCAATGACATGCAGGCGCTGTAGCCCGCATGGACAAATGCTACGGAACAAGACGCGCATGAAAAAGAAGATAATATCCAGACTGCTCATGCTGCTGTATGTCGTGGCCGTATGCCTGCTCTGCTTTCTGCATCTGGGAAACGGCTTTGACATGGCCAGCGGCTGGCTCGGACTGCCAAAGGACAAGGTGGTCCATTCCCTCATGTTCCTGCCTTTCCCCGTTCTCATGTATATGGCATTCCACAGGCAGAGCGGAAAGGCCGGCAGTTTCATAATGTTCATGATTCTTACGCTCATCATCGGAGCCGCAGCGGGAGGAGGCATAGAACTGCTGCAGGAGGCCACCGGATACAGAAGCTGTGACATCGCCGATTTCAGGGCCGACTGCATCGGGCTCTTCGTCGGCAGCATCGCAGTGCTCCTTTACGCGGCCCTGTCCAAAAAATGGTGATCCGATGAAGGCGCATTTCCCATCTTTCCTTACGAGACTGCGGCTTGCGACGAGGCTGTGGCTTGCGGCCGTTACGGTGCTCTTGTGCCTTATCGGCCCGATGCGGAACGAGGCCGCGGAAGCCGGGGCCAGGAAAAGCAGGATAGTGACCGACTTCGAGCCTGTATGCAGGGCTCTCGACTCGCTGCTCAGGGAAAGGACGACGGTCGACAGCGGGCTTGAGCTCAGCGCCGTGATGAAAAGAGGAGGAGCGCTCGACTTCTATTTCACCGTCACCCTCGGAGACAGGCCGTTCTCGGCCGCCGACGTCAGATGGTTCAGATCCGAGCTCAAGAGTAGATTTCCGGACGGATACAGTAACTGGAGACTCGGCAGCATATACAGCAACAGGGTGAATCTAGAGAGACTCGTCACCCCGGTTCTGGGCTCTGACGGCAATCCGTCTCCCACTGAATTCAGAAAGAGGGGACAGACATCTCCGGGCAGGCCGATTGTGACCGACCTTCAGAGGCCGGAATATACACACGGGCTCTCCGGAAGGCACATCGCGCTCTGGCAGAGCCACGGCCGATATTTTGAGCAGAGCATGGAGAGATGGGAGTGGCAGCGGCCCTGCCTGTTCCAGACTTCCGAAGATCTCCTTACGCAGAGCTTCGTGCTGCCGTTTCTGGTGCCGATGCTCGAAAACGCGGGCGCATACGTCTTTCTGCCGAGAGAGAGAGACTGCCAGAGAAATGAAATCATAGTGGACAACGATCCTTCCTTCCGAGACGGATGCAGCGGCAATGGCGTGGCAAGAGGCACGGGAATCTACTCTGAAACAGGCAAATGGAAGAGTGCGGGGACAGGGTTCGCCGACTCGCTCGAAATCTACAGCGGCCTCGACAACCCGTTTTCGATGGGCACGGCGAGATCGGCAGGATGCACCGCAGGCGGAAAGAAGGCCGGAGCGGCCGCCCGATGGACTCCTGAAATACCCGAAAAGGGGGAATACGCCGTCTATGTCTCGTACAAAAGCCTTCCTGAAAGCACCGAAAACGCCCTGTACACGGTAAGACACCTCGGAGGGGAAAGCAGATTCATCGTGAATCAGAAGATGGGAGGCGGGACTTGGATATATCTCGGCACTTTCACATTCGAAAAAGGCACGGAAGGATATGTGACTCTCGAGTCAAGTACGCCCCATGGAAGACGGTTCGCGCCCGGCAGCGTCGTGACGGCCGATGCGGTGAAATTCGGAGGAGGAATGGGCAACATAGCCAGAAGCATCTGCGGTGATCCGGAATCAGAGGCAGTCACTTCCGGTCTCCCGAGATTCGTGGAAGGAGCGAGATACTGGATGCAGTGGGCAGGAACGGACTCTTCCGTATTCAGCCAGAACGAACAGAAGAACGACTACATGGACGACTTCATGTCGCGCGGGGCATGGGTAGGGTGGCTCAGCGGGGGCTCGGCAGTGAATCCCGGCAGGAAGGACGGAAAGAAGATACCGATAGACATCTCTTTCGGCTTCCATTCCGACGCAGGCGTCACCCCGAACGATTCCACCATCGGCACACTGGCCATCTATTCGCTCAGATGCGAGGGACGGCAGAAGCTGCCTGACGGAGAGGACAGGATGACATCAAGAGAGTACGCCCACCTCGTACAGAGCCAGATAGTGCAGGACGTGCGTGCGTCCTTCGACCCGATATGGAACCGCAGATGCCTGTGGGACAGGTCATACAGCGAGTCAAGGACGCCTCCGGTACCGGCGATGCTTCTTGAGCTGCTGTCACACCAGAATTTCTCGGACATGAGACTGGGACTCGACCCGTCATTCCGCTTCACGGTGAGCCGTGCAGTCTACAAGGGAATGCTGAAATACCTGAGCAACAGATATGGAGTGCCATATAAGGTGCAGCCGCTGCCGGTCGGCTCATTCGCAGCCGTATTCCCGTCTTCATCACCCGAAGGAAACGGGGAGATCGAGCTGGAGCTCAGCTGGACGGATACCGAAGACCCGCTCGAGCCTACGGCGGTCCCTGAAGGGTACATACTGTACACGCGGGTGGACTCCGGAGCCTTTGACAACGGCACGAAGATAAGATTCTCCAGAAAAGAGGACAGGACGTTCTGCCGCGTGAAGATGCTGCCGGGACACGTCTACAGCTACAAAATCACCGCGTACAACTCAGGAGGCGAGAGCTTCCCGTCCGAGATTCTCAGCGCGGGAGTGCCGGAAGACCTCAGGGAATACGCCGGGACAGTGCTGGTTGTCAACAACTTCGACAGGGTGTCCGCTCCGGTGTCGTATGACGACTCTACCTACGCGGGATTTGACAACCGCATGGACAGCGGCGTGCCCTACATAAGAGACATTTCTTTCGCCGGAGAGATGCGGCAGTTCCGCAGAGGCATGGTCTGGACCGACGATGACAATCCCGGCTTCGGAGCATCTGAAAGCGGCATGGCAGGCATCCCTGTCGCAGGAAACACGTTCGACTATCCTTCCATACACGGAAAGGCCATAATGAAGGCAGGACACCCGTTCTGCTCCGCCAGCGCCTCGGCATTTTCCTCCGACAGCACGATGAGCCGCTTCTGGAGCATGGACCTGATCTGCGGCAAGCAGGTCACCGTCAAGATAGGCAGCGGCACTGTGCCGGACAGATACACGGTATTTCCCGCAAGTCTCCAGTCTGCCCTGAGAAACTTCACGGCCAAGGGGCGCAATGTGCTCGTCTCCGGAGCAGATGTCGGCACGGACATCTGGGACAGGGTCTACGAGACCGACAGGGACAGCGTCTTCCGTGAGGAGAGCATCAGATTTGCAGAAGCGGTGCTGGGCTACAGATGGATCACAGGCTGCGCAAGCTTTGGGACTCAGGCGAAGAGATACAGGTCGGCAATGCCGCAGCTGCCTGATACCGTCTCCTTCAACGGGGACTATGACGAGAGGATATACCGCGTGGAGGCGCCGGACGGCATAGCCCCTGCCCCTGACTCAGCAAGGACCATTCTCCGATACTCTGACACGGCCATATCGGCCGCAATATCATACGACCCCGGAAACTACAGAACCGTCGTCATCGGCTTCCCGATAGAGACCGTACTTCAGGAGGAGGCCATAGACGGGATAATATGTTCGACTTTGAAATTCTTTGAGAGATGACTGGACGCCAATCAGAAATCATCAGCCTCATCAGAAGAGAGGTGAAGCCCGCTCTGGGATGCACGGAGCCCATAGCAGTCGCGCTGTCCGTGGCCAAGGCGGTGGAAATAATCGAAGGCAGGTGCGAAGGATGCGGCTGCCCGCGATGGAGGCTCTCCGCCCCATTCAGAATCAGGGTGGAGGTCAGCGGCAACATTCTCAAGAACGGAATGGGAGTCGGTATCCCCGGCACCGGAATGATAGGCCTCAACATCGCTGCCGCTCTCGGAGCAGTATGCGGGAAATCGGAATACGGTCTTGAGGTACTGCATGATCTCGACGAAAAGTCAATCGCCAGAGCGAAAGAGCTTGTAGAGGGGAAGAAAGTGAGCATCAGCATAGCCGACACGCCCAGAAAGCTTTATGTGAAAGCCTGCGTAAGCATCGGTGAAGCCGCCGTTCATGAGTCTTCTGCCGTGATAGAAGACGACCACGACAACATCGTGGAGACATGGTTTGACGGCAACATTATCCAGTCCAGCCACAGCCATGAAGGCGAGGGAGCCGAAGAGGAAGGGATATCCGGGAAAGGCGTCACGGTGAGAGAAATCTTCGACTTCGCCAATGAAATCCCTTATGGGGACATAGCCTTCATCCTCGATTCCAGAACAATGAATCTCGCCCTCGCCAGAGAAGGGCTTGAAGGGAACTACGGCCTGCGCGTCGGCAAGACCATCAGCGATGGAAAATACGCGGAAGTGTTCGGCTCCGACTTCATGAGCTGCGCGATGGCAATGACGGCCGCAGCCTCAGACGCGAGGATGGCGGGGTGCACTCTCCCGGCCATGAGCAACTCCGGAAGCGGCAATCAGGGAATCACCGTCACGATGCCTGTGATAGCCTATGCCCTGAAATACGGCACCGACGACGAACGGCTCGCGAGAGCTCTCGTTCTCAGCCACCTCATCGCCATCCACATCAAGGGATATCTCGGCAAGCTTTCTGCCCTGTGCGGATGTGTGATAGCATCTACCGGAGCGGCCTGCGGAATCACCTTTCTCAGAGGCGGAGGCTATGAGCAGGTCTGCGCCGCAATCAAGAACATGATAGGCAACATAACCGGAATGGTATGCGACGGCGCGAAAGTGGGCTGCGCCATGAAAGTGGCCTCCGGAGTCTCCGGGGCGGTTCAGTCGGCCGTACTCGCCATGGAAGGGATCAGCGTCTCGGAACACGACGGCATCATTGAGAAAGACATAGAAAAGACCATAATGAATCTCGGCCAGATAGGCTCGGTGGGGATGCAGAGCACAGACAGCATGATTCTCAACATAATGGTCTGCAAATGACGGAGGACGACATGAATACCGACATGAACATTGACATCAACACTGACACGGGCACCGGCTCAACCAGAGAAGAGGAGCTCGAAAAGAGAGTTCAGGAAGCCAGAGACAACTTCAAGATACGCGGCTACAACTGCTGCCAGTCCGTGCTGCTTGCCTATGCAGACCTCGTAGGCCTTGACAGAGAGACTGCGGCCGTCATAACTTCCGGCTTCGGAGGAGGAATGGGCCGGCTTCGGGAAGTGTGCGGCTCAGTGTCGGCGATGTTCATGCTTGCCGGCTTCCTGTCACCAGCCGCCGACCCGAGCGTCAAATCGGCACGCACTGCCAATTACGCCCTCGTGCAGGAACTTGCCTCGGCATTCCGACGCGAAAACGGCTCGATAGTGTGCAAGGAACTTCTCGGCCTCGTGCCCAAAAGCACGGTCAACGGAGCCGGAATCGGCATACCGGCCCAGACAGGAGCTGACGGAAAGCCAGTCGTTCTTGAGCAGGAATCCCCCGAGCCTTCAGACAGGACGCCGGAATACTACCGCAAACGTCCATGTGAAGAGCTCATCGCCTGCGCCGCGAGAATTATCGGAGAAAAGATCTTATTATAGGGCTTCGTTGCGGCAGGAACACCGTCGCGTCGTGTGCCGGCCGCCAGCAGACGGACATCGCGGCCGTCAGCAGACGGCATCGCATCACCGCTGACGCATGGTGAGAGCCCTCTGGAACTCCCGCGCATTCTTCAGGTGCTCGTTATACGTCACGGCGAAACGATGAGTCCCGTCAAACGCCGGACTTGCGCAGAAATACATATAGCCGTGTCTGTCCGGGTTGAGCACAGCGTCGATGCAGGCCTTCGGCGGCACATTGATCGGCGCAGGAGGCAGCCCGGCATATCTGTAGGTATTGTATGGGGAGTCTATCCTAAGATGCTTCTTGAGAATCCTGTCGAGAGTGTATCCATAGCAGAATGCGACAGTCGGATCCGCCTGCAGCTTCATTCCCTTGCGCAGCCTGTTGAGATATACTCCGGCTATAACCGGATATTCTGATTTCTGGAGCGTCTCCCCGCTGACTATGGACGCCAACGTCGACACCTCGATGCGGGAGAGTCCGAGAGCGTCAGCCCTGTTCTGACGCTCCTGAGACCAGAACAAGTCATATTCATCTCTGAATCTCTCGAATATCTCCCCGACCGAAGCGGTCCAGTACATCTGATAAGTGTCCGGAAGAAACATCGCGAACACGTTTTCCGGAGTAAAGCCGTATCCGGCGAGAAAATCCGCATCGTTCAGTGCGTCAGCCACCTGAGCCGAATCCACCATCATTTGCCGTCCTATGACAGAGGCAAGCCTGCCCTTGCTGCGTATCGTACCCGAAAGAGTGAGTTCCTGAGGAGTCTGCCAGCCGTTGCATATCATTCTGACGGCATATACAGCCGAAAAAGAGGGCTCTATGACATATCTGCCCGGCTTTGCCCTCTGCGAAAGAGCCTCGCGCCTCGCGCTCCTCTCGACGCTTCCCCTCCTGAGAGCCCCGGCCCCGTCCGAAAGTGAGTCGGCTATAGCCTCGGCTGTCATGCCGGGATAGACATACAGGACATATCTCACGGAAAAATTCGGCAGCCTGTTGTCAGCCACATATCTTCCGACGAAAAAAACGGCTGCCGCAAGCACAGCCAGTATCAGCAGATTCAAAATGACGTGTCTCTTCTTCATCACAATAATTCAAAAGTCAGTATCTTCAATCGATCGCAAGGGCGGCCGACACGATGCGCATATCGTCATCTCAGCCTCACGACGTCCCCCTCGTGCAGCTCACGGTCAGGAGCAAAGCCGTTCATCTTCAGTACAGACTTGAGCCGCACTCCATATCTCTGGGCTATATCCCGCAGCGTCTCATCCTCGGAGTCAACGATATGCATCCTGATGTCCTCCGCAGCCCTGGACTTCTTGCGCTGGAGATATACCACAGTCCCCGGCAGCAGGTCCGTCTCCTCCGAAAGATCATTGAAGCGCAGAATTTCCTTGACGAACAGGCCGTTGGCTTCGGCAATGCCGGAATAGGTCTCGCCTTCGGCAGAATACACGAAAGCTACCCCGTTCTGAGAATAAAGCTTACGGGACAGAGAGAGAGCAAATGCCCGGCCTTCCCTCTGGCTCAGCGGCACTGCCTGCTCAAGCACCGAAGGCGAAGCCGGAATGCCTGTCTGGCGCCTGTTCCTGCGATGTTCCCTCGCCGCTTTCCTGTCGGCCTCAGACGCATAGTCTTCCGACATCGAGTCGAACCTGTCCAGATCATAGTCCTCTATGAGCTTTATCAGCTTTCTCGGATAGGCCGGATCAGTCGCATATCCGGCCCGCTTGAGCCCGTATGCCCATCCCTTGTAGTCGGTGGTCTCAAGGTCGAAAAGAAACTTGTACCTGTCCCTGTACCGCAGAAAGTCGGAATGATCCCTGAAGGACTCCTCGGGAGAAGAATATTTCCTGAAGCACTCCCCCTTCCGGTCGTCGTCGTAAAAAAGACGCGCCCCCTTCCAGTCATGGCATTTTATGCCAAAATGGTTGTTGGCCCTTACGGCAAGCTCCGACTGCCCGTTGGACGACTCGAGCATCCCCTGTGCGAGGGTAATGCTCGCAGGAACGCCGCTGCGGTACATCTCGGCCACCGCCATACGGGAATACTTCTCTATATAGTCGTGCTGCGGAGACCTTTCGGCCTCAGCGACAAGAATTGACAGCGGCAGCAGTACAAGAGCCGCGAAAAGTCTGGAACAAAAACGAAACCCCATAAGAAGTCGCTGCAAACAAATGAGAGGTAAAGGTACTAAAATTTCTGAAGCGGCACCTCAATCACCATGCCTTCCTGCGCCAGCTCCGTAGCGGGAAATACCTCGCACGCCTCCTTGAGCAGGATTCCGAGATCGGAAAATCTGGAGGAATAATGGCCGATGAGCAGCTTCCCGGCTCCTGCGGCGAGGGCGCATTCCGCAGCCTGTCGTGCCGTGGAATGGTGCGTCTTCTCTGCCATCTCGGAATACTCGTCCGAAAAAGTCGCCTCATGATAAAGCAGATCCACTCCCTTCACCCAGCCGCTGAGCTCCGGGAAAGGCGCAGTGTCGCTGCAATAGGCGAAGCTCCTCGGAGTATATGGCACATAGGCCGCCTCGGCATTGGATATGACCAGCGGTTCAGACGTTCCCGAAAAGCGGCGGAAACCGTTTGCGACGGATGGCGCGGCATCCTCCCCTGCGGGACGGATCACGTCCTCCCCTCTCTTGAGAGCGGCTATCTCGGCCAGAGTCAGTCCGTATCCGGATATGGCCTCCTTGCGGACATTGTGCATCGGAGGCTTCTCCCTGATGATGAAGCCGTAGGTCTCTATCCTGTGATTCAGAGGAAAGGCCAGCATCTCGGTCGACCTGGATTCCCACACCTTCTCCGGCTCTTTCATCGAGAGCACATGGTGATCTATCCCGAATTTCATCCCTTCCCCGAAATACGAGATATAGAATTTGAGCACCGGGCCGAAGGCTCTCGGAGCGAATATGTCAAGATGCCTCGTCCTGCCCATGAGGGTCATTGTGGACAGCAGCCCGAAAAGTCCGAAGAGATGGTCTCCGTGAATGTGCGATATGCAGATGTTCTCTATCCTCAGAGACGATATGCCCTTACGGCGCATCTGCATCTGTACCCCTTCTCCGCAGTCAATCAAAAACAAGCGCCCGCGTACGTCAAGTACCTGGGCGCTTGGATATCTATTGACGGTGGGCAGGGCCGAAGCCGTGCCCAGTACCTTCAATGTGAAGTTCATCTGCGAGACCTTTACTCGCCCTTCTCGAGCTTGCTCTTGAGGGCTGCGAGCTCGGTGATGTCTCCGAGAGTCGTCTTCTCAATGTTGGAGTTGATCTTCTTGACGGCCTTCTTGGTGTTGTCCGCCTCGCTCGGCTGCCTTTCGGCCTTCTTGTCCTCAGCGTATGTCCTCACGTGGGAGAGGGTCACTCTCTTGGTGCTGCGCTTGAGTTCGATGACCTTGAACGGAAGCACATCGCCGGCTACAGGCATGGTGCCGTCCTCCTTTACGAGCTCCTTGCTGCTGCAGAACGCCTCAACGTCATCGTCAAGGGTAACAGTGGCGCCCTTGTCGGAGATTGACACGATCTTGCCGTCATGAACGGTGCCGACAGAGAACTTGCTCTCAACCTCATCCCATGGGTTAGGAAGGAGCTGCTTGTGACCGAGGCTGAGCTTGTGATTCTCCTCATCGAAGTCGAGGATTACCACATCGATCTTGTCGCCCGGCTGAACGAACTCTGACGGATGCTTGATCTTGGTCCAGGAGATGTCGCTGATGTGAACGAGGCCCTCGATGCCCTCCTCAAGCTCTGCGAACACGCCGAAGTTGGTGATGTTGCGGACGATAGCCGTATGCTTCGATCCTACAGGATATTTCTCGCGGATGTTCTCCCATGGGTTCGGAACGAGCTGCTTGAGACCGAGAGACATCTTCTTCTCCTCTCTGTCGAGGGTAAGAATCTGAGCCTCAACCTCGTCACCTACCTTCAGGAAGTCCTGTGCGATGCGGAGTCTCGGAGACCATGACATCTCGGAAACGTGGATGAGTCCCTCAACGCCCGGCTCAATCTCAACGAATGCGCCGTAGTCAGCGATGAGAACGACTTTACCCTTGACTCTGTCGCCGACCTTGAGGTTCGGATCGAGAGCGTCCCACGGATGAACGGTAAGCTGCTTGAGACCGAGAGCGATTCTCTTCTTGGCCTCATCGAAGTCGAGGATGACGACCCTGATCTTCTGATCGAGGTGAACGACCTCCTCAGGATGATTGATTCTGCCCCATGAGAGGTCAGTGATGTGGATGAGTCCGTCAACACCGCCCAGATCCACGAATACTCCGTAGTTGGTGATGTTCTTGACGGTACCCTCGAGAACCTGACCCTTCTCGAGCTTGCTGATGATCTCGCTCTTCTGCTGCTCGAGCTCAGCCTCAATGAGAGCCTTGTGAGAAACGACCACATTTCTGAACTCCTGATTGATCTTGACGATCTTGAAGTCCATAGTCGTGTCGACATACTGATCGTAGTCGCGGATAGGCTTGATGTCGATCTGTGATCCCGGGAGGAATGCCTCGATGCCGAAGATGTCGACGATCATGCCGCCCTTGGTGCGGGTCTTGACATATCCCTTGACGATCTCGTTGTTGTTGTAAGCCTGGTTGACCATATCCCAGGAGCGGAGTGCGCGGGCCTTCTTGTGAGAGAGGACGAGCTGTCCCTTTCTGTCCTCAGCAGACTCCACATAGACCTCTACCTTGTCACCGACCTTGAGATCAGGGTTGTAGCGGAACTCGGGAGCCATGATGACGCCCTCGCTCTTGTAGCCGATGTTCACGAGGACCTCCCTCTTGCTGATGGCGGTCACCGTACCCTCAACCACTTCATTCTCAACGACCTTTGACAGAGTCTTGTCGTACTCCTCGGCGACTGTCTTCTTGTCCTCGCCGTAGACGTCCTCGTTCTCGAATGCGTCCCAGTCGAACTTGTCCGGATCGACAGAAGCGTTCAGAACGGATTTGCCGGTCTGTTCTGCCACCGGAGCCTCAACGGCTTCAACCTTCTGAGCCTCCTCAGCGGCAACTGTCTTGTTTTCTTCCATAACTGTTGATTAAAAAACAAATTAGGGGTTTTACATTATTTCCTGTGCTTCCGACGGCATAAGCCTGCGCGGCTCCCGACGAAAAGCGCGCAAAATTATGGATAATAAATTTCAAATGCAAGAGTATCAGGGAAAAATCACAAGAATTCTACAGCATCTTCAATTTCTTGAAGATTATGAGAATCACGACGAACGAGACGGCCATCATGCCGAGGATGATCACCCAGTCCCACCCTGTGTCGGTCATCGGCAGTGCGACATTCATTCCGTAGAAGCTGGCGATGAGAGTCGGCGGCATCAGAAGCAGCGACACGAGGGTAAAGACCTTCATTATCTTGTTCTGGTCCAGGTTGATGAGACCTATCACGGTATTCTGAAGATACTCAAGCCTCTCAAAGCCGAAATTCGTGTGGTTGATCAGAGACGAGATGTCCTTCAGCATCACGTTCAGCTTCGACTGCAGCTCCCGAGGATACTTGCTGCTCTTGAGCAGGCTCGATATGACCCTCTGCTTGTCGACGATGTTCTCCCTCACGAGCATCGTGTTCTCCTGCAGCTGGTTGATGTCGAGAAGAAACTCCTCGTTGATGTCCTCTCCGAGGCTGACCTTTCTGTTGTACTGCTCTATCTCCTTGGACATCAACTCGATCATATCCGCATCGAGGTCGATTCTCTGCTCGAGTATGCTGACGAACACCATAAAGCCGGTCGGATACATCTTCGGAAAGGCCAGAAGTCTTCTCTGCAGGTCGGTGAAGCTTCTGAGCGGGCATTCCCTGAGGGTAGTGAGCACATTGTCTGTGATTATGAAGGACACCGCCTCCATCGAATATTCCTCCGGACCGGGAATGAGGAAGTTGGTGTTTGCGAAAATGGCGTCCTCCGTCTCGGAAAAGCGGGACGAGCTCTCGATCTCCTCAGCCGTTGCGCGGCTCTGGATGGTGGTGCCGAGAAACGCCTCAGCCGCCCTCTTCTCATCCCCGTCCGGAGCGAAGAGGTCTATCCACACCACATCCGAAGTCTTCAGGTCCTTGAACACCTCCTCCGTCTGGGACTGCTGCATCTGACCGTCAGATCTGTAGAAGACTGTAATCATGCTGATCCGGTTTTGTTCCGGCCCTGGAGTCGGAATGGTTTGACATGTGAACACCGTCTCCTCCGCGAAACTCCGTCCCGCGCAGAGAATTCCGCAAAATTAGACATTTCCGCCGACAATTCAAAACCCACTGACCCGCAGCCGCTCTCAAAATTATTTGTTATCCTCCAATTGCATTTTGACGTCATTTCTTCTCGAACCGCTGCAGATGATTTGTAGAGGAGCGGTCAACTGCGCCGCGGACACGGCTGCGGCCGAACCGCTGGGTATAGCTCACCTCGATGCTGATGTTGTTGGTCCGGGGAGCTTCGCTGAACGACCAGGACGGAGTGTTGTAGTGATATGACGGCCTGTAGTTGAGCAGGTTGAACGCACTTATGCTCAACGACCCTCCGAACCGGAAATCCTTGCTGAAGGTCGCGCCGAGAAGATGCTTGTGTCGGCCGATCTTCATCACTCCGCGCATCGGTGTACTGTAGCTGTAGCTCAGCGTCGCCATGATTCCTCTCCGCGCCGACAGATTGAGGATGTTGCGGATGCCGGCGGTCCCCCTCCAGCTCCTGTAGCCGATGTCCTGGCCGTCTATGCTGCCGCTCGTCATGTCGTAGTCGGCGCTGGCGCTCACCGACAGCCGCCAGATCCCATTGAAGAGGGACTTGTCCATGTTGAAGTAGAACGAGAGCGCCTGCTCGCTGCCGAAGTTGGCCATGCTGCTGACCGTCGTGTTGTCTTCAGCCATGAACGAGTACTGGCTGAACGCGTCCGTGCCGTAGCTGTAGTACGCCCCTATGATGTAGTCCCCGCAAAAGAACCAGCTCAGGTCCACGTCATTGTACACCATCGGGTCGAGATGGATGTTTCCGGACGTGTACGTGTTCTCTGACGTCCATATCCTGAACGGGTTGAGGTCGCTGTAGAACGGCCTCACTATCGAACGCGAGAAGTCGAGGCTGATGCTGTGGTTGCCGTCCGCAAGATCAGCCACGATACTCAGATTGGGAAAGAAGTTCCAGTAGCTGCGGCGGAAGCTCTCTCCGGAGGTGACCTGGTTGCCGCTAACGAGCGTGTTCTCCACTCGCAGTCCAAGCGTCGTGCTGAACACGTCGCCCCACATCCTGTCGAACGTGGCGTACAGCGCGTTTACCTTCTCGTCGTAGATGAAGTGGTTGCTCTGGGCCTCATCCCTCACGTAGGCCGTGCCGTCGAAGTCGTTGCGGACAAAGTCGTTCGAGATGTTGGAGGCGTTGAATTCATATCCGGCCTCAAGGATGGTGCCGTCTTTGAAGTAATGGCTGTACTCCCCCTTGAACTCGTAGCCGTAGCTGTCTACAGTGCTGTTCTGCTGGAAGCGGGAATACGGGACGAGCGCGTTCCAGTCCGTGCCGTCCGAATACTCCATGCCCCTGAACGTGACGCCGAACGACGACGAGTAGTTCGCACTTATGTCAAGATTGCTGCCGTTGTCGTCCGTCTTGAGGTTGTAGTACGCAACTGCGCTCATCTCCGGCCTCCGGAAAGGGCTGGAGGTCTCGCTGACCGACGTCGACAGCCTGTCCATGACGCCGTTGAGATGCTGAGTGGTTTTTGTCTCTGACCGGCTGCCGCTCTCCGAGCCCCCGACATGGAGCGACGCCCCGACGGTGCTCCGCCTGCCGATGTCATAGGTCATGGTGAGGTTGCCGCTCAGGTAGTGGCCGTCCGAACGCTGCGCCGTAGAATTGAGGATGTCGGTGTGGGTGTCCCAGTAGTTGTATGTCACGTCGGTCTCGCTTAGCGAGTTGTAATACTTGTAGCTGAAGGCAGCAGCCGCGTTGAACTTCTTTTTTGAGTAGCCCAGGTAGAGCGTTGCAGCCGGTGACAACCTTTCGTTTTGATACGCGGCTTCTACGCTCGCGCTTCCCGTCAGCCCCTGGCTCGGGTCTTTCTTCGTCACTATGTTCACGATCCCGCCTGTAGTCGAGGCCTTGTGGGAGCTGTTCGGGGTCATGATGATCTCGATGCTCTCTATCTGCCCGGCCGGAATCGAGCGCAGCATCTCCATCACCGAGGCCTTGTCCATCACAGGCTTCCTGCCGTTGACGTATATCGTGGACGTGCCCTTGCTCAGTATGCTTACGCTGTTGTTCTCCACCGTCACCAGCGGCGCGAACTGCAGTAGCTGATAGCCGTCAAGACTCCCCACTTCAGAGAGGCGCGGCGTGTAGATGAACCTGCCCGGCTTCTGCTTCAGTTCCGGCGCCGATGCGGTGACGCGGGCCTCGTCAAGCTCCGTGGCGGACTCCCTGAGCGTGATGACCGTCTCTCCGGACGCCGGGCGCACATAGGCCTTCTCATATCCGAGGGACGACACCTCGAGCAGATACCCTCCGCCGCCTTCAGCCACTCCAGCGACCAGAAACGAGCCGTCATCATCCGTCACCCCGTAGGCCACGAGCGAGCTGTCAGGCAACGCGATGCACGTCACCACCGCCCCGGCGACGGCCTCGCCTCCTCCGTTGAGGACACGGCCGCGTAGAGTCTGATTTTCCTGTGCGTTGAGGGATATGGCCAGCAGAGATAAGGTCAAAAGGCAAACAGTTTTTCCGGGCACTTTCATGGCACGAAGGCTTTTGGTTTTAAAATCCATCGTAAATGTAGGATTTTTTTTTGGGGGGGGAACAAATTTTTTACGCCCGTCGTCACACCAGCAGCCGCACACCGATGTATATCAGCACGAGGCCGCCGAGCACACGGGCTGAGACTCCGAAACGGCGGCCGAGCACGCTCCCGCAGGAGACGCCGAAGGCAGCCGCAAGGACGGTCATGACGAACACAGCCGCAGTGAGGGTCAGGGCCTCGGCCGGAGCCATGCCCGAAATCGCGAGGGAAATGCCCACGGAAAAGGCGTCGACACTCGTGGAAAAGGCAGCCATCAGAAGCCGCTTCACGCCTTTGAGATCCACCTGCTCATCGGATTTCTTCAATGCGGACCATATCATCGACCCGCCGATGTACAGCAGGATCAGAAACCCTATCACATGAGCGGCCTTATGGATGAAAGAGGCCACAGAAGCGCCCAGAAGCCAGCCGAGGAAAATCAGGGCCGCCTGCATGATTCCGAATGCGAGCGAGACTTTGGCTTCCTCGGCGAATCTCACCTTGCCGAGAGAGACGCTTCCGCCGAGAGAGACGGCAAGAGTGTCCACGCTCAGCGAGAGCGAGAGAAGAATGATTGCCATTATATCCATCCGAAGATCCTTTTATATTGCCTTTTATATTGCCTTTTATATTGCCTTTTATATTGCCGATATTTTATCACGGCTTGAACTCCTGTCTGTTCACTATCGAACGGCCGAGAGTCAGCTCATCGGCATATTCAAGGTCATCCCCGTAGCCGAGCCCTCTGGCGAGGGACGACACGCGCACTCCGAAGCGCGAAATCTGCCGATATATGTAGAATGCGGTTGTCTCCCCCTCCACATCGCCGCTGAGAGCGAATATCACCTCCACAGGCTGGACTTCTCCCGCCGCTTCTGCTCCACCTGCCGGGCCGTCTGCTGAGCCTGCTGAGCCGCCTGCTGCCCCTGCCGCCCCTGCCGCCCCTGCTGCGCCGTCTTTCGCACAGCAGAGCTCTTCCAGCCTTGCGACGAGTTCCCTTATCGTAAGGTCGGAAGGTCCGACTCCGTTTATCGGGGAGATGATTCCTCCGAGCACATGGTAGAGGCCGTGATACTGCCCGGTGTTCTCGATGCCCATCACGTCGCGGACGCTCTCGACGACGCATATTGTGCGCCTGTCCCTCGACTGGTCTGAACATATCGGGCAGACCTCCTCGTCCGAGATCATGCGGCAGACTCGGCAGTACCTCACTTCATCCCGGAGGCTGTTGATGGCCGCCGTGAAGTGATGCACATTCTCCTGCGGCTGTCTGAGAAGGTGCAGAGCGAGCCTGAGCGCGTTTCGCCGGCCGATTCCGGGCAGCATGTTCAGGGCATCTACCGCCTCTTCAAGCAGTTTGGAGGAATAATTCTCTTTATACATGTCTCTAATTACAAACTTCTTTATATCAGTATGACGTTCATATCAGTATGACGGCACTTTTCATTTCATCTGGCCGTCTCCGGACATCCTCCCGGAATGACACCTCACAAGCTCCCGGAATGATACCTCACAAGCTCCCGGAATGATACCTCACAAGTCCGTCCATAGGAGTCTTTTCAAAAACGCTGAACTCAAGCCCGGCCTCACGGCCGAGTCCGGTCAGAAGTTCCCTGCACGCGAAGCCGAACGAGCCGGTCACGCGGACCTCCCTGACGGAGTCTCCATAGCGGCACAGGCATCTGCTGATGAAGCCCCTGAAGTTGTCCTCCGCCATCTTCCGCACATATTCCGCCCCCTCTTGGGAAATCATGCCGCCGCAGAGACTTAATATATAAGGTGCGAAAGCGGCGAGCCTCGCCGACGGAGAGCCTCCCGTCCCGTAGACCAAGCTCACGACTCCCTGATAATCAAGACCGTATCTCGCACGGAAATCCGTCGTCACATCTTCAGGCAGCAGATCCTTGACATAGTCCGCAAGAAACGCCTTTCCGAGAGCCGCTGCGCTGCCCTCGTCTCCGAGGATGAATCCGCCGGGCCTGATGTTCCTGACGATTTCATGGCCGTCGTAAAGGCAGCTGTTCGAGCCCGTGCCGAGTATGGCCACGATTCCGTTCCCGTCCCCATACAGACCTCTCGCCGCAGCGAGCAGATCCGAGCCGTATTCCGGCCGGCACCCTCGGAACACCCGTCTCAATGCCGCATCAAGGGCCTCCGGAGCCTTCTGCCCGATGATTCCCGCGCCATAGAAAAATATCCGCAAGGACGCCGATGCGACGGCATCGGCATAAGCCGAAGCCATCTCCTCAACCGCCTGAGCGACGGCTTCTGCATCCATCACAGCCGCATTGATTCCCCGCGTCATGAAACGGGCACGCACAGCACCGCCGCCGTCCAGCAGACAGCATTCCGTCTTCGTCGCACCGCTTTCAGCTATCAGAGTCATCTCTCTCATTTCTCAATTGACGTCCTTAACATACTGTCCGTTGCGTCTCCAGTGGAAATACCCGAAGACAGCCCCGGCAGTGTACACGACATAGAGGATAGACATATACGGCATCTTCTGGGTCAGGCACATGACGAAAGTGAGGAAATTGGCCACAATCCAGAGAATCCACTGCTCCTTGTACGAGCGGCTCAGCCACCATGTGGCCACCGCCCCGAGCATGGTTATCCCTGCGTCCATCAGAGACATAGGGTCCTCAAGCAGATCCATGAGCCACCAGAGTCCGGCTGTCCCGGCCGCATAGATGCCCGCGCTGAGAAGGGCCGTCTTCAGCGTAAGCCTGTTGAGATGAATGGCGTCCTCGGTCTCCGTCTTTCTTGAATCCCTGCGCCACTGCCTCAGTCCCCAGAGCGAGATCACGACATAGTACAGATTCAGTGCGGCAGAAGCATAGAGCCCCCCGTCAAAGAATACCCACATCGTCGCCGCGCTCGTGATGAGCCCAACTATCCACATGATGTTCTTCTGCCGTATCTCGAGCCAGATGTACAGCAGCCCGGTCACGAGAGAGAAGATTTCCATCCAGTCCATCCGTATGCCCCGCTTTTATGATTTTTTTGCAACAAGAGGCGCAAAGTTAACGTTTTTTCGCAAGTACGGAGCCGGCACGGGTTATAATCGCAGGCATTAAGACAGGCAGGCTTGCATTACTCTCGTCTTCTGTGTAAATTAGCGGGAACAACCGAAGAAAAACATGGACAATTTTGACATCGGATCCGCCATAAATGAGGACGGAAAATGGGAAACGGTCAGCAGCGAATACCTCTTCAGAAGGCCCTGGCTGACCGTCAGACACGACCAGGTGAGACTCCCCGACGGAAGAATCAACCCGGAGTTCTATGTGCTCGAATACCCGGACTGGGTCAATGTGACTGCCATAACTGAAGACGGCCGCTTCGTGATGGAACGCCAGTACAGGCAGGGGCTCGGAAAGACCTGCTATGAGATTCCCGCCGGAGTCATGGAAAAGGGAGAGACCCCTGAAGAGGCGGCACGACGAGAGCTTGAGGAAGAGACAGGCTACGGCGGAGGAGTGTGGTCGAGGCTGATGACGCTGTCCGGCAACAGCAGCACCACGAACAATCTCACACACTGCTTCCTCGCGACCGGAGTCAGAAAGATCTCGGGCCAGCACCTCGACAGCACCGAAGACCTGAAGATCTGCATCCTCACCGCCGACCAGGTGCGTCAGCTGCTCAAGGCAGACAAGATACGCCAGTCCCTGATGGCCGCGCCCCTCTGGAAATATTTTGCGGAAAACGGCCTTCTCTGACGCGACAAAAACTGTCTTCCTTTAGAGCACTTCAAGGAGCTCCACCGTAAATACGAGGGTGCTGTACGGAGGTATCGCTCCCGGTGCGCCGTGCTCGCCATAGCCGAGGTTATAAGGGATATAGAGTTCCCATTTGGAGCCCTCGGACATCAGCTGAAGAGCCTCTGTCCATCCTGCGATCACCTGAGTGACACCGAATACGGCAGGCTCGCCCCTGTCATAGGAACTGTCGAACTTCGTTCCGTCCGTAAACGTGCCGAGGTAGTGGCATCTTACCCTGTCATTTCTGCCCGGCTTCTTGCCGGAGCCCTCTTTGAGCACCTTGTACTGCAGGCCGCTCGGGAGCACTGTCACACCCTCTTTGGCGGCGTTGGCAGCGAGGAATTCCTCTCCCTCCTTGCGCATTGCGGCTGCCTCAGCGGCCTTCTCGGCATTCTGATGAGCCTCAATCTCAGCAAAATACTTGTCCAGAAGCTCGGCCGCCTCCTCAAAAGACACCTCCGGCTTGCTTCCCGTCAGGACAGCTTTGATGCCTGCCGTAAAATCATCGAAAGAGACCTCCTTCACTCCTGAAGAAATCATGTTGTGGGCAATGCTCATGCCCAGAGCATAACTGTTCTTGTCCATAATTCTTATTCCCTTATCTATTATAATATAATGGTATCATTTCACTACAGAAGATGCTGAAGCCTGCCGATCAGCTCGTCGCCGAGAGCCCGCTTCTTCTCTATATGCTCCAGAACCGTGGTGACGAAAGTGTTGGTGTCAAAGTCGCCTCTGACCTGCTCGAAGTCCCTGAGCTGCTCCTCCCGGGTCCCGTCCGCGCCGAACGCGGTCATGAACGAGAGCGAAAACTCCTTCTTCGCGTCCTCGTAGAGCATCCGGTCCAGAGAGATGACGGCATCCTTCCACGACCTGACTATGCCGCAAACGTCGGCGGCCGTCATCCTGTCCGGCGACACCCCGCAGAACTCCTCCAGCTTCTCATACACCCATCTCCACTCATAAGTGTAGTAATTCTCCGCCATTACGGCAAACGCTTCCTCAATCTGTCCGAGAGAGGTCACCTCTCCAGTCTCTATCCTCTCCATGAGCCTGTCCACCTCACTCTTAGGGGCGATAAGCCCGGCGAGGTCCACCCATTGTCCGCCGCCGGTCTCAGTGTCCGGCACAAGCCTGCGCCTGATCTGCTCATCGCTGTCGAACTCTATACCCTCGAGTCGCTTTATGATGGAGTTGCCCATGAACTTGCAGATGCCCATGTCATAATACTTCAGGCCTTTGACGAGGGAAGTATTGCGGATTCTCGCACTCTGGTACAGATACGACTCCGACGAAGGCCCGCCGACCCTCTGAAGATCCCGCAGGATGCGCCTGCCGTTGAACATCTTTTGTATCGTGAACGGGCTGAGGAGGTTGAAATTGATGTGGTCCAGCCTGTGCGGGTCAGTCCTGCGGTCCCGCTTCGGCCATTTCTGGGCATCCCTTATCGTTCCTACGCTCCTGAGATTCACTCCCGGCATGAGACAGGTAGTGTTTCCGTTCTCAATGAGATAGGAAAACGGAAGGTCGGAAGTGTCCGCATGGGACACATGCCTGCCCATCACGAGAGAGAAAGGCCCGACATGAGCAGGAAAGAGGATATATGAGTCAGATGCAGTCTTGGAGCCCCTGTCGAGAATGCCGTGATGAATCGGGCCGAGCTTGTACATGTGATTGCTCTGGTTGGAGCCGGATCCTGCGTTCATGAAAGAGAACATTCCGGCGATGAGAAGTGTGGACTTGTGGTGGGTCACCGTGTAAGGTCCGGCGAATATGGCGCAGGCCTCGCCGTTCTCCCCGTGGCAGTTGCTGAAGAAAAGCGAATCGCTCGCCGAATATCCCCGTCCGAGATGACAGGCCTGGCCTACGAAACAGCGCAGAAGATTGGCCCCGTCATCCACATGAGAGCCGGAAGAGATGATGAAGTCCCTGCAGCTCACGCTGTTGCCTATGAACACCGGAGCATGGACGTTGCTCGCCACCGTGCCGTCATCGAGGATATCGCAGCCCTCAAGCCGGGCGGAATCGCCTATTCTGACATTTCTTATCGTATTGACATTCAATATCATCACATCAGAGCCTATCGTACCGGACGATGAGGTTCGCGCCCGCTTCCACTCCCCTACGAGAGAATACATCGCAGAGATGAGCTCAGGACGGTGCCTGTACAGGGTCATCATGTAGGCCTCATGCGCGGAAAGGTTCTCATGGATAGGCACCTCCCTGCCGCCGGTCTCGTTCAGGACGCTGACTTCCACTCCGTTGCCGAATGAGGTCTGGCCGTCGACATAGATGAGCCCCACGTTCTTTATGTATGTGCGGCTGCCGATCTCATAGTTGGCTATGTAGTTGTGAATGTTCTCTATGCAGGAATCGTCACCTACCGTGACGTTGTGCAGGGTCGCATATCTCACGCCCGCCTTCTTGACTATGCCGCCAGGAAGGGTGAACGTGCCTTCGAAATTGCCGAGCCGGACCTTGCCGGAGAACCGGCACTGGAAGACTCTCTTGGGATTGAAGCCGTCTTTTACAAGCACGTCAGACCAGTCGTCGGCTATGCACGAATTTGATTTGAGGAAATCAATTTCCTCCGCAGTCAGATGTCTGAACGCGGACTCCATTCCGGAGCCGGCATTGTGATGTCTTTCAGTTTCAGGATTCATATTTCTGTAATTCAGTCTATCTGTCAAAATGTTCTTTCCATTGTCCCGGCAGTCCCGGACGCACCACATGCGGGAGTCATGCCGACGGACCGTCAACTATCTCATCTGAAGTGACATACCAAAGAGCCGTCCGCACCTCTTTCCTTCCCATTCTCCTGTATATGTCCGCATATCCGGAAATCTGGCGGAGATACCTCTTCTCAAGAGAGGGTACTCTTTTGCCGAATTTGTAGTCTATCACAAGCACGCTGCCGTCCGAAAATTCGAGCACCCTGTCCGGACGGGAAAGCGACCCGTCCACATCGATCAGCGTCACCTCTCTCCGTATGGCCGTGCAGTACACTCCTTGCCCCTCCGAGACGGTCTCCTCCGGAAACCATCCTCTCTCTCCGGCCGAGGCGATGCGCTCCGAAAGCAGGGAAAAGGCCTCCTCACCCTCGCCTGTAGTCATCTCGCCTGCCGCCACGGAATCATCCACCGCACGCCTCAGATCGGAAGGCGTCTCCACCTTCGACAGGACGTCGTGCAGCACTATTCCCTTCAGCCTCCCGGCCGGTCCTGTCTTCACGAAGCCCTCTTCTCCGAAAAAGTCCAGCGAGTCGGCCCTGAACTTCAGCCTTCCCCTCTCCCTCACGTCGACCTGACTTCCGCTGCCGGAAATCCCGTTGAGAGGCCAGGAAGGATAGGCCGCCTTGAGTCCGCAGGTCTCCGGATGCTCCGTCGCGCCGGATACCTCCCCCGCGGAGTAAAGCCAGTTCAGCGTCCCTTCAGCTCCCGGCACGCGGACAAGGCCAAGCGACTCCTGATTCACGACCGAGTACTGATAGAGCAGCTGCGAAAAGTCCGACAACTTCGGCTTTCCCCCGGAATCCACGCATTTTCGGAAATCATCCGACGGCAGCTCTCCGATCAGCCACATGCTCTTCACGGCACGTGTCATAGCCACATACATTATGTTGAGATTGTCCACATACTGCATTCTCAGCTCCCGCCTGTAGTCATCGCTGAAGGCGGTCCGGGAACACTTGGACGACAGGAAGACGTCATACGGCGTTCCGGAAGCCTCTTCAAGCGGCGTTCCGGAGAGATCCGGACAGCACCAGCGGTTCCCGGGCTTGAAGAGGACTACACCCTCTAAGCAGGGAAATATCACATGTTCAAAATCCAGCCCCTTCGACTTATGGACAGTCATCACCCGCACCGAGTCGCCCTCAGACGGAGAACTTATCGCAGGATCCGCATCCTCCCAATATTTCAGGAAGCCGTGCAGATTGTTCCCCTCCACATTCATATAATCCTGCACCGCATCCATAAAAGACTGCACATAAAGCACCTCAGCATCAAAAAGCTCCGGATCGGCCGTATGCAGCTCCCTGAGCAGGGTCTCGCACAGATCGACAAGGGAACGGAAGCTCTGAGGCACCTCTATGCCAAGATCACGTATGACATAGGCGCTGACGGCATCGGAAGGATTGTCGCAGCGGGCAAGGAGCGAACAGAGCCGGTTGACCGTCACGGAGGACTTGACCTTCAGCGAATCATCCGTCACCACAGGCACATCATTGTCTATCAGGAAAGAAGCCACATTGGATCCGATAGCGTTGCTCCTGACCAGAACGGTGATCTCACGATATGGGACTCCCCGCTCCCGAAGAGCCCTGACCGCCTCCAGCGTCGCTGCTGTCTCGTCCTGCTCCGCGCAGAAGGTCAGCCTGACCTCTCCTTCACCCTTTACTTTCTCCGGCAGAGTCTGTCCGACATCCGAATATATCCCGGCTATGCTCCTGTCTTCAGTCTCTCCGTAGATGTCATCGAGAAGCCGTGCCGCCTCAGGGAAAAAGGCGTTGTTGAAACTCACTATCCTGCGGCAGCTCCGGTAGTTCACTCCGAGAGTCCTGACCTTCGCCCCGGGAAACTCCCCTTCCACTTCCGAATCGAGAAGATTCCAGTCGGAGCCGCGCCAGCGGTAGATGCTCTGCTTAACGTCGCCGACTATCAGACTGTCAAAGCCCTGCGACTCACTGTTTCTCAGAAGCGGGAGAAAATTGTCCCACTGTATGCGGGAGGTGTCCTGAAATTCGTCAAGAAGAAAATTCTCATATCTGACCCCGGTCTTCTCATAGATGAACGGGGCGTCCGAACCGTCGATGATGTCCCTCAGAATAGTGTTGGAATCGTCTATGCTGAGCACGTTCTTCTCCTTCATCAGTGCTACGAACTCCCGATGTATGTCAGCCGCCACTCCGAGGCCGCAGAGACACTTCATTAGCATCAGAGCCGTCCTGTAGAGACTGTATCTCTCTCCGAACAGGGCGCAGAAGTCCGCAAGCGGAGCCTTAATCAGCGGATAGGCCATCGGCAGAAACCTGTTTTTCTTCGTCTTGGCGAACCACTGCTCCGGATCGGCCGACACCCGCATGAAGAAATCGGACGGCGCATCGACGACATCGTCCTTCTTCTGCCCGGCAGCATAGGAATAGAGGGCGACAAGGAATTTCCTGTTGAAGTCCTCTGCCGTCAGACCGGCTCCCGGAAGCAGGGCCAGAACGGCCGATGCCTTCTGCGCCGCGTCTCTCTCAAATTCCTTCACCGTCCTGAGGCAGGCGCGTCTGACGGCTGTGAGCCGCTCCTTCGAAAAGTCCTTCCCCACATCCGTTCCGAGCTTCTCGGCAAGACTCCTGTGCTCATCGGACATCAGGCGTGCCCCGATTTCGGCGAGGTCCTTCTCAAGACGATAGCGGCCCCCCAGCTCCATCTGATCCATAACGCTGTCAACAAGCCATTTGAGAAGATCCGGATCAGACTCGTTCACGGAGTCCAGCACCCTGTCGACACTCTCCGTCACCAGTGAGTCCTTGTCGAGCTCGACCTGATAGGATGAAAACTGCCCTATCTCACGGGAAAAAGCCTTGAGAGTCTGCTGGAAGAAACGGTCTATGGTACTCACCGAAAATGCCCCGTAATCATGGAGGATGGCGCACAGCATGTCCTTCGCGCTGTCCGAGAGAGACTCCAGAGTGATCTTCTCCCCGGGCTTTCCCGGCAGCTCGCCGATGAAGTCCTCAGGCGCTATGCCCTCGAGCTCCTTGGCGGTGAACATAGAGGGAATAAAATATCTGAGATAGCCCGACGAGGCAGGATCAGTCGCAAGGATGAAGAGCTCCTTCATTATCCTCGACTTCATCTCGTCCGTGGCCTTGTTGGTGAATGTCACGGCAAGAATATGCCTGTAGGCGTTCCTGTCCTTTTTTTTGAACAGCAGAGTTATGTATTTTCTGGCAAGGTTGAAGGTCTTACCCGACCCTGCCGACGCTTTCATTATCTCCATATCACCATCTCCAATATCACCGTCCGCAGATTTTCCTGAAATCGCAATAGCCGCACACTCTCCTGTCCGAAGTCCTGACAAAAGGCTTTTCCACATCCGCCATCTCAGACAGAAGGGAGGAGAGCCTTTCCTTCATCTCATTCATGAAGCCGCCGGCCACGGCCACGTTCCGTGGAGCCTCGCTGAAAAGTCCCGCAGTGGAATAGACCGAATTGATGAGCCTCCTGCCGCAGGCAAGCCCGTTCGCCTCCGCCAGCATGTCATAGATGAAGAGCTGCAGCGCGATCTTCGGCTTCTTGTCATATTTAGTATTCTGGCTGAACAGGGTGTTCACAGTCTCATTCCATTTGCTGTCCTCCCCGATATTCATGTCCGCCGGAAGCACCTTTCCGGTCTTATAGTCCACTATGCGTATCTCCCCGTCAGACAGCGAGTCGAGCCTGTCGATGATGCCCTTGAAGCGGAAACCGCCGAAATCGCAGAAGAGCTCCAGCTCCAGCCCTTCGATCCTGAACCCGCCGCACTTTTCCTCCTTGAGAAGCTCGAAATCCCGGGAAAGAGTCTGCTGTACATAGCGCACTATCACGTCCTGCATCACGAGATTGCGCCCCGTGATCTCAACCGTGTGCAGCTGCTCCGCCATCCCGTCACGGACAAGTCCGCGTATCCTGTCGGCTGAAGAGCTCCACCCGGAGATCTGCTCCGCAGTGACCTGCCCGCCCGAGTCGCGTCCGCATTCGGAAAAGATCTTCTGCATGACTTCGTGAAAGACTGTGCCGACCATAGCCGAGTCAAGGGATTCGGTCACCTCGTCCTCAGGATACAGGCGCTCCACCACCTGATAATAGAACTTTGCCTGACAGGCGAGATACGTCTGAAGCGACGAGGCGGAAAGCGGACGCCGCCGTATTGCCTCCACGGCCTCCGCCGTCTTCGGGATCTCATCGCCGATCATCCCTGCCCTTGCCGGAGAGACCACGGCCAGCCTCTCAATCGGAAGCATGAAATGATATTCAAGCTGCCTTATATATCGGCTTTCCTCCCCTGTCTTCATGCCCTCTGTCCGAGAGTCATAAAAAAGCCAGACATTCTCCGCACGGGCGATCATCCTGTAGAAATAATAGGCCCACACGGCATCCTGAAATTCATATGCAGGCAGACCGAAACCGCGTCTGAGCTCGGGAGGGATGAAAGACGAGCTGACGCTCCGTCTCGGAAAGACGCCCTCATTAGCCGAGAGAATCACCAGATTTCTGAAGTCCAGAGCCCTCATCTCCAGAGGGCCCATTATCTGCAGCCCCTTCAGAGGCTCTCCGTTGAAAGGCACCGACACGCCTGCCAGAAGCTGCTCGAGAATCCTCATGTATGTCACAGGACGCACCTCAAGCCTCTGCCTGCGCAGACCTGACACGCTCAGCCAGTACTCCTTGGCAAACTCAGCCTCCACCGCCACATTCTCGTCCTGCCCGAGCAGGGGGACAATGCCTTCAATCAACCGGAGCTGATAGGAGGCGAATGCGTCAATCAGCTCGGGAGTTCCCTCCTCCCCATCGGTGAGCACCGGAGTGAACACCATATCGAAAAGCGGAGTGCCGCCCAGGTCCCCGGCCGGGATATAGAGCTTGGCCGCAGCCTTCACCTCCCCCACTTTCGCGGCGTCCTCGTCCGTCATCACTTTTCTGAATATGCTGTTGGAGAACAGGTCCCAGACCTGCTTGTGATAGAAATAGCATCCGTCCGGCCTCTTCCTGACGTGCAGCTGCATTGCCGAGACCGTAGACATGAAGCAATGGAAGGAACTCCAGGCCATAGGATAGCCCATCGTCACGTTTACATCCTTTATCTCAGGAGGAATGGTGTTCAGCAGAGGCATCAGAAGACTCTCGTCCGGCAGCACCACCGCGCAGTCGTCAGCCTTCCGCAATATGTCCGGTATCATCTTCACCTGTCCCACCGATGACGGCACGCTCACAACCCTTATCCGGGGCGGCTTCACGCCCTCGGGATCCCATTCACGCTTCTGCGGGAAGTCCTCGACGTTCTGCTCCATGAAGAAGGAGGAACGGTTGCGGCGGTCTCTGATCATGTCACCGGAATAATCCCAGCAGAACTCCGCAATTCCCTCGTCTCTCATCCTCCTCATCACGGTCTTCTCGCATTCGTTCAGGGCATTGAGTCCTGTGAACACGAATTTCTCCACTCCCCGGAACTCTCTGCCGAGCAGAGCTCCCAGATCACCGCTCTCCTGCTTCAGGCGCTCCGCCAGATCCCGATAGACCATCCCCTCGTATGCAAGTCCCTTTTCACTAAGATGCTCTCTGAACGAGACATAGAGCGGATACATCAGATTCCATATCCTTAGGAAGCGCCCCTTCATGTCCGGGGAATCCGGGGACAGATCGACCGTGAGCCTGCCGCTTCTGTCATTGAAATGGCTGACGAAGCTCTCCACCGCCTTCCTCTGTCTCTCAGTAAGATAGGAAAAACTGTCCTGAAGAGCCTTCAGGTCGGCGACATTGGTGAAAAGCTGCTTCGGGTCGGCCAGATACTTGTCGACGTCATTGAAGTCGCCGAGAATCACGTCCCCCCAGAAAATGAATTCATCGAGGGCCTCGGCGGCAGGATTCAGCGCCTTGTAGCACTCATACAGCTCCAGCATGAGAGTGATTCTGTCAGTCACACGCACTCCTGACGCGCGGCTGAAGAAATCGCTGACCGTCAGCATCTCCGGAGCGATGACAGGATGTCCCCCCGCACCGGACCTCTCCTTCACCGCATCCGCCAGATGCTTGCGGAAAAAGACGAGGGAGCGCCTGTTGGGAAATATGAAGCACCTGCTCTGCAGATCGCCCTCCTCGAGGGCGGTCATGGCGACTTGTCTGAGAAACGGAGTCATGGCTCAGGCGGAAAACGGGAACAGCAGCGGAAGCGCGATAATCATGACCACACCCATGATGATCTGCAGCGGAAGCCCCACCTTCACATAGTCCATGAAAGTGTACTGGCCCGCAGGCATGACGAGTGCGTTCGGCGGAGTGGAGAACGGAGAGGCGAAGCACATGCTCGCGGCCACCGTCACCGCAAAGAGGAACGGCACCGGACTGACGCCAAGCTGCATGGCGCTCTGAAGGGCGATAGGAGCCATCAGCACGGCTGTCACGGTATTGCTGATGAACATAGTCATCAGGGAGGTCGTGAAATATATCCCGGCCAGCAGAGCCACAGGGCCGTAGTCTCCGAGGCCTCCGGCAAGAGCTCCGGCAAGCCATCCCGATATCCCCGTCTTCTCAAGCGCGAGAGACATCGGCAGCATTGCCGCGAAAAGCACTATCGTCTCCCAATTGATAGTCTTGTAGGCCGCCTCCACATTACGGAAGCATCCTGTCAGCACCATCAGCAGGGCGGCTATCATCACCGCTGTCACCGGAGCCACAGGGATGAAGTCGAAGACCATCATCATCACCATGAGGATCATTATCACTGCCGCCACCGGGGCCTTATAGTCCAGAGTCACCTTCGCGGCCTCGGCCAGCGGCTGTCCCAGCACCACCCATTCGGTGTCCTCACGGCTCAGACGGGCGATGTCGGGCCACGCACCCTGCACCAGCAGCACGTCTCCGCTGTGCATCTTGGCATCCCCGAGCTCATGGAGTATATAGTCCTTCTTCCGTCGGATTCCGAGCACGTTCACATTGAACTTGTCCCTGAATCCCGCCTCCTTCACCGTCTGGTTTACCATATAGGACGACGGCATCAGCAGGATTTCGGCTATTCCTATGTCATAGAAAGCGAAGGTGTCTCCGCTCTTGGCAGCCTCCTCCGAAGTGTGGCCGTCAAGCATCTCAAGCGCGTAGTCCTCCGCAAAGCGGCTCACCGCGTCAGCATCTCCGGTCACATAGAGCACGTCCCCTCCCCGTATCACCATGTCAGGCGAGGCGAGCTTCTGTGTCACCGTCTTGAGAAAGCGATGCTGCGAAGTCTCTCCCCTTCTCACCTCCAGAATGTTCAGCCCATATTTCCGCCTCAGGTCAAGCTGAAGCACCGTATCCCCCGTGATCGGCGATCTGTCAGATGCGCGAAGACGGAACAGGTTGTCCGACAGCCCGTATTCCTTGACAAGCTGGCTGAGGGACTTCCCCGAAACGGCTCTGTCACTCTTCTTCTCCTTCTTCGACAGAAATATCCTGGACAGAGGAAGAAGCACGATTATTCCCGTAGCGAGGCAGATCAGGCCTACAGGCAGGAACGAAAAGAACGAAAGCGGCTCATATCCGGCCCCGGTAAGAGTGTCCTGGATGATGAGGTTGGGAGGCGTTCCTATGAGAGTCATCATGCCGCCCATGCTGCTTGCAAAGGCGAGCGGCATCAGCAGGCGGCTCGGACTCATGCCTGCGTTATGCGCGAGGCTTACGACTATCGGAAGCATCAGGGCCACGGTGCCGGTGTTGCTGACGAAGGCCCCTATGCCTCCCGTGACGAGCATCACGAGCAGAAAGAGCTTCAGCTCACTGTTTCCGGCGAGCTTGAGGATGCGCGAGCTGATCATCTTGGCCAGCCCGGTCTGAAAGATCGCACCTCCTACCACAAAAAGCCCTATCATCATTATGACCACCTGGCTGGAGAATCCGGAGAGAGCCTCCTCAGGAGTCAGTATCTGGAAGATGAGAAGGCCGACGAGAGCACAGAGAGCCACAATGTCGGACCGGAACTTTCCGGACACGAAAAAAGCCGCAGAAACGGCGAGTATAATTAAGGTGATGATCATATGTTCAGTATTCAGCGTTTTCCGAATGAAGCCGGAGGATCATTTCGTCTCCTCGCAAAGATAATCATTTCAAATGAAGAATCCACAATAAAATCTCCGGATATGATTGCGCATTCGGGGAAATTGCTTATATTTGCAGTACTTAATTTTGAATTATTCAAATTTAAAAGGATCTGACATGAAAAAGAAATTCAGATGTCTCGTCTGCGGCTATGTGCACGAGGGCGAGAGCGCACCGGCAGAGTGCCCGGTATGTCACGCTAAGGCTGACAAGTTTGTTGAGGTGACTGAGACAGAAGGCGAGATCTCATGGGCTGACGAGCACAGGCTCGGCGTCGCCAAGGATGTTGATCCGGAGATTCTTCAGGGACTCAAGGATCATTTCGCAGGCGAATGCACCGAAGTTGGCATGTACTTGGCCATGAGCCGTCAGGCTGACCGCGAAGGCTACCCTGAGATTGCCGAGGCGTTCAAGAGATATGCATACGAAGAGGCTGACCACGCCGCAAGATTCGCCGAGCTTCTCGGAGAAGTGGTATGGGACACCGAGACCAACGTGAAGAAGAGAATGGAGGCCGAGGCCGGAGCATGCGAAGACAAGCTCCGCATCGCCAAGCTCGCTAAGGCCCAGAACCTTGACGCCATCCACGACACCGTTCACGAGATGGCCAAGGATGAGGCCCGCCACGGAGCAGGCTTCCAGGGGCTCTACAACCGCTACTTCAAGAAATAGGCTTTTCTGCCGGATTTCCTCCGCGACATCTCGGCAAGACCCATGTCATCATAATGCCGACATCCGGCGGAACGACGGCGGCAAAATGAGTTAAAGAGGCAGACGCGCCATTAAGGTGCGCCTGCCTCTTTTGCCAATTGCACTGTGCCTGAATCCCGCACCCGTGTCAGATACTCTCGTCTGACGACAGATGCGCATATATACATATATACATTGTATATACAGAATAAAATATTCTTGTTTTTGCATTTCAAAACCCATACTTTTAATTGTGATTTTTCTGAAAATTTTTCGAGTCAATATCATTAACATTTAACGGACAAAAAGTTATGACAAAAAAATCTTGCTTTAATGCAATTGTCCTGCTTATGGCCGCGACTCTTCCGGCGCTCACCGGATGCGACAAGGACTCCACTTCAGGAGACGGAGGCCCTTCACTGACCATAACCGCAGGAGACGAGTACACAATCATCAAGGCAGGAGGAGAATTCACGATCTCTTACGAACTTGCAGAAGCGGGAACCTCAGGCGAAGTCAGCGCCTTCTGTTTAGAAGACTGGGTGTCTGAAGTCAGCTGCGACGTTCCCGGCAGCATTTCCTTCTCTGTATCCCCAAACGAGACGGGAAGCGACAGGACTGCCGTCCTCACTGTATCTTATGACTACGGCAGCGGAAACAGCGTCCAGGATCAGGTGAAACTGGTGCAGTCGGCCACGGGATTCGACCATGAGGTCAATGCAGGCTACATCCTCGGCCTCTACTACGGCGACGAATTCAGCTTCGGCGGAGAGAGAAACTTCTTCACGATACTCAGCGACCAGGATCTCGAGGCGGAGACCGTCGGCGGCGGAAATTTCTATGTTCTCGACATGTTCGCCCCGGCTGGCGACCTTGAGGACATGACGCTTCCGACAGGAACATACGTTCTCGGAGGATCGTCTCAAAGCGTTACGGAAGCGATGACTTTCTCTAGCGACGTATCCTGCTACATGGTTGACGCGAACGGAGCCGATACCGGGACGGCCTTTACCGACGGAACCGTGACAGTGAGCACGGGAGAAAACGGCTATGTCATAGAGGCGACGCTTACGGATGCCAACGGAGAGACGCACCATGTGGTCTATACCGGCCCGGCGGAATATCAGGACGACAGGAACGGGGCTTCAGACCCCGACGTGCCGCGCATTGAGACGCCGCTCGACGTCAACGCAGGCATCGGAGCCGCGGCATACGCAGGAAGAAGCGGAGACGTGATGAAGGTCATATTCCAGTTCACGGACATGGAGCGCACGGCAGATGACATGCTCATAGCGCCGGGCACCCTTCTCAGGGCAGAGGCATATCTTCCTTACGACGGCAACGGAATCATACAGACCGGCACCTATACCGTATCGTCGAGAGACAACGGACAGAGTTTCACAGTGATTCCCGGCGAAGTGGCCTATCCTTCCATAGTAGGCTCATACGCAAGTTATTGGAGCGAGGAGGCAGTCACTCCTGAATACGGCATCATCAAGTCCGGGACAATGACGGTCTCCGGCAGCGCCGCCGAATACACCATTGTCTGCGACTTCACCACAGATGACGGCATCTCAGTGAAATCGACCTATACCGGAACGATAGAGATGACCAATCTCCCTGGAGACCCTATCTCCACTCTTGACGGAGACTACGCCCTCGATCTCACCGGAGCCACCGCCAAAGGCGACTTCTACGGAGACACCTACGGAACAGGCGGAGGACACTGGGCGGTGCAGATCTCCGGTCCGAAAGACAGATTCATGCTCGAGGTAATCGACAGCGAGGCGTCTTTCGACGACGGCATCACCAGCGGGACATATACCGCAGCCGGCACCTACCCTGCGATAGGCAACTACATACCGGGATATATCGACTCTGAATCCCGGCTCTCCGGCACCATATATTACGGCAACATCGTGAACGGGGCCGCCAATGACTTCGCTCCCGCCACATCCGGAGACCTTGTCATCACAAATAACGGAAACAGCTCATACACAGTGTCATTCGAGGTTCTTGACGACAAGGGCAATACGCTTACCGGAACATGGACAGGAAACATCACCATGACGGACGTCTCAGACTATACGGACACAGGGTCGAGCGTCAGCGCCTCCTCCGTAACCGCCGCACACTGCGCCGGCAAAGAGCAGGAGTCATTCTTCGACCCCGGACTCTAAGTCGTCTGTCCGGGTGCGTCTCCATTCCGCAAGACGGCCAGATGAGACAAGCCGCCATCAGGCATCAGATGTGAAAGGGCGGGCGCGAAAGGCGTCCGCCCTTTCCCGTTGATTCGTCGACATACAGCCCGCAGATGTCGACAGATCCGTTGCAATCCTATGAAAAAGTCTTCCGAAAATGCCGACGGTGGAAAAATATATTTTGTTTTCAGCTCCGGATTAAGTAATTTTATGACCGATTATGACTGACCGGACAGCGACCGATTACATCGGCAGTTTCAGACGGCATCACAGGCAAGCGACAAAAAATATATTCTTTAACCTTATTTTAAACAGCTGTGACATGAAAAGAAAGACATGCTTTTCGGCATTTGCCCTGATTGCGGCATCTGCTGTCCTTCTGACGACAGGATGTGAGAAGGAAGCCACATTGGGAGCCGACACCTCCATCACCATCACCGCCGAAGGCGGCACCATCACGGTGGATGAGGCAGGAGGCACATTCGAGATTCCGTATGAAATCACAGGAGCCGTGGACGGAGCGACGGTATCCGCATCCTGTGAATCAGACTGGATTTCCGACATAGACTGCAGCGTCGACGGCAAAGTGACATTCACCGCCAGCGCCAACAACAGCGGGGACAAGAGAATCGCCATCATGACGGTCTCCTACGGTATAGGGAACTCATCTGTATCAGACTACATCAACCTGATACAGGCAGACGGATCTTACGACTACGAACTCACCGCCCTGATTCTGGACGGAACGGTATCTGATGGCAATGGACAGAACGGAGAAATAAACTTCTTCACCTGGCTTTCAGACATCGGATTCGATCAGGAAGGATACACCCAGGTCGGAGGAACATACTACGTGTTCGACATATTCGCTCCGGAAGACTCAGGCACAACGCTTCCTGCAGGCACATATACTTTAGGAGAAGCCGGGGCGACAGCCGCATGGACATTCACTCCTGACTATTCAATGGGAGTATTCCAGCATCAGACCGACCATGACATCTTCAACTTCTCAGAGGGGACTCTTGTTGTCACAGTCAACGGCAGCGAATACACTTTCGATGCTGTGCTGACTGATACAGACGGAGGCAGACATCATGTGACCTACACCGGCCCTGCAGAATACATGCAAGAAAGCCAGGGCGGAACCGGAATCATTACCGAAGACACTGAATTCACCGCCTCAATCTCACAGGGAACTTACCTCGGCGGAGAGAACGACGTGATGAACATGTCCCTGTTGTTCTCCGACATGACCGTCAGCAACGGCTATCTCATGCCTCCAGGAAACATAATGTATGTGAACACTTATCTCCCTATGGACGAGAACGGCAGCCTTGCGACCGGAACATACAATGTCTCCTCCGACTGCGGAGACAGCTTTACCATAGCGCCGGCGCAGATTGACAACTCCGGCGGAATGCAGACCGTGACCGGCACATATCTGATGTATGCGGAAAGCGAGACGTCAGTCAGCTACGGATTCGTGACCGGAGGAACGATGACGATATCGGGCAGCGCAGCTTCAGGCTACAATGTCCAGTGCAACTTCACCACGGATGACGGAGTCTCAATAGAATGCTCATATTCAGGAACAATCGACATATTCGACCTGCCTGAAGACATTGCGCTCGATCTTTCCGGAGCGACTGGAACAGGATACTATTATGGCGACTATTACGGCACCGGAGGAAGCAACTGGATATTAAGCATCACTCCTGCCAGCGGAAGCGGTGACGGTATCCAGATTGAATGCGTCACCACAGGAACAGGCCTTGAAGACGGCATCAGCAGTGGCACATACACTGCCGCAGCAGCAGTTCCGAATCCGGGCGAATTCTATCCGGGATACCTTTATATGGGCTACCTGTACGGCACCTGCTATCTGAGTTTCACTCAGGGCAACATAATGGACTATGCCGGCATAGCAGGAGGCAGCTTCACCGTAACCAACAACGGTGACGGAACATACCGCTTCGTATTTGATCTGGTCGATGGAGTAGGATCATCCATCACCGGAGAATGGAGCGGCAGCATGACGCTGACCGATGAGTCAGAATCGGCATCCGCATCCGTCAAGGCCAGACTGGCCGGTAATGCCGAGAGGCTCAGCCTCATCTCCGGAAGTGAGCCGACGCTCAAGATCGGCGCCGCAACCCGGTTCCCGATGACAAAAAGCGGAATAAGCCCGCTCCCTACGAAATGACATGAACAGAAGCGGGGGGCCTCGGTCATCGCACTGAGTCTCCCCTCTTCATGACAGACGCAAAGGCGGCCGCCCCTGGATTTCACAGGGCGGCCGCTTTTGCGTTTGCGCCGTTTTTATTATTTTTGCGGGCACAGAAACCGTATCGCACATGGAACAGAAGAAGAGACTCTATCCGATGAAGTTCAAGCCGGAGACCGTTGAGCACCCGTGGGGCAGGGAGACGTTCGTCATCGCCGACCTCGGCATGGTGGACACGGCCGTCAGCGAAGGCTGGCTCGCAGGCAACTCCATCAGCGACATAATGGAGACCTACATCGAGCGCATAAGCGGAGAACAGGTCTACGGCTACTATGGAAGGCAGTTTCCTGTCATGGTGTCCCTCCTCGAGATCAACGGAGTGATGCCCGCATTGTGTCACCCCGACGACGAGGCTGCGGCTCAGAGATATGACGCACTTGGCAGAAGAACCTTCTGGCACATCCTTGAAGCAGGACCAGACGCCAGGATAAGACTCGGATTCAGCAAGGAAATCTCTGCGCAGGAGCTCTATGAGAGATGCCTTGACGGCACCGTGCGCGACGCCCTCGAGAGCTTTTCCCCAGAAGCCGGGGACTCCGTCCACATAGAGCCGGGGACGGTCTACTCCGCCGAAGGAAAGATGCGGATTCTGTCCATATCAGAATCCTCGGCCATCGCATTCACCCTGTATGATCCGTCCGACATCTCAGAAGAAAGCCACATAGCCGAAGCCCTCGACCTCATCCGCCGCGACAAGTCCGACGGGAGCGGCATCATACGCCGCTCCAGCCCGGCATTCGAACACGAGACTCTGCTTTCGAGCCCGGAGTTCAAGGTGAGCAGGATAAGCGCTTCCTCCCCTGTGGCGATAACGTCCGGACAGAGCTTCACAGTCTGCATCTGCATCGGCGGAGCACTGGCGATAAGAGAGCATCCGTCCGGAGACGCCGAAGCGGGAGACGTGCTGATGAAGAAAGGCGACGTCGTCCTGATCCCGGCGGATCTCGAAAGTTTCTTCCTGGTGCCGACGGAGCACGACACGGAAGTGCTGGAAATCAGCGCGGGAGAGCGCGACGACATCGACAGCTACATCAATCCCGACACCGAGCCATTCCTCGAAGGAGAAGACTACGAAGGGCTTGAAGACGAGGACCTCAACTGAGGATGAAACTTAAACTGAAGAGTTGACGCCTGCCAAGCGGAAAGATGACGCTTCAACAGCCAGACGTCACACAGAACGGAGGAATACAGATGGCAGAAGAGACAAGAATCGACAAATACCTCTGGGCGATAAGAGTCTACAAGACAAGAAGCGAGGCGACCGACGCCTGCCGAGGAGGCAAGATAAGGCTCAACGGGGCCGATGTCAAGCCCTCCAGAACAGTGAAGGCCGGAGACATGATCACCGCCCGGAAAGGAGCCGTCACCTACACATACAAGGTGCTGAGCCCGCTCGACAAGAGGCAGGGAGCGAAACTGGTCCCGCAATATGCCGAAAATCTCACTCCGCAGTCCGAGCTGGACAAGCTGAGAGCTCCGGTCGAGACGTTCTTCCTCAAGAGGGACAGGGGCACCGGGCGCCCGACCAAGAAGGAGCGCCGGCAGATGGATTCCCTGTGGGACAGCCTCGACTTCGACATCCCCGACGACGTCGCCAGCCGCCTCGCCTCCGAATCCGGCCTCAACGACGACTTCTTCGACGACTCCGAAGACTGACCCCCATCATCCTCCCGAACCGGCACTACCGGAGTAATACTCGGCGACGGCCTTACGCGAGAAAGACAATAACGATTTTCTGGATTTCTCTCCAACTGACAGGTAACAAGTCTAACGACGGCATTTTCTTGCATTTCGGTTTTTTTGCATAACTTTCACCCGAGAACTTGAATAGAGACCTACAACTGCCCAATTGTAAATTCACACTTTTAACCATTTCACTTTTAATCACTTCACACAATGAAAATCTTGAAATACATCATGATTACTCTGGTGGCAATATCCACCATGGCAACTTCGGTCTCCTGTCAGAAAACTGAAGGGGAATTGCTCATGATGACAGTGGCCTCCCGAACCGGCACGAATACAATGATGTTTGGCGGCCAAGAAGAGATACTTTGGGTCAAATACGGAGAATATCCGGGATGGCAGGCGATGGGCATCAATTCAATCGAAGGTTTCGAGTATGTACCCGGCTACGAATACGTTATAATGGTAATGGCCATTCCTGTCGAAAACCCTCCGGCCGACGGGGATTCCATCCGCTACCAATACCTTTCGACAGTCTCCAAGACCATAAAGGAATCCGTAGGACTGCCTGACGAATAATCAGACCTCTGACAGTCAGCAAGTCATATATGGAAATCGGCCGCAGCACGAACGATTAAGGCTGCGGCCCCGTCAATCCCTGTCCGGTCAGTGTCGATGACAAGATCATATTCATTCATGTCCATCCACTGCCTGCCGGTATACCTCCAATAATGGTTTGCCCTCCCGGTATTGACACGGTCTATCTTCATTGCCGCCTCCTCTTCAGATAGGCCGGTGCGTGCCGTCACACGGCTTATGGCCCGCTCTTTTCCGGACTTGATGAAGACACGGAGCACGTTGGGCCTGTCCCTGAGAATCCAGTTGCCCAGCCTGCCCACTATCACGCACGGCCCCTTGCGCGCTATGCTGAGGACGGCACGGCTCTGGCTGACAAATATGGCGTCATCCCTGGAAGGATTCATGGACGAGGGTATGCCGCTGTCGGAAAATATCATTTCCCAAAGCCGCACGGTGGAAATGTTCTGTTCGTTCTCAGCCACAAATTCCTCCGGATATCCCATCTGCACAGCCGTCTGATCTATAATCTGACGGCTGCAGCAAGGGCACCCGAGACTTTCCGCCACTTTCTCTCCAACGGCATCGCCTCCACTCCCGTACATCCTGGCGATGGTGATGACGAGATGTCTGTCACTTGTGCCCGCATTTTCAGAGACTGCCGCCTGTCTCTCCCGCTCCGGGATGAAGATCTTGTCAAGCCACTGCACATGCGGAGAGATCACCTTGACCATCAGCCCCACATAAAACATGGAGATGAGAGTGCCGACACCGACCATCTCCCAGTCCCATCTGCGGAAGAAAGCCAGCATGAACACGACCCCTATAAGCACCAGTGTCGTATCCGAAAATATCTTCACCCGGCTAAAATCCTTCTTCAGAAACTTTGAAATAGCCAGAGGAAGCCCCTCACCGGCCAACATCAGCGAATCGCACCGCACTTCGCAGGCTATGCCGAACGCCAGAATCGCACCGCCGATGAGAAGTTCGAGCAAACGCAGCGGATATCCGAGCGCGGGATTGATGTCGGAAGGAATCTGCAGAAACCCCGTAAGCCACATTGTCAGATCAGTATAGAACCCGAAAAGGAACGAGACGACGATCTGCGCATACTGCCGCTTCTCAAATTCCTTACGCAGAAGCAGCACCTGAATGAGGATGAAGAAAACATGCATGCAGATGGTAAGCTGCCCCATGCTGAGGCTCACCCCGGGAACAAGAGAAAGTATGTATGGAGGCGCAGAAATCGGAGAAGAACCGAGATTCGCCCGGATTGACAGCGATGTCCCGAAGGCAATGACAAAAAGTATGACTACAAAACCGGCATAGCGGCGAATCCACTCTGCCCTGCTTCTTTTCTCATTCATATCAAAAAGACCTTTCCAACCATTTCATGTACCGCTGCCCCATTACCAAAATGTCCACATTACCGAAGACTACACCGGACAGCAGGGCTACGGGCAAAAAAAATAAGGACAACCCTGATGAGTTGTCCTGCTTGGTAGCGGGGGAAGGACTCGAACCTCCGGCCTCCGGGTTATGAGCCCGACGAGCTACCAACTGCTCTACCCCGCGATTTGAGACTACAAAGGTAGATATATTTTTTATATATATGCAAAATTTTTTTCGAAAATTTTGTCACTTTCTCATTTTATCTTCTTCCCGTCGGATGAGGAGACAATCATGAAGACAATTGCCACCATCGTCAAGATGATGCCTATGACCATGTTAGGGGTGATCTTCTCTCCGAATGCGACGGCTCCGACAAGAATGGCGGTGACCGGCTCAAAGACACCGAGCACCGACGCCTTGGTAGCGCCGATAATGCGCGTCGCCATGGCGAGAGTGGCCGTAGACACCACGGTAGGCATCACCGCAAGGCCTATGAGGCTCAGCCAGACACCGGCACTGTCCAGACCCGTGAAAAGCGCCGACACATTTCCCGACGATGAGATCATGCTGTGAATGAAGAACAGCACCACGCCCGTCAGAAGCGCATAGAAAGTGAGGAGGGAATTGGACACCGTCCGAATCGTGCGGCTGCGGTTGATGATGACTATGAACATCGCATACGACAGGGCGGAGGCGAATGAAAGCGCGAGCCCTTTCCACTGCAGAAGCCCGTCCCCGTCCGAACGGCACAGAAAGAGCACCCCTACGAACGTCATGACTATCGAAAGCCACACCTGCCAGGTGGGATATACGCGCATGAACACCATGATGACGGCCACGAGGACCGGATACAGAAACACGATCGTGGTCGCCACCCCGGAAGGGATGAAGTCATAGGCCGCGAAAAGCGTGAGACTGCTCATGGAGAACAGCAGGCCGAGGATGAGCAGCCTTGAAAGCTGCTTGAGACTCACACGGAAACTCTCCCTGCAGACTGCGAGCCAGCCTCCGAGGATGATGACGGCGATGAGATACCTGAAGAAAAGTATCTCATCCACAGACATCCCACGCCTCATGAGAGGGACAGCGAAGAGAGGATTCAGTCCATAAGTTACGCCGGTTATGACACCGGCCACATAGCCCCACACTGAGGAAGGGCGCTTCTGCACGGCCGCACCTACCTGCATACGAATGAAATCAGATGCTCTATGTCCGATGCGGCAAACGACTTCTGCTCTCCTGTGGTGAGATTCTTGACGTTGACTTCGCCTCTTGAGATCTCGTCCTCCCCCACAATGGAGATGAAAGGAATCGACTTCTTCGCGGCATAGTCAAACTGCTTCTTGAGCTTGCTGTGCTCGTGATAGATCTCGCAGGCCACTCCGGCGTCGCGGAGAGACTTGACCACAGGCAGAAGATACCGGAGCTCCCTATCGCCCATGTTGGCGAAAAGGATTCTGGAAGACTCCGCTATGCTCTCAGGGAAAAGATCAAGCCCCTTGAGCACGTCATAAATACGGTCAGCGCCGAATGATATTCCCACTCCGGACATGCCCGGAAGGCCGAAAATGCCGGTAAGATTGTCATAGCGTCCGCCTCCGCAGATGCTGCCTATCTGAAAGTCATTGGCCTTGACTTCGAAAATCGCTCCCGTGTAATAGTTCAGACCGCGTGCGAGAGACAGGTCAAGCACCACTTCCTGCGAAACGGAAGCTGCAGATATGAGCCCGAACAGCTCGTCAAGCTCGTCAAGGCCCTTCAGCCCCGTCTCCGACACAATGCCGGAAGCGGACCCGCCGCCCATCATGGTTCTCATGCAGGCAATCTTCTCCCGCGTGGAGCCCGAGAGCAGAAGAACCGGCTCTATGACCTTTATCGCCTCCTCGCTCAGCCCCTTCTCTCTCATCTCTGCCTCAACGGCTTCAAGTCCTGTCTTCTCTATCTTGTCTATGGCCACGGTCATGTCGACCACCTTGTCCGGGAAGCCTGCGATCTCGGCCAGACCGGTAAGGACCTTCCTGTTGTTTATCCTTATGCTGACTGAGATGCCGAGGAGACCGAATACTCTGTCCACGATCTGCACCAGCTCGAGCTCATTGAGAAGCGAATCCGAACCGATGACGTCGGCGTCACACTGATAGAACTCCCTGTAACGGCCTTTCTGTGGCCTGTCCGCACGCCATACGGGCTGTATCTGACATCTTCTGAAAGGGAACGAGAGCTCGCTCTGATGCTGCACCACATATCTCGCGAAAGGCACAGTCAGGTCATATCTCAGACCTTTTTCGCAGACTTTCGCCGACAATGCGCGACTGTCGTATGAATTTGTTCGTTTATCAATACAATAGGAATCAAAGTCTATCCCTGAAAAAGCGTCTCCGGAATTGAGTATGCGGAAGAGAAGCCTGTCGCCCTCCTCCCCGTATTTTCCAAGCAGGGTGCTGAGATTCTCCATTGCCGGAGTCTCTATCTGGACATAGCCATAAGTTCTGAACACGGAGCGTATCGTGTCGAAAATGTAGTTTCTTCCGGCGGTTTCCGCAGGGGAGAAATCCCTTGTGCCTTTCGGAATTGAAGGTTTCTGAGCCATATATCAAGCGTTTTGCCACGTCGTTCGGCAGACGTGCGGCCAATTGAACAATCAAGGGCGCAAAGATAAGAAAATTTATGATAAAAGCGGCCGTCCCGCTACAGGACAGCCGCTCATATCTGCATCAGGCTCTGGCCGCGGCATCAGGCGCACGGTCGCACGCCGACGATTCAGGCAAGCCAGAGAAAAGACGACAGAATCAGGGCCACTACTGCAAATGCCCCGACTCTTTTGACCATTTCAACAAGAAACTCTCTCATGGCGCTGGATTTAACGATTATCAATCAAACAACGCCTTAAAGATGCAGATCCGGCGGCGGACGTTGCATCAGACATGACGAAATTCCCGAATTTCCGCAGTGCCCGCCTCCTGGCGGCGAGACCCCGCCGTCACCACGGGATGCTCGGATCCGGAAACATCATTATGTCGACCTCGCCGGCATACAGTCCCTGATACCACTCGTCATCCGAATCGTCCGGCTCGCTGACCATGTCAAGAGCCACAGTGACAGTCGCGTCCATATAATATCCCCAGTTCTGGCCGTCACCGAGATCTACAGCCGTGAGATTGATCAGGCCCGACGGAGTGAAGTTGCCGCGCAGACAGAATGTGCCGTCAGGAAGCGTGTCTTCGTACCACATTCCCCACCAGGAGTCCATATAATAGACCCTTATGCCGGCCAGAGGCTGGTTGCGGTCGTCATATACGGTGCCCCACACCTCAAAATCGGCGTATGGGAAGCCGTAGGTCCCGTCCGGCCCGGTACCTCCGCTGAATTCACATGAGAAGAACAGCGGAAGCAGCGAGACCGCCGCAAGCAGCTTCGCCGACTTGCGGAGGAGAATCCGCGGCAGTCTGAAAGCCCCGACCGCCATCATTCCGCAGGTTTTTCCACAGCCCCGTCCGACGTGCCGGGACAGTGTGCGGACTTATCTGAAAGATAGGCGCGGATTGCGGCGGCGGCCTTTCTTCCGGCTCCCATCGCAAGAATCACCGTAGCCGCTCCCGTGACCGCATCGCCTCCGGCAAACACGCCAGGCCGTGACGTCACGCCATTCTCGTCTGCCACTATGCACCCCCGTCTGTCAGTGACCAGACCTGAAGTCGTGTGCGAAATGAGAGGATTCGGAGAAGTGCCTAGTGCCATTATCACAGAGTCAGCCTCTATCTCGAACTCCGATCCCGGCACGGGGACAGGTGAGCGGCGTCCGCTCTCGTCCGGCTCTCCGAGCTCCATGCGTATGCACCTCAGGCCGGTCACCCAGCCCTTCTCATTGCCGAGGACTTCGACAGGATTGGTGAGCATCCTGAAGCTGATGCCCTCCTCCTTTGCATGATGCACCTCCTCCCTGCGGGCCGGAAGCTCCTTTTCCGTGCGCCGGTAGACGATTGTCGTCTCCGCTCCGAGCCGAAGCGCAGTCCTCGCGGCGTCCATGGCCACATTGCCGCCGCCGACCACGACTACCCTGTGCCCGGTGTAGACAGGAGTCCTGTAGTCATGTCTGTAAGCCTTCATCAGATTGTTGCGCGTCAGGAACTCATTGGCGGAAAAGACGCCGTTGAGATTCTCCCCCGGTATGTTCATGAAGCGCGGAAGGCCGGCTCCGGAGCCGATGAACACGGCCGAGAAGCCCTCCCTGTCGAGGAGGCTGTCTACCGTGACAGTCCTTCCGACCACCACGTCGGTCTCTATCTTCACTCCAAGTCGCAGCACTTCTTCTATCTCGGCCGCCACCACCCTGTCCTTCGGAAGGCGGAACTCAGGGATGCCATACTCGAGCACGCCTCCAGCCTTGTGAAGAGCCTCGAAGACAGTCACTTCATAGCCAAGCTTGGCAAGGTCGGCGGCACAGGCAAGTCCTGCGGGGCCGCTGCCTACGACAGCCACTTTCAGGCCGTTTGACGGAGCCTTCTCCACTTCCGCCTTGCCGTTGGCCATACTCCAGTCGGCGACGAAGCGCTCAAGCTTGCCTATGGCCACAGGCTCGGACTTCACCCCGAGTATGCAGCTTCCTTCGCACTGCGTCTCCTGCGGGCAGACTCTGCCGCAGACGGCGGGCAGAGAAGAATCTCTCGCTATGACGGCGGCCGCCGTGCGGAAATCCCCCGCCGCGACCGACGCTATAAACTCAGGAATCGACACATTGACAGGACAGGCGCCGACACAGCGCGGATTCCTGCATCTGAGGCATCTCGACGCCTCAAGCATCGCCTCCTTTTCGTCATATCCGTAGCAGACCTCGTCAAAATTGGTCGCCCTTACCTTCGGATCCTGTTCCCTCACAGGGACTCTCGGTATTCTCTCAGCCATCACGCGTTCCTCCTTTCTCCGTCACGGTCCACGCCCTGTCCTGACGGGGTGCGGCCGATACGGCATTCATGTTCATACTCGACCTCGGCGTCATGCTCCTGGACACGATACATCGTCTGACGGCGCATCGCCTCGTCGAAATCCACCTCATATCCGTCAAATTCAGGACCTTCGACGCAGGCGAACCTCGTCCGTCCGCCGACCGTCACCCGGCAGGCTCCGCACATTCCGGTGCCGTCCACCATCAGGGTGTTGAGACTGACCGTAATCGGAATGCCTAGCTTTCTGGCCGTAAGGGACGCGAACTTCATCATCACCATAGGACCTATCGCCACAGCCCTCGTGTATCTCTTCCCATCCTCGAGGACAAGCTTCTCGAGAAGGCCTGTGACCATTCCCCCGAAGCCTTCCGAGCCGTCGTCCGTACAGATGTGGAGAGCATCGCACACGGCGCTCATCTCCTCCCTGCATATGATGAGGCCGGAGGTCTTTGCCCCGATTATCACCTCAACATGCGCCCCGAGAGCATGGAGATACTTCACCTGCGGATAGACCGGAGCTGCTCCGATGCCTCCTGCGATGAATATGAAGCGCTCCCCCGCGAGCTCCTCCGCCGTCTTCCCGACAAATTCGGACGGCTGCCCGAGAGGCCCGACGACATCGCTGAAACGGTCTCCCACGCCGAGAGAACATATCTCCCCTGTGGAGACGCCGATTCTCTGCGTCACTATGGTCACCGTCCCGGCCTCAGGATCATAGTCGCTGACCGTCAGGGGAATCCTCTCCCCGTGATCCTCCGGAATAACTATCAGAAACTGCCCCGGGAGAGCCGAAGAGGCCAGTCTCGGAGCGTACACTTTCATCCGGCAGACCGCCGGAGAAAGCATCTCTTTGGAAACTATCTCAAACATCTTTAAATCAACTGTCTCAAAAGGAATGTCAGAATCTCACTCTCCGTCCCGGGCGGGCACTCGGCCCACATCGTAGCCCAGCTTTTCCAATGCCGCCGCCAGAGTAGCCTCATCAGTCCTTGACGCGTCATACCAGATGGTCACCGTCCGGTTTTCAAGCGACACTTCAAGATCCTTCACGCCCTTCTCAAACGCGACATTGTCCATTATCTTCTTCACGCAGTTCTCACAATGCATGGAAACGGAGAATGTGACCTTTTTGGTCTTCTTCTCCCTGCCGGCCGTGACCGCGGCACGACCCGGACTCTCCTGCGGCTCTCCGGCCGATGCCGGAATGAGCGCAACTGAGGAAATGATCAGAATCCACAGATATTTCATGACCGCAGTCCAGATAAATTATATCGGTTCAAAAATATGCCCCCGCCGAAACGGCAGAAAGGTTTTTCAAAAATACAAAAAAATCAGAAGTTCACCCAATTCTGCGCATAAGTCCGCCAGATCGTGCGTCAATCGCAAGCAGATGTTCTCCGCAGAAGCCTCATCCGGTCTTCCAGAGCGTGAAGCGGACTCCGGCATAGAACCTCGCTCCCATCACCGGCCCCCAGACCGCGCTGGCGTCAAAGGACGGCTGATGAGGGGAAACGAGTCCGGTCGCCGCATCCCGGCCGCCGAGCAGCAAGTCCTTCTGCCTGAATCCTGTCAGATTTTCCCCTCCTATATACAGGTCAACTCCCTTGAAACGCTTTGTGACCTGAAGATACAGAAGAGGATATACTGGAGTGTAGCCGTTGGCGTAGAGGAGATTCCCGGACGCGTCCCTGTGGCTGAGCATGACGTCGTAGACCCGGCAAGGGCCGTTGACCGACGCAGTGAAGTCGAATATCCACTTGTCGAGGCGGGTCGCATACTGAAGATTGAGCACTCCCTTATAGCGGCTTGTCATCGGCCTCTCCACAAGTCCCTGTCCCTCAAGCTCAACCCTCGAATCAGTGTATCTGAAGGTGGCGTTCAGGGTGAAGCGCCTGAACGGCTCCACGCTGAAGTCAATCTGAAAATTGTCTGAATATGACCTCTTTCCGTCAAGAGCATAAAAAGTGATGGCGTTAAAGGCACACTCATAATCGGCGATCATCTGCTGCGAAAATGTGGTTCTGAAATAGTCAACGCTGACATAGGCGTCATCCGACGCTCCGAACGGGAGATGAAACGTGAAGCTGCCCCCGAATGTCCATGCATCCTCGAGAAGGAACTCCTCGAAATCCCCTCTGAACACCTTTCCGGTAGAGAATACCCCTATGTTGTCCGCAAGAGGATTGGCATAGCGCAGCCCCCTTCCGGCATTGAGTCTGAGGTCAATCTGCTCTACCGGAGAGTATTTGAAGGTCACCCTCGGGATGACCTTGAAGCCGTCTCCGCTATACCAGTCTCCGCGCAGCCCCGCAACGGCAGTCAGCTTCTCTCCCGCCCGGTATGTGTACTCTCCGTAGACCCCGAGCACAAGAGGCGTAACTGTCAGAGAATTGACATAATGAGACTGCATCAGCCCCGTCTCTGGATCTATAGAATCAGACGATCTGACCAGACGGTCGATGGAGCCGTGATACATGTCCCGGCTGCCGCTCAGACCGGCCGTCACGCTGTGTGCCTCGCTGATCTCGTTCTGATACATGAGGTTGAGAAACAGGGAATGCTGGTCTCCGAGCCAAGAAGTGGCGCCGAACCATGAATCCAGATCCGTATATGAATAGTCCGCCACAATGGCGATATTCGCGGAATTGTCCTCCCTCAGAGGGAAGCCCGCCTTCACATAGCCTCCGACCGTCCTCACGATCACGTCGGAGCCCCACGGGTCATCGGAATACACTCCCTCCCATTCTTTATAGGTATCGCGGTCGTATCCTTCCTGACCTCCGCTCCGGCTGTCCTGCACAGCCTTCAGTCCGAACCTTACCTGTACTCCTGACGGGGAATAATAGAGCCATCGGTTGGCCAGATTCAGCTGCAGCATCCTCGGGTCGTCCATAAATCCGTCGTGATTGTGGTCAAAGGAGCGCACGTTGCCCGAAACATGCCCCAGCAGCACAGTGCTCCACGACGAGCCCATCTGCAGAGATGAGGCAACATTGAAGTCAATCTTGGTGTCGCTCATCACCGAGGCGTTCAGAAAAAGCGGCTTCTCGTCGGTCGGCTTCCTGTACTCGAGATTGATCTGCCCGGTGACGGACTCAGCCCCGTTTATCACCGAAGAAGCCCCTTTGGCTATCTGGATACTCTCAAGCCATTGTCCCGGCACTTGCGAAAGCCCGAACGGGGCCGCAAGTCCGCGCATCGCCGGACGATTTTCGTCCAGCATCTGCGTATAGGCCCCGGAAAGGCCCAGGAGGCGGATCTGCCGTGCTCCGGTGACAGCGTCCGAATAGCCCACCGTGACGCTCGCGGAGTTCTCGAAGCTTTCGGCCAGGTTACAGCATGCCATCTTCCGGAGTCCGGATGAGGATATGACCTCAGTCCTTATCGGAGTCGTGTCTGAAAGATATGTGCCTCTCCGTCCTGCCACAAATACTGCGGCGTCAAGGCTGTCCCGTCTCTCTCCATAGAGCGAATCAGGCCGCTCTTCCCGTATGCCATGGTCTTCCTCAGCCTTTCTGCCCTCCTGCAGTTCTCCCTGAACCTCATGAGCCACCGCAGCAAACGCGGACAGCGACATGGCAAGTACCGCCATCAGTCTCATCTTCTTCATCTTGCGTCCTCAATCTTGTCATTTGCGCCATTCTCGTGACCCGCGCGTCGCCTCAGACGGGTTCCGAAAGTGCAAAAATAGGAAATTTCACGGCTTGTGATTATATTTGCAGACTGCAGAAGACTTTTTTCAAATTTAATCTCAGAAACGGCATGAAAGAATTTCTCAAAACCACCTTAGCCGTCATCGTAGGCTTCTTTGTGGTCAACATCGTCATGACACTGTTCGCGTTTGCCCTCATCGGCTCTCTCGCCGCGCTCGGCAGCTCCAAGCCCGTGATGCCGCGTTCAGCCGTCCTCACTCTCGACATGAGCACGTTCATGCTCACCGAACAGAGCGCAGAATCCGACCCTATGTCGATACTTCAGGGCGATAATGCGACAAGGACAGGCATCTGGACCGCCGTTCAGGCGATTGACGCCGCAGCGTCCGACCCGTCGGTAAGCTACATATACATGAAGCCGGACATGGCAAGCGGCGGGATGGCGCAGATCGAGGAGCTGAGGGATGCTCTCGAGAACTTCCGCATGAGCGGAAAGGCCATCGTGTCATATATTGAGAATCCGACCAACGCTGGCTACTATCTCGCCTCAGTCTCAGACAAGATATACATGACCTCATACGACGGAGGCATGACCATGATCACCGGCCTCGCATCCCGCATGATTTTCCTCAAGGACATCCTCGACAGGCTCGGCGTCAATGTTCAGTTGATCCGCCACGGCAAATACAAGTCGGCAGGCGAAATGTATGTGCGCAACGGCAGCAGCCCGGAGAACCGGCTTCAGAATCAGGAGCTCATAAACTCCATCTGGGAGAGCTGGAGCAGCCAGATTGCAGATGCGAGAGGAATCACAGCAGAAAATTTCAATGAGCTGATTGACAAGCTGATGCTCAATTTTCCGGAAGACTACCTCAACAACGGTCTCGTGGATGAGCTTCTCACTCAGGACGAGCTCAGCAACAAGCTCTGCAGCCTCGCCGGCGTGGAGAAGCCTGAGGATCTGCCGGTGATCTCGCTCCAGGACTATGCCAAGGTGAAGCTGATGCCTAACCTCAAGACGAAGGACAAGATAGCCATAATCTACGCTTCCGGCAACATCATTGACGGAGAAGACAAGACTCAGGTCGGAGGAGACAGATTCGCCTCCATCATTGCCGAGGTGAGGAGAGACGCATCGGTTAAGGCCGTGGTGTTCAGAGTGAACTCACCAGGTGGAAGCGTGCTCGCCTCGGAAAAGATCCGCAATGAGATAGAGCTGCTCAGAAAAGAAAAGCCTGTAGTGGCCTCCTACGGCAACTATGCGGCCAGCGGCGGATACTGGATATCAAACAGCTGCAACATGATTTTCGCCAATGCCAGCACACTCACCGGATCAATCGGAGTATTCAGCATGATTCCGGACTTCAGCGGCACGCTCAAGAATCTGGCCCATGTGAATATTGAGACGGTAAGCTCGAATGAGCACGGTGACATGTACGCAGGCACGAGGGCTCTGGACAGGGACGAAACCGCCTATATGCAGGCTTCAGTCGAGAAGATCTATGACAGATTCACGTCCATCGTGGCGGAAGGCAGGGACATGGAGGTGTCTTATGTGGATTCGATAGCCCAGGGCCGCGTGTGGTCGGGAGCGGACGCTCTGGAGATAGGTCTCATCGACAGCATCGGAACACTTAAGGACGCAGTGGTCTACGCCGGAATGCTGGCAGGCCATTCCGATCTCTCGGCATGGCAGATCGCAGAATATCCGAAGCCGCTCACGACTCTGGAACTGCTGCTCGACTCGTTCGGCTCAAGCAGCGCATCCGTATTTGCAGACACGCCTCTTGAGGATGTCGAAAAGGCTTTCTGCGGCTGGAATGCCGATCAGAGCGGCAAAGTCTACGCCCGGATGCCATACGAAATCACTATTGAATAACGACGGAAGAATAAGATGAAACGCCTCATAGAGATATGTGCCGGCTCGGTGAAGAGCTGTGCGGCAGCTCAGGAAGGCGGGGCAGACAGAGTGGAGCTCTGCGCTGGAATGCCGGAGGGCGGAACGACACCGTCTTCCGGCATGATTTGCAGAGCCCGCGAGGTGCTCCGCATAGGGATGAACGTAATCATCAGGCCAAGAGGAGGAGACTTCCTCTACTCCGACAGCGAGATCAGGCAGATGGAGTATGACATATACGCTGCGCAGGATGCCGGAGCCGACGGACTCGTCTTCGGTGCTCTGACAGCGGACGGAGAAGTGGACGAAAAGGCGATGATCATGCTCATGACTGCCGCTGGGGACTTGCCCGTGACATTCCACCGAGCCTTTGACCATGCTAAGGACCCGTTTGAGGCCATGGAAAAGATCATAGGATTCGGATGCCGGAGAATACTGACATCCGGCTGCAGACCTTCCGCGCCGGAAGGAGCAGAGCTCATTGCCGAACTTGTCCGCAAGGCCGGGGAAAGAATATCCATAATGCCCGGATGCGGGATAAATTCCGACAACATTGCCGTAATCGCAGAAACCACCGGAGCTCAAGAATTTCATCTCTCTGCACGCAGGCCTGTGGGAAGCGGCATGAGATTCCGCCGTCCGGAAGTGCTGATGGGCAGCGAAAAAGACGGCTATTCCATCATGGATTCAGATCCGGATGAAATAGCCGCAGCAGTCAATGCTCTCAAATCCCTATAGGCTCTTCGACACTTTCACAAGCCTGTCGCCGAGCCCTATAGAATATCCTTCAGAGAAGAAGACAACCCTGTTGAAGGTGTCTGCCACCACAATCAGAGGCAGGCGGCCTTTCCCCTTCAGACTCATGCCCGAAACCATCATTTCGCGCATGGAGCCGTCCGTGTCGATTCCGTAGCTTACAGTCGGAGGAAGATTGTATTTCCCCGGATCAAACCGTTTCCAGTCATTTTCGGATGCGAATATCACCAATATCGGCCGTCCCCATGCGGCAAGTTCCTCTGCAGCAGCCGATATGTCACGCATCGCATGGTCGGTCGGCTCTCTGCCGCTGTCCACGAGGGCTACGGCAAAATATCCCCGTCCGGTCTCGGAAAGTACGGATTTGCGGACCCTGTCTTCAAGGCTGCCGGTGCCCGGCGCCGGCACCTTGTCGTAAAGGGCTTCGGAATTGAAGCTGCCGATCACCCGATACTGTGAAGGATCGTCCCTGACCACCAGCCCGACGGAAGTCGTCTGTCCGGCCTTCACCTGGAAGAAGCTCATATCCGCCAGCACATTGCCGCCGGACATCCTTGCCCCGCTTGTGAGCATATATGTCCCCTCAGGCAAGACTGCACCTCCGGAAAATGTATTCTTCCATGTTGCGGATTCCTCATAGTTGAGCAGGACGAAAGTCCCGTCCTCATATCTTGAAAGGGTAAAATGGGTGTAATAGCGAGGATCTTCAAGCATAGGTATCGCGGAATACCTTATCTTCAGTGTCCCGGTATCGGCCACAATCTTTTCGGCCGCATCGAAATCCACATCAAAGACCTGTCCGCCGTGCCTGTATTTCACCGTGCCGTCCACGGGGTCCTTCCAGGCAGGCACTCCAGCGGTCCGGCATACGGTGACAAAGAATATTTCCCTTGAGGCCTTGTCTGCCACCCTCGTGTCCCAGACCCTTGCCGGAGCCACCTGGACATATCCCATGGATATGGAATCCATCATAGACAGACTGTCTCGGCACCATTTCACAAGGCTGGCCGGATCTTCGCGCACTGCATCCCACATGGTTGCCGGCAGATTTTTCAGGAGAAGTCCCCTGTATGGGGTGAGCAGCTCAGTGGAAACCCTCGGGCAATAGATGTTCTCATCGGCACATCCTGCAGGAACATTGTCCAGATGATCCCGCAGTACAGTGGCAGGAGTGTCCCTCAAATCTTTTTCAGATATTGAATTGAGCAGGAGAATGGCATCGTTGCCACGGCCTTCCGACACTGCATATTCCAGGAACGAACATATTTCCGGATGGTTGCCGCGTGATGCAACAATCAGATCAGAAGCAGGCCTGAGCGTCATCAGAGCCTTGTTCCCCGACGCAAGCTTTACAAGAGCCATGCTCCATGACGAAGACGAAGGCAGACCGAGCCTGTCGGCAAATGCCTCCGCACGCTCCCTGTCATAGAATGTCCCCACATATTCCAGCCTTATGGAATCCTCCTGCGCCATCCGTCTGTCATTCTCTTCCCGCTGTTCCTCCGTCACCTCCGGAAGCTCCGCATTCTCCGCAGGCGGCACTGATTCAAAGGCGATATGGTCCGGAAGATTGTCCTCATCATATAAAAGGACTATGTCCACACTGCCTTCTTTTCCGAAGGAAACCTTCCTGAAGCCGAACTTATCCCCGTCCGTTGCATACACCAGCATGTCCCCGAGCCCTGCGGTAAGGCATGAGCAGCCGTCACTTCCGGCAGTCTTGACTGCCACCGGATAGAACTCGGCATAATTGTAAAGCCTGTACTCAACCCTTGCGCCCGGCACCGGACGGCCGTCAGAGTATGTAACCGTCACATCCAGCCGCGCCGCTCCAGGGGCATAATTGTCTATCACATTTATCTCGGTATAATTCGGTGCGACTGACACTACCTCCTCCGGACCGTCATACCTGCCGAACACCTTGGTGTGCATAAGCATTCCGCGGCTCGCCGGAGCATTGAACCAGCCGAGATCGAGCACAGGCTCAGGCTCGCACGCTCCGAGAAAATGCCATTCGCCGTCCGCCCAGGCCTCCACCCAGGCGTGATTGTCATCCGTATGCGCCCATCTCGGAGTGTAAACCTGCCTTGCGGGAATGCCCACAGACCTGAGGGCGGCCACAAGAAAAGTGGACTCCTCCCCGCACCTTCCGTAGGCAGTCCTGACCGTTGCCAGAGGGGAGCTTGTTCTGGAGTCCGACGGCTGATAAACCGCCTTTTCATGACACCAGTGGTTGACCTCGAGAATCGCCTCCTCCATGGAAAGATTCTTCACCCGTGGAGCAAGTTCCCGGAAGAACACCGCTCTGGCAGTGTCCAGATTCTCATTGTTCACCCTTACAGGGAGCACGAAATGCCGCACTTCCCGCTCAGGCGCGGTCTTTCCCCACGGCATCTCACTGAGAGCACTGAATGTGAGCCTGCAGTTGTCGAGATGATACTCCGGAGGCAGGTTCAACACATCCCCTATCGGCATGTAGGCATAGAGAAACTCCATGGCCTGCCTCTCGGCTTTCGTCATCTGAAGCGAATCCAGACAGATCCCGGCCGACTCGAGCACAGGCGTTCGCAAGAGAAAGTCCTCCTCAACCGACTTGAGCACTTCAGGATCTGTGATCAGGCCTCGTGAACAGGAGGCGGACACGAGGAGCAGCACTGCGACTGCGAGAAAAATGTGCATTTTCATAATCATGTGGTCTTTTCGGCGGTCTCATTCCCGCCCGTCAGCCGGCTTCAGCCGTATGAAGACAGCCTCAGTCGTGGCACCGGTTATCTTGACCGAATCATCTATCCTTACTCCGAGCACGGCCTTCACGTGATGTTCCGGCTCATCTCCCCTGTCTTCCGAAGCAGGAGGAGGAGAGAGGAGCACGATGGCGGACTCCTTCTCCGGCAGTCCGTACTTCAGGTCCGTGAAGAGGTCGCTCAGCTTTTTTCTGCCCTTGAGCCCGAGCGGCTTCATCCAGTCTCCGTTCATCCATCTGCGGCAGATGAAAGGAAAGTCCATGCAGGCTCTGTCGAAAGCCAGCACGCCATGAGGCTGCCTGAGCGGAAGAGACCCGTCCCAGCGGACAGTCTCCACTGAGAATGACACTCCGTTGAAATGATAGTCGCCGTCTCCCCTGACCACCATAATCGGCTCGGAGGATGAAAGCCGGCGAGACTCCGGCGCGAGCGGACGGATGACGATTCCGGTTGAAGTCATAAGAAGTTCATGGTTTTCAGAGCGGAAGGATTTTCCCCCGACAGTGCCGGAGTCTGAAATTATCGCGGCCGCCGAAGATGCCGCCGAAGAATTGAAGCCGTACCGCTCCATTATCCTGTAAAGCAGGTATTTCCAATGCGGATCAGCCCTCAGCCGCTCAAGACTGACCGAGCAGCCGGAATCATCCATGCCGTCTTTCCCAGGCATGAGCAGAGACGGGAGACGCTCCTCGAAATATGCGTCGGCGATGTCGCAGACCTGTGAAAAATACCCCATCTCACGGCAGACGGTCCTGACGAAAGAAGGATTTATGCCGCTGAAAACAGGGAAGACCTGATTGCGTATCCTGTTTCTCTTATATTCCGTACGGGCGTTGGTGCTGTCCTCGTGAAAGAGGATGCCTCTTGAGAAAGCGTACCCCTCTATCTGTTTCCGCGTAAAGGCGAGCATCGGACGGATGAGCGGAACGGGAGCGGCTCCCTCCAAAGCAGCATGAGATTCCGCACCAGACATCCGAGAGCCTGCGCACGGCACGACGGACACCTCCCTCATTCCGGAGAGTCCTCTTATGCCTGTGCCGCGGAGAAGATTGAGCATCAGGGTCTCCGCGTTGTCGTTCGCGTTATGTGCCACAGCCACGGCCGAATATCCGTATTCTTCGGCAAGCTGCGCGAACCAGCCGTACCTGAGCTCCCTCGCGGCCATCTCTATGCTCATTCCCGTCCTGCGGGCATAATCCTCTGTATCGAACTCAGTGAGATGCAGCCTCTTCCCGTGCCGTTCCGCCCATGCCTCAACGAGAGCCGCATCCGAATCGCTTTCCGCCCCTCTCAGACGGAAATTGCAGTGGGCGACCGCAAAGTCGGGATATGTCATGGAGTGCAGGAAAAGATCGGCCATGCACATGGAATCGACGCCTCCGCTGACAGCAAGCAGCACAGGACGACTCCTCATCGAAGGGACTTCGTCCGCCATACGTTCGAGCGTAGAATCAAACTGCTTCTGCATCTTTCAGACATTCAGAATGTTCACGCATTCTTGGAAGCGAAGGTATAGACGAAGCCGAAGGACAGCGACTCCTTGAACTGAATCCGCTGCCGGCCCGGCAAGCCCGCAGTCTTCTCCTCCGGGGTCTGGATCATGACGTCATCATCATAGATGAGATTGGTCGTGAAAGTGAAGGAGAAGAAGCGCGTCAGCTTCCAGTCTATCCTGTTGTCCCAGTTGACCCTCAGATTCTGCGGCTTGTCAAGATAGTCCGAAAAGAGGACGACCTGGGACGAGAATGCGAAATTGTCATTCACGTTCACCTTGAAGTCCACCTTGAGCTGGGCACCGAACTCGAACTTGGCTCCGCGATAGATCTTCCGGTAGTCGAGCTGTGTGTTTCCGGCAGCGTCCAGAATCGGATTGCCCGCATCGTCAGTAAGCAGAGGCAGATCCGCATCGGCAGTGTCCTCATAGATCTTCTTGCGGGGCTGGCTATATGAAGGCCTCAGCTCCGGATCGTTGACGATGACGAAACCGCCCGTCAAAGGCGCGAAGTTGACCGTAAGCCAGTTGAGCGGCTTATAGTCAAGACCGAGAGCGAGATTGGTATAGGCAGGAGACAGGAATCCGGACTTGAGCACTCTTGCGGCACGCCAGTCGGCCGCTCCGTACTCCTCATTCGGGCCCAAAGTCGAGCCGTCAGCCTTGGAGGTCGGGGTCGGAAAATCGTAGGTGTTGGAAAACTGTGACTTGAAGTTGAACTCCGCAGAATAATACAGCTTGTTGGTGGCCTGATAGCCCCACTTGCTCTCGAGATAGATCCTGTCGTCAGTCTTCTGAAGAACAGGCTTGTCAGCCGAATAGAGGAAGCCGTAGTCCAGCTGAAGCCTGTTGTTCCAGAACATCTCATCCTTGGAGTAATTGGCGTTCGCGTCGATGAAAGTCTTAAGCGACACCGTATTGTAGCCTCCGGCCGCCCAGTTGGTCAGAGAGGTCTGGCCCAGATCGAGCTTGGTCTGCAGCGAACTTTTCCAGTACTTCGCCACAGGCTCCGCCGGCTTCTCCGGCTCGGGAGCGCTGTCAATTGCCATAGCCGCCTCGGCGACCACCTTCTGCGTGTCCAAAAGCGCTTCCTGAGCCATCAGAAGCGGCTGCAGGCACAAAAAAGCCGGCAGCAGGAGACTGATTTTCTTCATGATCCTGTCAATAAGGGTTAATATGAGCGGGCGAACAATACCCTGCGGCCGGAAGGCCTGCCGGAATAGACGCACTTGCCCTCCTCCTCGCAGACGGCAGTGTCGATAGGTATGCACCTGATGGTCGCCTTCGTCTCTTCCTTGATCCTCTCCTCGGTCTCGGTGGTGCCGTCCCAGTGGCAGAGAAGGAAGCCGCCTTCTTCTATCTTTTCCTTGAACTCATCCCACGTGTCGACTTTCACGATGCTGCTGTCCCTGAATTTCAGAGCCTTGGCATAAATGTTATCCTGAATCTCCACGAGCAGGTCCTCAATCCTGTGCCCGAGACCTTCCTGAGGCACCGACATCTTCTCAAGCGTGTCCCTGCGGGCAAGCTCCACCTGTCCGTTCTGCAGGTCGCGCGGGCCGATGGCTATGCGCACCGGAACGCCCTTGAGCTCCCACTCCGCGAACTTGAATCCAGGACGGAGCGTGTCCCTGTCGTCAATCTTCACAGTATGTCCGTGAGCCTCAAGCTCCTTCTTTAGCTCATCCATCTTGCCGAGAATGGCATTTCTCTCCTCGTCGCTCTTGTAGATAGGCACCATGACCACCTGAATCGGGGCGAGCTTAGGAGGCAGCACCAGTCCGTTGTCGTCTCCGTGCGCCATGACGAGAGCTCCCATCAGACGTGTCGAAACGCCCCATGAAGTGGCCCACACATATTCCTGCCTGCCTTCCCTGCTCGTATACTGCACGTCAAAGGCCTTCGCGAAGTTCTGACCGAGAAAATGCGAAGTGCCGGCCTGAAGCGCCTTGCCGTCCTGCATCAGGGCCTCGATACACAGCGTGTCAAGCGCTCCGGCAAATCTTTCGTTCGGGCTCTTGTGTCCCACCACCACCGGAAGGGCGAGAGTGTTGCGGGCGAAGTCGGCATACACATTGATCATCCTCATGGCCTCGGCTTCGGCCTCCTCTCTCGTCGCATGGGCCGTGTGGCCCTCCTGCCAGAGGAATTCGGCAGTACGGAGGAACAGCCTCGTGCGCATCTCCCAGCGCACCACGTTAGCCCACTGGTTGCACAGGATAGGAAGATCCCTCCATGAGGTGATCCAGTTCTTGTAGGTATTCCAGATGATGGTCTCGGAAGTAGGCCTGACCACAAGCTCCTCCTCAAGTCTGGCTGAAGGGTCGACCACCACTCCGGGGCCGTCAGGATTGGTCATGAGCCTGTGATGCGTGACCACAGCGCACTCCTTCGCGAATCCCTCGACATGCTCCGCCTCGCGGCTTAGAAACGACTTCGGAATGAAAAGAGGGAAATATGCGTTGACGTGTCCCGTGTCCTTGAACATCTTGTCCAGCACGTCATGCATCTTCTCCCAGATGGCATAGCCGTAAGGCTTTATGACCATACATCCCCTCACTGCGGAACGCTCCGCCAGATCCGCCTTCACCACCAGATCGTCATACCACTGGGAATAGTTGTCAGATCTCTTTGTAACTTCTTTAGCCATCGTATTTTTTGCTTTTATATGATTTTATGTTTAACATTGCGAATGATTCGCGTCCATAAAGGTATGGATGTTGCAGAAAATCCACCGGGTGCGAAGGTACGAAATTATTGGAAATAATGGGAGATTCATATATGAAAAAGAGACTCGTGATACTGATGTCGGCAGTTCTGGCAGTGACATCATGCGGAACGGCCGCACAATATGCGTCTTCAGGACAGAGATACACGGACGGTATATACACCAGGGCTGAACCGAAAGTCGACAGGGAGAGAGATGCAGCCGCAGAAAAGGAGATCGACGACCTCGTGGCAAGGACACAGGAGACGGAGCTGCTGCTTTTCGGAGAGGGCAAGGACACTCTGGTGATACCGGAGGACAAATCCGCAGTGATTAAGTTCAGCGGAACGGGCAATACGACAGTCACCATTACGGATGACCCGTTCACGGAAGTATATTATACGGCCTATCCGACAGTATTCGCCGGATGGGCCTGGAATCCGTGGTATTGGGGAAGCTGGTGGGGAGGCTGGTATGACCCGTGGTACTGGGGAAGCTGGTACGCAGGCCCGTGGTATTGGGGATGGTCTCCGGCATTCTGGGATCCGTGGTTCGGCAACCCGTGGTTCTGGGGTCCGCCGCGTCCGTCATATCCGCACTGGCATCACCATGTACATCATGCACCCGCCCCGGGAGGCGGACCGGGCTTCTATTACGGGCACAGGGGCTCGGGAACTTCGACTGTCAGAAGCTATGTCCAGAGAGGCTCTTCCGGCATGACGAGAGGCTCCGGAGCGGCCGGCACGGCAGGGACATACAGAAGAGGCTCGGCAGCCATCACGAGAGGCTCAGCATCGGCATCAGCCGGCAAGACGACCGGAAGCGCCACCGCATCGGCCTACAGAAGGGGCTCCGCAGCCGCGTCCGCACCTGTCAAGAAGGAGACATACACTTCCGGCATATCCTCAGTCCGCAGAAGTTCGTCATCCAAGACGGTCTCAGGCGCCGTCACTGCCGGGACATCATTCAGGAGAGGCTCAGCAGGCTATGCTCCGGGCTCGTCCTCATTTGTCGGCACGTCCACGGTGAGATCTTCGGTCAGCAGCTACAGGCGGCCGGGGTCATCATCAGGCTCCGCATCCGGATATTACGGCACAGGCTCATCACGCTACAGCAGGGGGGCTTCTTCCTATGACGGGCAGACGAGCGGGACAGCATACGGCAGAGGAACGGCAGCATCGTCATTTGGACGCGGCAGCTCGACATCCTTCAACAGAGGCTCATCGTCATCTTTCAACAGAAGCAGCTCGACATCCTTCAACAGAAGCTCATCCTCGTCGTTCAGAGGCTCGTCGACAGGCTCGTCCTCATTCAGCAGGAGCTCCGGCGGCAGTTCGAGAGGCGGCGGAGGCGGCAGCTACAGAAGATGATCCCGGCAGCCATCTGAAGCAGCGGCGGCATTGACATTAACACCATAAAAAGAACAAGATGAAAAAGACGGCAATTACACTTTTGCTGGCGGGGTTTACGGCAAGTGCGGGAGCGCAGACGATGTATGACGCGCTCAATTTCAGCAGAAGCAATTATGTGGGGACGGCAAGGACAGTCGCCATGGGAAACGCTTTCACGGCGCTCGGGGGAGATCTTGGAGCCGTCACCATCAATCCGGCCGGATCTGCGGTGGCGAGATATTCTCAGGTGACAGTCACTCCCGGGATCAGCATATCCGTCAACACGGCTACAGGGACATCCGGCGACGGTTTCGAAAAGAGCATGAGGACCGGGATGACGAGATTCGCGATGCCGAACTTCGGCTTCTCCATCAATTTCGACACCCACAGGAACAGCGGGCTCAAGAACTGGGCGCTCGGCTTCACGGCCAACATGACTGACAGCTACCAGAATGATATGGTGGCCTCCGGGACCAACCGCACGACATCTCTTGCCGGAGCCATCGCGACTCTCGCCAACGGCTATGAAGTGGACGCACTCGCGGCTACGGATGCCTATGACATGATTCCCGTGAGAGACTGGAGGGCCATAATCGGACTGCAGTCCCACATGATAGGCCTTGTGCCGACTCTGCCGGGACAGCCAGAGGATCAGGCTCCGACCAACGAATACATCGGTGTCACTGAAAATCCCGAGCTGAGCGGCGACCAGAGCTACTATGACATCGGGGTCGGCGGGCCGCTGGATCAGACCTTCGCCAGAAGGACGACCGGAAGCAGATATGACTATGTGATCAACTTCGGAGCGAACTTTTCCGACATAGTGTTCATAGGAGCGAACCTCGGCATCACTTCGCTCAACTACGGGCATCAGTACTACATACGTGAGACGTCCCAGGACTCCGACTTTTTCGAGACCGGATTCAACTCGCTAAGATACAGCTACTCATACAATGCGACAGGCACGGGAGTCTATGGAAAGTTCGGAGTCATCGTCCTGCCTGTAGCAGGACTCAGGCTCGGAGCGGCAGTCCAGACTCCTACGGCTGTCACCATCTCGGAAAGCTGGCAATTCTCTGCGGAGCAGACCAGCTACAACTCTGACAGCGGCAGCGAAAGCAGTCCTCTCGGCGAATACAGATACGGACTGGTGTCCCCGTTCAGATTCAATGTGGGAGCGGCCTATACTTTCGGCAACATAGGGCTCATAAGCCTGGACTACGAAATGTGCAGCTATGGATCGGCAAGATTCAGAGAGATCGGGACGAATGACAACAGCGCGTTCGAGGCGGTCAACAGCGACATACGCACAGTGCTCGGCTCTTCTCATGAGCTGAGGGCTGGAGTCGAAGTGAAGCCGGTTCAGGCTCTCGCTATCAGGGCAGGCTACAATTTCAGCACCTCGCCGATACCGTCGGACATCGACTACGAGAATCAGTATCTGTGGGAAAGGACAGACAGCAAGCACAGCAATCTGCACAGCGTGGCGTTAGGACTCGGCTACAGCTCAAAGGGATCATTCTTCGCCGACATTGCCGCAAGGATGACGAAATACGCCGACACATACGTCTATCCGTATGAATATTACACATACGACTCAGAGTGGAACCAGTATGTAAACACAGACATTCCCACGCCTGAGATCCGCACGAGAAGGACACTCTGGAACGTCCTTCTCACAATCGGCTTCCGTTTCTGACGGAAGAAGACAGTCGTTTGAGCCAGAGGATGGAATCAGGTCCTTCGTTGAAGAGCAGATCCATTATCGAAAGGCCTCCGAAGAAGCCGTGTTTCCGGGAAAAGACCTGGAAGTACGGCTTTTCAAGTCCGAGCCGGCCGAGAATGTCGTTAGGCCTCTTGGGATGAATCACCCCACGCAGGTCAACGATGCCGCCCCACGCTGAAGGAAGACCGTCCCACGGTGCGCCTTGGCAAAGGCCGTCAGACTTGCGATAGCAGTCCGTCACTCTCACCTCAGCCGGGATACCGGTCTTCTCAAGAAAGAATCTGATGATGGCAATGTCCAGATCGAAGAGAGTCTCCGGCATCGAATCCATGACGGCGAAAAGCTCGTCCTGATAGTATTCGAAATAGGCCGACATCCTGTATGCGGAGACTATCGCCCGCTGATGCTGCCGCACCCAGGGCAAAGAGTAGTCCACGCGGATGTCCCTGATCGGCAGTTTGTGCGTACCGCCCTCATGAACGACCGGAAAGGTCAGATACTGCGGCCCGGAATCGGCATAAAAGCGGCATCTGTTGCGCCAGGACTGCTTCTGATAGTTCTCGCTGCCTTCAATATATACTACAGAAGGCTTCACCCCGTCTGGCGACAGGGTGAAGTCCGCCGCAATCGCGGCGAAATATTCCATCGGCGGAAAATATGCTGCGGAGAGCAGGACCGGCACTATTCTATCTCTCCTTTGGAATTGCCGGAAGGTCCTCTTACGATACCTCTCTTGGATCCGCGTATGAACTCCAGAATCGTGTCCCTTTCCTCCGACTGAGGGAAACCGGCCTCGATCTTGGCGCAGGCGTCGCTGAAGTTGAAGCCCGCATTGTAGATGATGTCGTACATGTCCTTTATGCCGCGAATCTGGTCTGGAGAGAAGCCTCTTCTCCTGAGTCCCACGATATTGACTCCCGCATAGGAGAGCGGGTCGCGGCCACAGAGGATATACGGAGGCACATCCTTGTTGACCTTAGAGCCGCCGCCGACCATGGCGTGCTTTCCGATCTTTGAAAACTGGTGGGAAAGCGTGCCGCCGCCGAGGATGGCCCAGTCGTCTACGCAGGTCTCTCCGGCTATGCCGGTGTAGCTTACGAGAATGCAGTGCTCTCCCACGCTGCAGTCATGCGCTATGTGCACATACGACATCACGAGAGTATTGCTGCCTACCCTTGTCACACCCTTGCCGCTGGCCTTTGTGCCCCTGTTGATGGTGGCGCACTCGCGGATGTTCACGTTGTCGCCGATCTCGACATAAGTCACTTCTCCGTCAAACTTGAGATCCTGCGGGATGGCGCCGATCACCGCGCCCGGGAAGACGCTGCAGTTTCGGCCCATCTTCACATAATTGAAGATCGTGGCATGCGGAAGGATTCTGCAGCCGTCTCCGATCTCGACAAATTCATCGATATAGGCATAAGGTCCTACCTCTACATTGTCTCCGAGCTTTGCGTTCGGGTGGACGGTTGCAAGTGGATGTATCTGATTCATGATTCAGTGATTAATTTCTTTCAAGAAGCAGATCCCGCACCGCGCGGGCCGCTCTGGTGTTGATGGAATGGCCCGACTTCACCGCCGTGACCTTAGCCTTGAGGAAGCCTCCGACAAGCCTCAGATCCCCGATGAGATCCAGCATCTTGTGTCTTGCACATTCGTTTTCGAAGTGCAGGCTGAGATTGTTCAGGTATCCGCTCTCGCTTCTCGCAAGGGAAGGGACGTCAAAAAGCTTCGACAGATGGTCAAGCTGCTCCTTCTCAACCGGATGCTCGACTATCACAATTGCGTTGTCCACATCTCCCCCCTTTATCAGATTGTTCCTGAAAAGGTGCTCTATCTCATGAAAAAACACGAACGTGCGGCAGATGCCGATTTCGTCCGCGTATGATACGGACGGATCCCAGTGGGCATCCTGAATCCCGAGAACACGGGAATTGAAATCTATCCTGAGGTCATAGGATGCGGCGTCGGCCGGTTCGATCCTGACCATTGAACCGCTCTTCTCGTCATAAATCTCTATCACACGGTCCACCTCGACATATCTTCTCGGAGCGGACTGCGCAAGAGTCCCCACTTCACGTATCGCCTCCACATAGGGTCTGGCGCTTCCGTCGAGTATCGGGACCTCTTCATTGTCAAGTTCTATGATAGCGTTGTCTATGCCCATACCGGTCAGGGCCGACAGCAGATGTTCTATGGTGACGACGGAAAACGAGCCGTTCGTTATCGTCGTGCATCTGGCAGTGCCCGACACGTTCTCGGCGACAGCCTCGATGACCGCGTCTTCTCCGATGTCCTTCCTCATGAACCTTATTCCGGAATCTTCCGGAGCAGGTTTCACGGTAAGATTCGACACTTTACCAGTATGCAGACCCTTTCCCCCGACGCTGAAGCTCGCCCCTACCGTCTGTTGCATTGTCTTTATCATTCTCTAACTCAATTCGAAACGCAAAGATAAACAAAAAATGGTTCTATGCTACTTTTTTTCAGACGCGGCACGCTTGAATATGGCATAGCTTTTCAGATAGTCCTTATAAGGTATGGCCGGAGTGCCGAGGAAGGCCTGCCCCTCCTTTCTGACGCTGCCGAGCACACCTGACTGTGCCCCGAAAGAGGTGTTGTCCGCTATCGTTATATGTCCGGCGACACCTACCTGACCGCCGAGGACGCAGTGCTTTCCTATCTTGGTGGATCCGGCAATCCCGCTCTGAGCGGCGATGACCGTATTCTCACCTATCTCCACATTGTGGGCTATCTGACACAGATTGTCTATCTTGACGCCCCTGCCTATTATGGTTGAGCCGATCTGGGACTTGTCTATGGTGGTGTTGGCGCCGATCTCCACATTGTCGCAGATGATGACGTTGCCCGTGTGCTGGATCTTTTTATAGGTGCCGTCCTCGAGAGGGGCGAAGCCGAAGCCGTCAGCGCCGATAACGGCATTGGCGTGGATGATGACGTCGTTGCCGATCTCCATTCCGGAATAGATGCGGACGCCGGGATAGATTATGCATCGGGAGCCGATCTTCACGTCATCCCCGATAAAGACATTCTCGCATATCCTGGTGTAGTCCCCCACAACCGTGCGTCTGCCCACATAGCTGAAGTCGCCGAGATATACCTTCCGGCCGAGGCGGGTGGAGAAATGACGCCTGCTCATCAGCCCCCTGTGCCTCTTGAACGACCTTTTCTGGGCGGTGACATGCTCAAGGAGCTTCGCTACTGCGGCATAGGCGTCCTCCACCCGTATCAATGTGGCGGAGACAGGCTTCTGCGGCACGAAGCCGGCGTTCACTATTATGATGTCCGCTTTGCAGCCATAGACATAATGCTCATATTTGGGATTGGCGAAAAAGCAGATTGAGCCGGGCTTGCCGTTCTCTATTCTCGCGAACGTGGAGATCTCAACATCCGGATTTCCCTCCACGGTCCCCTCCAGAATCTCCGCTATCTCTCTTGCTTTAAACTTCATGGTCTCGGTTTATGTTCATTTCACGTCTTGCGACAATTTCAAAAAAATCACAAAGTAAATACTTTTGTCCGTATTAATGAAATTAACGCAATTTTTTTGTTATTGAAAAAATATTCGTACATTTGCGCCGTGAGCATGATTTCAGGGGACGGAAAAACGTCCCCTTATTTTATGCCTGCAGGTTTCACAGACAAGTCACGACAGTCAGATGAACGCTACAGAGATTAGAGATGCAATCGGAGATGCAATCGTTGCACGCGGACTCTTCATTGTTGAAATAACGGTGAGCCGGGACAACGACGTCGAGCTGACGATAGAGTCGGAGAAGGGCACGGTGACCCTCGACGACTGCACGGAAGTCAGCAGACTGACGGAAGAGAAGTTCGACCGGGAAAAAGAGGACTACTCGCTGACAGTCACGTCGGCGGGGCTTGACAGGCCTTTCAAGGTGCTCGGACAATATGTCAAGGCCATAGGTTCGGAAGTGGAGGTGTCGCTCAGAAACGGAAAGAGATTCAGGGCTGTCCTCACCGCAGCCGACCCCGACAGCATAACGGTGCGTCACAAGGTGATGGTGGCGCAGGAAGGCAAAAAGAGAAAAACCTCCGTAGAGCGCGAGGACGTCCTGCCGATGGAATCCGTCAACTCGGTGAAGCCGCACATCGACTTCTGAGACCGGACGAGACCGGAGACGCCGCCGGAATGGGCTGGGACAGAGACAGAATATGGTGACCAGGACTGGAACAAAATGATAATGAACAAGACAAGATAATGGAAAAGACAGAGTTAAAAGACGCGTTTTCAGAGTTCAAGGATCTGAAGAACATTGACAGGGCGACCATGATGGGCGTCCTTGAAGACGTATTCCGCACACAGCTTGCCAAGACATACGGCTCGGCCGACAATTTCGACATCATCATCAACATCGACAAGGGTGACTGCGAGATCTACTGGAACCGCGAGGTCGTGGACAAGGTGGAGGACCCGAACACGCAGATAGCCCTCTCTGAAGTGAACAAGGAGGACGACGAATACGAGATCGGAGAGACATACGCCACGAAAGTGGACATGAAGAGCTTTGGCAGAAGAGGCATACTGAACCTCAGGCAGAATCTTCAGGGCAGGATCATGGACATCGAAAAGGCCAATCTCTACAACAAGTACAACGCCAGAATCGGCGAAATATTCACCGGAGAAGTGTACCAGACATGGGCAAAGGAAGTGCTCATTCTGGACGAGGACGGGAATGAGCTCCGCCTGCCGAAATCGGAGCAGATTCCGGGAGAGCACTTCAAGAAGAACGACACGGTGAGAGCCATCATCAAAAGCGTGGAGATGAAGAACAACACGACCCCGTACATCGTGCTATCCAGGACTTCATGCGAGTTTCTTGAAAAACTCTTCGAGCAGGAGGTGCCGGAGATATACGACGGTCTCATCACCATCAAGAAGGTGGTCCGCATTCCGGGAGAGAGAGCGAAGGTGGCCGTAGAGTCGTATGACGAGAGGATTGACCCGATCGGAGCCTGCATCGGCGTAAAGGGAGCGAGAATCATCGGCATCGTGCGCGAGCTCAGAAACGAGAACATCGACGTGCTCCAGTGGACGAACAACACCCAGCTGCTCATCCAGAGAGCCCTCAATCCGGCCAAGATCTCTTCGATCGACCTCGGGGACGGCACTGACAAGATCAAGGTGTACATGCTTCCGGACGAGGTCAAGAAAGGCATCGGAAAGGGCGGATGCAACATCAAGCTCGCAAGCATGCTCGTGGGAAGAGAGATCGAAGTTTGGAGAGAGCTTCCTAAGCAGGAGGAAGACGGAGAGGAGGACGTGCTCCTGAGCGAATTCAGCAACGAGATAGACCAGTGGATAATAGACAAGCTCGAATCAATAGGCTGCGATACCGCGAAAAGCGTGCTCGCCCTTTCCGAGAGCGACATCGCGAAAAGGGCTGACCTCGAGGACGAGACGGTCGCCGAGGTATTCAGGATTCTGCGTGCGGAATTCGAAGATTAGAAGAAGACAAGGGGTTAAATCAATATTATATGGGTGAAATAAGACTTAGCAAACTAACGAAACGATTTAACATAGGACTCCAGACTCTGGTCGATTTCCTCAGGGAGAAGGGAGCTGAAGTGGATCTGAATCCCAACGCGAAGATCTCGGATTCATATCTTCCGGCCATAGAGACCAAGTTCGGAGAGGAGCAGAAGCTGAAGCAGGACTCCGAAAAGGTGGTGATCAAGCTGAAAGACATAATAGAGCTCGGCTCAAAGAAGAAGACGGTCGAAGAGGAGGAGGATGAGCCTGAGAGCGAGATCATCATCAAGAGCACGGGGATAGCTCCGGAAGCCGCACCGCAGAGCGTCGAGAAGCCTGCCGATGTCGAGAAGACGCCGCAGGAGAGCACCGTCGGTACTGAGGCGGAAGCCGAGAAGCCGAAACCGGAAGCCGAGGCGGAGGAGAAGACGGAGGAGAAGACGGAGGAGAAGCTCATCCCGGGCTTCAAGATCGTCGACAAGATCGATCTCTCTGTCTACGAAAAAAAGAAGAAGTCGGACAGGACGGAAGAGACTGCCGACCGTCAGGACGAGAAGGCGAATAAGGTTTCCGTTACGACCCCTGCGGAAACGACGCCGGAACAGGCAGAAAAACAGCCGGAAGTCCCGACGGCACAGACTCAGGCACATCCGCAGGCACAGGCTCAGACCCCGGCACAGCCGCAAACGCAGCAGCAGGCACAGGCTCAAACGCAGCCGCAGGCAGCCGAAGAGAAGAAGGAGGAGAAGCGAGAGCCGAGAGAGATAAAGCTTGAGGTGGAGAAACTTCAGGGACCGAAGATCGTGGACAAGATAGACCTCTCGCAGTTTGACAGGAAGAAGAACAAGAAGCGCGAAAGGATCTCGAAAGGAGGAAGCCAGAAGGTGGACGTGACCAAAGTCGGAAACGAACAGGACGGCGGACAGGGCTCGGGATCCGGCAGCGCCAGGAAGGACAGGAACAAGAAGGGCAAGGACAACCGCTCTCAGGCAGCGAGACAGGATCAGGGCGGAGGAAAGAACCGCAAACGCGACAGGTTCAAGCCGGCAATGACGGAGGCCGAAGAGGAGGAGATGCAGAAGGAAATCCAGAAGCAGATCAAGGAGACCTACGCCAGAATGAACGAGAACAAGTCCAAAAACAGCTTCGGAGCCAAGCACAGGAGAGAGAAGAGAGAGCTGGCCTCGCAGAAGCTGCATGAGGAGATGGAGCAGCAGGAGCTCGAAAAGAGGATTCTCAAGGTGACGGAATTCGTAACGGCCAACGACCTCGCGACGCTGATGAACATTCCTGTCACAAAGGTGATTGCAGCCTGCATGAGTCTTGGGCTCATGGTGTCGATCAACCAGAGGCTCGATGCCGAGACCATCGTGCTCGTGGCCGAAGAATTCGGATATGAGGTGGAATTCGTAACTGCGGAACTCACCGAGACCATCGAACAGGAGGCCGATGACGACGGGGAGCTCGTTCCGAGACCGCCGGTGATCACGGTCATGGGACACGTGGACCACGGAAAGACGTCGCTGCTCGACTACATAAGGAAGTCCAATGTGATAGCCGGAGAGGCCGGCGGAATCACACAGCACATCGGCGCATACAACGTCGAGCTTCCGGACGGCAAGCGCATCACGTTCCTCGACACCCCGGGACACGAAGCCTTCACGGCCATGCGAGCACGCGGTGCCAAGATGACCGACCTCGCGATAATCATTATCGCGGCTGACGACGCCATAATGCCGCAGACCGTAGAGGCCATCAACCACGCTCAGGCCGCCGGAGTACCGATGATATTCGCAATCAACAAGATAGACAAGCCGGGAGCAAATCCTGACAAGATCAAGGAGCAGCTTGCCAACATGAATATCCTCGTGGAGGACTGGGGCGGTAAATACCAGTGTCAGGAAATCTCCGCAAAGAAGGGCATAAATGTGGACAAGCTCCTCGACAAGGTGCTGCTCGAGGCGGAACTTCTCGAGCTGAAGGCAAACCCTAAGAGAAGGGCGACGGGAGCTGTCATAGAGTCGTCTCTCGACAAGGGACGCGGCTATCTCGCGACGGTGCTCGTACAGAACGGCACCATGCGCGTAGGAGACGTGATGCTCAGCGGATGCTACACCGGAAGGGTGAAGGCGATGTTCAATGAACGCGGGCAGAAAGTAGACGAGGCCGGCCCGTCCACTCCAGTGTCGGTGCTCGGACTCAACGGAGCGCCTACTGCCGGAGAGACGTTCAACGTGATGGCTGACGAGAAAGAGGCGAAGGAAATCGCCAACAAGCGAGAGCAGCTCATCCGCATTCAGGGCATCAAGACCCAGAAGCACATGACGCTCGAGGAGATCGGACGCCGCATCGCGATAGGCAACTTCAAGGAGCTCAACATAATCGTGAAAGGAGACGTTGACGGCTCAGTGGAGGCGCTTTCAGACTCGCTGCTCAAGCTCTCGACAGAGGAAGTGCGCGTGAACGTGATTCACAAGGCAGTCGGAGCAATCTCCGAATCGGACGTGCTCCTTGCCGCAGCATCCGACGCCATCATCATCGGCTTCCAGGTGCGTCCGTCGGCAAATGCCCGCAAACTGGCCGAGAAGGAGTCCATCGAGATCAGGCTCTATTCGGTCATCTACGACGCCATCAACGAAGTCAAGAGCGGAATCGAGGGAATGCTTGCTCCTGAGGAGAAGGAAGAAGTCACTGCGACCGCGGAAGTCAAGGAGACCTTCAAGATATCCAAAGTCGGCACCATCGCCGGCTGCATCATCAAGGAAGGCAAGCTGACGAGGACATCGAAAGTGCGCGTCATCCGCGACGGCATAGTGGTCTACACAGGAGAACTCGGCTCGCTCAAGAGATTCAAGGATGATGTCAAGGAAGTATCAGCAGGCATGGACTGCGGTCTGAACATCAACGGATACAACGACGTGAAAGTCGGCGACGTCATCGAGGCCTACAACATCGTCGAGATAAAGAGAACCCTCTGAGTCCGGCCGGACGGAGGCAATTTCGAAACATCCGGCTGGCCGAAGGCAATTCAGGAACGTCAGACCGGACGGAGGCAATTCCGAAACGTCTATAAAACAGAGGAGACCGCATCACACATTGCGATTGCGGTCTCCTTTTTATCTTTGGGCAGCTGCAGAGGGAAAGTCGGATGGCAGACAAACGGCAAAACGACATCCGGTCAGCTCAAGCCTCCCCGCGAAGGCTGCGCCAGATCCTCACGACCTCGTCGCGGGCAGCCTCATGATCAGCCAGCAGCGACCTCAGTTCAAGAAGCCTCATGGCGTTACTGCTCCACGGAATCCACAGCTTCAGATAGCCTCCGCAGCCGTATTTGGCATACAGATGATCCAGCGCCCTGTCGATCTGTTCATCCGGAGACATCTCTGGATATGCAGAGAGCCCGTATTGAAGAGTCCTGCGGATAATGGTCTCAGAATCAATCAGTCTATCTGCCTCGGCAACCATCTTGCCATAGATCGACCTCGGTTCGGAATCATTTGAGGCGCGGTGGTCTTCCGCAGCCTGGGCGATGAGCTCTATCGCGCCGTCGTCAAACCACTCCCGCAGACGGGCGTCCCGCCTGATGATGATGCCTGAATCAATGTGATGCCGAGCCTTGCCGTTGATGCGGCCGAGGTCGTGACAGGCAGCCGCGACAAAAAGTATCTCCGGATTGATCCCCGCACGCACTTCCTCAGGGGCCCTGCGATACAGATCCATCGCATTGCTGATGACGGCCTCCGCGTGATCCTCCCTGTGCGCCGGATCGAAGGCCGCATATTTCGGAATAACCTCAGCACACACATATTCAACTATTTCCTTCCTGACTTCAGGGAAGGCGGATGAAGCCTCCTGAAAAAATGATGAAAACGAACAGTTCTTGTCCATTATGTCGGGTTTAAATCTTTCCTTACCGTCTGTTCCAAAAGATTCGGCCACGCTGTCCGGTCGGACTTCGCGAGCCGCGGCCGCAAATATAGCTTTTTCGCCGCTTCGGGACAACAGGAACAGAAAACGGAAATATTGACTAACTTTGGTCTCGATGACAGAAAATCTGCCAGCAACGACAAAGACGACGCAATATGAAGATGCACATGCTCAGCCGGTCTGTCCGGCCATTTCTCTTTATCTCACTTTCTCTCATCTGCATGACGGCACACGGACGATCAGCAACGCAACAAACTCAACGGACACCACAGACTGAGCAGACTGAGCAGACGCCACAGTCGCAGCAGGTTCAGCAGACGCCGCCGGAAATCGTGCTGTCTCTGCTGAAAGACGGCAATGGAAAGACGCTCTATTTTATGTGCGACAGTCAGGTACGTCAGGCTGTGGACATCAGCAGCTTGAACGGGCTTTGGGGAAGTCTGGAGGCTAAGGCCGGGAAATACGTCTCACACGGGAAGTGGAAGGGATTTCCGGGAGTTGACGGAGCCGTCTACAGCAATATCAAGTTTGAAAATGCGGAAATGGCCCTGCTGATCGTATTTGATGCGGGCGGAATGGTGTCCGGACTGAGAATAATGCCGTCATTCGACGCAGGAGGCAATGACGCCAATGGAGGACTGGATGATGCCGCAGGGGATGAAGATGCTGAGGAAGAGGCCGGTGCAGGGAAGGTGAAGGAATGCCGGGTGCAGACGGGAAGATGGTCGCTGCCTGCGCTGCTGACCGAGCCGGAGAGCGGAAGAGCGGAGACGCCTGTCGTCATCTTTGTGCATGGCTCAGGGCCGAACAACAAGGACGAGAGCATCGGGCCGAACAAGATGTTCAGGGAACTCGCTGAAAGGCTGGCCTCACATGGAATCGCCTCGCTCAGATACGACAAGCGCACTCTTGTCTATGGACCGGGGGCATTCGCCGATCCGGAGAAAGTCACGCTGGCGGAAGAGACAATAGATGACGCGGTGTCGGCCGCCGCCCTTGCGGGCAAGATGGGCTTCAGACACATATTCATACTCGGACACAGTCTCGGGGCTGCATGTGCGCCTCTCATCGCGCTGCAGTGCGGCACAGACGGGATAATCATGATGGCGGCGCCTGCGAGACCGATGAAGGAAATGCTTGAGGAACAGATGAATATCGTCAGCCCATACAATTCACCGGAAACGATGGAACAGCTGCGCTCGGCCGCCGAGGCGATTCCAGCCGCCTACCTGAAGGAAGTGGACTACGACAGGCTGCAGGTGGCGCAGAAGATTGCCGGCATGGACATCCCTGTACTGATTCTGCAGGGAGAAAGGGACTATCAGGTGACGATGGAAGACTTCGGCATCTGGAAAGAGGCATTCAGCGCAGCTTGCGGCACAGACGGCTCTGATGTGACCGGCAAGGGACATGTCATAGATTCCGATATAATAATGAAATCATATCCCGGACTGAACCACATATTCCATAAGGGAGAAGGTGCTCCCTCCCCTGCCGAATACATGCAGAAAGGCCGGATTCCTGAACAGGTCATCATCGACATTTCCGGATTCATCCATTCAATGTCAAAGAGACATCCGGCAGGGACACTGTGACCGGCAAGGCATAATCCTTGCCATAAACCGGCAGCACTGCAAAACCGACAATCACAAGATATGGACTGCATACACAAATATAGCCCGGCTTTGCGCAGGACCGTGACCTGGATTCCGGCTCTGGTCCTTGTCTTGGGAATGCATTCAGCCTGCTGCATCTCAGCGACAGCACAGACGGCTCTTTCCAAGGAGACGGAAGCAGCCGGGAAGACAGACATGGCTCCGGTGAAGACAGAGACGGATTCTGTGAAAACATTGGCCGCAGAAGTAATACGGTTCGCTGAAAAGGCTGCGGAAGACGGGGCCATAACATACGAGGCAAGGGATTCCGTCATAACACTGCTGAACAGGCCGATGCCGGACGGGAACGGACTGGACATCGACTTTCTGAGGGCAGTAAGGGATTCGATTGAAACAAGGTATGACGACATCATTACTCCGGAAGACAACGCTGCCGGGGTGCCGGACAGGCAGACAATCAGCAGCATGCTTCCGGGCGTGCTCCCCCTTCCGGATGACTTTGTAGACAGGCAGACTGAAAGATTCCGAAAAGAAATGGCTGCGGCCATGACAGTAAAGGATCTCACCGCACAATACCTCGAACGGATAAAGCCGTGGCAACCAAGGAACAGATATCTTCAGGGCCTGTACTTCCTGTTATGCCATTTCATACCCACCAACGGCATGGACCCGTCATTCAAGAGCGTAGCCGTCATGAACGGACTCTACTACATCCCGTGCGTTCCGGGGCAGCCGCTCGAGTTTGACGAATCCATCTTCAAAGACACAAAGCATTTCGACCCGCTCGTCTATCGCCCGACCAAGCCGCAGATGGAATATGACCTCGGCGAAGGCCTGCATTTCAGGGCATATTCCACTCCCGACACAGGCGGCGCCGCACTGCCGAACGTCATTTCCGGCGAATATGCCACCCCTCCGAACCGCCAATAAGCCAGAGACGGCACGACCGACGCGCAACCGCACCGGAGCACGCAGACAACTCCCGCAGCTGCCGCCGAATGCCGCAGAGAAGTGTAAAGAAATTTTACAGTACGAGGGCCGGAGTGTAAAGAATCTTTACGGAACGAAAAAGGCCATGCTATAGCATACGGCTGTCAGACAAACAGTTGAGCGGTATGGCACGCACCATGTTCATTTCGGACCGGCGACCTCAGAGGAGGTGCTGCAAACAGGAAAAGAACATGGGACTGAATCGTATAAGGATAATTGCGGGAACGGCGGTGCTGACAATGATTATTGCCGGAGGGCACTCGGCATCTGGCCAGACGCCCCCGGCAGCGGCACGGACGGAGACAGAGGAGACGGCGGCAGAACAGACATCGGCAGCTGAGACAAAGGTGATGACGCTGAGGGAGTGCATGGAATACGCCGTCTCCAATTCGACTAAGATCAGAATACAGCAGGCCGACAACAGGGACGACCGCGTGGCGAGAAGAGACGCGATACTCGCCGCATTCACCCCTTCGGTGAGCGGAAGCTCATACGCATACTGCAACTTCGGACGAACGATCGACCCTGAATCCAACACCTACATCTCCACGACTTCATTCAACAACGCATACTCCGTCTCGGCCGGGATAAATCTCTTCAACGGCTTCGAGGCGGTGAACAACCTGCGCATCACCAGGATGTCCATCCAGATGGGCCTCAGCGAGGAGGAGCAGCTAAGAGACCAGATATGCCTGGCTACCATCGAAGCCTACTGCAATGTGGTGTACTATACGCAGTTGAGCGAAATTCTCAAAGAGCAGACAGAGACGGCTGCCTCCTCACTCGAACTCGCGAAAAGGCAGGAGGAGCTTGGGCAGAAGAGCCACGCGGACGTGGTGCAGGCTGCTGCGGACCTCGCAGACAAGGAATATGAGCTGGTGACGGCACGCAACAGCCTCAACGACGCATACCTGACCCTGAAGGACGTCATGTTCTGGCCGATGTCGGAGCCGCTTCTGATTGACGATTCCATCGCGGAGGACGAGGCGTGGCAATACGAGGGAGTGCTTCAGAACGAGGCGGACAGGGAGGCAGTGATAGAAAAGGCAAAGGCAACGCTTCCGGACATCTTCATAGCGAAGGGGGCGATGGAGAACGCAAGGATGGAGCTCAGGACATCCCGATGGCAGATAGCCCCGAGCCTTTCGCTTTCAGCAGGATGGTCCACAAGCTACTACACCTATCCGGGACAGGCCGGCTATGTGACCACGCCGTTCTGGCATCAGTTCCGCAACAACGGGGGAGAATACCTGCAGCTGTCGCTGTCGATTCCCATATTCAACAGGCTGTCAAGACATTCGAATGTCGCAAGGAAGAAAAACGCATATGCGAGAGCGACAGCCGAATACGAGCAGAAGGTGCGAGAGGTGGAGGCAGAAGTGAGCAGGGCGATACAGGACAGGGACGGAGCCTCGGCGGCATTCATGCAGGCCGACAGAAGGGCTGACGTGCAGGAAGAGGCCTACAGGCTCAACTCCAGAAAATTCGAGCAGGGGCTCATATCTCCGATAGAATACCGCACCGCCTCGGACAAGTATCTCTCGGCGATGGCGGAAAGGCTCAACACCCTGCTCAAATATCAGATAAAGAAAAGGGTGGTCGACTATTACAACGGAATACATTATCTGGACCAGGAATAAATATGCCGCACCATGGAAAACGAGACGATGGACAGAAAGATAGAGAAGAAGAAAGGCGTGAGACTGGCATTCAGCCGCAAGGCCCTCCCCTACTGGGGCGGAGCCCTTCTGCTTGCACTCATCCTGTGGCTTGTGTTCAGAGACAATTCCTCGACTCTGAGGGTTGACTCAGACACCGTAACGACAGGAGAAGTGACGCAGGGAGAGTTCAACGACTATATCCGCATCAGCGGACAGGTACAGCCGATGACAACCATTCAGATCAGCCCGCTGGAAGGCGGAGTGGTGGAAGAAATCATCATTGAAGAAGGCTCGCACGTCAAGAAGGGGGACGAAATCCTCAGGCTCAGCAATGAAAATCTCGACCTCCAGATCCTCAACTCGGAGGCGGAGCTTGCCGAAAAGGAGAACATCCTGCGAAACACCATGATCTCGATGGAGCAGCAGAAGCTGAGCGTAAAGCAGGAGAGGCTCCAGCTGCAGATGGAGGTAAGGAGATGCAGGAGAGCCTACGAACAGCAGAAGGCACTCTATGAAGAAAAGCTCATAGCACGCGAGACATGGCTGCAGGCGGAGGAGGACTACCTGCTCGCAAAGGACAAGCTCGAACTTGTCAAGAACAGGGAACTGCAGGACAGCCTGTACCGCACAGTGGAGATAGAGCAGATGGAAGAAAGCCTTGAAAACATGCGCCTCAACATGCAGATGATACGCAAGAGGAAAGACAACCTGACCATCAAAGCCCCGATTGACGGGGAACTCGGCCTGCTGGACGCGGTACTCGGACAGAACATCGCATCGGGAGCCAAGATAGGACAGATCAACGACCTTTCAAGCTACAAGATAGAGGCGCAGATCGACGAGCACTACATCGACAGGGTGACAGCCGGTCTTGAGGCCGTCTTCGAACGGCAGAACGAAGATTATCACGCCATAATCAGGAAAGTCTATCCTGAAGTGCGCGAAGGAAAATTCAAGGCGGACTTCAAATTCTCCGGACAGCAGCCGGACAACATCCGCACCGGACAGACCTACTACATGAACCTGCAGCTCGGGCAGCCGGAAGAGGCCATCCTCATCCCGCGCGGAACATTCTATCAGCACACCGGCGGGAAATGGATATATGTCCTCTCCCCGGACGGGACCAGGGCCGTAAAGAGGGAAATCCGGATAGGTCGCCAGAATCCGCAGTACTATGAAGTGGAAGAAGGGCTGCAGCCGGGCGAGAAAGTCATAATCTCCAACTACGAGACATACAGGGACAATGACATACTGATATTCAGATAAAACGGCCTGACAGCGGAATTCATGTGCGGGGCATTGAACATAAATATTCAGACATGAAAAGTTTTTTCAGATTTCTTTGGAGAAAGATAGACTCATACGGATGGATCTTCGCGGTGACGGCGCTGCTGTCCCTGCTTTTCACGGCAGCCTCCGTCATCTGGCAGGTCAGCCGTGCGGCAAGGACAGACCCGGCTGAAGCGCTGAAGACCGAATGACGGCATTGCAGATGCCCCGTACCGACAGCCGGAAATATGATTTAAAATAAGACGACAACATTAAAAACAACAGAATCATGATCAAAGTAACAGACCTCTGCAAAGTGTTCCGTACAGAAGAAATCGAGACCACGGCATTGAACAATGTGACATTTGAAATCAAGGACGGGGAATTCGTGGCCATCATGGGGCCGTCAGGATGCGGAAAGTCCACCCTTCTGAACATCCTCGGCCTGCTCGACAATCCTACCAGCGGAAGCTACGAGCTTCTCGGCCATGAAGTTGCAAAACTCAAGGAAAAAGACCGCACGAAATTCCGCAAAGGCAACATCGGATTCGTATTCCAGAGCTTCAACCTCATCGACGAACTCAATGTATATGAAAATGTGGAACTTCCGCTTCGCTACCTCAACATCAGCGCATCAGAAAGGAAACAGAAAGTCACCGAAATCCTCAAGCGCATGAACATCAGCCACAGGGCACAGCACTTCCCTCAGCAGCTCTCCGGCGGACAGCAGCAGAGGGTAGCCATCGCGCGTGCAGTGGTGGCAGGACCCAAGCTGATCCTGGCTGACGAGCCGACCGGTAACCTTGACTCCAAGAACGGCAAGGAGGTGATGGACCTCCTCTCCGAGCTGAACAGGGAAGGCACTACCATCGTGATGGTGACACACTCCCAGAGGGACGCATCAGTGGCACAGAGGACCATTGACCTGTTCGACGGAAGGATTGTCAGCGACGTGGCCAACGAACTGTAGGCGGGACCTTCTCAAAATTCAGGATATGGAATCTGCCCGGCATGCACGGGCGGAATTCCTCCAAATTCAAACAGACCTCGAAACAACGGCATGACAATCAAACGGATTTTCAGCAGAAACAGGTGGATTAGTTCCACTTTGAATATCATCGGACTCACAGTGGCTTTCACTGCGTTCATGGTGATAATGATACAGGTACGGTATGACTGGAGGTACGACAGGAACTACCCGGAGCACGAGAAGGTCTTCCGGCTCGAATTCGTCAATGACCCGTCCAACCTCGGGTCATACGGCATAACGATATGCCGGCCTTTCATCGAGTCGCTCAAGGGGACCATTCCGCAGATCGAGGAACTCGGGGTGTACAGATACTGGAAAAACTCCTCCTCGGAATGGTACAGGCAGGGCGATGAGGAGCAGGAATACAGCCTGGAGTCAAGCGTCCTCGACACCTGTATGCTGAAAGTATTCCCGTTTGAATTCACGGAAGGTGACCCGGCAGAATTCGCCAGGCCCGGGAGTATCATCATCGCAGAATCTGTGGCAGACCGTCTCTTTCCCGGAGAAAACCCTGCAGGAGAATCGCTTATAGACAAATACTCCGGGTCAGAGTACCGTATAGCAGCCGTTTACAAGGATTTTCCCGAAAACAGCAGCGTGGCCAACGGCGCTCTGATACAGGTCGGCAACGGTGACAGAGACAACTGGAGCGAATGGTCTTATATGTGCTACATGAAACTGGCCGACCCGTCGCAGGCAACTGAGGTCGCTGCCCTGATCAAGGAAAAACTGCTTGAGTCCTTTGAGATAGATCCTGAATCCGAATACGGGAAAATGTTCGAGAACGGTGTCCGCGTCACCAATCTCCATGATGCCTACTTCTCCAAAGACATAAGCGGGGACTCTATGGGGAAAGGGAACCGGTCCACGACCGGGACATTGTTTGCCATCGGGCTTGTCATCATCGCCATTGCCGTCATAAATTTCATCAACCTGGCAACTGCAGCGGTACCTCTGATCATCAAGGACATAAACACACGCAAGGTGCTTGGCTCCGGAAGGACTTCCCTGATCTGGAGACAGTTAAACGAAGCCATAGCAATTGCTGCAGCCGCATTCGGGCTCGGCATTCTGGCGCTCCATCTGATTTCCGGGACATCATTTACATACTATATTTCAGGATCGATGCGGGTCGCGGACAATGTCACTGTCATACTGATCGGGGCGGCGGTGGCTTTCGGCTCTTCACTTGCAGCAGGGATCTTCCCGGCAGTTTACAGCACATCTTTCCAGCCTGCGCTGGTGCTGAAAGGGTCATTTTCCCTGTCTCCTAAAGGGAGGATGCTCAGGAGTTTCATGGTCGGATTCCAATATGTCGCCTCATTTGTGCTGATAGCGATGGCCTTTTACATCCAGGTGCAGACATCGTTCATGAAAAACAAGGACATGGGGTTCAAGCGGGATCTGACAGTCGAATTCGGATGCGGTTCCCGGATCGGAAGCATGGCTGACAGCTTCGAACAGAAACTCAGGCAGAATCCTCATGTCAAAGATGTCACCTTTGCAGGCAACTGGCTTGTTTCCAATACGAAAATGGGATGGGGACGCGAATTTGACGGGCACCGTGTACAGCTGAATGTGCTGCCGGTATCGTCCGATTTCATTGATTTCTTCGGCATGACAATAAAGGAAGGGCGGAATTTCTCCCCTTCCGATGACCTCAACCCGAACGGAACTTTCATCATGAACGAACAGACCATGCTCAAGTTCCCGTTCCTCAGACTCGGAGCCAGGCTCCAGGGACATGTGGGTGAACCGGCAGAGATAGTCGGGATAGTGAAAGACTTCAATTTCAAACCGTTGCAGTACGGCATCGACCCCATAGCCCTGTATGTGTTCGGCTCTGATCCATGGTGGCCCCTGTCAGTAGTTTATGTCAGGATAGACGGGACGGACATTGCCGGGACATTCCAGTGGATACGGGACTGCATCGAAGAGTTCAACCCTGAAATCAACGGAAACGACATCAATTTGAGATTCCTGGACGAAAGCATCGGACGGCTCTACGAGAAGGAGGAGAAGCTGAACAGCCTGATAGCCATCACCGCCGTCCTTTCCCTGATAATCTCGCTCATCGGAATCCTGGGCATTGTGAGCGTAGAGACGCAGTTCCACCGCAAGGAGATTGCCCTGAGAAAAGTCCACGGGGCCGCCATCGGCACGATTCTCATGATGCTGAACAGACAATACATCATCATGACCCTGATATGCTTTGCAATCTCTGTCCCTGTCGCATATTTCATAATGAAGGCATGGGTCAAAGGATTTGCCTACCAGGCCCCTGTACCGGTATGGCTGTTCATCGTCTCGCTCTGCGCCGTACTGGCGGTAACCATGATCACCGTCACCCTCCTTACATACCGTGCCGCGACACAGAATCCGGTGAACTCGCTGCACGATGAATGACCCTATGACAAAGCCGGAATTCAACAGAACCAGACAATGATACGGAACTTTCTGAATGTGATACGCCATTTCAAGGCGGCTTTTATACTTAATCTGCTGGGGCTTGCCGTGGCATTCACCGCATTCATGATGATAATGATGCAGGTGAACCATGACATGACTTTCGACACATGCTATGACGACGCACAATCCATATTCCGGCTGGATGTGAAGATGGACGGCAACGGGCAGGCTATCGTCAGCAGACCGCTTGCAAGGCTGTTCATCGGATCATCCCCTGAAATAGAGGCAGGCTGCATTGCCGAGGCCAGGTCCGGAACCAATTTCTGGCATATAGAAACCTCTGACGGCAGGACAGGCTACAGCGAACGCTATTGGGATGTGTCGTCGGAAATCCTGAAAGTATTCGCCTTCAGGATGATCGAAGGGGATCTCAATTCCCTTGACGCCCCCGGAAGCGCCGTCATACCGGAAAGCATGGCAAGAAGGATGTTCGGAAACTCACCCGCGACAGGACAGATACTGCATGCCACCACCGAAGGCGACATCGACAGGACCGTCACCGGAGCGTACAGGGACTTCCCGGAGAATGCCTCCCTACAGAACATTGTCTACACATCCAAAAATCCGAAGGAAAATTATGACAACTGGGGCAACTGGAACTATTACTGCTTCGTAAGGCTCTCAGACCCGGCATCCGCAGGCCGTATCATAGAAGATTTCAAGGAAAACAACCGGACTCTCTTCGGAGAGGACTTCAACTGGGAGGAAGACGGATTCGACCTTGTGCTCGACCCTCTTCCGGACCTGCATTTCAAGTCGGCAGGAGATTTCGACGGTCTTCCCAAGGCGAACAGGAGTACCGTCTATGCCCTCATATCCATAGCATTCATCATACTGCTCATCGCAGGCATCAACTTCACCAATTTCAGCACTGCCCTCACCCCGATGAGAATCAAGGGCATAAATACAAGGAAAGTCCTCGGCAGCACTGATTCGGAAATAAGGGCAGGACTTGTGGGAGAAATCATCACTGTAAGCGTCACGGCCTATGCATTGTCATTGCTGATCCTGTATCTGGCAGGAATGACCCCGCCGGTTTCCCTGCTGGACTGCAGCATGGCATTGGCGGAGCATCCGGGAATAATTGCGGCGGGAGCCTGCGCATCCGTTGTCCTCGGCATCCTTTCAAGCCTCTGGCCGGCCTTCTATATGACTTCCGTGCCTCCCGCCATGGTACTCAAGGGCAGCTTCGGCCTCTCCCCTGCCGGAAAGAGAATGAGGAATGCGCTGGTGGGCATCCAGTTCACGTCATCATTCGCCCTCATCATCGCCGCCTCGTTCATGTACCTCCAGAACCGGTTCATGCTGAAGACTCCGCTCGGATTTGAAAAGGATCAGGTAATAGTCACTGAAATCAATGACAAGATTCTGAACAGCCGGGACGCGTTCACGGAAGACCTGAAAAAGATTGCCGGAGTAGAAAATGTGGCATTCTCACAATTCACCATTGCCGAAGGGGACTATTACATGACATGGCGACGGGAATACAATGGGGAAGACATATCTTTCGCCTGCATTCCGGTGAGCCATAGCTTCCTCGATGTCATGGGCATCGAAGTGACCGAAGGCAGGAATTTCAGAAATGAGGATGAAAAAGGAGCAGACGGATGCTACATCTTCAATGAAACCGCACGGGAACAATATTCCATGCAGGCAGGTGAAACAATAAACGGAGATGAAATAATCGGCTTCATACCCGACATCAATTTCGCCTCGCTCAGACAGGGCATGAGTCCGATGGCCTTCTACATGTACGGCAACCGGCATTGGGGAGGGATGTTCAGGACAGCATACATCAGAGTGGCGGCAGGGACGGATATGAAGGCAGTAAGACCGGAAATAGAGAAAACGCTCGACAGATTCGACCCTGAATATCCCTTCAGCGTGCGCTTTTATGACTCGATACTTGAAGGTACATACCAGAAAGAGCAGAGAACGGGCTCGCTCATCACACTTTTCAGCCTGGTGGCGATATTCATATCCATAGTCGGAGTGTTCTCGCTCGTGGTCTTCGACTGCCAGTACCGCAGAAAGGAAACGGCTGTGCGGAAAGTCCTCGGAGCGACAGGAACTGAAGTGACAGGAATGTTCTGCAGGACATATTTCATTCTCCTGTGCGTCTGCTTCGCAATAGGAGCTCCTGTGGCATGGGCTGCCGTGGAAAGATGGACAGAAGGCTTTGCATACAGAAGTCCGCTGCACTGGTGGGTATTTCCGGCAGCCTTTGCTGCAGTGGCCGCAGTGACCATATTGACTGTGGTATGGCAGAGCTGGAAGACGGCAAATGAGAATCCTGTGAACAATTTAAGGAGCGAATGAAAAAAACGTCAGAACGAGATCTTCAGCAGGTCATGTCCCAACTTGTGCAAAGCAGTTTCGATCTTCTTTACCTGAACGCTGCGGGGCTTGGATATGCCATGCATATAATTCCACATCTGTTTGGTATTGATTCCGGCAAGCCTCCCGAGTGCTGTAGAATGGCAACTCAGACAGGACAAACTTGTTTTTCTACTTTTGACGAAAATTTTTCTTTTTATTGCGATAATTTCTCTTTTTGCCTATGAATAGGCATCTGAATGTCATTTATTATTTGCTAACTTTGAGGATGAATGACTTATTTTTACAATCGAGATGAAAAAGAAACCGATTGTCGCCCTGATATATGACTTCGACGGCACGCTGTCGCCGGGGAACATGCAGGAGTTCGGCTTCATACAGGCGATAGGCAAGAGTCCGGCCGAATTCTGGGAGATGAGCGACGAGATCGCGGCAGGTCAGGACGCAAGCAACATCCTCAGCTACATGAAGCTGATGTTCGACGAGGCCAAAAAGGCAGGCATCAGTCTGAAAAGGAGCAAGTTCAAGAGCTTCGGCAAGAGAATAGAGCTCTTCGACGGAGTAAAGGAGTGGTTCGGCCTCATCAATGAATACGGGAAAGAACACGGGGTCATAGTAGAGCACTACATCAATTCATCCGGACTCGCGGAGATGATCGAAGGCTCCCCCATCGCAAAGGAGTTCAAGCGCATCTTCGCCTGCTCATTCCTGTATGACGAAAAAGGCAATGCGGTATGGCCGGGAGTTGCAGTGGACTACACCGCCAAGACCCAGTTCATCTTCAAGATAAACAAGGGAATACTCAGCATCCGAGACAACAAGCTCGTCAACGAGAGCCAGCTCGAAGAAAACAAGAGAATCCCGTTCCCGCACATGATATACTTCGGCGACGGAGAGACCGACGTGCCCTGCATGAAGATAGTCAAGATGTTCGGCGGCAATTCGATAGCGGTCTACAACCCTGATGTGGACGGGAAGCACGAGACTGCCAAGAAGCTGCTGAAGCAGAAGAGAGTGAACTTCATCTCTCCTGCCTGCTACACGAAAGACAGCCGCACCTACAGGATAGTCTGCTCGATCATCGACAGGATAAAGGCCGAGCACGAGCTGCAGAGACTCTCGAAATTCAGATGAACAGGGCTGTCGTGCCTGTCATGATGCGTTCAAGCTCCTGAGCATGACTTTTCCTGAATCTCATGCCCCGGAGCATGTCTATCTGGGCGAGGGAATGAAGATCCGTGCCCACATACGAATACAGTCCGGCCTCGAGGATGGCTGCCGCCTTGTGCGCCGCGCTCTTCCCATAGAAACCTCCGAGGGAAAGCAGATTCAGCTGAAGTTCGCAACCCATATCCACGATCCTGCGGATGCGCTTCAGGTCGGACGAATAGAAGATGTATCTCTCCGGATGCGCCAGCACCGGATGATAATCGAGGCAGTTGAGCCTGAAGATGACATCGTCGATTCCTGCCGACTCATAGGCATAGGACATCTCTATGAGGATATGCCTTCCGGGCAGCACGAGAAGCTCCCCTTCCAGAGTCTCTCCGAACCCCTCATACACCATGTGCTCCCCCGCTATCTTGAAATTGACGCCTGAAGCGGAGAGAAGCCTGTCATGATGCTCGGAGAAGCGCCTTCTTATGAAATCGACGTCATTCTCCGGATAAAGCTCCGGATAGATGTGCGGAGTCAGAATCATGTTACGCACTCCGAGTTCAGCCAATGCCGCTGCCGCCCTGCAAGAATGCTCTATGTCGCGGAAACCGTCATCCACCCCAGGCAAAACATGGGAATGCATATCTGTTTCAAATGGGAGATCCGTCAGAGACGGCCCTTTAGAGAAAAGGGAGGAAAGGAAGCCTCTGTTTTTCGCCATAATGTCTCAGATTATGAAGCCTGCCGGGGTACGACAGGCTCCGGTTTAAGAAGGCGAAGTCCTAATAGACCTTCACCTCGAGTTTCGCATAAGCCCTCTCAACTTTCGCCAGAGCCTCCTCAACGGTGTCGGCTGTGGCGAGAAGCACTCCGAGACGGCGATGCCCTGCAATCTCGGGCTTGCCGAATATCCTCATCTGCACTCCCGGCTCCTCAAGAACCTTCTCCAGACCGCCGAACTCATATTCGCGGGTGTTGCCCTCAACCACAATCGCCTTTGACGCCGAAGGACCGTAGAAGCGCACCGCCGGAACAGGCAGACCGAGTATGGCTCTGGCATGGAGGGCAAATTCGGACATGTCCTGCGAAATCATGGTCACCATCCCGGTATCGTGCGGACGCGGAGACACTTCGCTGAAAATCACATCGTCTCCCTTGACGAAAAGCTCAACGCCGAAGATGCCGTATCCTCCGAGCGCGGAGGTGATCTCGCCGGCTATGTGCTCAGCCTTCTCGAGCGCCTGCTCCGACATCGCCTGAGGCTGCCATGACTCCCTGTAGTCTCCTGCCACCTGATGATGCCCTATCGGCTTGAGGAAAGTCGTCCCCGCACAGTGACGGACAGTAAGGAGAGTGATCTCATAGTCGAAATCCACGAATCCCTCGACGATCACCTTGCCGCTTCCGGCGCGTCCTCCTTCCTGAGACACCTTCCACGCCTGATCGACATCCTTTTCCGAGCGGACGACGCTCTGTCCATGTCCGGAAGAGCTCATCACAGGCTTCACGACACACGGGAAGCCTATCTCGCGCACGGCCTCGTCAAACTCTTCTCTTGTGGAGGCGAACCTGTAGGCAGAAGTCGGCAGGCCGAGAGTCTCAGCCGCAAGACGGCGTATGCCTTCCCTGTTCATCGTCAGCCTCGTAGCCTTGGCCGTCGGAACCACATTGAATCCCTCGGCCTCCATCGCCACAAGAGTGTCCGTGGCTATGGCCTCGATCTCCGGAATAATGAAGTCCGGCTTCTCCTGCTCGATGATTTCCCTGAGGGCCGCCCCGTCCAGCATCGGGATCACATGATGAGAATGAGCCACCTGCATGGCCGGAGCATTCTCATATTTGTCCACGGCGACCACCTGCACGCCGAAACGCTGCAGTTCGATCGCCACCTCTTTTCCGAGCTCTCCGGATCCGCACAGAAGAGCCTTTTTCCCATACTTGGTAAATGTAGTTCCTATTTTTGTCATAACTATGCAGTTGTCAGTTCTATGCCATCTGTTGCCGACTGCCCGCCCGGACAATCCCGTCACGGGCCAGAAGGTCATCATTTCCCGTAGCGGCTGAGGATGTCGCCATAGGCGTCGATGCGCCTGTCCCTGAAGAACGGCCAGCCTCGGCGCACATATTCAGTCCTGTCGAGATCCACTTCGACGACCTTTATGCCCTCCTCGTCCTGTCCGAACTGAGCGAGTATCTCGCCCTGAGGGCCTGTGGCGAAGGAAGTTCCCCAGAAGTCAAGCCCGGAAGTAGTCCCGGAAGGGTCGTCCTCGTGCCCGGTCCTGTTGACCGTGATCACAGGCAGGCCGTTTGCCACCGAATGCCCTCTCTGGACAAGCTGCCAGGCATCCCGCTGCACCTTCTGCTCCTCAACAGGATCAGTTCCCACGCCTCCGATGGCGGTAGGATAGATCAGCACCTGAGCCCCGTTCAATGCCATGAGCCTCGCTGCCTCCGGATACCACTGGTCCCAGCACACGAGCACTCCGAGCGTGCCGACAGAAGTCTCTATCGGCCTGAATCCGAGGTCTCCAGGGGTAAAATAAAATTTCTCGTAATAGCAAGGGTCGTCCGGGATGTGCATCTTTCTGTACCTGCCGGCTATCGTACCGTCCTTTTCGATGACGACGGCGGTGTTGTGGTAGATGCCGGCAGTTCTGCGCTCAAAGAGCGAGAGGACGAGGACGATGCCGAGCTCCTTCGCCAGCGCTCCGAAAGTCTCGGTTGACGGACCCGGAATCGGCTCGGCGAGATCGCAGAGAGAGGCGTTCTCAGTCTGGCAGAAATATACCGAATTGTGGAGTTCCTGCAGAACGACGAGCTGAGCTCCCGCTGCCGCGCAGGCTCTGATGTTGGACTGCAGTTTCGCGATGTTGGAGGCGATGTCGGCGGTACAGGACTGCTGGACCATGCCGACTTTCAAAATCTTCATATTTTTTCTTGTTTCTATCTAAAAATAAACTTCGGACCAGGGTACGATCAGTCGTCTGTCCGCAGGTAGCCCTCAGGGAACTGCATCGTCACGCAATGGAGAGAGCCGTGGCCGGAAAGCAGAGGGCGGCAGTCGATCACGCGCACCTCCCTGTCCGGGAAGACCTCCTGAAGACGCTCCCTGACAATCTCATCCTTAGGGGAATCAGCCCCAGGAACAAGCACTCCCCCATTGACAATCAAGAAGTTGGCGTATGACGCCGGAAGCCTGTAGTCATCCAGCCAGAGCGCATCCGGAAGCGGAAGGGGCACGAGCCTGTACGGTCTGCCGTCAGCCGTCGTAAACGTCTCCAGCTGCTTCTCCATCGCGTCCAGCTCGGCAAAATTCGGGTCGGACGCATCCTCGCACTTGAGATATGCGATCGTGTTCGGAGAGCAGAAACGAGCCAGAATGTCCACATGGCTGTCGGTATCGTCCCCGATCACCGCCCCGTGCTCAAGCCAAAGGACACGGTCAAGACCGAAAGCGCTCATCAGCTCACCCTCGATCTCCTCCCTCGTGAGATATTCATTGCGGTTGACCGAACACAGACACGAGGCCGTGGTCAGCATCGTGCCGCACCCGTCAGTGTCTATGCTGCCTCCCTCCAGAACGAACGGACGCATATCCACCCCGAGCACGTCATCGTTGAAGGCGCCCTGATTGAAAATCGTCCTGGTCAGCTGATTGTCGAGGTCCGAAGCGAACTTCAGTCCCCAGCCGTTGAACACGAAGTCGTATAGATACTTCTCCCCGCCTTCTCCGAACACCGAGATGCCGCCGTGATCCCTCGCCCACGTGTCGTTGAGCGGAGCCTCATAAAAGCGGATTTTCTCCACGTCGAGCGTCATGCCCGTCCTGGCGCATACCTGAGCGATGTCGGCCTTAGCCTCCTCAATGTCCCTTGCCACAATCATAAGCGGCTCGAAATCCAATATGTTGCGGGCGATGTCGACATAGCACTCAAGCACTCTGTCGATCTCATGCCATTCCGTGTCCCGATGCGGCCATGTCAACTGCACGCCGCTCTGTCTTTCCCATTCTGCAGGAATCCTCATATATCGTTAAAATTCAATGTTTCATAATCCGCAGACACCGCTTAGGACCGGTCTCGACGCCCAAGCCTGCGCCCCAATCAGCAAACGAGGCCAACCAGACTATGGTCAGCCCCTTATGAAAAGTTTTACGGCCAAAACATGGTTAAGCATTCCGCGGCCGCAGTGCAAATATATGCACTTTTAATGCCAATCCGAAATTTTCCCCGAAGAAAATCTGCCTTGGCCGACAGAGAGCCATACAGACAGACAGTCATTCCGCTTCTTCTCTGGCGCTCCACTGCTATATTCCCAGAAGATTGCGCAGCACCCACCACGACACCACCACGGCAAACACAGTCCAGACCGCAGGCGCACTGTGGAGACAGGCATAGAGCCGAGGCAGACGCGACTGCAGGGCCGACGCCGCAAGATACACCGTGACAAAAGGGACGGCCATGGCAAGCATCGCATTATAACGGACTGCCTCGCCCACATGCAGATGAAGAAGCTCATGCAGAGCCCTCTGCGTACCGCATCCGGGACACTGAAGCCCGGTCAGCATCTTGAATGGGCACTTAGGGAAAAACACCGACCCGGACGGATCGAACGCCGCATACACCGCCCCCGCCGCGACAACCGCAAATGCCGCCGCGACGAGAATGATGACGGAGGCATTTCCGCCTTTTCTCAAAGCTCTCATTCCGATTCAGCACAGATCCGGCACCCATAGCCGAAAACCGTCTCAGATCGCATACAGACCGGTGTCCCACCAGCCGACAGCAACACCGGCAGCAATAAGAATCACATAGATGATCCATAACGCCACACTCAGTCCGAGTCCCCACAACGACCAGTTCCTGGCCTTGCGCGAGTTTTCCCATGCTTCATCAACCCTGCCGGCATTCCAGCTCGAATCCACTTTAGAGGCGTACACTATGCCCGCTATGCCGAACGGGAGACAGCAGCACACGGTGACGATGATCGACAGGACAAGATAATTGGAGGGCCTGCCGGGACGGGCAGACGATTGATATCCGCTGCCCCCGGACAGAGGCGCACCGCCCTGAACGGCCGGGGAAGGAGCAGTCTGGCTGCTTCCGCAACTGGTGCAGAATTTCGAACCGTCGGGAATTTCAGCACCGCAATTTCTACAAAACATGATTCAGTCTGTTTTAATCTGTCTTCAGGTCAGAAGATCGGGAAAGTCCTGTCATTGTCCACATACTTGCTGTCGAAGTCCTCTTCCGACATAATGAGCATGAGAATGCCTTGTATAAGCATCACTACAGGCCATATTCCGCAGGAGACCAGAGAAATCACTATAGTGAGCACTCCGGCCGTCGTCTTGCCGAGATAGAAATAATGTATGCCTAATCCACCGAGGACGATGGCCAGGAGACCGGCCACAAGCTTGTCCTTCTTTCCGGCCTTGGCAGCTTCCGAGACAGGGTAAATCTGTCCTCCGCAGTTCGGACAGAACTTCACATTTTCAGGGACTTTCGTGCCGCAGTTCGGACAGAACACGTCTCTGACGACTGGAGCTCCGCAATGCGGACATACCGATGCGGAATCAGATATCTGCTGACCGCATTCTTTGCAGTTGATCAATGCCATAATTAATTGAATTAACGGCATAAAATTACGACAATTTATCCTCAATAACAAATGTTCCGCTTGTCAATACCCTCTGATTTATTAATTTTGTCTTTTATGGAGTCATCATCTATTATCAATAGAAGCCGATGGACAGACGGGAAGCAGAAAAAACGGACATAATGACAGAAAAAGAAAAAGCGGCAGAAGGGCTGCTCTACGACGCCAACAATGATCCCGAGCTGCTGGCGGAAATGGCGGCAGGGGCAGAAAAATGCTTTGTGCTGAATTCGCTGCCGCCGTCAAAGGCTGAGGAGAGGAAAGAGGCGATAAGGAATCTGCTTGGCAGGACAGGAGAAAAATTCGAAATAAGGTCGCCGTTCTTCTGCGACTACGGCTACAACATTGAAATCGGGGAAAATTTCTTCATGAACATGAACTGCGTCATCCTCGACGGGGCAAAGGTTACATTCGGGGACAATGTATTCGTCGCCCCCGGATGCGGGTTCTACACGGCAGGGCACCCTCTGGATGCAGAACAGCGCAACAGAGGACTTGAATATGCCCGCCCCATCAAGGTCGGCAGCAATGTCTGGATCGGAGGCAATGTCTGCGTGCTCCCCGGCGTGACCATAGGCGACAATTCTGTCATAGGAGCCGGCAGCGTGGTCACCAGGGACATCCCGTCAGGCGTGGTCGCCGCCGGAAACCCCTGCCGGGTCATACGCCTGATCGGAGAATGAAAAAGAAAATCAACGAAGAAAAATAAACCATCAACAAAAATATTTTGGTTTATAAAATAAACTTGTTTATATTTGCCAACAAGAAGCAGGAGAGATGCGCACTCCCTGCTTTTTAAAGCCGGCTTAAGTTTATAAAATAAACCAGACTGTCGCCTCGGCGGCAGAAAAACCGAAAAGAAATGAAAACAGATGAACTGACTGAAAAGGAGAGCATCGAACTGATCTCCAGGATGATTGAAAAGACAAGAAACGAGATGAACGGGGATGACTTCAATTCGTTTCTGGCATACGGATATGCGGCAGTAGCCATTTCAATAGCCGTATGGCTGCTTACACACTTCACGGGCAACGATATGTGGTGCTTCGGATGGTTTGCGATGTTAATCCCATACCTCCTGTCCTTCTTCAAGAAAGGGAAACCGGAAGTAGTGACCTACATGGACAGGATGATGGACAGCGTATGGAAGGTCATAGGATCGATGTTCGGCATCAGCCTCCTTATCATCATCGTGGCGGATGCCATATCGGGAATCATTGACTTCTCGATGATGATGCCCCTGTCAATAATCTATGCAGGCATAGGGACTTCCATCACAGGACTCATAATCAATGAGAAATGGTTTGTATGGACTCCGCTTGCCGGACTCGCCGCAGCCATATGGATGCTCACATGCGGATGGACAGGAGGGAGCTACGACAATTCCTGGAACCTGCTCTTCGGTGCTTCGTTCCTCATCTACATGATACTCCCGGCACATATTGTAAGACATAAGATAAGCAGGTCATGAAAGAACTGGACCCTTTGCTGCATTCGCAGCTGCGCCTGGCGATAGTTTCCCTGCTGCTGACGGTGGAAGAGGCGGATTTCGTCTGGCTGAAGGAAAAGACGGAAGCCACATCCGGCAACCTAAGCGTGCAGCTGGACAAGCTTTCCGAAGCCGGCTACATTTCCGTCAGGAAGGAAATCGTCGGCAAGAAGCCCCGCACGGCATGCTCCCTGACGCCGAAGGGGCGGGATGCACTCGACGAATACGTCAAGACTCTGAAAGAGTACCTTCACTTGGAATAGGACACCGGCAATTGCAAACAAGTTTGCATTGCGCCTCGGCAAAGCGAATAAATTTGCTATGCGCTCGGCTTCTCATTATTTTTGTCCTGCGATCATCAGGGATGAAAATGGAGAAGGAAAGAAAAATAGAAATAATGGGAATTGTCAACATCACTGACAATTCCTATTTTGCTTCCAGCCGATGTCTCGGCCGGGACGGGAGCGCAGACATGGAAAAGGTGCTCGGCAGGGTCAGCCGTATGCTCGAGGAAGGTGCAGACATCATCGACATCGGGGCATGCTCCACCAGACCGGGTTCGGATCCTGCCGGAGAGCATGAGGAATGGAAAAGGCTCGAACCGGTACTGCGTGCTGTCCGGAAAGAATTTCCGCCAGTGCCCGTTTCGATAGATACATATTGGGCTTCAGTCGTGGAAAAGGCAGCAGACCTCATCGGCCCTTTCATCGTCAACGACATTTCCGCAGGCGAAGATGACCCGAAGATGCTCCCGACCGTCGGACGGCTCGGCCTGAAATATGTCGCGATGCACAAGAGAGGCACACCTAAGACCATGCAGAGCCTATGCGAATATGGCAATGTCACTGAAGATGTGCTGCAATATTTCCGCGAATTCGGGGAAAAGGCAGCAAAAGCCGGAATTGAGGACTGGATTCTCGACCCCGGCTTCGGCTTTGCCAAGACCGTGGAGCAGAACTGGCAGATGCTCAGGAAACTTGACCGGTTCCTGACACTCGGCCATGAGATACTCGTCGGCGTGTCCCGCAAAAGCATGATATACCGTCTGTTCGATATCACTCCTGAAGAATCCCTCCCGCAGACCCAGGTCCTTCACCTCGCCGCCCTCCAGAAAGGCGCCTCAATCCTGCGTGTACACGATGTCGCCGAAGCCCGCCGCACCGTCACCGCCTGGCGACTGCTCCAGAAATAAGTTGTTTTTGTGAAATGATTTGACTAACTTTCGAACAGATGGTCTGATTGGCCATCTGTTCACATTTAGTTTAACCTCTAAAATGCAAGGGATCATGAAAAACGGAACCAGACTAATTACAGCTTTGGCTTGCGCAATACTGTCCCTCAACGGATGTATTATTGGACGTGGGGAATATGACAACATGCGGCTTTCCGCCTATGATTTGACTTTTCCCGCCGAAGGAGGATCAAT
>CALVDO010000002.1 GCA_944326355.1 uncultured Bacteroidales bacterium | reverse complement strand
CATGTGTTAGGCCTGCCGCTAGCGTTCATCCTGAGCCAGGATCAAACTCTTCTTTGTATATCTTATTCTTCCAAGTCTGTCCATTGACTCTGATTCATAAAAAAGAATCAACGCTCTCTCTTATTGTTTCGGTACTTGCTTGTACTTAGTCTTTCAATATTTTCAAACAACGCTACCGTTCTTTCTCAAACGGGCTGCAAAGATACGGACTTTTTTCATCTCTCCAAATTTTTTTCTAGATTTTTTCATTTTTTTTATCACCTTTGCATCACCGACAGGCGAGAGTCGCCACAAACCTGCTTCTGAAATGGCGTCATACTGGCAAATACTCATAGTATTCATGAGAATCGGCGCCTTCACCATTGGTGGAGGCTATGCCATGGTGCCGCTTATCCAGAACGAGATCCTCAAGAGAGGATGGATGGAAGAAAAAGAGTTTCCGGACATCCTCGCGCTCGCCCAGTCCGCCCCAGGTCTGCTTGCGGTCAACATCTCCATCTTCATCGGCTACAGGCTACGCGGAGTGAAGGGAAGCATAGTGGCGACTCTCGGAAGCATTTTTCCGTCATTTCTGATCATCCTCGTGATCGCCATGGCATTCTCAGGATTTCAAGACGACCCCATAGTGCAGAGCATATTTAAAGGTATCCGCCCTGTCGTAGTCGCGCTGATATTAGTTCCGATGCTGCAGATGGCGAAGAAATCCAATCACAATCCGATCTCATGGGCGGTGACAGCCGTTTCTCTCGGCCTCGTCGCCTTTCTGAAGGTATCCCCCATATATATATTGGTAATAGTAGCCGTCGTGTCCTACACGGTAGCCATGTATCGTGAAAGAACCCGGAAAAAGGGAGAAGACAGATGATTGGCATCTACATAGAGCTGTTCACGACTTTTTTCATGATAGGCCTCTTCACGATAGGAGGAGGATATGCCATGCTCTCCCTGATACAGGCACAGGTGGTGACGATCCACGGATGGCTGGACGAAGACACGTTCACCGATATCGTGGCCATATCCCAGATGACTCCCGGCCCTGTCGGGATCAACAGCGCCACATACATCGGCTATACCGTGCTTCAAGAGGCCGGAGCATCGGAATTCATGTGCATTCTGGGCTCATTCAGCACTACCCTGGCCGTGGTGCTTCCCTCTTTCATCATCGTGCTCACAATCTGCAGAATGTACGCGAGATTCCGCAGCAACAGGGTGTTCGAAGGAGTGATGGACGGGCTCAAGCCGGCCGTGGCGGGACTGATAGGAGCGGCGGCGATAGTGCTGATGACCAGGGACAACTTCCCTGACTGGAAGAGCTGGGTGCTGTTCGCGGCTGCATTTGCCGCCTCCTGGTGGGGAAAGGCCAATCCTATAGTCGTCATCTTGGGCGGAGGAGTGCTCGGACTGCTGCTGTATTGATTCCATATCTTATTTTTATATCTTTGCAGCCTTTTCGGCTAAAAGAGACTTTTCTCGGGAATGAACTGGATTCAGGAAATATTGTGTGAACCGTCAGTCGTTCAGACGGTAATCGTGCTGGCAACGGTATCCGCCGTCGGCATCTATCTTGGGAAGATAAAGATATTCGGAATATCGCTCGGAGTGACATTCGTGTTCTTCGCGGGAATAGTGGCAAGCCACTTCGGAGTGAGAGTCAACAGGGACATGCTGGCCTTCGCCCAGAACTTCGGGCTCATGGTGTTCATCTACACTCTCGGACTTCAGGTCGGCCCGGGCTTCCTTTCCTCATTCAAGACCGGGGGCATAAAGCTCAACATGCTTTCGCTCGGAGTGGTGCTTGCCGGAACCCTGATGGCTCTCGGCCTGTGCCTGATCACGAACGTTCCGCTTTCCGACATGATGGGACTGCTCTCCGGAGCCGTCACAAATACGCCTATGCTCGGAGCAGCGCAGCAGGCCCTCATGCAGGTTGATCCGGAAAACACGAAAGGTGTGACTGACATGGCTTTGGCCTGTGCCGTGACTTACCCTCTCGGAGTCATCGGCGTAATACTCGCCATAATAACGCTCAGGCGGTTCTCCGGCACGGGAAAGGGGAAGCAGAACAGGGACGAGAATGCCTCCAAAACATACGTGGCGGAATTTCTGGTCAGCAATCCGGCCATATTCGGAAAGAGCATTAAGGAGGCGATGCGCCTCACTGACAGGCATTTCGTCATATCAAGACTCTGGAGAAACGGGAAAGTGTGCATCCCGACCTCCGAAACGAGGCTGATGAAGGGGGACCAGCTGCTGGTGGTGTCGGTCAGGGCCGACGTCGAAAAGGCGACCGCCCTTTTCGGAGAACAGGAGGACGGCGACTGGAACAAGGAGGGAATAGACTGGAACGCTATAGACAGCCAGCTGATTTCCAGAAGAATCCTTGTCACGAGAAACAGGATAAACGGAGTAAAGCTGGGTTCGCTTAAGCTGCGTAATCTCTATGGGGTAAACATTACGAGAATCAACAGGGCCGGCATTGACCTTCTCGCGTCCCCGGATCTGCACCTCCAGGTGGGAGACAAGCTCACCATCGTCGGAGAGGCGAACGCCGTTGCAAATGCAGGGAAGATTCTCGGAGATGAGGCGAAGAGGCTCAACAAGCCCAATCTTCTGGCGATATTCGTAGGGCTCGCCGTCGGAGTATTCATCGGCGCCATCCCGTTCTCAATCCCCGGAATGAGCACGCCGGTCAAGCTCGGCATAGCAGGCGGACCGATTATCGTCGGCATCCTCATGGGCGCCTTCGGCCCGCGCATCCATCTGACGACCTACACCACTGAAAGCGCCAATCTCATGATGCGTGAGTTCGGGCTGGTGCTCTATCTGGCCGGACTCGGGCTCGACTCCGGAGAGCATTTCTTCGAGACCGTGTTCAGGACTGAAGGCCTTGTATGGATAGCCATCGGCTTCGCACTCGCGATTGTGCCGGTACTTCTCGTGGGCTGGATAGCCTCAAGATTCTTCAAGGTGGACTATGCCCACAATGTCGGGATGCTGTGCGGAAGCATGGCCAACCCGATGGCGCTCAACTATGCCAATACGACGGTGACAGGGGATGAACCGTCTGTGGCATACGCGACGGTCTATCCCCTGTCCATATTCGTCAGAGTCATAACTGCCCAGCTGATTCTGCTGTTCGCGGCATAAACGGCCCTGCAGGCCTTCTGCACGAGGCTGCCGCTCCCGAAGAGATGCCGGCAGATGTCTCTGCGGCCTGCTCCGGAGTCACTCGCCGTAGAGATAGCGTCTCTGCTCCGGAGTCAGGATGTCGATCTCGCAGCCCCAGTAGCTCAGCTTCCTGCGGGCCACTTCCTCGTCGATGTCACGCGGCACGTCATGCACCATTTCTCCGGGGACCCGTCCGATCGTCGCCCTGTTGAGCACGAGATGTCTGGCGCTCAGAGCCTGAATGGCGAACGACATGTCCATTATCTCCGCAGGATGTCCGTCCCCGGCGGCAAGATTGACCAGACGCCCCTCGGCTATGACATATATTCTCTTCCCGTTGTCAAGAAGATAGCCAGTGATGTTCTGTCTGGCAGGCTTGACCTCGACCGCCATCGACGCGAGCCCCCTGACGTCGACCTCCACATCGAAATGCCCGGCGTTGCAGCACACCGCCCCGTCCTTCATCAGCCGGAAATGCCGCTCAGTGATGACCGAATCGCAGCCGGTCACCGTCACAAAGATATCTCCGAGCGGTGCGGCCTGGTCCATCTTCATCACCTTGAACCCGTCCATGACTGCCTCCATGGCCTTTATCGGATCCACTTCCGTCACGATGACCTCTGCACCGAGTCCTTTCGCCCGCATGGCAACTCCTTTGCCGCACCATCCGTATCCGGCCACGACCACATTCTTGCCTGCCACTATGAGGTTGGTGGTCCTGTTGATTCCGTCCCAGACCGACTGGCCTGTACCGTACCTGTTGTCGAAGAGGTGCTTGCAGTCGGCGTTGTTGACCAGCATCATCGGGAACATCAGTTCTCCGGCCCTGTTCATGGCCTGAAGCCGGAGTATGCCTGTGGTAGTCTCCTCGCATCCGCCTATCACGCCTCCTATGAGATGTCTGTATTGTGAGTGCATGAGGCTCACGAGGTCACCTCCGTCATCGATGATTATCTGAGGTCCGACCTCAAGCACTCTTCTCATGTGGGACTCATACTCCTGAGGAGTGGCTCCATGCCACGCAAACACATTCAGTCCCGCCTGCACGAGAGCCGCCGCCACGTCATCCTGCGTCGAGAGAGGGTTGCTTCCCGTGACATACATCTGCGCCCCTCCGGCCGCGAGAGTCTCGCAAAGATACGCCGTCTTGGCCTCCAGATGGACTGAAAGCGCTATCTTCAGCCACTTAAATGGCTTTTCCTCAGCAAATTCTTTCTCAAGCCCGTTGAGAAGAGGCATATGATGCCTCACCCAGTCTATCTTGAGCCTGCCGTCCTTCCAGAGGTCCGGATTTCTTATTTCACTTGCCATATCTTGTTTTTATGATGTTCATTCCCGTATAATGTCCGCTCCTGCGCAGGGATGCGGCAGGCAAATTTAGCAAAGAAATTTTGGTTAATAAGATTGATATGAATAATTTTGCAGCCTGTTCCGACGACATGGCCGGATCGTCCGGAGTCATGTCATGCAATAGCGGACATTAGTTAACTTAATAAACCAGACGAAAATGGGACTTCTTGACGGAAAGGTCGCCCTCATAACGGGTGCGGCGAGAGGAATCGGAAAGGCTATCGCCTTGAAATATGCGTCAGAGGGCGCAGACATCGCTTTCACTGACCTCGTGATCAACGAGGCAGCTGAAGCCACTGTAAAAGAAATCGAAGCATACGGCGTAAAGGTAAAGGCCTATGCGTCAAATGCCGCCAACTTTGAGGAGACACACACAGTAGTAAACGAAATCCTCAAGGAATTCGGCCGCATCGACATCCTTGTCAACAACGCGGGCATCACCAAGGACGGACTCATGATGAGAATGACAGAGGCACAGTGGGACGCCGTGCTCACAGTGAACCTCAAATCCGCATTCAACTTCATCCATGCGGTCACACCAATCATGGCAAAGCAGCGTGAAGGCAGCATCATCAACATGTCGTCAGTGGTGGGAGTATCAGGAAACGCCGGACAGTGCAACTACTCGGCTTCAAAGGCAGGCATGATCGGCCTCGCCAAATCCATCGCCAAAGAGATGGGGCCACGCGGAATCCGCGCGAACTGCATAGCTCCGGGATTCATCATCACGGACATGACCAACGCCCTCTCAGACAAGATCCGCGAGGAGTGGGAAAAGCAGATCCCTCTCAGAAGAGGCGGCACACCGGAAGACGTGGCAAATGTGGCGCTCTTCCTCGCCAGCCCGCTGTCTTCATACGTGAGCGGACAGGTGATCCACTGCTGCGGCGCGATGAACTGCTGATCCGGAGACATATCGTTTCAGAAAATCAGAGACGGCGATCAAAGACCCTGCAAGGGACATCTTTGGCCGCCGTCTCTTTTATTGCGGACACCACTGCCTATTTATTGCGGCCCCGCCGACTGCGCGAGGTCCTGACGCTTATTCAGTCCAGGTCCTGCCATACGCACCTGAAGACTGATGCCCGAAGCCTGCGCGGAGAAATTCGGCACACAGCCACCGTTCAAAGACAGCGTCCGCGATCAGCGTCCGGCGTCCGTCTGTCCGTATCAGGCCGCTCTTCAGCAGAGCCTTGACGATAATGCTTACATTGGCCGAGGATGAGAGTCCGAATCTCGCCATCACATCACGCCGAGTAAACCCTTCGTGGACACCGTAGCAGAGAGCACGGAGAAAATTCATCTGATAGGAAGTCAGATTCATGACGTTTCTCCTGAAGCGCGGCTCTTCAAGACAGAGAAGGTCGAGGAAGGCATCGTCGACATCCTGCTCAGAGACCACGACATTGGCCCTCATCCACACGAGCCCCGCAAGACGCATTACATAGGCCGCATTGCCGCCCGAGATCTCTACAATCCGTTCCGCAAGCTCCGAAGAAATATACTTTCCTGAAGCCTCATATCTTCTGCGTATCTCGTCTCTCCACGCCGACGCCTGAATGTCGGGGAGAGCCAACACACTGAAAAGACGCGCGAATACGGCCGACCTTCCGCGAAAAAGGCCACGCATGAAAGGCGTGTCATCTCCTGCGATTATCCATGTCACAGACTGCTGGCCGCCACAAATCCTGCGCATGTGCTTCAGAAGGGCGTTCCCTTCCCTGAAAATGGATATCTGCTGAAACTCATCCAGACATATCACATAGCGGAATCCCTGTCCCTGCGCTATCAGTTCCGGCAGCTGCAGAACAGAAGCGGCAAACCCCGCCTCAGACTCCCCCGCTGAGGCAAGATATTCCTGAGCCTCATTTCCCAAAACCGCCTCGGCCAGACGGCGGCAGAACTCGGATACACTCCTGATCATGAACATATCGATACTGACCGGCTTCACCTCGTCCGACGCCAGATCTGCACACAGTGAGGCAAGAAGAGCCGTCTTGCCTGCCCCCCGGCAGGAGACAAGAGCCGTGTGCCGGCCGGAAAGTGCGTTGGCCTCAAGTTCCGCAGATTCATCCGCTCTTCCGATAAGGTGATACCCCGATGAATCATGATTGAAAATAAACGGAATATCCTTCATAATATATTTATAATCACCTGCAAATATATGTAATAAACTTATTATTCACAACTATTGTATATAATAAGTTTATTACAAAGATGCCAGGACTGCTGCTCGTTCCGAAAGAAGCCGGATAAACGATTAATTTCAACAAAGAAAAATGTTTTTTTTGTTTTTGTCGACGAGATTCGGAAGCCCTCGTTATATTGCGGCATGAAACCGACAGTAAAGAATGGAAACGGCCAAAAGAACGGAATCAGAAGAATCGGAGCCGGACAAAGCGCGGCGAAGGAGACAGCCGAAATGCTGCGGATAAGGGCGGCAGATCTGACTGAGGTGATCTTTCCGAGATTCTGCGCAGTATGCGGGAGGCGACTCGACAGGCACGAGAGTCATCTCTGTATCTACTGCGCAGCCGAGATACCGTTCACAGACTATTGGAACAGGCGCGAAAACAAAATGGCAGACAGACTGAACAGCCTGATCCAAAAGGACATTGAGTCTATTGCGGAAGAATGCGGAGCGGCCGCACACGAACAGTATTCATACGCTGCAGCCCTGTTTTTCTATAGGGATGACTCAGGCTTCAGCCGGATTCCCCAGAAGCTAAAATATCACGGAGATCTGAAACTCGGAAGACATTTCGGAGCGATGCTCGGAGCTCGTCTGGCGCAGTCGGCCCTCTTTTCAGATGTCGATATGGTGATTCCCGTGCCTCTGCACTGGGCAAGAAGATGGAGAAGGGGCTACAATCAGGCAGCCGTTCTGGGGAGGGAAACGGCAGCGAAGCTCGGAACGGAAATGCGTGAGGACATTCTCGTCAGGCACAGAAGGACAGGCACCCAGACAAAGCTGGGGACAAAAGACAAGATGCGTAATGTGGAAGGGGCATTCAGAGTAAGAGACGGAGCGGAAAAGGCGTGTTGCGAAGCAGGCCACATATTGCTGATTGACGATGTCTTCACCTCCGGAGCCACTATAAGGGAGTGCCACAGAGCCCTACGAGAAAAATGCGGCCCCGGCATAAGAATCAGCGCGGCGACACTGGCTTTTGTCGAAGGCCCATGATTTCGAGAAGGATGGACGGGATTGAGCCGACATCGGCATAGACGGAGATCCGTTCCGGGCTTATATAGTAGTACTTCTTGAGGTCGACGGCTGTCTTTCCGTCAGGGACGATAAAATGATCCGAATGTCGGCATATCCTGTGCATCAGGAGATTGAGGTGATGCCGCCTGAACCAGCTGTAGCCGTCAGGCGCGGAGACGAAGTCCAGACTGCCGACTGCCGCCACTTTCAGAGCCGGCGAGGACAGGACACTCTCAGGATAAGCGCCGGAAAGGCACAGAAAGACATCCCCTTGCGCAAGCGAGCCGGCCTTCCTCCGGCACTCGGCTCCCCGGCAGACCGCCACCTGCACATCCGGAAGGGCGCAGCTCAGCCCAGTTGCCGCCATTGTGCAGAAGAACCTGTCCGGACATATCTCCGGCACAGGTTCATTTCCGTCAATCAATATTTTCATCTCTCGCACAATGTCTTCAGCTCATCAACCGGAGGACTACACCACGCGTACCTTGAAAATGGCCTTGTGGATGGTCCCTTCTCCTATGAGAGGGGCGTGAGCCGTGTCTGGAGCGAAAGTCACCGCCTCTCCAGGCGCCGCAGTAATCGTCTTTTCAACGGGATCCTTATAGAAGAGGATGTCCTTCACTACATTCATTTCGCCGTCCGGCTCCTTACACTCTACGCGAGGCTTCACACCGAAAGTCTCAGATCCGGAGAGAGGCACCTGTATGTCAATGTACTTGTCGTGCACTTCGAGTCTCGCCTGCTGAGGCGTCTTCATGACGCTGTCAACGATGTTAACGAAGAGATTGTCTCCGTCAATCTCATGTCTGCCGTTCTCAAGGGCATTCAGATCCGTAGTCCTGATGAACTCCATTGCCTTCGCATAATGGGGATTCTGCATAAGTTTATCATCCATATCGCGTTATATTTTAACATTCTGTTCAGTTCATCTCGCTAATTTAGCATTTCTTCACGGATTAAACAAAAAATCACTATCTTTGCAAACCTCGCTCTGGTGTTGGAATCGGTAGACAAGAGGGACTTAAAATCCCTTGGGCAGAAATGCCCGTACGGGTTCGACCCCCGTCCGGAGCACAAAAAACAATCTTTGGGGATGCAAGATGTTCTTACGGACGGTGTAAACATCCTTTTTACTCGTCCATATTGTTCACCGTGACCGATTATAACGAAGAATACCATTTAAAATATTATGTAGAGCACGACGGAACAATCATAATAGAATTCTCTGGATATATATTCAAGTGCAGACAGGACGGCGGCAGGCACAAATCAATAAATGAAGAAGTGTTCACATTTCACGAAGTAGAACAGAAACCGAAATTTATGGGCCTTGACTTAAACGCTTTTTCGAAGTGGGTGAGTGACAATCTCCAATATCCGGAAGAAATATAAGCATACACGCCAGCTCATGTTTCAGTTCACCACAATCTCGTCGGTGAAGAGCCAGCTGCCTACGAGGGCGTTTCTTGCGGCGGTCAGGCGAACATATCGGGCCGTCTCATCGCAAGTCAGGCCATACTGACGGAAGAAGAGGCCGTCCAGCCCGATAGGGAAATCGCGGAAGACAGTGCCGAGCGGCCTGAAATTGACGCCGTCGTCTGACACGGAGACATCAACCATCTCAGGGAAATATACCCACGCCGAGACTATCTGCATGAAAGTGGCGCCGACATAATGTATCGGCCGCACTGTCCCGAGGTCAACAGTCACGTCAACATCCGAGAGGAATCCCTGCCAGCGGCCGTCGCCATACGACCAGCCACCGAGGAGACCGTCTGTAAGGGTCGCGTCTCCTACCCCGGGATAGCTTTCGTTCACAGGCAGAGCATAGTCGACATCCGCTCCGACGGCAAGATGAACTACCGGAGAAAGACTCTCCTTCCTCTCCCCATACTCATTCCGCAGGTCAAAAACGGTGTAGCCGAGCCTCGTCAGAATGTCCGAAAAGACCAGGGCGCGGCTGCGGAAATCCTCATAATCCTTGCGCTCAGGCAGGCTCCAGCCAGTCTCCGCTATCGCGAAGGCGCGCGGGTAATACATATACTCCGCATGGCTGTCCTCGGGAATATACTCCGCCCAGAGATTGCCCTGCACTCCGAGAAGATGCGTCAGCTCATCCCCTGAAAGGCCATTCTCAGCAGGTTCATAAGAATATGTCTTCGCAAGAGTCACATAACCTCCGATGGAGACAGGCTCTTTGAAAGGAGCGTCCTGAGTATAGTCAAGATAACAGAAAGTATTGGGTGTCATTATGACATCGTGCCCGGCCCTCATCGCCTCTACTCCCCCTTCCGTTCCACGCCACGACATCACTGTGGCATCCGGGGCAAGACCTCCCTGCAGAATCTCGTCCCATCCGATGATTCTGCGGCCTCTGGAATTGACATAAGCCTCAACCCTGCGGATGAAATAGCTCTGCAGCTCATCCACATCAGAAAGACCCTCCTCGCGCATCCTCTTCCGGCAGTCCGGGCAGGCCTCCCATGCGGACTTCGAGGCCTCGTCTCCGCCGATATGCACATACTCAGACGGGAATATGTCCATGACACAGTCGAGCACGTCCTCAATGAAGGCGAATGTCGCCTCTTTACCGGGACAGAGATCTCCCGGCAAAGAATGCGTGCCACCGCAGGAATCCGTCTCCGCACAGCACGCAAGCTCAGGATATGCGGCAAGCACCTCTTCACTGTGACCCGGCATCTCAATCTCAGGAATCACCTCTATATGACGCTTCGAGGCATAGTCAAGAATCTGCTTAAGATCCTCTCTGGTGTAATAGCCTCCGTATGCCCCAGAGACATCCCTTCCGCAATAAAGCCTGTCAGAGGCCCACCAGTCTGACCATTTCCGCTGAGGTCTCCACGCCGCGAAATCGGTGAGCCTCGGATAACCGTCTATCTCAATGCGCCATCCCGCGCCGTCTGTCAGATGAAGGTGCATCCTGTTGAGCTTCAGAAGCGCCATCGCGTCCATCTGTTTCATAAGGAACTCCTTGGAACGGAAATGACGCGACACGTCGACATGCAGTCCTCGATAGCCGAAACGCGGAGCATCATCTACTGTACAGCAGCCGACCTCGGCATCAGGCCTCATACCGGTGATCTGGGCAAGAGTCTGCAGAGCGTAGAAAGCTCCGGCAGAAGAAGACGCATAAACATTTATCTTCCGAGGTGCCACTTCGAGTCGGTATGCCTCCTGAAACCGCCGCGAGTCAAACGGGAGCGAGTCAAGTGCAGTCTTCCTCATAAAGAGTTCCCCGTCAATGGTGATCACCACATCCGCCTTTCTCTCTGACACCGCCTCGGAAAGCCCGAACGGGAAAGACGTCAGCACACCTGCAAGACTTCTGCGCTCCTGAGGCGTGAGCGAATCGTCCCCGATGATGCTGAAAGTCTTACCTCCTGCAAAAGAAAAGACTCCGGACGAGAGCGCATACTCCGCCGGAGCAGGTATCACGACCTCCGGTCCGCATGACGAAGCCGGCTGCGTGGCCGCTGCCGCAAAGAGGACCGCAGCGGAAGCCAAAATGATCTTATGGAGAGAAATCATGTGCGTAACATCAGCGGTATGCTATGAATCAGCGGAGATAAACTATGATATAGTACATCATCACGCCGCACGCCATCAGCTTCAGCCCCGTGCCGAGAATGAAGCCGAGAAAAGAGCCGGCGGCCGACTTGAGTGCATCCGGAGTGCTCTTCCTCGCATAATACAGCTCCAGAAGGAACGCGCCGAGGAAGGAGCCTATGATCATGCCGAGCGGAGGAGCGATGAAAGATCCGATTACAAGTCCGGCTAAAGCGCCGCGAGAGGCGTATTTTGTGCCTCCGGTGGCCTTCGTAAGATACATAGGCACCAGATAGTCGATGATCGAAACGGCTATCGTGACTCCGAGCATAACCAGAAGAATCGTTAGGGACATCGGTTCCCCTGCCCCGTTTGTGCCGCCCCAGAAATAGAGAAGAAGCATACCGACCCATGTGAGCGGCGGTCCCGGGAGAGCGGGGAGCACACTGCCTATTATTCCTATGATCCCGGCGATCACCGCCAGTATGGCTGCCACTGTTTCCATAAGACACCTGCTTAAGCCCGCATTGCCGCCTCGACATCTTCAGAAGCGATCGGCAGCCTGTGCGGACCGAGCCTGCGACAGCCGTCAGCCGTTATCAGCAGATCGTCTTCGAGCCGTATGCCTCCGAAATCAAGGTACTCCGACTGGAGCTTCTCATAATTGACCATGCCCTTGTCTGTGCCTTCAGCTTTCCATCTGCTGATGAGGGCAGGAACGAAATAAATGCCCGGCTCATCCGTGACAACATGCCCCGGAACAAGCCTGCGGGCCATTCTGAGCGATCCGAGCCCGAGCTGCGGAGACCGTTTCTGATCATCGTCATATCCCACGAGATCCTCTCCGAGATCCTCCATGTCATGCACGTCTATACCCATGTTGTGTCCGAGCCCGTGAGGCATGAAGAGACCGGCGACACCTTCCGCGACCATATCCTCCACAGATCCGCTCACAAGTCCCAGCCCCTTGAGACCGTCAAGCATCCTCGCCGCGACGGCAAGATGCACGTCCCTGTATGCGACGCCAGGCTTCGCCAGCCTGAACGCCAGCTCATTGCAGTCTGCGACAATATCATAGACATCCTTCTGTCTCGACGTGAATTTCCCTCCGCAAGGCAGGGTCCGCGTGAAGTCGGAGGCATAGTGCGTATTACTCTCCGCCCCGGCGTCTATCACGAGCAGATTGCCCGGCGTGATGATGCCGTCATGCCTGTGATTGTGCAGAGTCTCCCCATGCTGCGACAGAATCGTGGCGAACGAGACCCCCCATCCCTTTGAGATGGTCACGCCCTCCATCCTGCCGACGATCTCCTGCTCCGGCACACCGGGACGACAGGCGTTCCGTGCCTCAGTATGCATCAGATAGCCTATCTCGCAGGCTTTGTCAATCTCGTCAATTTCACATTGCTCCTTCACCAGACGCATGGAAATCACTGCCCTGACCAGTTCCAATGAGGCATGGTACACTATCCCGTCCTCAAGAGGACTGCACGCCGGCGCAACCTTTCGCACAGCCTCAGGAGTCACACCCAGCAGCTGAGAGAGCCTGAGAGTGTTGCAATACCTCGATGCAGGAAGGAAATGGATGGTCCGTCCCTGAGCCCTCGCCTTCAGCACCGCCTTGTCAAAGTCCGCCGCCGGGGCAGAGACATTCGCCCCGATCCGGGCCGCCTTCGATGCCACAGACTCCTGAGGTCCCATCCAGATGATGTCGTCTATGTCCACGTCATCGCCGAAAAGGCATTCATCCCCGCTGTCAAGATCCATTATTGCGGCGAATCCGGGCTCATCAAGCCCCCAATAATAAAGGAACGAGCTCTCCTGCCGGAACTTATAGTCATTACCCCTGTAATTCTGAGGAGCATCGGCATTCCCCAGAAAAACGATTATCCCATTGCCTCCTGCCACGGCCGACATCTTCTCCATGAGAGTCCGTCTGCGGGCAACATAAATTTCTCTGTCAAACATGGTTTTCCTGTCTTTTAATCATCGTTCCGCCCGAGGACCGCTCCGTCAGACGCAACATCTCCAAAGATAGGAAGAAGCCGAGAGGAATGCAAACTTGTCTTCAAAACTTGCCCCCCATTGTCCCTTAATCACTCCGAACTCTTCCGCCTAAAGAATCGGGACAAGCCATTTGGAGAGGAGCCAGCCACCGCCCATGAGCCATGCGAAGAGGACGAGGGCAAGGAGGAAAGGTTTGGCACCGGCCTGACGGAACTTGTCGATGCTGGTCTCGGCGCCGAGGGCTGTCATGGCCATGGTGAGGAGGAAAGTGTCAAAGCTGTTGATGGCGCTCACGACGCCTTCGGGCAGGAGGTTGAGTGAATTGAAGCCGATGACGGCAACAAAACCGAATGCAAACCACGGAATCGTGACTGTTGCATCTTTCTGTCCTGCACCGCCTCCCACAAAGAAACTCATAATAAGGAGCACCGGAGCAAGGAGGATGACGCGTATCATCTTGACAATGATGGCTATGTCGGAAATATGGTCACCCATGGCATTTCCGGCGCCTACCACATGAGCCACCTCATGAAGGGTGGAACCGGTATAGATGCCCATCTCCACATCGGACAGGCCAAGCAGACCGGCATTATACAGAGCAGGGTATATGAACATGGCTATCGTCCCGAAAATCACGACAGTAGAGACAGCCACAGCTGTCTTGTACGGCTGCGGTTTCACGACAGATTCCGCACCGAGCACGGCCGCCGCTCCGCAGATGGCGCTGCCGGTGGCCGTAAGGAGGGAAAGATCCTTGTCCATCTTGAAAATACGGCCGAGAAGAATGCCTAGGAAAATGGTGACGGTGACGACAATTAGGTCAACGACGATGGCGGCGAGCCCCACCTCGACAACACTCTGAAAAGTCAGGCGGAAGCCGTAAAGGATGATTCCCAGACGCAGAATCTCTTTCGAACAGAACTTAATCCCAGGTACCCAGGTCTCAGGAAGATTGTTCCTCAACGAATTGGCATAGAGCATACCCAACACGATGCCCACAATCAGAGGACTGAAGGAAAGCCTCTTTACAAATTCGAAATCCGCGATGTAAAACGCCGCACACGAAAAAAGCGCTATCAGCAGCACCCCATGCAGCATGCTCTTTCTTGTCTCCGATGCCATATCCACATGTTCGTTACCTCAATTAATCAAAAAACAGAACCCCGAAAGCCGGGATCAAACTTTCGGGGTCACTTCCGACATCTGAAATTTTCTGTTGAAAATTCAGCAGATTATAAAATCATTTTCTGATTATTCTATCGTATAGTCATTCATTACAAATACGGCAGGGATAATCGTATTGGCAGGTATTTTTGCATCTTCCCCTTTTATTGCAAGAAAAGCAAATCCGATTCCAGGCAAAACTGTAAGCCCAAGGCCGACACCCAATCCGATAGCCAACCCTTCCTTGTTCTCTCCTTCTGCAGCGAAACTGCCGTCAAGAATAATAGACTGGCCGTCTACAGCCGTTGTGGAAATACATCTTACTGACAAAGATCCTTCTCTTCCGCAAGAACGCGCCTTCGTATTGTCGACCTGCAGTATCACCGGCGCACCTCTGCTGATGAGAAGATTTCCATCTTTGCCTTTGACATCAGTTTCAATAATTGCGGTCGGAGACCCAACGGTTTTACTGGTGATTTGAGAAGTGATACGGACGGCAACAGTCGTCCCCCTTGACAGAGGTGTAGAGGCAAAAGCATTGCCACACATCAGCATTACAATGGCAATGGCGGAGAAAACCTTTGTTTTCATAGACAAGGATCATTAAAGCATCCACGCCGGCTCCTGGCAATGGGTTTGCGCAAAAAAGAAAGTGTGAAGCCGATTCCGTCTATCTAACAGAAGGTTGTGACAAACCCAAGCATAAATAAACGCATCCAATACTCCACACCCAGATAGACATGGGGAAACAGAGGGTGGAATTGCCACATTTTCTGTTAAGGACAGTGCGAAAACACTTTCACTATGTATGTCGATTGCTCAACCTTACAAAGATAGAAAACATTTTCATATAACGGACAACACTCAAGGAGTATTAACACTGAGATTTATGCCTATCCCTGTCAACATCGATTACCTCATGGGCAATTATTAATCCTCGCTCAACGGCGGAGGAGGCTACTCCTTAGGGAGAAAACCCTTGTCGATGAGGAGCTGCGCTATCTGGACGGCGTTGGTAGCGGCACCCTTGCGGAGGTTGTCGGCTACGCACCATAGGTTGAGGCCGTACTTGACTGAAGGGTCGCGGCGGATGCGGCCTACGAATACCTCGTCCTTGCCCCAGACGAAGAGAGGCATCGGATAGACATTGTTGGCAGGGTCATCCTGAAGCACGCAGCCGGGCATCTCTGAAATGAGGCGACGCACGTCTTCGAGAGTGAAGTCATACTCAAACTCGAGGTTGACCGACTCGGAATGGCCGCCTTTGACAGGGACGCGCACGGTGGTCGGAGAGACTGCGATACTGTCATCCCTCATGATCTTGTGGGTCTCGTTGACCATCTTCATCTCCTCCTTCGTATAACCGTTCTCAAGGAAGACGTCGATATGAGGCAGGATGTTCTCGTCGATAGGATACGGGTACACGGCCGGATATTCACCCCATTTCTTGCCGGAACGCTCGGCCTCCATCTGGTCGAGGGCCTTGTAGCCGGTGCCCGTCACGGACTGGTAGGTTGACACCACTATCCTCTTGATCTTGTATGCCTTGTGAAGAGGAGCGATGGGGAGAAGCATCTGGATGGTGGAACAGTTCGGATTGGCTATGATCATGTCGTCCGCGCCGATCACGTCCCCGTTGATCTCCGGCACGACGAGCTTCTTGGACGGATCCATCCTCCAGCATGAAGAATTGTCCACCACTCGGCAGCCGGCCTCGGCAAATTTCGGGGCAAGTTCTCTCGAAGCTGAGGCACCTGCGGAGAAGAGAGCCACATCCGGCCTGGCCGCAATGGCGTCCTCGGCACTTACCACCGCCCATTCTTTCCCTTTGAACACGATCTTGCGGCCTACGGACTTGGCTGAAGCCACAGGATAGAGCTCCGTCACAGGGAAATCGCGCTCTGCGAGCACTTCCAACATTCTGGTGCCGACCAGTCCGGTGGCACCCACTACTGCTACTTTCATTGTCTTATTGTTCTGATTATAAAATTCTCAAATTAAAACCGGCACTCGGAGACTGACCTCAGAGGGCCTGATGCAGATCCGCAATCAGGTCGTCCACATTCTCGATGCCGACAGAGAGGCGGAGCATATTAGGATACACCCCCGCGGCAAGCTGCTCCGATTCACTGAGCTGGGAATGAGTTGTAGAGGCGGGGTGCACGATGAGCGACTTTGCATCGCCGACACTTCCCACATGCAGGATGAGCTCAAGCTTGTCCACCAGAGCGGCCGCGGCATCGAAACCTCCTTTGACTCTGAACGTCAGTACCCCGCCGAAACCGTTGCGGAGATACTTCTTGGCGAGGGAGTTGTAAGGGCTGCTGGCGAGACCGGCATAATTGACGCTCTCTACGGCAGGATGCTTCTCCAGATACTCTGCTATCGCAAGCGCGTTCGAGCAGCATCTCTCGACTCTGAGCGACAGAGTCTCAAGGCCCTGCAGCATCAGGAAAGAGTTGAACGGAGAGGGCGCCGCCCCTATGTTTCTGAGACCGTCCACCCTCACGCGGCCGGCAAAGGCCGCTTCTCCGAACACGTCCGTATAGACAAGGCCATGATAGCTCGGAGACGGAGAAGCGAGAAGCGGGTACCTGCCGCTGGTCCAGTCAAACCGGCCGCCGTCCACGACAACGCCGCCGAGAGCCGTTCCATGACCGCATATCCACTTTGTGGCCGAATGGATCGAGACGTCGGCTCCCCAGTCGAGAGGACGGAAAAGGTAGCCTCCGCAGCCGAACGTGTTGTCTACCATCACACAGATGCCGTTACGATGCGCCATCTCTATGATAGGCTCATAGTCAGGGACATTGAAGGCCGGATTGCCGAGATTCTCAAGAAATATGGCCTTTGTGCGTCCGTTGACGAGGTCCACCATATCGTCAACTTTGTCGCTATTGGCGAAGCGCACCTCAATGCCCATGTCGCGGAGCGTTATCTCAAACATCGTGAATGTGCCTCCATAGAGGAACGGGGAAGCCACGACATTGTCTCCCGGACCGCAGACATTGAGGATGGAAAGAAATACGGCCGACTGTCCCGAAGCCGTGGCCACCGCCGCAACCCCGTTCTCAAGAGCGGCCATTCTCTTCTCGAAAACTTCCGTTGTGGTGTTGGTGATGCGGGTGTAGATGTTGCCCGGCTTCTTGAGGGCGAAGAGGTCCGCCCCGTACTGCATGTCATCGAAGACATACGCCGTACTCTGATAGATCGGCACGGCCGTTCCTTTCGAGACCGGGTCTATCTCCTGCCCGGCCCTCACCTGAAGTGTCTCAAATGCGTATTTTCGTGTCATAGTCCGTTGTTTTTCTGTTTTTCAGCCAATTACTTGATACAAATGAATCCTGTCCACGGCAGAAGCCTGACGGCTACAGCAGAATGTCGTTCAGCACCCCTGAAGCCGTCTGACGGGCGCCTGCCCCCGCCCCCTGAATCACCAGCGGCGACGGATAGAAGTCCGTGGTGATGATCGCGGCATTGTCCGTACCGCAGAGGTTGTAGAGCGGATGCCCTTCTGCAACATTCTCAAGCGACATCTTCGCCCTGTAGCCGCGAGGAGAGTCCGGATCTTTCACCAGCGAGGCGATATACCTCTGCCTCAACCCCTTCGATGCCGCCGAACGATATCTCTCAGCAAAGACATGCTCATTCTCCTCGAGAAGCCTGTAGAAGGCGTCCTGCTTCACGCCGAAGAACTCCGGCCCGAGGATAGGCTCTATCTCCACATCCTGCTCGTCTATCCCCACTCCGGCCTCACGTGAAAGGATCAGCAGCTTCCTCAGCACATCCCTGCCGCTCAGGTCAAGGCGCGGGTCAGGCTCAGTGTAGCCAGCCTCCTGAGCCCGGCGCACCACCTCGGCGAAAGTGCCGTCCTCGCCGCCCCGATAAGTGCTGAAGATATAGTTGAGCGTACCGGAGAGCACGGCCTCGATCCTGATGATCTCATCCCCGCTGTTGACGCTGCGGGCGATCGACTCCAGAATAGGCAGAGCCGCGCCGACCGTGGTCTCATACCTGAGGACGGCACCGTTTTCAAGAGCCGCGTTCTTGAGCGCCCGGTACTGGACGAAAGGAGAGGAGAAGGTGATCTTGTTGCAGGCCACCACCGAATATCCCCGCCGAAAGAGATTCATGTATTTGTAGGCGATGTCTGAGCTTGCCGTACAGTCGACAAAAATCGAATTCTCAAGCGAGATGGAGGCCAGCTCCTCAAAATATGCCTCATCCGCGGCATTGGCTCCCTCCTTCAGCAGTTCCTCTGCCCGTGAAAGATCGAGGCCGGCCTTGTCGATGACATACCTGCGGCTGTTGGAAAGCCCTATGACGTGCAACCGCTTGCCTGTGCGCGAGGCTATTCCGTCCCCGTTTGCCCTAATGATGTCCACGAGCGCCCTGCCCACGACGCCATACCCGGCGATAAAGAGATTGACATCCTTTATCGGACTCTTGTCAAAGAACTCCGCATGGATGTACTGAATAGCGGCATTGACATCCTTTGACTTGATTATCACAGATATGTTGCGCTCCGACGAACCCTGTGCAGTGGCCCTGATGGAGATGCTGTGGCGTCCCAGCGCGGCGAGCATCCGGCCCGTAGCCCCGCACTGGTTGAGAATGTCGTCGCCCACGAGACAGACTATCGAAAAGCCCTTCTCCACCTTCAGCGGATTGAGTTTGCCGAGAGAAATCTCGTATGCGAAGCATCTGTCGGCCGCCTCCTTTGCCTTCTCGGCGTCCTTTTCCGACACCGCGACGCACATGGTGTGCACTGAAGAGGCCTGCGTGATGAGGATGATGTTTATGTCATTCTGGCTCAGAGTCTCGAAAAGGCGGCTCGAGAAGCCGGGAATACCCACCATTCCGCTTCCTTCGAGCGACAGCAGCGCTATGTTGTCCGAATTGGATATGCCGATGAGCCTGTCCTTTCCCCTCGGCGGATCATTCTCTATCAGAGTGCCCGGAGCCTCCGGATCGAACGTGTCCTTCACATAGATAGGAATCCCCTCTGTAACGACCGGCTGAATCGTAGGCGGATAAATGACCTTAGCCCCGAAATGCGAAAGCTCGAGAGCGGCCCTGTATGAGATGTGGCTGATTGATCTTGCGGTAGGGACGATCTTGGGATTGGCCGTCATCATGCCCGGCACGTCGGTCCATATCTCGAGAATCCGGGCTTTGCACCCGACTGCATAGAGGGAGGCCGTATAGTCCGATCCGCCGCGGCCGAGTGTCGTCATGCGCCCGTGTCTGTCCGATGCGATGAAGCCCGGAACGACAAAGAGAGAAGTGATCGGATTGGCGTCTATCATCTTGCGCACGTTTCCGTAGGTGACTTCCGTATCCACGACATTCTTTCCCGCCTTGGCATAGGTCCTTATGACGTCTCTGGAGTCGATCCATTTGGTGGAGATGCCTATTGAAGCCAGCTTCGTGGCCATTATCTTAGTCGAAAGCAGCTCACCGAGCCCCTGAATCGCATCCAGGCTCGCGCTGCTGAGCTCGCCGAGAAGGAAGACACCCTGAGCGATGCCCCTCAGATACTCGAACAGACCGTCGCACACCTCAGTCGAATCCTCATGCTTCTCAAGCGGCAGAAGCTCCCTGATTATCCTGTGGTGCGACTCCTGAAGCCTGTCAATCAGCTCCTTATAACCATCGTTTCTCTCCGAGGCGAGCATTCCTATCCTTATCAGCGTGTCCGTACATCCGCTTATGGCCGAACAGACAAGAATCGTCCTGTCCTTGTCGACCGCACTGGCGACGATGTCCACGACACGCTTCATGTTTTCCGCATTAGCGACCGAAGTGCCGCCGAATTTCAATACCTGCATATATTCTTATTTTTTCTGTTTCACAATAATGACCGGCCGCGTCAGCCCGGTCTGAGCCCCTTCCGGAAACGGCTGGTCAAGCCTCTTCCAGCAAAGGGGCGATTATCTTCTCGAGCTGAGCGTATTCCAGCAGGAAGCCGTCATGCCCGAACGCCGAAGTGATCTCATGATATTCCGCTCCCGGAACGGACTCCGCTATGAAGCGCTGCTCCTCCACAGGGAAAAGACAGTCGCTGTCGATGCCTATAACGACCGCGCGGCACTTCATCGAGGAGAGAGCCGCCCTGAGCCCGCCCCTGCCGCGGCCGAGATTGTGGCTGTCGACTGAGCGGGTGAGATAATAATAGGAATAGGCGTCGAACCTGTCGGAGAGCTTCTTGCCCTGATAGCGCTGATAAGATCCTGCCCTGTCGGCAAATATGACGTCGTCCGACGGCTCGCTCTGAGTGGTGTTGTAGCCCCGATAGCTTCTGTACGAGATCAGGGCCATCGACCTGGCGGCCCTTAGTCCTGCCTCGCCTCCCTTGAGGCTCTGCGCGGCGCGGAAAGTAGGGTCCGCTTCAAGAGCCATCCTCTGCGACTCGTTGTGCGCCGTCAGCCACGGGGTCACACGCGCCCCGCAGGCAATGAACACCGCACGCTTCACGACGTCCGGTTCCATTACGGCCCACTCGAGAGACTGGAATCCGCCGATCGAGCCTCCGACGAGAAGGTCGATGGACTCTATGCCGAGATGCCTGCGTACAAGCGAGTTGGCCCGGACGATGTCTCTGACAGTAATAAGAGGAAAATCAAAATAATATGGCCGCCATGCAGCCCGGCTCTCATCTGCTCCGGCTTTCTCCGGAAGAAAGTCCGAAGGCACGGACGACGGGCCTGAGGAGCCGTAGGCGGAGCCCAGCATGTTGACGCAGACCACCAGATACTTGCGTGTGTCGAAAAGCCGCCCGGGCCCGACAAGCTCCGGCCACCACTCCTCCGCGTCTGAATTGGCCGTAAGCGCATGGCAGATCCACACGACCTTGCGGCCGGCTGATGCTCCCCGCAGGCAGTCTCCGCCGCGCTCCCCTATGTCCGCACTGCCGGAGACCGGCTCCGAGACATGATAAACGAGCCTAAGACCGTCTACGCTGCCTCCCGCCTCAAAATCAAATTTTTCCTTATGGATATATTCACACCTGACCATGATTCATATCAATTTGTGCATTCCCGACTTGTGCACTCCTGACGCAAAGCCGGGTCTCTTCTATAACATTGTTCATGCACCTTAATGTCCCTGTTCATGAGCGCCGCCTGCGCATCCCGCGCAAGTTGTGGCAAAAGAAAAACCTATGCATCGAAACGATGCATTCGCTTGGACATCATTGATATGAAAAAAGGATTTCTCATAAACTCCGCAAAGTTATGAAAAATCCTTCTATCCGCAAACAGGCCTGCGCGGAATTTTCACCATGTCAGTCGTCGACAGTTTCGCGGACGAAATTCCACGATGAGTCGAAGATCAGCTTCTTACCGCCTCCGATAGAGACTTCATATCCTCCGTATTCCTTATCCACCTTGTAAGGCTTTGCATCAGGAAAATTGGTCGCTATGTACTCTGCGGCTGCAGCCGGGATAATTCCTTCCGGAAGCTGGGAAAAGTTGCAGTCCACGCTTGTCCAGTCGCCGTTTTCATCGAACTCTATCTCCGTGCCGTCAGACAGGCGCACGGTATAGTCCTTCTTGCCGTCATCTCTGTCGCGCTCGGCATAAGTCACCGTGGCGTCAGGAAAATACTGCCGTATGAAGGCCTGGGCAGCCGATGGAAGCCGGTCGAAGTCCAGTTTTTTCTCATCGCAGCTCTGAAGCGCGAAAAAACCGGCAAAAAACATCATGATTAACGCAATTCTCTTTTTCATGGCCGAATATTCTTGATTTTCGACGACAAAATTATCCGGAGAAAATGAAACGGAACTGAAATTGAGGAAAAGATTAAAATTTTATTTAATTTCGATGGCTTTTGTTGCTAAATCTACATTTGTCATGGACATAAGAAACCACACTTTCACCGAACTCATCGGAAAAAGCGACGCCGGCTTCAAACTGGCGGACATCATCAGATTCGTCAGGGACAACGGGATACGGATGGTCAACTTCATGTATCCGGCAGCCGACGGACGGCTAAAGACTCTCAACTTCACTCTTCATTCGGAGGAATACCTGATCTCCGTCCTGACCTGCGGAGAGCGCGTGGACGGCTCAAGCCTCTTCCCTTTCATCGAGGCCGGGAACAGCGATCTGTATGTAGTGCCGAGGCTTTCGACCGCCTTCATAGACCCGTTCGCCGAACTCCCGACCCTGTGCTTCCTCTGCGCCTACTTTGACAAGGACGGCAAACGTCTGGAGTGCTCGCCGGAATACACGCTTCACAAGGCCATGGAAAAATTTACGGAAAAGACCGGGATGAGATTCGAGGCAATGGGCGAACTGGAATACTATGTGTCCGCGCCGGAAGACGAGCAGATGCAGGCGTATCCGGCGACTGACCAGAAGGGATACCACGAATCCGCGCCGTTCGCCAAATTCAACGACTTCCGCACCGAATGCATGTATTATATAATGCTCGCGGGAGGGAAGATCAAGTACGGCCATTCGGAAGTAGGCACCTTCAGGGCCGACGGGAAAATTTGGGAGCAGAACGAGATTGAGTTCCTGCCCGTTGAAGCGGAACAGGCCGCCGACAGTCTGATGATCGCGAAGTGGATCATCCGTAATCTCGCGTACAGGTACGGACTTGAGGTCAGCTTCGCTCCGAAGATAGCCGAAGGCAAGGCCGGATCGGGACTGCACATCCACATGAGACTGATGAAGGACGGGAGGAACATGCTGCTGGACGAGAACGGGAAGATCTCGGACATCGCACGCAGGGCGATAGCCGGTCTCATGGAGCTTGCCACGTCGATAACTGCCTTCGGCAACACCAATCCCACTTCATACCTTAGGCTCGTTCCGCATCAGGAGGCGCCTACGAACGTATGCTGGGGAGACCGGAACAGGTCAGTCCTGGTGCGTATCCCGCTCGGCTGGACCTCCGGCAAGGACATGTTCTCCGAGCTGAATCCAGATGCATACGGAGATCCGCATCCTGCATCTGCGCCGGGCGTGAAGCCCGACGAGGCCGATAGGCGTGAATCCTGCGCAGATTCCGTCCCGGCAGACTCCGGCCGCCTCGGGGCAGTGAAGCAGACGATGGAAATCCGCTCGGCAGACTGCTCGGCAGACATCTATCAGCTCCTCTCCGCCCTGAGCATAGCCTGCTCTTACGGCCTCAGCCTCAGCCCGGAGAAGGCTCTCGAGATCGCGGCTCGCACTTATGTGGACGTGGACATCCACAAGGCCGAAAATGAAAGCCGGGCCAAGAGGCTTGAACACCTGCCGGACTCCTGCATGGCATCCGCCGCAAGTCTGGAGGCACAGAGGGACATATATGAAGCCGACGGCATTTTCCGTCCCGAAATGACGGATGCAGTGATCCGCCGTCTCTGCCAGTTCGATGACCTGGATCTGCGCGACAGACTCCGTCATAACAAGAATCTCGAACTCGAGCTCGTGCGCAAGTTCTTCTGGTGCTGAGCGCCAATATCCGGAAAACGAAAAGAGGCCGCAGAAAAACTGCGACCTCTTGATTTTTAGAGTGGTCCCGACAGGGCTTGAACCTGTGACCCCCTGATTATGAGTCAGGTGCTACTAACCAACTGAGCTACGAGACCAAAAGAACTTTAAATTTGAGAGCTGTCCGGAACGAACCGGACAACTCTGCAAATATAGCAATAATTTTTCAATCCGTAAAATCTATCTGACTACAGAAAGAAAAATTGACGAACGGACGGTGGCCGGCAGTGCTCCGGAAACAGAGTCCGTCCGGATCCAGTCAGACCTTGATCTCGACCTCAACGCCGCTCGGAAGCTCGAGCTTCATCAGGGCATCAACAGTCTTCTGAGTAGACTCGTAGATGTCGAGAAGACGGCAGTAGGAGTTGAGCTCGAACTGCTCGCGTGACTTCTTGTTGACGAAGGTTGAGCGGTTGACGGTAAATATCTTCTTGTCGGTAGGGAGCGGAATTGGACCGTTCACGCGAGCACCGGTGGAAGACACCGTATCAACGATCTTCTTTGCCGATTTGTCAACCAGCATGTGATCGAATGACTTGAGTTTTATTCTTATTTTTTGGCTCATATCAATAATTTCTATACCAGTTACACATACCCTGTTATTCGTCCTCGTCAACATTCTTGTAGCCGCTCTTCTCGATGACCTCCTTGGCGAGGTTGGCCGGAACTTCAGCGTAATGATCGAAAGTCATGGTGCTGGTAGCGCGACCTGAAGAGATGGTTCTGAGGATGGTGACGTAGCCGAACTGCTCAGCGAGCGGCACGAATGCCTTGACGATTCTCGCTCCGCCGACGGCCGAATCCATCGCGTTGATCTGTCCCCTGCGGCGGTTGAGGTCTCCGACGATGTCTCCCATATAGTCCTCCGGAGTAACGACTTCGAGGGCCATGATAGGCTCGAGGAGAACAGGCTTTGCCTTAGGGCAGGCGTGACGGAATGCCTGACGGGCGCAGATCTCGAATGAGAGCTGGTCTGAATCGACAGGGTGGAACGAGCCGTCCTTCAGAGTGACCTTAAGGGACTGAACCTCGTAGCCTGCGAGCACGCCGTTGGCCATCGCCGACTTGAAGCCCTTTTCAACTGAAGGGATGAACTCCTTAGGCACATTTCCTCCCTTGACCTCGTCAATGAACTGAAGACCAGTGACACCTTCATCGGCAGGTCCGATCTCAACGATGATATCGGCGAACTTACCGCGACCTCCGGTCTGCTTCTTGAACACCTCGCGGTGCTGAACGGTGCCTGTGATGGCCTCTTTGTAGTTGACCTGAGGCGCACCCTGATTGATCTCAACGCCGAACTCACGACGGAGACGGTCGACGATGATGTCAAGGTGAAGCTCACCCATACCGCTGATGACGGTCTGGCCGGTCTCGTGGTCTGTCTTGACCGTGAATGTAGGGTCCTCTTCCGCAAGCTTCGCAAGAGCGAGTCCGAGCTTGTCGAGATCCTTCTGGGTCTTAGGCTCCACGGCGAGTCCGATCACCGGATCAGGGAACTCCATAGACTCGAGGGTAATCGGGCTGCTCTCCACGCAGATGGTGTCTCCGGTGCGGAGATCCTTGAATCCGACTGCGGCGCAGATGTCACCTGCCTCAACGAACTCGATAGGGTTCTGCTTGTTGGAGTGCATCTGATAGAGTCTTGCCACACGCTCCTTCTTGTCTGAACGGGTATTGAGCACATAAGAACCGGCGTCGAGGCGGCCTGAGTACGCTCTCAGGAACGCGAGCCTTCCCACAAACGGGTCAGTTGCGATCTTGAAGACGAGGGCACAGAACGGCTCCTTTGCATCAGGTCTGCGCTCCTCCTCATCGCCTGTACGAGGGTTGACGCCCTTGACGGCACCCTTGTCGAGCGGAGACGGAAGATAGCGCATCACTGCGTCGAGGAGGAACTGGACTCCCTTGTTCTTGAATGAAGAACCGCAGCATGCCGGTACTATTGACATGTCGATTGTGGCCTTTCTGAGGGCGGCGATGATCTCATCCTCCGATATGGTGTCCGGATCCTCAAAGAATTTCTCCATGAGGGTCTCGTCATATTCTGCCGCTGCCTCGATGAGCTTCTCCCTCCAGGCTGCCACCTCGTCGGCCATCTCGGCCGGAACATCGGTGATCTGGTAGTTCACGAGCTCTTCGCCACTGTCATAGATAATCGCCTTGTTCGCGATGAGGTCAACGATGCCCTGGAACTTGTCCTCCGCTCCGATAGGGAGACAGATAGGCACTGCACGCGCACCGAGCTTCTCCTTAATCTCGTCCACAACGGCGAGGAAGTCAGCTCCGACACGGTCCATCTTGTTGACGTATGCGATCTTAGGCACTCCGTACTTGTCAGCCTGACGCCATACGGTCTCAGACTGAGGCTGCACGCGGCCCACGGCACAGAAAGTTGCCACGGTACCGTCAAGCACACGCAGTGAACGCTCCACCTCAACGGTGAAGTCCACGTGGCCCGGAGTATCGATCAGGTTGATCTGGTATGTATCCCCCTTGTAATGCCAGAAAGCCGTGGTGGCGGCAGAAGTGATGGTGATACCCCTCTCCTGCTCCTGCACCATCCAGTCCATTGTGGCAGCTCCCTCATGCACCTCGCCTATCTTGTGGGTCTTACCCGTATAGTAGAGGATTCGCTCTGAGGTAGTTGTCTTGCCGGCATCGATGTGCGCCATGATGCCGATGTTTCTGGTGAATTTAAGATCTCTTGCCATGTTCGTCAAATCTTGTTTTGGGGATTAGAAGCGGAAGTGCGCAAATGCCTTGTTGGCCTCCGCCATTCTGTGCATGTCCTCTTTTCTCTTGTAGGCCGCGCCTTCGCAGTTGTATGCGGCGATGATCTCTGCACAGAGTTTTTCTGCCATCGAGTGGCCGGAACGCTTGCGGGCGAAGATGATCATGTTCTTCATTGAAAGAGAGATCTTTCTTTCCGGACGCACCTCGGTAGGCACCTGGAAGTTGGCTCCGCCGATCCTGCGGCTCTTCACTTCAACCTGAGGAGTGATGTTCTCAAGAGCCTTCCTCCATATATCAAGAGGAGCCTTGTCAGAATCTTTCATCTTCTCGCCTACCATGTCAATGGCATCGTAAAAAATAGAATACGCGATACTCTTCTTTCCCTGCAGCATGAGATTGTTCACGAAACGCGTCACCATCGTGTCGTGAAACTTGGGATCAGGAAGTAGAATCCTCTTCTTAGGCTTCGATTTTCTCATTTTTGTGAAAAATTAAATAAAAAAGGTGATAATGTTTTGTTACTTCTTAGATTTCTTCGGCCTCTTGGCACCGTAGAGAGAGCGGGACTGAGTCCTGCCGTCTACACCTGCCGTATCCAAAGCTCCTCTAAGGATGTGGTAACGCACTCCCGGAAGGTCCTTTACACGACCGCCTCTGACGAGCACGATGGAGTGCTCCTGGAGGTTGTGGCCCTCGCCAGGAATGTATGCATTGACCTCTTTTGAGTTGGTGAGACGCACACGGGCAACCTTACGCATCGCTGAGTTAGGTTTCTTAGGTGTGGTTGTGTACACACGCACGCATACGCCCCTTCTCTGAGGGCAAGCATCCAACGCGCGGGATTTGCTCTTGACTTCGATAACCTCGCGCCCTTTGCGAACTAATTGTTGAATTGTAGGCATAAATGATTGTAAATCTATAATTTATGTTTCCTCCCCGATAATTTCGGGGGCACAAAGATAATCATAAAATTTTAAAAGCCAATAGTTTCACGATGATTTTATCAACACTGGAGGCCGGGAAGGAAGACGGCGCGGACGCGGCGTTTGCATTGCTCTCGGCTTCTGCGTATATTTGGTCTGGCGTCCATTTATACTGCCTGCGCCTCGGCAATGCAAACGGGTTTGCATTGCTCTCGGCTTCTGCGTATATTTGCAAGATATGAAAACCGTCAGTTGACGGCCAGTTAAACGAAAAAGTCCATCAGATGATGAAAAAGACGTTCATCCTCCGCGCGGCGGCTCTCGGGGCCGCCCTTTCGCTCGCATCGTGCGGCGGCGGATTCAGTACTCAGGAAATCAGCTTCCGGGGAAGCTTCGCGCTCACTGAAGGAAGGGAAGACTCGCTTAAGATCGACATCTCGGCCGAATATCCGGCGGCCGGACTGAAAGAGCAGGCGATGCTGAAGATGTCGTCGGCGATAACCGAGGCCCTCTTCGGAGAGGAGTATGCCGGAATGCCTCCGGAGACCGCTATGCAGGCATACAGAAACGATCTGACCGAAGAATACCGGGCGGAGAATCTTCCGATGCTCGACAGGGAAGAGCTGGCGGGCTCGATGATGAGCTGGGAGGACATGGTCGCAGGAGAGGCGGACACATGGGAAGGAAAGACTCTTTCCTACACTGTCTCCAGATACTCCTACCGAGGAGGTGCGCACGGGATGTCGTCCGAGACGTCATACAACTTCGACATGAAGAGCGGTGAGGCAATCGGAGAATGCGACTTCTTCAGGGAGGGGTACGAGGCGAGACTGACGAAGCTGCTCTCGGCCCATCTTCCGGAGTCGCTGGAGAGCCCCGCTGACACTTCGATGATGTTTCTGAGGGAGATCGGGCCGAACGGCAACTTCCGCCTTTCAGACGACGGGGTGACATATATTTATAATCAATATGAGATAGCACCGTACTCGATGGGGGTGATCCGCATCACCATTCCGTGGGACGAGCTCGACGGCATTCTCAGATAGCGGGCACATTTTTTTGAGACGAAGTCTTCACCATGCACAGGACACGCATGAGGCGAAGGCTTCGCTGCATTTAAGACACATAAAAGCTGCATTTAAGATAAATCAGATGAAAAAAGCAATTACAGCCATTTCAGCAGCCCTTATCGCATCGTGGGCCATATCCTCGGCGGCACGGGCCGAGACAGCAGACAGGACAGGTGACGGCAGCAGGCCGAACTATGAGCTTGCGGAAAGATTTTCGCAGAAGAAGATCGCAGGCATGGTGTTCTCGACCGAGATCAAGCCGCACTGGTTCAGGGACTCGGACAGATTCTGGTACAGGTGGGACACTCCGGAGGGAAGCTCGTACTGGATTGTGGACGCCAAAACGGGCAGGAAAGAGCCCCTGTTCGACATGGAGAAGCTCGCGATGGAAATCACCGCGACGGTGCGAGACCCGTTTGACGCTCAGCATCTTCCTCTGCAGGAGCTGGAGCTGAAGGACGACAGCAGATTCATCTTCAGGATAAAGAGCAGTGTCCCGGAGACCGATTCGCTCCGCATAAGAAGATTCGGGAAAAACAGGATGTTCACCTTCGAATACGACCTGCAGACCAGAAAGCTGAAGGACATTACGGGACAGGAGGAGCCGGAGAAATATCCGGAATGGGCCAACGTGTCGCCCGACGGGAAAATGGGAATCTTCGCCAAGAATGCCAACCTTTATTGGATGGACGCGGAGAACATGGCCAAGGCGGCCGCCGACGAGAAGGACAGCACGATAGTGGAGCACCGAATAACCATGGACGGGACACCCGAATTCGGATGGGGAGGAGACAACTATATGGGATGGACCGAGACCGACACGACGAAGAGAATCTTCCCGTACTATCTGGTGTGGTCGCCAGACTCCAAGGCCTTTGCGGCGATGAAATACGACATGAGGCCGATAAAGGAGCTGTGGGTGATCAATTCGCTGAGCAATCCCCGTCCGACGCTGGAGACATACAGATACCAGATGCCCGGAGAGCCGGGACCGAAAGAATATCTCTATGTGTTCAACGCCGGAGACATGACCTCCAAGCAGGTAAAAATCAACGCATTCAAGGACCAGACGATCGAATTTGAGACGGCGCCCGACACGAACGGGGACGACTACGACGGATTCTATTCGAGAGAATGGCTCGGAGACGCGGAAGGATTCTACCTGAGGAGGCTCAGCCGCGACCTCAAGAGGCTTGACGTCTGCAGGGTGGATCTGGATTCGGACTCCACGAGGACTGTCATTTCTGAAAGGATGAACACTTATGTGGAATATCGTCCGCTGAGGCTTGTCAACGGAGGGAAGCAGCTGATACAGTGGTCCGAGCGCAACGGATGGGCCAACCTCTATCTATACAATGCCGACGGCACTCTCGCCAACCCTATCGTGGAGGGAGCTTTTCATGTGGAGGACGTGCTGGCCGTCAACGAGGACAAGGGACGCATCATCTTCAGCGCCTGCGGCCGCGACAAGGACGAGAATCCGTACCAGATGCACACCTTCAGTGTGGGACTTGACGGAAGCGGACTGAAGCAGATTGACATGAAGGACATGGATGTGAAGGCTTCGGCAAGCGATGACGCTGAATATGTGGTGTGCAACTACTCCAGAGTGGACGCCGTGCCGGCTTCTGCCCTGTACAGCGCCTCGGGCAAGAAGATAGCCGATCTCGAGACGGCCGACCTGTCCAGACTCTTCGAGGCGGGCTACAGGCTGCCGGAGAGATTCACGGTGAAGGCAGCAGACGGCATCACGGACCTTTACGGAGTGATGTATAAGCCGTTCGACTTCGACTCGACGAAGACCTACCCGATAATCGAATATGTCTATCCGGGGCCTCAGGTCGAGGCGAACAACATCTCATGGAGCAAAGGCATGACCCGCACGGACAGACTCGCGCAGCTGGGATTCATCGTGGTGACGGTGGGCAACAGGGGCGGACATCCGAACAGGTCGAAGTGGTATCACAACTACGGCTACGGCAACCTGCGCGACTACGGACTTGAGGACCAGAAGACCGCCGTCCAGAGGCTTGCGGCCAAATATCCGTGGATAGACGCCACGAAAGTGGGCATACACGGGCATTCGGGCGGAGGCTTCATGTCGACTGCGGCAATTCTCAAATATCCCGACTTCTACACGGCTGCGGTGTCCTGCGCCGGCAACCACGACAACAGCATCTACAACAGATGGTGGAGCGAGCAGCATCACGGCATCCTGGAGAAGGTGACTGAGCAGGGAGACACGACATTCGTCTACGACATAGACACCAATCCGGAGATAGCCGCAAACCTCAAGGGACATCTTCTGCTCGTCCACGGCGACATGGACAACAATGTGCACCCCGCCAACACCATCCGTGTGGTCAATGCCCTGATACGGGCGAACAAGCGCTTCGGAATGCTCATCCTGCCGGGACAGAGGCACGGATTCGGGGACATGAACGAATATTTCTTCTGGAGAATGGCTGACTGGTTCTGCGAATACCTGCTCGGGGAAAGCCGTTCAGACCAGACCGACATCGTCCAGCTGAACAACGACTGACGAAAGCCTCCGAAAAACGGCACGGGCCGAGACAGAAACTGAACTCGGCAGAAACAGAAGGACGGCACGGAAGCCGATATGGCTTTCCCGCGCCGTCCCTTTTTTTTATTGCAACCGGGCAGAAATGGCCGCAGAGACTATTCGGATTTCTTGTCTGGGCCCTTGTCAGCCGAGGCCTTCCCGGAGGCTTGGGATACAGAATCCTTTGCTTCGGAGGTTTTGCCGTCCGCGGATTGGTCAGAGGCGGATTGCGCGGCAGCTCCGGCGACAGCAGTCCGGCCGTTGACATCCGTCCGGTCATTGACAACAGTCCGGTCATTGACATCCGGCCGGCCATTGACGTCGGGCTGGCCGTTGATGTCGGGCTGGTCCTTCTTGTATTTGAAGCGGCGGATCTTCTGGGTGGCGGTCTTTTCGAAAGGCTCCTTCATCACCTCGACCTCCTTGATCTTCGAGAACTTGTTGACATGCTTGTTGACATAACTCAGGATAGCCTGCTTGCGGGCCTCCAACTTCTCGAAGAACTGGTCCTCGCCTTCCTGATTCCAGTCGATGATGTTGTCGTTGAACTGGACCAGAGCCACGAGACGGCCGTCCCGCTCGAGCACGATGGATTCGTTGACCTCGTCCATGTTGTTGATGACGTTCTCTATCTCCTCCGGATAGATGTTCTCGCCCGAAGGCCCGAGAATCATATTGCTCAGGCGACCTCTGATATAATAGCGGCCCTTTTCATCTACGGTGGCAAGGTCATTTGTCCTGAACCAGCCGTCATCGGTGAACACTGAACGGGTGCGTTCCGGATCCTTGTAATAGCCGAGCATCACATTGTCGCCCTTGACGACTATCTCACCCTCGCCGGTCTCCGGGTTGACGTTCATCAGCTTGACCGTCACTCCGTATGCCGCGACTCCTGTCGAGCCCGGCTTGGTGTATTTCACGCCGGCCTGACAGATGAGAGGAGCAGTCTCGGTAAGACCGTAGCCTATGGCGTAAGGGAAGCGGGCCCGCTTGAGGAATGTCTCCACTCCTGTGTCGAGCTTCGCTCCGCCGATTCCGAAGAACTTGAGCCGGCCTCCGAAGATGGACTTGAGCTTCAGGCCGATGAGACGGCAGAGAAGACCGGGCATCCTGTCCTTCATCCATGTGAGCACACGGCTGCCCTTTATCGTAGGCACTACGCTGTTGCGGTATATCTTCTCGATGATCATCGGAACGGAGAGCATGACGGTCGGCCGCACTTCCTTCAGTGCCGACAGAAGGACGGTCGGTGTAGGCGGTTTCTGGATGTAGCATACGCACGCGCCGCAGAATATCGGATAAAGGACTCCGATGCTGAGCTCATAAGTGTGGGCCATCGGCAGGATCGAGAGCCAGATGTCCTTCTCGGTACACTTGTGGGCGTGAAGAGAGGCAATGATGTTGGCACACAGATTCCTGTGGCTGAGCATCACGCCTTTGGCGTTGCCCGTGGTTCCGGAGGTGTAGATGATGGTGGCCAAGTCGTCTGGCTGAGGCTGACGCACCCTGCCGTCGCAGGTGAAGGAGGAATCATCCCTCCTGATGATGTCGAAAGTCTCGATGTCGATGACCAGCACCATCTTCTCCATGCACTCCCTGCTGAGCTTCGGCAGCAGACGCCGTGAGATGAATATCGCCTTGCTGCCTGAATGGGTGAGGATATTCGTTACCTCGTTTTCGGAAGAATCCGGAAGAATAGGCACCGAGACGCGGCCGAACGGCACAAGAGAGAACATAGCCACTGTCCAGTTCGGCATGTTCTGCGCGAGTATGGCCACCCTGTCCCCCGCTCCTATCCCGTATCGGGAGAGGCGTCGGGATATCTCGTCGCACTTCCGGCGGAATTCCCTGTAGGTGTACCCCATGTCCGAGTCAAGCATGCGAGACAGCATATTGTCCTCGTAGATGGCTGTGGAATATTCATATAGCTTGCCGAGAGTGTCAATGTAGCGCTCCCGCAATTTGAGAAGCTTCTTGTGGAGAAAATTCATTATCTGTGATTCTTTGGACGCGAATATACGGATTTTCGTTCATATTCAGATTCTGAGGCCTCCGGACATTGCTTCTGAGGCCTCCGGACATTGCACCGGACATTGGTCCGAAGGTCATTCTCCGGTCATGTCCAGATAGGCCTGAAGCGCCGTCCGATATGCTATGCACTGGTCTATGTATTCGTCCGAGGCCTGACGCAGCTGCGACTGTGCCTGAAGCAGCTCGGACAGAGGCGACATCCCGGCCCTGTAGTACGCTCCGAGATTGTCCACGCTCGCCTGCGCGACGTCTACACTCTCCTCTGCCACCTGAAGCCTGTCCCATGCGGCCTCCAGATCGAGCCACAGCTTGCGCACCTGAAGCAGCAGCTGGGCATCGAGATATTCCTTGTCGTTCTGTGCCTTCTGAAGCTGATAGTCATATCTCTGCATCTTCCTCGCCGTCTTGCCCCAGTCGGAAAGAGGGATGCGGACCATGGCATAGACGGCGCCGTTCATGCGACCGTCATTGATCAGGTCGGTATAGCCGTAGGAGGCTCCGACCCCGATCTGCGGAAGAGCCTCGCCCATGGCCATCTTCTTCTCAAGCCGCTTCGACTGGACGGAAATCTCGAGCAGCCGTGACTCGTCGAGAGATGCGGCCACCTCCTCTTCCGGCCGATAGAAGCCGTCCGGGGCGGCAAGCGAGTCCAGCCTGTCGGTAAGACGGATGTCATCGATGTAAGGGATCGAGTCGTTCGGCACGGTGCTGTACGGGTTGTATCTCACTCCTATCGAATTAAAGAGATTCATCTTGGCGAGCCGTATGCCGTTCCTCACCTGAATCTTTCCGGAACGCAGCTCATTCCTCTTGAGCTTGACCTGAAGCAGATCGTTCTCTGTGGCGAGTCCTGCCGCACAGGCCGAACTGACATCCTTGTAGAGCGTGTCCACGAGCTCCTGGAGCCCGTCAAGCGTCTTCATCTTCTCCTCCAGCGAGATCACCTGCCAATACTCTTTCTCCACCTCTTCCCCGGCTGTCCGCTCTCGGATGTTGCGCTGCAGGCCTGCCGCCTCGACTCCGAGAGAGGCAAGCCGGTTTCCGTTGACTATCCTGCCTCCGGCATAGACAGGCTGCATCACCGACACTGTCGCCGACACTCCCCTCTCGAGGGTCGAATAGACAGGATCAAAGCCCATCTGATGCGCCAGCGAGCTGATTATGTTCTGCAGATTGTAGCTGAAGTCCGACTTGCCGAAGATGTCCGTGACCCCAAGCTCGAGCATAGGATCAAAGGCATAGAAAGTGAAGGCGTTTACCGACACTTTGGGGAAGTATTCAGCCAGAGCCTCCTGCTTCTGCGCCCTCGCGGCATAGACGTCAAGAGTGGCGTTGAGCAGATCTGCCCTGTTCTCGAGAGCCAGCCGGCGGCAGTCCTCGAGCGAGAGATCCATCTCAGGAGCGGAGCCCGCCTCAACGGCGCACGTATCGACAGGCGCAGAGGAAGCCTCCTTCGCCGCTGCGGCAGTCTCACGGACCTCCTGCGCGACCATGTCTGCCGGTACAAGCACCGACAGGAACAAGGACAGCAGCATGTAGTTGCCGGCTCCCATGGAAATAAATGACATGAACTTATTTTTCATTTGACGGCACCTCCTGTCTTGAATTTTTGAACAGCTGCCAGTACGAGACAGGCATTATAAGGGTTATGAGCACTATGGTCAGCATCGTTCCGAAACAGATGACCACACCCATAGGCATCCATAGCGCGTCTCCGGCTATTATCATCGGCAGCACGCCGAGAGCCGTGGCGCTTGAAGTGAGGAATATCGGCCTCATCCTCCGCTTTCCGGCCTCGATTGAAGCAGACTTGACGTCCCAGCCCTTGACGAAGCGCAGCTCCTCGGCATACTCGAACATCAGGATGCCGTTGCGGACGATGATTCCCACCACGCTGATCAGACCGAGCACTGACGTCAGGCCGAAGTCCAGGCCGAAGACCCAGAGTCCGAAGAACGAGCCGAACAGGCACAGCGAGCTCAGCACGAGGGTAAGCACGGAGACCGAAATCTTCTTGAAATGTATCAGCAGGAAAATGAACAGAATCCCCACAGCACAGATGAACGAGAGAAGAATCTCGGGAGCGACGTCGCTGTTCATCGAGGAGAGTCCTCCGTAAGTGATGGTGACGTCCTCGGGAAGATACGGCTCTATCTCATGCTTTATGTACCGCTTTATGGACTTCATCGCGTCCGGCTGGCTGCATCCGTACTTCATGTCGGCTCCGACAGTGACGGTCTCCACTCCTCCTGTCCTCGAGTAAGTCTCCGGCCGCCATTCAGGAACGATGTCGGCCACCTGCCTGAGCGGCACCGAGACGCCGGGCAGGGACGAGGCGACCATCTGGCCCGACACCGCGTCATAAGTCATCGTATCAGAAACCGACTTGCTGTAGAGGTTGACCGGGATCTTCACGTCCCCCTCCCACAGAGTGGCCACAGGCAGGGAATTGAACGCTCCGGCAAGCGACAGCGAGAGCATTGACCTGTTCACTCCGAGACGGGACGACTCATCGGGATCGAGACGCACCTCCACAAACGACGACATTCCCTCGCCGCTCGTATGTATCCACTGCAGCCTGTCATCAAGACTGCAATACATGAAATGTTTTATCGAGTCCGCAACAGACTGTATCACAGCATAGTCAGAGCCCGAAATCTTGACTTCCACAGGAGCGGACACGGCCTGATAGTCCATCTGCTTGAAGCGTACGATGGCATTGGTGAAATAATGCTGATACTTCGACTCATAATCTCTCAGCACAGCCTCGGTCGCCTTCGTCGACACCGTATTCACTATGAACTGCGCGAAATCCGGCGACGGAGTCTGCGGGGCATAAGTGGCATGGAAGCGGGGCGAACTCGTGCCGACGAACGCGGTCACGGACTCCACCCTCCTGTCCTTCAGGAGAATCTTCTGCAGAGAATCGCTGACTGCCTTCGTCTTGTCCAGACCCGAACCGCTTTCGAGATAAATCTCGACGACGAAGCATTCCCTCGCGGCCTTAGGCATCATCTGCACATTGACGTTGAGGAACATCACTATGCCGAGCACCACAGTCAGCACACCGATGAGAATCGTAATCTTCGGATGCCTGAAGCACGCGCTCTGCAGCACCTCATAACCTTTCTGCATCCCGTTGAAAAATGCTGTCTGGCCGCGGACAAAGAAATTTTTTCCGGATGCCGTGTGGCTCTTTATGTAGCGCACCTCAAGGGACGGCACGACAAATACGGCATAAGCGAGGGATGAGAACAGCGCTACGGCTATCACCCACGGGAAAGTGGAGACGAAATCGCCGAGATAGCCGGAGATCAGCCCTTTTATAGGGAAAAGCATGAGCCCTATGGCAAAAGTCGACGTGCACATCGGCAGAATCAGCTCCTTTGCGCTTGCACATGCGGCATCCGTCCTCGAAAGGCCCTTGCCGAGCTTGTCCATGTACCCGTCCATCGTGATGATGGAGTCATCCACAATCATTCCGAGCACTACGATCAGAGCCGCGAGCGAAACCGTATTGAGGTCGATGCCCGTCAGATACATCACGGCAAGCGTCACGGCGGTGCAGACCGGCAGGCCGGAGCTCGCTATCAGAGCCGAGCGCATAGGGAAAAGCATAAGCATCACCACTATGACCACGAGCATCGAAATCACGAGATCCCTGATGAACGAGACCACGGACATCCTCACCACCTGAGGCTGGTCAGTAATCTTGCTTAACTTCACACTGTCCGGAAGCGTCTTGCCGAAAGAGTCGAGCACCTTGTCCACTTCCTTTCCGAATGCGACTATATTATTGTCCGGACGCATCTCCACCGAAAGGACGAGGGCAGAGTTGCCGTTGTAGCCCACGATGGAAGACGGCTCGGCCACACGCCTCTCTATCTTCGCCACATCCTTGAGTCTCAGCACGCTTCCCGAGGGGTCAGAATAGATTATCTTGTCGGCTATCTCCCTCTCGGAGGCGACCGTGTTGTCCACCCTTATCGGCGACGAGACGTATTCCGTGCTGAAAGTGCCGCTCACCGGCTGCATCGAGGAAGTCTGGCAGGCCAGCATTATCGACGAAGGGCTGATGCCGTATGCCGAAATGCGCTCCATGTCAAGAGTGACGGCTATCTCCTCATCCTGAGCCCCCACAATCCGGACATTGGCCAGATCCGGAATCTCCCTGAGCCGGTAGCTCAGCTCATCCGCATAGCCCTTGAGCTCGCCATAGCCCTTGTCCTCAGACTCCAGAGCTATCAGAAGCGAAGACACCGCGCTGAAGTCGTCCATAACCGCCACCGCAAGCACCCCGGCAGGGAGCGTCTGTTTCGTGGCGTCGAGCTTCAGCTTTATCTTCGACCACACCTCGTTCTTTGTCGCGGCCGGAGTGGTCAGATCGGTGTATATGTAGCATATCCCGTTCTTCGAATAGGATGCGGTGTTCTCCCGGCTGATCTCCGAAAAAGAGAAAAGCACCTCCTCGAGCGGCTTGGTCAGCCTGGCCTCCACCTCGGCGGCATCTGCCCCAGGGTAGACTCCGACTATAAGGCCGTTCTTAAGCTCGAACGACGGGAACTCGTCCTTGTTCATTTTCACCAGTCCGGTGATTCCGAAGGCGATGAGGACGGCCACCACGAAATAGACCGCCGTCTTGTGCCTTATCGACCCTCTTACTATGTCTGATATGTCCGCCATCACTCAACAATCCTCACTTTCATTCCGCCGCTGACCTTCTGCACCCCTTCGGTGATGACTTTCTCGCCCTCGGAGAGGCCGTCGAGCACAATGACGCCCGTGCCGGAAAATCCCCCGAGCGTCACATGTCTCTTGCGCACCAGATCACCTTCAACAATCCACACATACCGGCCCTCCGTGTCAGTCCTGACTACAGACGCAGGTATTACGACACCTTTCGACTCATCCATGAAAGCCACCTTGCACACCATTCCCGGCATCAGATCCGGAACAGACTCCGACGGGTCGAGCGTACAGCGGTAGCTATGGGAAAGCGGAGAGGCGACCATGCCCTTCGTCCCGAGCCTCGCAGCAAATGTCCTGTCCGCGAGAGCAGGCACCGTAACCAGAGCGGCGTCCCCTTTCGCAAATGAGGATATCTCCCCCTCCGGGACTGAAATCTCCACTTCCACAGCCGAGATGTCGAGCAGCCTCACTACAGGCTCCGCCGGAGATACGTCAACCCCCTCTTCAGCGAACACTTCGCCCACGACCCCGTCGAACGGAGCCTTCACGATGCAGTCTTCAAGAGCCTTGTCCGCAGCCTCGGCGGCGGCCCGCGCCTTGCTCAGCTGAGTCTGGATCTCGACCATCTTGACGTCGGCCACACTGCCCGTCCCGTGGACTTGCGTCAGCCTCTCGTATCCGTCCTCCGCCTGCCGCAAAGTGGCGTGGGCCATCTGCCACGTGCTCTTTACAGTCTGCGACTCCACGACGGCTATGGTGTCGCCCTTTCTGACCGGATCGCCTTCAGACACCGCCATCATGACAAGGGTACCGGGATAGCCGCACGAAAGCACGGCGGACTTGGACGGACGCACCGTGCCGACATAGGATCTCGCTCCCACCCCGGCCGTCGTCTCTATGCTCACGACCCGCACGGGAACAGCCTCCCGGACGGCGGACTTCCCTCTGACCGAACCGCAGCCGGTCATCATCAGGACGCAGACGGCCGCAGCCGCTGTCGTCAATATCATTCTTTTCATCTCTGTTCTGTCTTGCACTAATTCTGCCTTGTCCCACTCTGTCTTTCACACAATGGTCAGTCATTCATCACCGCCACACAGGTGACGTCGCTTGCGGATATCTCATATTCCTGCCCTGCGTGAGTGCAGGAGCCCGAATAAGTGAATGCGAACCTGATCATGTCGGAATACCGCTCCCCGGTGCCGCTGATCTCCACATCCATATCGGCATTCCCCGTCAGGATGCCGTCTCCGAAATCCACGGAGATGCGGTGCGAGACAGGCTTCAGCGTGAGCGTCTTTCCGTCGGCGACGGCGTCGAACACAAGCACTCCCCCGGCCAGAGGCCTGAGCGTGACCAGCATCTCACCGGACTTTCCAGAGACCGTGACCACGTCCATCTGACCGGACTCCGACTTTATGACAGCCGTAAGGTCATCCGCAGCCACTGCCGGAGAGCCGTCTGACGAGCCGCCTGCGCCGATGCTACCCGACGTGCCGCCTGCCGGAGAGAAAGTCAGCATTCCTCCGAGCGAATACGAATAATTACCCTCAAACCGGGACGCTCCCTCCTTGGAGCATCCGGACAACACGAGAGCGGCCGCTGCCACAGCCGCCAATGCCAATCTTTTCATATATTCCTTTTTTCTGTTTTCCTGAATGTTTCTGAACTGATGATTCCGAATGCGGGGAAGGTTACCGCACCATTATCCTAAGCACGTCCGCAGCCCTGCCCATGCGGCAGTCCGCCGGCATTTCCCGCCGTCACCCCCGGCGCGGGACAATTTCTGGAGACGAGCAGCTCGACCATAGTCTCGTAGGTCGACTTCAGAGCCTCATAATCTCCGGAATGGAAAAACTGTATCTCCATCCCTTTGAGCAGAATCGTCATGAGTTTGGCAAAAGCGCCTGTCTCCACCTTCTCCGAGAACACGCCTTCGCGGCGGCCCTCCTCGCAGACATTTTCAAAATATTCATTTTCCCACCGGTCAAAATCGGCTCTGGACGCATCCACAATGGCGGAAATCTCGTTATTGCCATAGATGTAGGGAGAATTCATATACTGTATGTAGACCTTCGCCGAATGGAGCAGGCGCATCCTCTTGGTCAGATAGGTTATGAGCTGCTCCTTGGGATCTTGCGAATAAGCGGCCCTCACCTCCTCAAGGCCGCGTCTGACAGACATGAACTCCTTTTTGAGCACCGCCTTGAAGATGGCGAGCTTGCCGTCGAAATAATAATATACAGAAGTCTTCGCCCGATGCGCCCTTCTGGCGATCTCATCGACCGACGTCTTCTCATAACCGAATCTGTCAAAAAGCCACGAGGCCGACTCCACGATCGCCTCTCTTACGCTGTCCGCATCCTTCATGATATATGTACACATTTATGCGCCGCAGTGCCGACGCAATAAAATTTTCGACCAAACTCGTTTTTTAGTACAAATAATGTGCCGCCAGACGCAGATTAGGTCACCATCGGAAAAATCTGAAGATCGGTCTGACGATCAATCTGAAGAATGTCATGAAGTCCGGTCTGTCATCAGAGCGAGAAAGAAAGCTTCGGGAGAATGACTTTGACAGCCTCGTCCATGTTCTCATCTTTCCACCAGATGACCATGTCCACCTCTGCTCCCGAAAGATGATAGCCGTCCCGGATGAGCTTGTCGTACCGGTCCTTGAAACGCTTTGAGAATACGAGCACAGGACGCCTCTGCGCATCGCTCAGGCGGATGTCCGGCCCGCTGGACACGTCAACATTGAGCTGGTCGCCGCTCATCAGCACGGAAACGGCATAAGGCTTCCGCTTGAACGGCTCCAGATACACGTCCCTCATGGAAAGCTGCACGACAAGCTCGGCCGGCCGACCATAGGAAGCCGTGTCGCGACGCAGGACAAGCCCAGGCACGGACAGGCCGTCAAACAGAGGGGAATTGACATGAATATAGAGATTGTCCTTGGCTCGCGTCAGGGCCACATACAGCTGACGACGCTTCTCGTCATCTTCACAGGTGAAATTCTCAAGCAGAAGAAAGACGTTGTCAAACTCTTTCCCCTTTGCCTTGTGAATCGTGGACACGACGACCGTATCCGCATCCCCTCTGACGAAATCGGAAGGCGCGGACTCGCTGAGAAAGACGTCGAAATCCGACTTGTATATCACGCGCCCGTGCGATGCGTCCGACGCCTCGGGGCAGGAAGACGCGAAGGCCTCGAGCAGGTCAAGGCAGAGCTGCAGCATGGAGCTATGGCTGAATTCGGCCTTCAGGCTGCGCACCGCCGCATTCCAGACGTCTTCACTGATTATGGCTCCTTCCTCCCGGAAACCTGCGCATTCCTTGAAACGGACGATCTCAGCCAGAGACGACAGCCGCACCTCGTCATTTGACTGGACAAGCCTGACCGGGACGCCACTTTTCCTCAGGAGAGAGGCCACCAGAAGCGCCTCGTCATTTTTCTGAGTCAGCACCGCGACCGTCCCCGAGAGAGGCTTGGAAAGCAGAGAGTCGACCAGAGGCACGGCCAGGTTCTCTCCGGAATACTCAGTCAACTCAAGTTCGCCGATCTCACGCCGGACAGGGTCAATCGGGTAATTCTTGATGCGCTCAGTGATGCGCTCGGCAAACTTGTTTGAGAACTCGACGAGATTGCTCCTGCTCCGGAAATTCTGGACAAGGTCATATTGCCTCGCATCCTCAAGATCCAGAATAGCCTTCATATACTTCGGACTTGACCCTCGGAAAGCGTATATGTTCTGGTCGTCATCCCCTACGGCAAGAATCCTCATGTCTTCGTTCCGCTCCATGAGGGCCCGGACAAGCCCGAACTCGTCTTCATCCATGTCCTGCGCCTCATCTATGACAAGTACGGTCTTCGTCACGCGGCTGGCGTCCACCTCCGAGGCGCGGATCCTCTCAACTGCCGTCTTCACTATCTTCTGCGACTTCTCAAGACTTCCGATGCGCCCCAGAAGATCAAAGCAATAAGAGTGGAATGTCTTTATGTCTACGAAAGAGACCGCATTGCCGATCAGGTCGTGAAGCCTCTGCCTGAATTCAGTGGCCGCCGCGCGGGAGAAAGTCAGCATCAGCAGCTGCTCATGCTTCACATCCTCCATCAGAAGAAGGGAGGCCAGCTTGTGGACGAGAACCCGCGTCTTGCCGCTTCCCGGACCGGCGGCGACCACCGCATACTTGGCGTCCCTGTCCTTGACTATGCTGAGCTGCCTCGCGGAGAGCTCGCCGAAAAGCTGCCTGAACTTTTCCGGAGTGATGTTGCGAGAAATCTCCTCCTCCCTGCCTTTGAAATACTTGTTCCGAAAAATCGGATAATTCAGCTTAAAATAGTCATCCACAAACTCAAGGGCGGCGTCGTAGTCTTCTATCATCTTTCGGGCATACTCTCCCACGATGTGGATCTGCTCTATCTTGTTTTTGTAGAAGTCGCTGAGCTTCTGATAATCATCAACCTTGTAGCGCCTGTGGTTGTCCATCTCCAGTCGCTCTATCGTAAGGGCATTGTAGATGACCATGAATCCGCCCTCGATGCTGACCGCGCCTATTCTGGAAAGATAGAACAGCGCATCCTCGACATCCTCGGCCGAAACATCAGACGAAAACGACGCGATGTCTTGCCCGCAGGCCTCCTTCAGTCCGAGAACGGAAAACTCCACCTGTCCTTTCTCATCCGCCCGTTCATACAGATACTCAACGATGAACGCTGCGAGAGACTGCCGCATCTCGACCTTCCTCTCAAACTCATCCATAGGAATCAGACACTGGACATCTACATGATTCTTGTCTCTCGGAGACTTGCGCACACATTTCCTTATGCTCCAGAAATTGAGAATCACCTTCATCATGTCAAGCCGCACGGACGAGCATCCCGAAACCTCCGCCAGTTCATTCAGTTCCTTATAGTCCAGAGTCCTCGGCCTGTCGTCAACCTGCTTAAGAAGAAACCGCTCAACCTCATTGTACTTCTTGAGCATCGTTCTGGAGCGCGAGGGCGAGCCATCTCTCCCGACATAGGCCGTGATATCCTTCGTGTCCGCGAGAATCCCCTCCTCCCGAAGAAGATTGACCGAGTGGATGACGTCCTCCCTGGAGATGCCGAGCCTGTCGCTGATGTAGTCCACCCGCGACTCCGCCTCCTCTCCCTGAGCCTTCTTTACACTCCGGCTTGAAATCAGCATCCTGATGATGCGTATCGCATATTTTTTCTCCTTTTCATCGAACCTTGACGACGCCTCTATCCTGTCGATGGCCTCCTGAGCGGTTTTAGTGCGGATTCCCGTGGCATATACCCTCGGCATGTTCTGCCCGCGCCTGAGGTAGCCAGCCTGCTCAAGCGATGCGATGGCCGTCCTGACCCTCGTCTCCAGATCCTCCATCCCGTCATCCCAGCCCGCCTTTCTCGCTATCTCAAGAGCCGAGTTGGACACCTTCCTCCGCGACCTGGTGATCTCCTTCACGGCCCGCCACACCTGCTGTATCTCCTTTATGGTCAGTTTCGTCCGATTGAGCATGGCAAAATGCCCGGACAGATCCTCGTCATTGAACAGCACATAACAGTCGGCGCTTATCCGCTCATCGCGTCCGGCACGACCTGCCTCCTGCACATAGTTTTCGAGAGAGTCGGAGATCTGATAATGCACCACAAGCCCCACGTCGCTCTTGTCCACACCCATTCCGAACGCCGAGGTGGCCACGATTATCCTCGTCTTCCCCGACATGAACGAGTCCTGATTGGCGGTCTTTTCTTCCGGCGTCATCTTCCCGTGGTACGGCAGCGCGTCGAGGCCGTCCTGAGTAAGTCGTGCCGCAAGCGACACCGCCTTCCGGGTCCTCGTCACATAGACTATCACAGGGCAGGTCCTCTCCTCGATGAGCCTCCTGAGAGCCAGATACTTCTCGTTTTCTCCCGGCTCGGGAATCACCCTGTAGTGCAGATTGTGCCTTGCGACGCCGGTAGTGAAAAGCTGCAGATCAAGAGAAAGATTGTCCTTGAAATAGCTGCGGATATCCTCCATCACCTTGACCTTAGCCGTAGCCGTAAAGCAGGAGACGGGGATGCTGTCCCGAAGATGCTTGTCGCGCTGAAGATTGCGGATAAACTCCGCTATATAGAGATAATCGACGCGGAAATCCTGCCCCCATGATGAAAAACAGTGCGCCTCATCTATCACAAACCTCACGATCTTCCTTCCGAGAAGCAGCCTCTCTATCGTCTTGGAGCGCAGCGATTCCGGAGAGATGTAAAGCATCGTGGCAGACCCGTCCTCAACCCTCTCTACGGACTTGGCTCTCTCGATCGGATCAAGCAGGCCGTTGATGGTGACTGCATCCGTTATGCCCCTCTTCTCCAGATTGTCCACCTGGTCCTTCATCAGAGACTGCAGAGGGGATATGACCACCGTAAGCCCTCCGGTGTTTCTGCCGGCCATCAGAGCCGGAAGCTGAAAAGTCAGAGACTTGCCTCCTCCGGTAGGAAAGACGGCGAGCAGCGACCTGTTCTCCACAGCGGCCTTTACAGCCTTCTCCTGCAGAGGTTCGCCGCCATATTCGCGGAAAGAGTCATATCCGAACCACTTTTTCAGCCCGGCATGGATGTCGAGCGCCTTATTGCAATAGGGACAGCCCTCCGCACAAGGAGCGGACCGCAGGAGGAACATGATGCGCTCCACATCCGGATAATTGTGCAGCACCCATCGCGGCGTGATCGAGCTGTCCGAGCCGTCCTCCTCAAGCGCGGAAATCAGCGCAAGACAGTAGGCCAGCTCCACGGGATACCCAGCAGCAATGCTCTCCAGGTCGGCATGGGAGCATATCTGAGACTCGAATCTCCGCCTGATGAGTCGGACAGCCGGATTAGAGACAAGGCCGGCGGCCGCACGGGCGACACGCCAGAGTCCAAACCGGACAGCATTAGACGCATGGCCTCCGAAAATGCTGAAAAAAGCACGGAACTCACTCCGCCCGGAGAGAAGTGCGGAATAAATTTCCCTGAGATTTTCATCCAGAGCTCCGAAGGCGGCAACCTCATCGTCAAAGAGAATCTTGGCCTTCTTTGCATCATTGAGAGGATTGTTGAGCTCCTCCGTCTGCAGCTTGTCGTCCTTGAGCAGCGCATGGTACGGCCTCTTCGGGAACAGGAGCGGGGAAAGATACAGAGTGTCAATCACATTGGCTTCCGGGACACCGGCCTGCCTTACGGCGTCTCCGAGATATTTCATGTCATGTGCCAAAACATTATGCCCGCACACATATTCCGTTCCCTGAAGAAAGGCTGAGAATCTCGCCAGAGAACTGTCATGGAAACACATCCCGTCCCACCTGACACCTCCGATGTCAAGCACCTTCCCGCTTCCGGGATCGACCTCCGCATCTATGAACGTGATCCGAGCCATAATTCCTCTTCAGCCCGTCAGATGAGCCGAAACACAGCTTTACAGATTTAATACCAATGCTTTTGGCGGGCAAAGATACGGAAAAGGCCATGAGAATGCAATGATAACGGCAGAAATGCTCAAAATCGTAGAAAAACTACGAAAAAGACAGTAAAATATTTGCGACTAAATGAGATATAGCGTATTTTCGTAATTTCATTACAAAAACAGGAGGGTCTATGATTCGGGATTTCTGGGTAAAGAACTTTCTTTCCATTCGCGACAGACAAAGTTTGAGCTTCTTGGCAAAGGGACCCGCGTCCGAACTTGTCACAGAAGTCGCTGACGGTGTATTTCTATACAAATTGGGCATTCTGTACGGCGCAAACGCCTCCGGCAAATCAAACATGCTGCTCGCCATAAATGAGGTATTCCGGCTGCTGGTACAGCCGATGTCAGACACGACAGACGGGATCAGCGGCTGCATTCCGTTCATGCTCACAAAAGACGAGCCCGTTGAGATGCATGTGTCATTCTACGCCAACGGCATCAGATATGATTATGACATTGCATTCAATGAAAGGCATATACTGAGCGAAGTCCTGCATTATTTCCCGAACAGGTCAAAGGCATTATTCTATGAGCGTCATTTCGTCGGAGAAAATGTGCAGGCTGAAATAAAGTTCGGGCCAAGCCTGCAGCTGCTCGCCAAAACCCAGGAAAGCATCCGCGAAAACACGCTGAACAACCACAGCGTCCTGTCCGTCTGCATAAAAACGGCATTAAAAGAGGACATAGCCCCATTCAACATCCTCCACAGCTGGATTATGAACAACTACCATGAAGTTGACGGAGACACGAGAAAAGGAGTCGTTGAAATTCTTAAAGAAGCCTACAATGACCCGAAAAAGCGAAAGTTCTACAACACGATGCTCCAGAAGGCCGATCTGAACATATTTGATTACACTCCTGTGACGGAAGACCGCATTGCGACGGCAGAATTTCGCGAGCGCATTCAGAATGAGCCCATTTCAGAAGAAATGAAGGAGATGCTGCTCAAACCGACGACGGACTCCGTCGCATTCGCAAATCATTCCGCTGGGGGAGATTTCGATATTCCTCTCAAATGGCAGTCAAAAGGCACACTTAAATACATACGCATCCTCGACGCATTATATGACATGGTTACTGGAGCCCATGTCTACTATCTTGACGAACTTGGCGAAGACCTGCACAACGACCTGTTGTATTATTATCTCAATGTATTTATTTTCAATTCAATAAAATCACAGCTGATAATCACCAGCCAAGAAACCACGCTACTGTCGCAAGACCTGATCAACGAGAATCGGGGTATTGTGTGGTTTGTCGAAAAGAACAGGGAAACCGCCTCATCCGAATACGCAAGAGGCGACTCGTTCGGACTGCATAAGAATCTTTCTCTCTACAACTCCTATCGCATCGGACGGTTGGGAGCAAAGCCTGAACTTGGAAGCATCTTCATAAATCTGGAGGACTAAAATGGGAAAATTGCGTCAAACAGCCCTCATTCTCGGAGAAGGCCCTACAGAATTTTTCTACTTCAAATCCCTATGCGATGTCTACAAGCACCTGACAATCAAGCCAGACTACCCAAAGCACACGAACATCAGGGAACTTGAAAACAAAATTGAAGACGGTGTGAAGATGGGGTATAGCTACATCTTCTGCATAATCGATATGGACACTAAGGACAAGGAACCTGAACGCACACTATATGCAAAGCTTAAAGCGAAATACGCCAAGCCCATAAATAAACCAAAGAAAGGCATTCACTGCAAAGTTGAATTTATTGAGACACTTCGCTGCACAGAATTATTTTTCCTCTATTATTTCCGTTATACATCTCGTCCATACGAAGACCAGGATTCTCTAATCAAAGACTTGAACAAGTGTGTAGAATAACGAACTATAAAATCAGCCGTCAAAAATGAAACGACTCATCATATTTCTGACTCTCTGCCTGCCGCTCTGGTGCTCCTGCGGCGGAGGAAACAGGACAGCCGAGAAGCTCCGCGATGTGGAGACTTACATCAGCGACAGGCCCGACAGCGCTTACGAGGTGCTCTGCAGCATCGACCCGGACAGGCTCAGCAGAAGGCTCAGGGCACGATGTCTCCTGCTCAAGTCCATCGCTCTCGACAAGAACTATGTCGACCTCACGGACGACTCACTCATCACCCCGGCCGTCAAGTGGTACGAACGGCACGGACGGGACGAGAACAGGATGCTGGCCTACTATTATCAGGGACGCGTATTCCAGAATGCCGGAGACCTCATCCCGGCGATGATAGCATTCCACAATGCGGAAAAAGCAGCTAAGGAATGTGAAGACGACTTCTATCTGGGGATGATCTACCGAGGAATATCGGAGCTTAACATAAAAACATTCAACACTCACGAACAGTTGAAATATGCCGAACTTTCTTGTGAGCATTTCGAACGCGCCAACGCCGAAAAGCACAAGAATCATGAGATGCTTGAAGTAGCATTGGCACATCACAACGCGAAACAATTTGACACCAGCAAACAGATATGCCTTGAAATCAAGAAGATAGCAGAAAACACTTCAGATACTGTCCTGCTCCAGAATTGCCTGAGCCTATACATGTCCGACTTGATTAGTGACAGTGAACCAGAACCTGAAAAAGCCATAGAGATATTCAGCTACATCACAGATTCCCTCTATTACAGTCCCACTTTTGAAGATTGGATTTACATAGCAATTGCATATACATACGCGCAACAAAGTGAGACTGCAGAGCAGATCATGAACGCAGTCAGACCGCTTGCAGAAGGCAACGATGTCGCCGAAGCAGAAATAGCGAATGTCCAAATGACCATAGACAAATACCGCAACGACTACAAACAGGCATTCCACAACCTCCAGAAGGCAGTCATGACTCAGGACTCCCTGTTCTACGGAATCCTCAATCAGTCGGTGGTCAGCGCTCAGAAGGAATATTTCCGCAGACAGGCAGAAGCCGACGAATACAGACTGCACATGCAGAAGATCGTCATCTTCCTGATCGTCATCTTCTCCGTAATATCCATGACGCTCCTGTCTCTCTTCTGGAGACAGAGGCTCAAAAACAGGGAACGCGAAAGGAAGGAGCAGACAGCTAAAATGATCAAACTAATGGAAGATACGCTGAAGAACGACCTGAGGAAAAGCATCGAGGAGGAAAACAGATCGGCTCTGGACGAGTTCCGGGAGAAAATAAACTCTCTGTATCTCGCAAAGTTCAGATTCTTCGACGAGATCTGCAAGCAGTACTACTCTTTCAGCTCATCATCGGCAAACCAAAAGCAGATATACAAGACCGTCGAGAAGAAGATAGGCAGAATGGCCGACGACGAAGAGGAGAGGGCTCTCGAGGAAATCCTTAACACATTCAAAAACGGCATCATGTCCAGACTCAGAGCCCAGTTCCCGAAATTCAAGGAGGACGACTTTAAGCTCCTGTGCTATTGGTTCGCAGGATTCTCTCCGTCCGCCATGGCCGTATTCCTGAAGGAGGACGACATCAACAACATCTATCAGAAGAGGTCGAGACTCAAGGCCAGAATAGAGAAGTCCGACGCCCCGGATAGAACATTTTTTACAGAAAATTTACCCAAATAACACAAAATCAGAAATATAGCATTTTCAACCATATCTCCACAAGACTAACCGCCTATATATTAACACATTATATGCAAAATGACAGATTCTTGAATCTGTCATTTTTCTATATATTCTTTAATATCAATATTTTATCATAGTATTTCTTGCCTCATTATGACAGATTTTTCTGAGCCAGAAATTAGAAAAAATCACTTTTAGCTGAATATATTTGTTCAACCATTCATTATAGTTGAATCCTTAATAACATTTTTTAACGACCAGTACTACTACCCGGCATTGAATTTCAATATGATTGAATATGACAAGGGTACCAGTTCGTTTGATTTGACCGTTACTGCAAAGGCCGGAATAAAACTGAAAGACTACATTTCGCTTGATGCCGTCGGAACTTATCAGTTGCATTATGAAAACCAAGACAAAGACTGCGGCTGTGCCAGCATTCTGTACTTTGAAAATCCTGAACAGACCATTCAATTGCAGAGTTACGGCGCATCGCTGACAATAAGCGAGTGATTTTCTAAAACTAATAGACATGAAAGCAAGACTGTTTCTCATCGCTGCTCTGTCTGTAGCAATGTCCCTGTGCGCAAGCGCAGCCGACAGACAGACTCCATTTTCTTCCCCAGGCTACGCGGGAAATGTTGGACTTGAATTAGGAGGAATCGTTGACGGAGGCTTCAGCTCCGCAATCCTCACTGAACACGGCTATCAATTCGGGTTCGGACTCTTTACCGGCATCGGAACGGGAGCAATAGTCACTCCTTCGTCGGGAATGTCGTACTTAGCTATTCCATTCTTTCTGGATGTCAGATACAGATTTCTGGACGGGAAGGCTTCTCCTTTCGTCTCAATGAAGTTCGGAGGATGCTACTATTATGATAGGACAGTCGGTCTGTACGCCGCCCCATCGGTCGGAGTGGATATCGGCAGATGGTCTCTGTTCCTGAAATATGACTACAGAGCTTGCTCGGATGTCATTGCCAGCAATGATGTTCTTGTAATTGCAGGCGATTTCAAGGCTCACGCGCTCTCAGTCGGCGTGAACATCTGGTTCTGATTCGCGCCAGGACCTGCGCTCAAATAAAAATGCGGTCGGCATTGCCTGAGCTGATGCCGACCGCTTTCTTTATGCAGTCCCTTTAACTTCAAATCCCTGAACCCGGATACGAAGTCTATATTTTGCTTTTTCCGTTTGTCCTCATCAGCTCATCCAATACTTGCAATCCTTTGGTCGTAAGCAAATAGCGTTGGCGAGGATGGCGTGGAGATTCGGGATGCTCACGAGTAACAAAACCCGACGAAATTGCCTGTGCTATAACAGTCCGTACCGCCTCGTTCAAGTTCGGTTCAAGTTCGTTCAAGTTAGTTCCAAGTTCACTCGCATCCTGTATTTCAGCTACAGACAAAATTTGCCTTTGAATCCTGATAATCAATGCTTTCACATTATCATTCAAGTTAGCGATATCGACTGTTCCAAGTCTGTCGGAGTTCCGTTCAAGCTCCGTTCAAGTCCGCCATCCTGCAATTCTCCATATCTGCGCAAATCGGTGACATTGGCATCCTCGATACTTATACAATCAACAAAATTTAACCCGTTGACACAAAAGGAAAGAGGTCACCATTTCTGATGACCTCTCTGGAGCGGAAAACGAGACTCGAACTCGCGACCCCGACCTTGGCAAGGTCGTGCTCTACCAACTGAGCTATTTCCGCAATGTCCCGTCTTTCTCAACGGGAATGCAAAGATATGGATATTTTTCTTATCTGCAAAATTTTTTCGAATATCTCTGAAAAAATCTATAGCGGACTGCCGTCAGATGCTCGATTCGAACTCCTTGAGGAAGCGCATGTCATTCTCAAAGTAGTTGCGGAGATCCTTCACCTGCCATTTTAGCATCGCTATGCGCTCAACTCCCATTCCGAATGCGAAGCCGCTGTAACGGCTGCTGTCGATGCCGGAAGCCTCGAGCACATTGGGATCCACCATGCCGCAGCCGAGAATCTCGAGCCAGCCGGTGCCCTTGCAGATGTTGCAGCCCTTTCCGTGGCAGATGTTGCAGCTCACGTCCACTTCAGCCGACGGCTCGGTGAACGGGAAGTAGGAAGGTCTCATCCTTATGCGGGCGTCAGCGCCGAACATCTCGCGGGCGAAGAGCAGAATGGCCTGCTTCAAATCCGCGAAAGTGACGTTCTCGTCGATATACAGACCCTCGACCTGATGGAAGATGCAGTGGGCGCGGGCAGAGATGGCCTCGTTGCGGAAAACTCGTCCCGGGCACACTATCCTGATAGGCAGAGGCATGGTCTCCATCGCCCTTACCTGCACTGACGAGGTGTGGGTCCTGAGAAGCACCGGATCTTTGCCGGAAGTGACAAAGAAGGTGTCCTGCATATCTCTCGCCGGGTGCTCAGGCGGGAAGTTGAGCGCCTCGAACACATGCCAGTCGTCTTCAATCTCCGGACCTTCGGCGACATCGTAGCCGAACTTGCGGAAAATGCTGACGATCTCCTCCCTGACTATCGAGACAGGATGGCGGGAACCGAGGGCGAACGGCTCGCCCGGCATCGTGAGGTCGAACGAAGAGGCCGACGACGAGGCATTGTCCTCGACGGATGCCTTCAGCGCCTCTATCTTGGCAAGCGCAGCGTTCTTCAGCTGATTGAGCTGCCGCCCGTATTCCTTCTTGAGCTCCGGAGCCACATTTCTGAACTCCTCGAAGAGCCCTGTTATCTCACCCTTTTTGCCGAGAAGCCTCACACGGGCTTCCTCTATCTCCTTATCGGTCTTGCAGACGAGCGATTCGATGTCCGCAAGAAGAGCGTCTATTCTCTCTTTCATATTCAGCTCACTTTTTCAATCTTCAACTTTTTCTCTCCGCGACCCTGTCACTCCGCAGTCTCTTCAAGCGGGTAGCCGAGGGCTATGACGCAGAGAATGCGCATTCCGTCCTTCACTCCGAGCAGATTTTTCAGATAAGTCTCCGCGTCTCCGAGTGAGGCATCCTCCCTGCTGCGCGGACGGCCGTTCACATGCACCCAGCAGCTGCCGAGATCCATCGCCGTGGCGGCAAGCTGGACAAACGTTGCGGATATGGCGCAGTTGTCGACCCATAGGTCGGTCTTTGTCTCGTCTCCCATGACGACAACCACAGCCGGAGCATTGCGCACAAAGGCGGACCCGAAGTCCCGCATCTCCGAAATGGCGGCAATGGTGTCCCTGTCCTCAATCACCATGAACGCGGTGCTTCGGCAGTTTTTGGATGACGGGGCGGTCTGAGCCGCATTCAGGACCGCGTCAATCACTTCCCTTTCGACCGGACGGTCCTCGAACTTCCGGACGCTGTGCCTTTTGGCTATGACTTCAAAAAATTCCATGTCATCGTCCTCCCCTGAGTTTTTCGAGAGCGGCCTCTGCCTTGGCCTTGCGCTTCTCACGGGCCTTCTGCTGCTTGGCCGCGCCGTTCTTCAGATAGGTCTCCCACTGCTCCTGCGAGAAGATCTGCCTGTAGGAGTTGTCTATGGCCTCCATCCACTTGTCCTGCACGGAGACGTACATCGATGAATTGGAGACCTTGGCCGATTGAAGTTCCCTGAGCTCCCTGTCCATGGCCTGATAGTCATGCTTGAGGGTGGAGTCCACATAGAAGAGCTGGCCGCCGTCAAGATCGAGCAGGCGCTGAAGCCTGTCTGCCTCAGTCTCGGCTATCTCCAGAATATCAGGCGGCTCCTGCTCCTGAGCGGACGCCGTGTGCTGGAGCATAAAAAGGGATGCGGCCACGAAAAAGGCCGGAACAAGGATTCTCATCATAATCAGTCTTTACTGTTCACAATCTGCAAATTTACCAATAAATCGGAAAAGAGCAAAGTCAATATCCGAGCTCCGCCAGAATCCTGTCCATGCCCGCATATCTGTCCAGAATCCAGAGAACGTGACGGATGTCGACGCACACGCACATGTTGTAGCCGGGGACATAGAGACAGGACCCGGCGAGCGACTCCTTGTTGCCGTCAAAGGCCAGCCCGATGAGCCTTCCTTCGGCGTTGAGCACAGGACTGCCGGAATTTCCGCCGGTGATGTCGTTGTCAGTCAGGAAGTCCACATACATGTCGCTCCCCTCGCCCCAGCGGCCCCAGTCGGCTGATTCGAGCAGAGTCCTGTGCCTGTCGTTCAGCGCGAAGTCGTGCGTGGAAGGGTCATGCTTCTCCAGAATGCCTGAGGCGGTAGAACGCCATGAGCATAAGACGCCGTCGCGCGGCTCAAGGGTGCTGACTGCGCCGCAGGTGATGCGCATGGTGGAGTTGGCGTCGGGATACTGCATCACTCCTCCGTCCTCAAGCATCGCATGAAGTGCGCGTTCGTACTCCCTTTTCAGAGAGAGGATTCCAGGAGGGGTCATCCTGTTGAGGTCCGCCATCTTCACATCCTGCATGAAGCGGTAGAACGGGTCGGAAAGGTATTCGTCGAGCGTATGCTCTTCAGAGATGAAGCGCCGCAGACGGTCAGGGTCGGTGAGGAAGCTGCTGTCCCAGAGGCTGGAGCAGAGCCTGTCAAAATCTGCGGCAGAGGCGGAGAGGAAAGGCTGACGGCCAGAGGAGACGGGGAAGCTCGCGTTTCCAGAGCCATCGGCAGACTCCGGCGCGGCGGAGGAGAGGAAACCGCTGAGGAGCTCCTTCTGGTACGGGCCCGTCAGAGATGCGTCGAAGGACATGCAGTAGGCCTCCAGGGCATAGCGGAACAGCTCCCTCTCCACCATCAGATCCAGAGACTCCATGTCCTTGAGCAGGAGACGGACCGCGTCATAGTCCTCGCCACGGAATCTGTAGAGGGAGCAGCACTGCGTCTCCTCGGCAGAGGGCGGAAGGGAGTCGATGACCCGGCGCGGAGTGATGCCCCTGCTCTTCAGCACCTCATTCTTCAGAAGATTGAGCCTGTAGCAGGAGCGTGCAAGCCGCGTCCCCCGGACCAAAGTCTCGCGGAAGACGGTCTTGTTGCGCTCGATGTCTCCGGCTGCGGAATACCACTGCTCAAGTCGCTCCATAAGACCGCCCCAGACCGCTGTGCGCGACTCCGATGCTGCAATCCACTCAAGCAGCGAGGCCTCAAGAGCTCTCTTGCTGTCCGCCACGCGGAATCTGCGGAAGCACTCCTCCTCTCCGGCATTGAGCTCCTGCACATTGCTCAGGCTGAAATAGAGATCGGAATATTTGAGCCGCACATCCGGGTCGGCGTCCATCCAGCCTCTGATTATGTCCATCTGGCCCTTGCGCAGCGCATTTGATATCGGGAGCGTCACCTTCTGCATGAAGTCGACCTCGGTTGAGGAACTGTACCGGTCGGTCGAGCCGGGATAGCCGATGACCATAGTGAAGTCTCCGGGAGCATATCCGTCAAGCGAGATGTCCAGCACGGAGACAGGCTTCATCGGCACATTGTCCGGAGAGTAGTCTGCCGGACTTCCGTCCGGAGCGGCGTAGACCCTGTATAGGGCGAAGTCGCACTTGTGCTGCGGCCATTCCCAGTTGTCCTCGTCTCCCCCGAAGGCGGCGATGCTCACGGGAGGCGCAGCCACCAGTCTCACATCTGAATATACCTCATACAGAGACAGATAATATTTCGTCCCTGCCCACATGGAAGACAGCATAGCCTCGAGACCCGTAGCCTCGGCGTAACGCTTCTCGATCAGCCATGACAGCCGCCTGAATCCTAACAACTTGCCCTGCGCCTCAGCTTCGGCGGTCATGGCCTCGACCTCGGCAGTCACGTCAATCACCTTCTTCAGAAACCAGGCCTTCTTGCCCGGAATATTCCTCTCCTCGGAAGAGCGCATAGCCCAGAAGCCATCCTCGAGATAATTCCGCTCCGGACCGCTGATGGAATGCACGTCGGAATAGGCGCAGTGGTGATTGGTGATGAGAAGCCCCTGCTCAGAGATCATGCTTCCCGTGCAGCCGAAGTCCAGAGACACGACGGCATCGGCAAGAGAGGCCCCGGGAGCGTCCGCATCGTATATCTCATCCGCAGACAGGAGAAGCCCCCTCTCCTGCATCTTCTTTTCGAGAGCCGCATTGACGGCATTGATCATCCACATCCCTTCGTCAGCCGAGCAGACAAGCTGCTGGCCGAGCATCGCCGCGAAGACGAGAAGCGGCATGAGCGACTTTTTCACAGAAAGGCGTCCCATAGCGTCACTCGATGACCTCTATCACCTTCCCGTGCTCTCTGGCGACTGACTCCTTCCACTTTTCGGTATAGCCAGGATTGGTTATCTGGCCAGGGATGCCGTCGCTGTAGCCGTTGGTCACGAACGAGCCGTCCGGATTCTGTCCCTTGACGTTTCCGTCCATATATTTAAGAAGGAGGAATATCTCGAGCTCGGTCCACTCCCTGAAGATGCGCTGAGCCGTGCCTACGGAATAGTCAGTCAGAATCTGCCTCGTCCGGGCGAAATCGCGGGACTTCTTCTCAGCATCGTATGCGGCAAGAGCGCGGCCGTCCACATCTTTGACGGCGGCAATCTGCTCATTCTCAAAAGCGTCGATCTTTTTACGCACGGTCGGAGCCATCACATTGTACATCCTGTAGCACGCATTCGCAACCCTGTTGCAGACCCAGAACGCCGATGTAGGAGAATACTCGAGCATGCTTCCGTTGCCCTCCGCAAAACATTCCGGCACAGCTGTAACGGCAGTATACACCGGAGTGAGGTAGGAGGTGGCCGCATCATCGGTGCCGAACCATATCAGACCTCCGATCATGTCCGGAAGCCATCCTCTGGACTGGCCCACAAACCAGAATCCGGTCTGCTGAGTGGCGATGGCCCTCTCGTTGGTATAGACCTTCCCTTCGTACTCAAAATCCATCGGTCTCCAGCGGTATGGAAGGGCGTTTCCTCCTGCTCCGATGTCGGTGGTCATATCCATCGGAGTGCCCTCGTAATGGTCTCTCATCACGTCAGCCACATCCTTGACGGTGATTTTCTTCGACGGCTTCACAAACAGAGGGAATCTCTTGCTCTTGTCGTAGCCCATCGCATAGTCGATGTAGTCGTAGGCGTCGCGCTCGATGAGGTTGCCGTGCTCGTCCTCAAAGACGAAGCGTCCGTCGCAGAGGATGTTGAATGCCGACCACGCCCTCGCCTCACAGCCGCGCATCCCGCTGAAGTTAAGCGGATTGTAGGCGTCGCAGAAGCTGAACTGCTCGTCCGGTCCGTCGTAGTAGCCCATCTCTCTCGCAAATGAGATGACGTCCGGAGCGTAGAGACAGTTGTCCGGGTCGTCGAGCGGGAAGGTGCTTATGCGGGCCTGATTGGCATGGGCGCAGATGTAGCCGTCCGGCACTCTTCTGGCCACCCAGACTATCCCCTTGTTGACATTCTTGCCCTTTTCGAGCCTGTGGCCCTTTCCTATCAGGTCCATGACCCAGACCTCGTCCTTGTCGGCTATCGAGAACGACTCTCCGCTGGAGCAGTAGCCGTAGGTGTTCGCCAGGTCGACAATCACGCCGATGGCCTCGCGTGCAGTCTTCGCCCGCTGGAGAGTGATATATATGAGAGAGCCGTAGTCCATTATTCCCGTGCTGTCGTACAGCTCGGGCCGGCCGCCGTAGGTGGTCTCGGCTATGATGAGCTGATGCTCGTTCATGTTGCCCACAGTCTGATAGGTGTGTCGCACCTGCGGTATCTCCCCGAGGTATTTCCCAGTGTCCCATTCATACACCTTCAGCATCTCCCCCCTGGCCCAGTCGGCGGCAGGACGGAAATAAAGTTCTCCATAAAGCTGATGAGAGTCAGCCGCATAGGAAATCATGCACGAGCCGTCGGCACTCGCTCCCCTGGTGACAAGGACGTTTGTGCAGGCGTCTGACACGGCCGAAGGGAAAAGAAGTGCGGCGGAAGTCAGTGCCGCGCAGAGTGACAGTCTGATTTTCATATTCATTTCTTTTCGTTTTTGTTGCTTTTTGTTTCGTTTCTTCCCGTTTTCCCGGAATCTTCCCGTTTTCCCTGAATTGCGCAAATCTATGAAAAAAATCGCCGATAATCAGTGCGCGGGCCGCAAATAAGGACAAAATGAAAATAGGCTATACTCATTCCTCATGATATGACGGGCCAAAATACCAATTTCTTGCTATGGATGCCACGGATTTTCGCCGATACCTTTGCAACTCGTCAGACTGAGCCTCAGAAATGAGATGTCGACACAAATCCCCGGAACGAAATGAAGTACGGCCTCCGACATATTTTCCCGCTGCTGCTGTCCGTCCTGATGACGGCCTCATTCTCCGCTGAAACCCATGCGGCGACTGCGGGATCAGGCGCGTCCGCAGCCGGTGCAGAGCAGGACGGAAATGTCTCAGGGAAAAGGAGAAGCGTGGCAATCGAAGGAAAAGTGTCGGACTCGGGGACTGGGGAAGTCATACCGGGCGCAGCCCTGACGATACACGGGACCGGGCTCTGGACAGTCAGCGGCAATGACGGAGAATTTTCATTCTCAGGCCTTCCTGAAGGCAGGATCGTGCTTGAGGCTTCATGTCTGGGATATGTGTCGAAGGCTTTTGAAATGGACCTGACGACGGACCTGTCGGAGATGGACATCAGGCTCGACCTCAACACTCTCGCTCTGGACGAGGTCATCGTCACAGCCGAACGGAGCAAGGAGGACATGAATACAACGATGACCTTCGGCAGCAATGCTCTGCAGCATCTCCAGATGTCCAATGTCACTGATGTGGCCGCCCTGCTTCCCGGGGGAAAGACGGTCAATCCGGATCTTACGGTAAACAACACGATTTCAGTCAGGTCGGGAGGCTCTTCGGCCGGAAATGCGGCCTTCGGAACGGCCATAGAGGTGGACGGGGTCAGGCTCGGCAACAACGCCTCCTTCGGCTCTCCGGACGGAGCGGGCACGAGAAATATTCCGATTGACAACATAGAGTCAATAGAGGTGATTGCGGGAGTGCCTTCTGCCGAATACGGAGACCTCAACGGAGGAATGGTGCGGATCCGCACGAGGAAGGGCCGCACGCCGGTCAACGTCACTTTCTCCGTCAATCCGAGGACCTATTCCGTGTCTGCGTCCAAGGGTATCGACCTCCAGAACGACAGAGGCATACTCAATGTGAGCGGAGAATGGACCAGAGCCACACGGCAGCTGATGTCGCCTTACACCTCATACACGCGCAGGGGGCTGTCTCTCGCCTACAGCAACACTTTCGCGAAGGTGCTCCGGTTTGAGGCGGGAATCACCGGCAACATCGGCGGGATGAACTCGAAGGATGACCCGGACGCCTACACGGGAGAATACACGAAGGTGCGGAACAACGTGTTCAGAGCCAATGCCTCCCTCACATGGCTGCTCAACAGGAGATGGATCACCAGTCTGTCGCTTGAGGCATCGGCGTATTTCAACGACAATCTCTCGCAGGAGCATCTTTTCCATTCTTCCGCCTCCACCCAGCCTGCGGTCCACTCGACGCAGCAGGGATATTTCCTCGCCGGACGACTGCCTCTCTCGTATTTCTCCGACAGGATGACCGACTCGAAGGAGCTCGACTACGCCGCCTCGCTGAAGTATGACTGGTTTCGCCGCTTCGGCAAGGCGAACAGCCATCTCAAGGCGGGAGTGCAGTGGAAGGCCACGGGAAATGTCGGAGAGGGAGAGTATTTCCTCGACCCCGAGCTCGCTGATGACGGATACAGGCCGAGACCGTACCGGGACTATCCCTATATGCACAACCTCTCTGCCTATATTGAGGAGGAGGTGACGGTGCCCGTAGGCGGGACGAGCCTGCGGGTGTCGGCAGGACTCCGCCTTGAAAACCTCTTCGTGCGGAACTCGGCCTACGGCACGGTCTCAAGCCTTTCGCCGAGGTTCAACGCCAGATGGAAGCTCACGGAAAGCCTCTCGATAAGAGGAGGATGGGGAGTCAGCGAGAAACTGCCGTCCTACCATGTGCTCTACCCTGAGCAGCTGTACCGCGACATACAGACTTTCGGATTCTCTCACGGAGACTGCACTTCATACGTCTATTACACTGAGCCTTATACGACGCTCTACAACAGCGGGCTGAAGTGGCAGAGAAGCCAGAACTCGGAGCTCGGCATCGACCTCAGCCTGAGAAACGGCTTTTCGCTGTCGCTTGTCGGCTTCTACGACAAGACGGTCAGGCCGTACAAATACTCCAACAGCTACACTCCGTTCTCCTACAACCACATACAGATTCCGGAAGGATTCACCATGCCGGACGATCCGCAGATACGGGTCGACAGTCAGACGGGAATGGTGTATGTCCGAGGCTCGGAGGATGAGTTCTGGACGCCGATGGAGGTGAACGTGACGGACAGGACTTTCGTCAGCTCGAGGTATGCGGACAACGGGGCGGACATCCACAGGGCCGGAGTGGAGCTCGTGATCGACTTCCCGGAGATACGGCCGATCCGCACCCGGTTCAGGATAGACGCCAACTACGCATGGACGAGCTACACTGACAATTCCCTCTACTGGCACTATCAGACCGGATGGTCGCACACGAGCCTCCCGAACCGTTCCTATCAATATGTGGGGATATACGCCACCGGCTCGGGAGCGACGGTGTACAACGGCAGGCGGACTCACTCCGTGGACGCCAACCTCACCGCCATCACTCATATCCCGCAGGCGAGAATCATCATCACCTGCCGTCTTGAGGCCTCGCTGCTCAAGCGTTCGCGCAATCTCTCGGAATACGGCGGAAAGGAATACGCCTTCAACGTCAGCGAGGGCGGAAGCACGGCCACCGGAGGCAGCATATACGGAGGGAACAGCTATACGGCCGTGCTTCCCGTCGCCTACATGGATCTGGACGGCAATGTGCATGAATTTACCGCCGAGAACGCCGCTGACCCGGCTTTCGCCAACCTCCTGCTTAAGTCGGCCAATGCCTACACGTTCGCCCTCGACGGCTACGGGCCGTATTTCTCGGCAAACATCAGCATAACCAAAGAGATCGGAGACCATGTCTCCCTCTCGTTTTTCGCAAACAATTTCACCAATTCCCGGAAACAGGTGACTTCAATGGCCACGGGAGTATCGGCCATATTCACCCCGGACTTTTATTATGGACTGACATGCAGACTCAAATTCTGAATATGAGACCTTCGGGCATCCTCCCGGCGATTCTCCTGCTTGCGGCCGCACTCCTGACCGGCTGCGCCTCAATAGATACCTCCGACCCGTACGCCGGCACGATGAACTCGCTGACCGTCAATCTGGAATATCCCGAAGACTTCAGAGATTTCTCAAGGGCGGGAGTGAAGATAGACATTGAGGACATAAACAGAGGGAACAGATATGTCGCGGAGACGGACGACGAGGGACGGGCCATAATAAGCCTGTCGAACGGCGCCTACCGCATCACGGTGAGCGACAGGACAGATGAGCACGTGTTCAACGGCAGCTCGGACAAAGTCAATCTCGTGGACAGGGACATGGCCGTCACCGTGAGCCTGCTTGAGTCGAAGTCGGGAGCCATCGTGATAAAGGAGATCTACAACGGCGGGTGTCAGGCCTATCCGCTCGAAGGCACTTATCAGTACGACAAATACATAATCCTCCATAACAACAGCACTCAGGTGCAGTACCTGGACAGCCTCTGCCTCGCCACTCTCGACCCGTACAATTCGCAGGGCACAAACGTCTGGGTCACTGAGGACCCGGAGACCGGAGCATCGGTCTATCAGGACTTCGTTCCGGTGGTGCAGGTGATATGGCAGTTCGGAGGGGACGGGACGACGTTTCCGCTGCAGCCGGGAGAGGACGCGGTGGTGGCGTGCTGCGGAGCCATCGACCACACTGTGCAATACCCGCTTTCAGTCAACCTCAACAGGCCTGGATATTTCGTATGCTACAACAGCGTCTATTTCCCCAACACGAGCTATCACCCCGCACCGGGCAACAACATCACCAGAGACCGCTACCTCAATGTGGTGATAAAGATGGGACAGGCCAACGCGTTCACTTTCTCGGTGTTCTCTCCCGCCACGGTCATCTTCAGAGCCCGCGGGACTTCCATTCAGGACTATGTCAACATGGAGGATGTCGTGATACAGAAGCCTGGAAGCACGGTGGACAGGGTGGCCAAGATACCGGTCAGCTGGGTCATAGACGGAGTGGAAGTGTTCTACGGCGGCTCATCCGACAATAAGAAGAGGCTCTGCCCGGCGATAGACGCAGGATATGTCACGCTCTCAGAGAACTATCTCGGACACACTTTATACAGAAATACAGATGAGGAGGCCTCAGCAGCCCTCGGCTTTGAGGTGCTGGCGGACACCAACAATTCCATGAACGATTTTTATGAAAGGTCTCAGCAGTCACTGCACGAATAGTCTCACCGCACGGCCGCGTGTCGCCGCCATATCTGCGGCAGCCCTCATCTCCGCCGTGATAACATTCTCCTCGACGGATACGGCAGGCGTATGCAGCGCCCAGCCACGGGGCTTCATGCTTCCGGGTCAGACTTCACAGGGTCAGACCACATCGGCTCAGGCATCTCCGGAAGACGCGCTCATCGACCGAGGTCCTTTCTTCCTCATCGAAAGACGCAATCTCTGGAACACAGGCTGGAACATAAACGGCCTGCGGGCGGATTCAGTGACGGTGTCCTTCGCCGAACTCCACGGCAACTTCACCTCAGGCGGCTTCCACGACACATATCAGGCGGCCAGATCCTGGTCGGCCGGAGCGGAGGCAAGGACCATCACCCATCTGGAGAAGTTCTCCATGTACGGCTCCTTCTCCTTCGACAGCTTCTCGGGAAAGGAGATGTGCGGCTCCATGTCGGCCAGACCGGGCTACTACCCCGTCGACGTGCTGGAGTTCACGCCCGGAGCGAAGACGATGCAGACTTATTCATTCGCAGGCGGCATCACGGCCGACCTCTCCCGGCGATGGAGACTCGGCGGAAAGATAAGCTACACCGGCGCCAACTATACCAAGCGGAAAGACCTCCGTCACGCCAACTGGCTTCTCGACATGACAGTCTCCCCGTCAGTGATGTACCATAACGACGACTTCGCCGCAGGACTGTCGTACATCTTCGGCAAAAACTCCGAATCCATCGACGCGGAAGAGCTCGGCATATCCTCCACGGCCTACTACGCATTCCTCGACAAGGGGCTCATGTACGGGGCTTACGAGGTGTGGGAAGGAAGCGGCATCCATCTCTCGGAGTCAGGCATAAACGGCTTCCCTATAAAGGAAATCATCCACGGGGCTGCCGCGCAGATCCAGTGGAGAGGCCTCTACGCCGAAGTATCTTACCTGCATGGCCTCGGCGCGGCCGGAGAGAAGCAGACCATCTGGTTCACTTTTCCGGAGCATCGGGCAGGGGCAAAGATCGGCGCGGCATTCGGGAAGGAGGGAAACAGACATCTGATAAGAATGAACCTGCTCTGGGCAAGACAGTTCAACAACGAGAACGTCATCGGACAGGAGACGCAGAACGGCGTGACTGTCACACGGATATACGGCTCGAACAGAATCCTCGGGAGAGAGCGGTTCTGCTTCGCTCCGGACTATGAGTGGAACTCCCCGGGAGCGTCCGTCAGATTCGGCGCGGAGATCTCGGGCCTCTTCAGACTGTCCTCGCAGATGTATCCCTACCTTTTCTCCCGCAACGACGTCGTGAGCCGCATCTGGGCTTCCGGAAGCGTGAAGATCAAGGCGTTCGACATCAAGGCCGGACTCGCCTTCTCCTCGGGCAACTCGGTCGAGAAAAGCACGACTCTGGACGAGGACATGGTGACCGGAGAGCTTCCCGACAGACTTCAGGCCTGGCATGACATGCAGAGCGAATATCTCACCGCTCCCCGTCTTGACGCGGCGCTGGCTCTGAGGTTCAATTTCCTGAAGGGGCTTTATGTGGAGGCCTCGGCATCATACGTCAGAGGCTTTAACCTCAATTTTCTCTACGGACCGGACAGATGGTCGGAAAGCCTGAAGTTCGGCTATGCGTTCTGACGAAAGATGACATCAAACAATTTCAATGATCAATGATATGAAGAAGACAACAATTGCGGTTCTTGCTGCAGCGGCTCTGATGGGCTGCCAGAAGACTGAGAGTCCGATGCGGGAAAACAGCCTCATCAGGATCTCTCCTGTGATCACAAGGGTCACTGAAGTGAACTTTGAAGACGGAGACCGGATCGGTCTCACCATCATGCGCGGGGAAGAGGCCTACGCCGACAACCATCTGATGACATTTGCCGACGGCGTATTCTCCGGCTCTCTCACATGGTATCCGGAAGCCGCGGAGACATCCGTACTTACGGCATACTATCCGTATGACGCAGAGGGGACTCCGACTTCCTTCTCAGTAATGGCCGACCAGACCGGCGAAGGCTATCAGGCTTCAGACCTCATAGCGGGAGTGAAGACCGGCGTAACTCCGACATCAGACGCCGTGACTCTGAATTTCAGACATCTCCTCTCGAAGATTCTCCTCAACATCACCAATGATTCGGGCTCTGAGATCACGGCGGTGAAGCTGTCCGGGTCGAAGAGAACAGCCGATGTGGATCTTTCGATCCCGTCCGCAGCTGTGAGCGCCGCAGCTGAGGCTGAAGACATTACTGCGCAGACAGTGTCAGCAGGCAGCCAGTACAGAGCCATCGTAGTGCCTCAGACAGTGGCATTCACGCTTTCCGTCACCACGGCGGACGGCAAGACTCTCGAGCAGGACATGGCCTCGGCCGAACTCAAGGCCGGCAGCCAGTACACAATGACGGCGAGAGTGACGCAGGAGGGACTTCAGGTGACAGTGTCAGGCGAGATAGGCGGCTGGACAGATGAAGGCGAAATAGGCCCTGACACCCCGTCAGAAGACGTGTCTTTCGAGGAGCATGACGGATATTTCGTGTACGCGGGGCAGGAATACCGCACCGTGACACTCTCCAACGGCTCCGTATGGATGGCAGAGCCGATGCGCTATGTGCCTGACGGATTCACGCCGTCAGGAGATCCGACTGCCGACAGCCACATCTGGTATCCTTATTCACTCAGCGGCGGCGACGGCACGATAAACGCAGAGACGGCCACTGCCCTGACGGACGAGGAATCGATACGCACATACGGACTCTTCTACGACATGTATGCGGCTCTGGGAGGAGTAGAAGTGACAGCTGACAACTGCTACGACTTCGAGGGAGCGCAAGGCATCTGTCCTCCGGGCTGGCACATCCCTACCCGTACGGAATACTTCAACCTCTGCGGCCTCTCCAACAAGAATGCGCTTGGAGAAAGCGGCAACCAGATCAACACAGAAGCCCTCTTCTATGACGCGGACTACGGCGGAGGCAGATACACTCTCTATCAGGAGGCAGGCTGGAATTATGTACTCTCCGGCGTGAGGATGATGACCAACTTCAACGCCACTCCGCGCTACCAGCTCACACAGCTCTATTCCGGCAACACCTCGCTTTCCGAGGAATACTACGGAATGCCGGCCATGACATACCACATGACGTCCACCTGCTACCAGCCGATCTACTCGTCATCCGCCCCTGAAGAACTCACCAACATCCAGTTCTTCGGCCAGATGACCACCTTCTCATCCAGATACCCGGAAGGCCGGATCAACCTCAGCTACGTCAGCACCGCCTCAGGCCAGCAGCTCCGCTGCGTCAAAGACGCCGAATAATCCTGCCGCCTGATCCACATGCCTTAAAACAAGAAGAGGGACACGACAGTTTCTGCCGTCGTGTCCCTCTCTTATAAACTCTCACTCAAATGCCAGATCCGCCGCCTTCTGTCGGACGGACCGGACGCCCTGAACTGATGTCTCACGGCGTCTTTGCGGATGACCTACTTCCGGTCTCTGACAGTGATCTGCCCGTCCTGAACATCCACTTCGATGACCGAATCCCTGTGGACCTTGCCGTCAAGAATCGACTTGGCGAGCAGGTTGACCAGCTCGCGCTGCATCAGTCTCTTGATAGGCCTTGCGCCATAGGCGGGCTCATATCCCTTGGTGCTCATGTAGTCCATGAAGCCCTCGGTGAACGTGACCGTCACTCCATTCTGCGCCAGCTTCTTCTTCAGGTCCTCAGTCTGCAGACGGAGGATGTCGCGTATGTCCTTATGAGACAGAGGCTCAAACATGATGATCTCGTCAATCCTGTTGAGGAACTCCGGCCGCACCGTCTTCTTGAGGATGTCAATGACGCTCTTCCTGCATTCGAGCAGCATGGCCTGACGCTTTCTCTCCGCATCCTTCTCGGCAGACGGATCGGCCCCTTTGACGCCGACCTCCGGAAGCCTGTCCATGTAGCTCTGGATAACCTCGGCTCCGACATTTGAAGTCATTATCAGAATCGTGTTCTTGAAGTCGACCGTCCGGCCCTTGTTGTCCGTCAGACGTCCGTCGTCAAGCACCTGAAGCAGTATGTTGAACACGTCCGGATGCGCCTTCTCTATCTCGTCGAGAAGCACCACCGAATACGGTTTGCGTCTCACGGCCTCGGTAAGCTGACCGCCCTCGTCATAGCCGACATATCCCGGAGGCGCGCCGACGAGACGGCTCACCGAATGCCGTTCCTGATACTCGCTCATATCTATTCGGGTGATCATGTTCTCATCGTTGAACAGGAACTCCGCGAGAGCCTTGGCGAGCTCGGTCTTGCCGACTCCGGTGGTGCCCATGAAGAGGAAGGAGCCTATAGGACGCTTCTCGTTCTGCAGGCCCGCACGGCTTCTGCGCACCGCATCCGACACTGCCGCTATGGCCTGATCCTGGCCGATGACCCTCTTGTGCAGCTCGTCTTCCATCCTCAGCAGCTTCTCGCGTTCGCTCTCCATCATCCTCTTGACAGGTATGCCGGTCCACTTGGCCACGACCTCGGCTATGTCCTCAGGCGTAACTGCCTCAGTGATGATAGGATCGGTGATAGCCGCCTGCCTTGCGGTGAGGTCGTCAATACGCTTCTTGACCTCGGCCATCTTGCCGTACCTTATCTCGGCCACACGGCCATAGTCTCCTGCCCTCTCCGCATTCTGGGCCTGCGTCCTATAGTCTTCCATCTGCTGTCTGGCCTCCTGAAGTCCGGAAAGGATACCCTTCTCCTCGTCCCATTTCTTCATGAGAGAATCCCGTCTGGCGGTGAGCTCGGCAAGATCTTCACTGATCTTGTCCATCTTCATCGAGACGCCTTCCCTCTTGATGGCCTCTTTCTCTATCTCCAGCTGTCTGATACGGCTGTTGAGATCGTCTATCGGCTCAGGTACGGAATTCATCTCAAGCCTCAACTTAGATGCGGCCTCATCCACAAGGTCTATGGCCTTGTCCGGCAGAAACCTGTTGGTGATGTACCTGTGAGACAGCTCCACGGCGGCTATCAGGGCATCATCCTCGATACGCACCTTGTGATGGTTCTCATACCTCTCCTTCAGCCCCCTCAGAATGGATATCGACTCCGCCGGCGTCGGCTCGTCCACCATGACCATCTGGAATCGTCTCTCGAGGGCCTTGTCTGTCTCAAAATACTTCTGATACTCGTCAAGGGTGGTCGAGCCTATGGTCCTGAGCTCTCCTCGTGCCAGCGCCGGCTTCAGGATATTTGACGCATCCATCGCGCCGGACGTCCTTCCTGCACCGACAAGAGTATGTATCTCATCTATGAAGAGGATGATCTCTCCGTCGCTGTCCACGACTTCCTTGACCACACCCTTGAGCCTCTCCTCAAATTCGCCCTGATACTTCGCTCCTGCGATGAGGGCTCCCAGATCAAGAGAATATATCTTCTTGTTTTTAAGTGTCTCAGGCACCTGACCGTCTACGATCTTCTGCGCGATGCCCTCCGAGATGGCAGTCTTTCCGACTCCCGGCTCACCCACCAGAATAGGGTTGTTCTTGGTCCTCCTGCTCAATATCTGGAGCACCCTTCGGATCTCCTCGTCCCTTCCTATGACGGGATCGAGCTTCCCCTGCGCCGCCTTCTCATTAAGATTGACGGCAAATTTGTTAAGATTTTCAAATCTATTACTGTCGTTTGCCATAATTAATCTCCTTTTACGTCCCGTATGCAGACTCCGGAAGATTCGCTCTGCCGCTCCGTCCGACCTGCCGGCTGCGGATCGGAGGCCGGCCGCAAAGTGTCGACCGCATGCTTAAATAGCCGTCTGCTCGCGGGAACAGACGGCTATATTCAAATTATATTCCATCGGCCAAACGACTGACAAAATGTCAGCCCGCCAAATTAAGATCCTGTTATTCAGCCTCTCCGGCCGGAACATCCTGAGCAGGAGCTTCCTCAGCTGGCGCGCTCTGCACCGGAGCCGTAGGGAACTCCGGAACCTGCTCCGTGGCCGCGTTCTCAATCTGCCTCGTGACATCGATCTCGCTGCGTCCCGAGCCGCCGGTAGTGAAAGTAGTGACTATGGCGAGGACAAAGATGAATGCTACAAGCCCCCATGTCACCTTCTCGAGTATGTCGGCAGTCTTGCGGACTCCGAAAGTCTGGTTGCCGACCGCGAAATTGCTCGCCAGTCCGCCTCCCTTGCTGTTCTGAAGGAGCACGACAATGGTCAGAAGCACACTCGCAAGAATCACGAATACAGTGAGAATAGTAAATACGACACCCATAATTGCTATCTTTTTAATTTTCCTCGTTCAAATTTTCCATAAGGGCTGCAAAGTAAGCACTTTTTTCCGGATATGCCAAAATTAGTTTAGAATAAATCCTCCGCGCCTGCTCAACATATCCCTGATCCGCATAGATCTGCGCAAGGGTCTCGGTGTAGAAGGCCAGATCCGGCCCGTCCGCCGCGTCATGTCTCCTCTCGGAGGGTGCGGAGGCGGATTTCACGATGTCCGCAAAGGCCGCGTCTTCATCTTTTCTGACGAGATCATACTGCTCCTGAGTGAAATAGTCTCCTCCTGAGACACGCACCTGTCTCGGGCGGTAGTCGTTGCTGACTTTCCTGAGCATCTCCTCGAGCTCCCTGTCCGAACAGTCTTCCCTGCTTTCCGAACGCACCATATCCGAAATGATGCGCCTCGAACCGAGATACATGGCCGCATCGGCATATTGTTCCATACTCCATCCTCCGGCTTTCAACATTCTGACGCACAACTCCTTTCGTGCCGCCCCGAACCAGGGATAGAGATTGACCACTCCGGCGAGCTCCTCCAGCGAGAGTCTCTTGAGATCGATGTATCCTTCCATAGCCTTGCCTTTTCCCGAGACGCGTCACCAGTTGGCGACCGTCGCATTGAATATGTCTTCCACAAGAGTGGTTATTATGTCCTCACAGAGAGTGGATTCCACAGCATCGAGAGACTGCATCGAATCATAGTCGGCATAGGCCGAGAAAGACTTTTCGAAATCGTCCTCAGGATACTTTCTGTTGGTGAAATATATCTTCACCGTCACCGTCAGTCGGTTCTGCGCCGCCACTTCGTCGGCCGTCACCGCGCTCGCCCTCACGTCATATCCGGTGATCTCCCCGCTGATCTCAAGATCCCCGTCGATGTCCACCTGCTCCAGCCTGGTGAGCCTCTGGAACTGGTCCTTGAGCGACTCGGTAAGGTCGTTGCTCAATGTCGGGTTGACCCTGAGTGCCTTATATTCAAAATAATTGATTGTCACAGTATAGACGTCCGGCTGAATCGACGTCCCCGAAAAGGAGTATATGCCGCAGGAGCTGAAAAGCGGCATCGCGAGCATCAGCGGCAGGACGACCGCCGCCATGCGGAAAATCATCGTCTTAAACATTCTCATCATGTTCTTCACTTCATGTTCTTGAGTTTCCTGTACAATGTGCGCTCCGATATGCCGAGTTCGGCGGCCGCGAGCTTCCTGTTGCCGTCGTACCTCTCGAGCGCCTTTTTTATGAGGTCCGCCCCCACCTTCTCGAGAGAAAGGCTGTCGTCTTCTCCGCTGACGGAATCCGACACGTCCGCATCCTGCCAGTCCGGCTCCTCCGGCTGAATCCCGTCCTGACGCTCAGGAGCAGGAAGCTGTCTGACAGATTCCTGAGCGGCGCCGTGCCCGAGGACAACCGACTTGAGATAGTCGACTTCATGCCGCAGCTGATAGATCATTCTTATGATGGCCTCCCTCTCGGAAGGGTTCATGCTCTCTCCCTGCGCCTCGGACTTCACCGGAAGCACGTCCGGAGTGTCCTTCGGAATGTACTCGGCCAATGTCGCGGCCCCTATCTCGCACCGCCCGCCGGCTCCGGTCATCTTCTCCGACTCGAGAGCCACGAGACTTTCAGTCACGTTCTTGAGCTGCCTGATGTTGCCCGGCCACCGGTAGCTCTTGAGCAGGGCCACCGCATCCGGCGAAAGGGTTATCCTGTTCATGCCATACCTCTCGGCGAAGTCCGACGCGAACTTGCGGAACAGCAGATGCACGTCATCCGGCCTCTCCCTGAGGGCCGGCATCACGATGGTCACAGCATTGAGCCTGTAATAGAGGTCCTCCCTGAACTTTCCGGTCGACACGGCATGCATGAGATTGACATTGGTCGCCGCGACGACCCTGACATCCGTCTTCAGCACCTTGGACGAGCCCACCCTGATGAACTCTCCCGACTGAAGCACCCTCAGCAGCTTCGCCTGCGAATCCTTCGGCAGCTCGCCTATCTCATCCAGAAAGAGCGTGCCGCCGTCCGCCTCTTCGAAGTACCCCTTGCGCATCTCGTTCGCCCCGGTAAAAGACCCCTTCTCATGTCCGAAGAGCTCCGAGTCGACCGTTCCGGCGGGGATGGCCCCGCAGTTGACGGCGAAATATTTGCCTGTGCGCCTGCGGCTGTGCTGATGTATTATCTTCGGTATATTCTCCTTTCCTACTCCGCTCTCTCCGCTGATAAGCACGGTGAGGTCGGTTGGAGCGACAGCCACGGCAATCTCGAGAGCCCGGTTAAGGGCAGGGTCGCTGCCGATGATGTCGAACTTGTTTTTCAAACTCTGAAGTTCCTGATTCGTCATAATGCACAAAGTTAAGATAAAGGCATGAAAAATGCAGCACGAATGCCGAAAATTTAAAATTATGATTATATTTGCAAAGATTAGGTGCAGTTGCTAAAGCGCCTTTTTGCTGAAAGAACCATTTTAATTATAATTGAGATGAAAAGAAGCATCAGATTTTTGTCTTCCGCAGTTCTCGGACTCGCTGCAATAGCCTGCAGCTCTCCTGAGAAGATGGCGGATATGGCCGAGAACGTCACGGTCAACTGCGACCCGGTCGTCCTTGAAGCCGTAGCAGGAAATGTCGACGCGACTGTAACGGTCACTTATCCTGCCGATTATTTCCATCCTAAGGCAATCCTTGAAGTGACCCCTGTCCTCGTTTACGAGGGAGGCGAGGCTGCCATGGAGCCTTTCATGTATCAGGGCGAGAAGGTCACCGACAACTATAAGGTTGTCCCTTCCGACGGCTCTACAGTGACCGAGAAGGTTCACTTCACTTATGTTCCGGGCATGGAGAAAGGCTACCTCGAGCTCCGCGGAGTCGTGAAGTACAAGAAGAAATCCGTCAATCTTCCTGTAAAGAAGGCCGCTGACGGCGTCAACACCACCTACATGCTCGTGATGAAGGACGGAAAGGTTGACTTCAAGGCGGACAACTATCAGGAGATCATCAAGCAGACCGCAGAGGGTCAGATCCTCTATACGATCAACAGCTCGACCGTAAGAAACAGCCAGCTCAAGTCCGAGTCCATCAAGAATTTCCAGGCGGCTCTCGACGAGATCAAGGCGAACGAGCGCAAGGAGATCGTAAGCACGGACATCGTTGCATACGCATCACCTGACGGAGGCGAGGAGCTCAACACCAAGCTTTCCGACAGGCGTTCCGGCACAGCCGAGAAGGCTTATGCAAAAGTGACCAAGGGACATGAGGTCGAGGCTCCGGTCAATGTCCAGAGCATCGGTCAGGACTGGGAAGGCTTCCAGGAGCTCGTCGCACAGTCCGACATTGAAGACAAGGACCTCATCATCCGCGTCCTCTCCATGTACAGCGACCCTGCAGTCCGCGAGAGAGAGATCAAGAACATGTCCGCAGTGTACAAGACCCTCGCACAGGAGATCCTTCCTGAGCTCCGCCGCGCAAGATTCATCGCAAACGTTGAGTTCACCAACTACTCCAACGAGGAGCTCCTCCAGCTCATCGAGGACAACATCGACGTTCTTGACGAGGAGGCACTGCTCCGTGCGGCTTCCGTCGTGAAGGAAAACTCCGCCAAGGTAAGCGTCTACAAGAAGGCTATCGAGAAATACAACAGCGACCGCGCCCAGTACAACCTCGCAGTGGTTTACCTCAACGAGAACAAGACTGACGCAGCCAAGAGCGCTCTCGCAAAGGTTCAGGACAAGGGTGCAGACTACCAGAACGCAATGGGCGTCATCGCTCTTAGAGAAGGCAACAAGGCCGAGGCCGCAAAATACTTCAACGCCGCCGGCACTCAGACCGCCAAGGAGAACCTTGCAGTGCTTGACATCCTCAACGGCGACTATGCCGCTGCCGCCGCCAAGCTCGCTGACTCCAAGGGATGCTGCCACAACAAGACTCTCGCATACATCCTCACCGGAGATCTCGACAAGGCTGCCGCTTCAGCAAAATGCGCAAGCCCGTCAGTGGCTTACCTGAAGGCCATCATCGCAGCCCGTCAGGGAAATGCTGATGAAGTGAAGGCAAACCTCGAGGCTGCAAGCAAGGACGAGAAACTCGCCGAAAGAGCAGCCAAGGACATCGAGTTCGCTCAGTACAGATAGTATGACGGCTTCTATGCCGGCAGCCGTATGAAGGCATCCGGCGAGAGCTAAAGAACAGAAGAGCCTGACCCCATCGACGGGTCGGGCTCTTTTTCTTTGTCTCGACTTCTTTGCTTTGACGACAATTACGTCTATATTTGGACCGACGGCCATCTATACCCCGTGGCTGCCCCCAACCGCATAAACCTTAAGACTGATGACAAAAGGATTTCTCACCTGCGCAGCGGCAGCCATGCTGCTCAGCTCAGCGCCATGCGTCGCACAGTACGTCCCGTCCGAGAAGAACCTGATTTCGCGCGAAGAGTTCCGCGAAGACAGATTCGGAATATTCCTGCACTGGGGCATCTACTCGATGCTCGCAACAGGAGAGTGGACAATGACCAACAATAATCTCAACTACCGGGAATACGCGAAGCTCGCGGGCGGATTCTGCCCGGAAGGGTTCAGCGCCGAGGAGTGGGTGTCGGCCATAAAGGCGTCGGGAGCGGAATACATCTGCATCACGACGAGACATCACGACGGATTCTCCATGTTCGACAGCGACGCCACGGACTATGACATAGTCGACGCCACGCCGTTCGGCAGGGACATCATCAGAGAACTGGCCGACGAATGCCACAGGCAGGGAATAGCCCTGCATTTCTATTATTCGCTCATCGACTGGGGACGCGAGGATGCGCCTCGGGGAAGGACGGGACTCGGCACAGGACGGCCGCTGGACACCGTAGACCAGGACGCCTATTATGATTTCATGAAAGCCCAGATCGCTGAATTGCTGGTCCAATACGCTCCTGTGCGGGCCATCTGGTTTGACGGCCACTGGGATCAGGACATCAATCCCGACTTCGACTGGAGATACGACGAGCTCTATCCGCTGATACACCGCATCAGCCCGGGCTGCCTCATTGGCAACAATCACCATCTGTCGCCGTTCGAGGGCGAGGACATCCAGATCTTTGAGAGGGATCTGCCGGGCGAGAACAAGGCCGGACTTTCCGGACAGGAAGTGAGCGACGCCCTTCCGCTCGAGACCTGCCAGACGATGAACGGCATGTGGGGCTACAAGATTACAGACCAGAACTACAAGTCAGTGAGGACCCTCGTGCAATATCTCGTTGAAGCAGCAGGCCGAGACGCCAATCTTCTGCTCAACATAGGCCCGCAGCCGGACGGCCGTCTTCCGGAGCTTTCAGTAGACAGGCTCAGAGGAATCGGAGAATGGATGGCAAAATACGGACACACAGTCAAGGGGACCAGAGGCGGAGACGTGCCTCCTCACGACTGGGGCGTGACGACAAAGAAAGGCAACACACACTATGTCCACATAATGAATATTCAGGACAATTCCCTTTTCATACCGTTCACCTCCGGCAAAATAAGGAAGGCCACCTGCCTCAACGACGGCACCAAAGTCGCTTTCAGCCAGGACAAGGACGGCGTTCTCCTGAAGCTCGGTAAAGTCCCATCAGAAATCGACTTCATAGTGGAACTGACGCTATAGCACTAGTTACTCATTCAGTCCTTCGTTGGTCTTCCATTTTTGAATGATTACCCGAAATGATGGCCATTTATAACTCCGTCACTTCGTCCTCAGACAGTCCAGTCAGTTCGGCAATCATCTGATATGAAAGACCTTTTGCTTTCATTGCTCTTGCGATTCTGTGTTGCTCCTCAAGCATCCCTTCCTCACGACCTTTCTTCAGGCCGCTTTCCATACCTTGCTGAAGACCACGCTCCATTCCGTCTGACATACCGGCTTTTCTGGCGGTGTTGATGGTGTTGTAGTAATCTCGTTCGGTAATCATGTCCTTTTCGTATAAGAGTTTTGTGTCGGTGTCAAACATTGCGATTTCGCAGGCCCTGAAGAACTGCACGAACGGCTTTTTCTTCAACCGGTCCGGAATCTCGGTCATCGTGCTCCCGTGCTTCAGCGAATAGCACCACTCGTCAAGTCCGCCGGAGCATTCATCAAGGCTCTTGCGGAATCGGTTCAACTCCACGAAGATACAAAAAATAGTTTCATCGGGCACATTCCCGTTGTCTTTTTCCCGGAAGGTGAACTCCCTGACAATGCATCCGTCCTTTTGGGGGTCATCTCCGTCAGAGATTCTGGCATCGCCACCGAGAAGGCAAAGGAAAAATACCGGAGGTATATCGTACTCCTGCATGTCGCCTCTTCTGCTACCTGCCGCATAGACTTCCGAAGCATAAAGAACGCACCTGCTGAACAGGTTAGACTGACGATAACACTGTACCTCCACGATGAACTGCCTTCCATCGTCGCCGGTGCAAGAGATGAGCAAAAAGAGAAAAACCTTCGCCTGCGGCATGAAGATTTTTCTCTTTTTTTATAAAATTTTCTTTTTTGACATTTTTCTGTCAAAAGCCCCTTCAGAAATCGACTTCATAGTGGAGCTTCGCCTGTAAGGCGTCATTCGCCGACGGTGTAGGTGGCGGACATGCTGCCTTGTAGTGGTTCACTTGAGCCGAACCCGAGAATGCCTCTTTCCTGCAGCTTTAGGGCGAAAGGACCGTCATTTACGCTCACAAGTATTTCAATAAAGACATATTCTTCCATGAGACCGGATCCCTCGACCACCATCGAGGCTTCAAATCCCTTTTCAACAGGACCTACGATAACTTCGAAGTCCGAATCGCCATACAGCGTCTGTATACCGTTTTCCGTATTGACGCTTACATACTCGATTTCCAAGTTTTCGGCATTTTCGTAGACTTTATATTTCACATAATAGACATCCGGATCTTCCGCCTTGTCACATGATGCGAGGGATGTCAAAAGGGCAATGACAAGGGCGAATAAACCAAATTTTGACATGATCTGAAAATTTATTCAGTAGACGGAGGGCAAATGTAAGGTTTATTCTGATTCGGTGTTCGGTTTGGGAGATATTAGCCATGCTGCGCATGATTTTTCCACAACTCCTTGCTGGATAGGACCTCTTACTGGGGGATTTGCCCGGCTTTGCCGGCCACATCCCCGGCTCCTGCCGGAGAGGCCCCAGCAAGCAATGCAGCCGATGCCCAAGGGCATCTTGGTTTTTATGTTTCAGCCGAAGGCTTGCATGACAAATCATGCGCCTGGGCTGAAACACAAAAACCGGCCGCTTTCGCGACCGGCTGCATTGCTTGCGGTGAGAGGGGGATTCGAACCCCCGGTACGGTTAATCCCGTACGGCAGTTTAGCAAACTGCTGGTTTCAGCCACTCACCCATCTCACCTGAGATTCAGAACTGGCGTCTGATTGAACGTCCCCGAGTGGAAATGCGTACAAGACCGCCATCCGACTCAAGGGACGACAAAGTTACGTCAAATCTTCCTTTCCGCCAAATTTATTTGATGATAACCTCGGTGAATGTTTATTGGCGAATATTTATTTCGCTATATTCTCGCGCATGTCGGTGTCGGCCTGGATATTTTTCATCCTGTAATAATCCATGATGCCGAGATTGCCGGCGCGGAATGCCTCAGCCATGGCGAGAGGCACCTGAGCCTCTGCCTCTATAACTTTCGCACGGGCTTCCTGAGCCTTGGCCTTCATCTCCTGCTCCTGAGCCACTGCCATAGCCCTTCTCTCCTCTGCGCGAGCCTGTGCGATGTTCTTGTCGGCCTCCGCCTGATCCATCTGGAGCACAGCACCGATGTTCTTGCCTATATCGATGTCTGCTATGTCAATGGAAAGGATTTCAAACGCCGTTCCGGAGTCAAGCCCCTTGTTGAGCACCACTTTGGAGATTGAGTCGGGATGCTCGAGAACGAGCTTGTGACTTTCAGCCGCACCGATGCTGGACACGATGCCTTCTCCCACTCTGGCGAGCACGGTCTCCTCGCCGGCGCCTCCCACGAGCTGGCGGATGTTGGCACGCACCGTAACCCTCGCCTTTGCGATAAGCTGGATGCCGTCCTTGGCCACGGCCGTAACAGGAGGCGTGTTGATGACCTTCGGATTGACCGACATCTGCACCGCCTCAAACACGTCGCGGCCCGCCAGATCTATTGCAGCGGCCATCTTGAAGTCAAGAGTGATATTGGCCTTATCTGCGGAAATGAGGGCGTTCACCACCTTCGGGACGTTGCCCTTGGCGAGATAGTGGGCCTCGAGCTCATTGGCGTCAAGCTTAAGACCTGCCTTTGTTCCTGTCACCATGGCCATTACGATGGTTCCCGGCGGGACCTTTCTCCAGCGCATGAGCACAAGCTGGATAAGAGAGATGCGCACTCCCGAGATGAGAGCCTGAAACCACAGCGTGACAGGGAAAAACCAGAGGAAAATGATCAGGCCGACGATAGCTACGGCGACCCATACTGCAATCATTGCCATAAGAAAATATTTGATTCAATAGTCGTTATTCCATTTGATTCAATAGTCGTTCTCCACCGGCTTCACATAGATTCTGTTGTCCTCAATCATGACGACCTCCACGTCAATGCCGGGATCGATTATGCCTTCGAGTGACTTGACCTCGCACGTCGCTTCCCCGATCTTGGCGGTCCCCATCGGCGCAAGCCTCGTCAGGGTCTTCCCCGTGTCCCCGACGGCAATCTGAGCCTCGTCAAAGAACTGGATCTTGGAATCTATGTTTGTGTTGAGCGCAAGCTTCCGCCAGGTCTTGGCACGCAGGACATAGACGACGAGCACCAGAAGCAGGACGGCGTTCACTATCGTGACGACGGCACCGGTGTCCGTTCCGAATTCATGAAAAGCATAGAAGCATGAGCCTCCCATGGACGCGAGTCCGAGAATTCCGGCCACTCCGATTCCCGGGATGAGCAGAATTTCAGCGAGAATCAGAATCAGGCCTAAGGCTATGAGAATAATGATGAATGCCATACGGTTGACAAAAATATCACTTTGACGTCACTTTTCCAACTTTTGTGACTGAAACTTCCGGGACTCCGGCCGCTCTCACGGCGGCGGCAGTCTCCTCCGCTTTCTCAAGGCTGCGGAACGGGCCGGCGACATATATGGTCTTCCCGTCCTCCTCCACTCTGGCGATGTCCATGTGGCCTGAGCCATCGGCCCCCGCCTGACTTACGGCCTTCAGGGCAAGCTCGGGAAGCACCCCTCCGTCCGGGGTCATCCGGATCTGATAGACAGGCTTCTCCTCTGCCTCAAGCGCCCTTGCCGCAGCAAGCTTTATCACCTGACCGTCCTTCAGCGGAACTACGAAAGCAGTCTTGAAGCCGGCTTTCTTTACGGCGTTGAGCTTGGACAGGACATCGTTGTAGGTTCTGAACACGCCGACGCGATAGATATACCTCCCGGACGAGGTCCTGGTCTCGAAAACTGGAGAAAGGCCGTTCAGCTGGCGCACGGTAGCCTTCTTCGACAGGGAGAATATCTGAATCTGATATACAAGGCCGGAAGGAAGCGTGTTGTTCTCGGCGAACCTTCCCTCCGGAAGCACCATGAACGAGTAGTCGAATTTCTTTTCCGGCACCTCGAAGCGCAGGTCGAGGGCCTCTCTCGGGTTCATCCTGGTGAAGGCATAGCCTGATGATGCGCCGACGACTTCCCTGTCGGCCTCCGCCTCAAGCTTGTCCGGATCGAAGGCTACGCCGTTGAACAGGAACTCCATCTCTATCTTCTGCAGGACGGCCATAGCCTTGTCAAGAGTGTCTCGCAGAGACGGCACCATGGCCTCAAGATCCGCCGCCATGCTTTCCGCTTCCGCCCTTTCCTCCGCAGACAGCCCGGAAGACAGCTTCGCACGGACCGAGTCAAGCCTGCCGAGGCAGTCCGAAAGCGAATCCCTGAGCTCCCTCACGCCGGAGACCGTGGACATGTATCTGCGGATCTCAGGATTGTCAGGTATGGAGCCATGGGCCGAACCTCCGCGCATGCCCCCATTCTCAGCGTCAGGAGCCAGACGGCACAGATCCCGGAGCTGCGACTCGTCGGAAATCCTCTTCCTCACCGGCATGTCGTCATACTCAATGACGAACACGTCCACACTGTCCGCCGGGCAGTTTCTGTTCGAGGCAAAGACGGAGTATCTGCCGTCGTCCGTATTTATGAAGAGGAAGTCATCAGCCGGAGATGAGTAGGGAAAGCCCATGTTGACCGGAACACCCCACTCCCCTCGGGACTCGTCCCACGAAGAGACGTAGATGTCATATCCTCCGACGCCGTAAAGGCCGGAGGAGGCGAAATAGAGCGTCTTTCCGTCTGCAGAAAGCATGGGATATATCTCGTCGGAAGAGGACATCATCGACTCGTTGAGAAGCTCCGGAACAGTCCATAGCGAATCCCTGAACTCAGTCCTGTGGATATTCATCACTCCGGTTGTGTCCGGCGCAGAAAAATATATCTCACCGCAGCCTTCGGGCGCATAGACGGCCCGGCTGAACGGATTTGCGCCGAGCGTGTCGAGCTGATTGGGCACAGGAGCCCATACACGGTCCGGCAGGGGATAGAAAAGATAAAAGTCCGACAGGGAGAACCTGTGCCTTGCCACGACCTCAGGAGTGCTCACGAACCCGGACATGTTCATCCCGTTCTCGGCAAGGAGCACCTTGTCGGCGAGTTCAAGGCGCCTGAGCGAATCCGGCTCCGCCTCCGCCGCCATGAGGTAGGCGTCTCTCGCCTCGGTGAATCTGTATTCCATTCTGAGGGAATCCCCTGCCCTGACAAGCGAGTCCCTTACGGTGTCATCTGCCGCAAGATGCGGTGCATCAGCAAAAGAGGCGGCAAATGCCGCCAGAACGCAAGTAAAGTATATGTTCATGTTCCTTTTCCGCTCATTTACAATCAACAAAAATAAGAAATACTTTATTTATAAGAAAAAAATAGTAAATTTGTGCCCTATTTTGCGGAAACGGGAACAGGCCGCATCCGGATGAAAAGACAACAAATAATCTAACGTATACAGAATTATGCAAAGTAAAGGTGCTATCAGATTTGTGGCGATCATACTGGCCATAGTTTGTCTCTGGCAGCTTTCGTTTACCCTTGTCACCAAAATTCAGGAGAACAAGGCGGCGAAATATGCGGAGAAGACCGTTGACCGCGTACAGAGATCAGCCGCATTCAACAGTGTTCCGGAGGAGGACAGGGCTTTCTACCTCGATTCGGTGAGAAAGGAGGGGAACAGGAGATACATCGACTCCGTCTCCATGGAGAAGGTATACTTCGGCTACACCTACAAGGACGTGAAGGAGAAGGAGATCAACCTCGGCCTCGACCTCAAGGGAGGCATGAACGTGATGCTTCAGGTGCAGCTCGAGGACCTTGTCCGCGCACTTTCCGGCAACAATCAGTCTCCAGAGTTCAATCAGGCGCTCGCTCTGGCCAACGAGAGAAGCGTGACTTCGAGAGCGGATTTCATCACCCTCTTTCAGGAGGCCTGGAATGAAGTGGGGAACGGACAGCGGCTCGCGCAGATCTTCGGCACCTATGAGATGAGGGACAAGATCGGCCCCGAGTCGAGCGATGACGAGGTGATAGGAGTGATCCGCGAGGAGGCTGAAAGTGCCATATCCAACTCGTTCAACGTGCTGAGAAACCGTATCGACCGCTTCGGAGTGACCCAGCCGAGCATACAGAAGCTCGGAAACAGCGGAAGAATCCTCGTGGAGCTTCCGGGAGTTAAGGAGCCTGAGCGTGTCAGAAAGCTTCTGCAGGGCACGGCATCCCTCGAATTCTGGGCAACTTACGACAACTCCGAGATATTCCCGTTCCTTCAGGAGGCCAACAGCACTCTCGCACAGCTCCTCTCTTCAGAGGAAAACGCCGCTCCGGCACAGGAAACCGAGGTGAAGGAAGAGACCGCCTCATCGGCAGACTCCCTCCTTTCCGAGGAGCTTAAGAATCAGGCGGCCGACGCACAGGAAATTGAACGCTACAGAAAGGAGAACCCGCTCTTTGCAGCCCTTCAGCCTGCAATGTTCAACGGAAGGCTGGCTACTGGCGCCTGCATAGGATACGCCAACTACGCCGACACGGCAAAAATCAACCGCTGGCTCAACATGCCTCAGATCGAAGCCCTCTTCCCGGCCGAGTTCAAGGCATACTGGACGGTGAAGCCGTCATCCTACATTGAGGGAGGAAACACCTACGAGCTCGTGGCAATCAAAGCGACTTCGAGGGACGGACTGGCTCCGCTTGACGGAGGCGCCGTGACAGATGCCCGCGTGCAGTACGGCAACAACGGAGGTAACCCTCACGTGTCGATGACGATGAACGCCGAGGGCGCCAACATCTGGGCGAGAATGACAAAGGACAACATCGGAAGGCAGATAGCCATCGTTCTCGACGGAATGGTGTACTCTTACCCTGTCGTGAACACGGAAATAACGGGGGGAAGCTCGGAGATCTCCGGAAACTTCACTCTCGAGGAGGCTGAAGACCTTGCCAACGTGCTCAAGTCCGGTAAGCTCCCTGCCCCTGCGACCATCATTCAGGAGCAGGTTGTCGGACCTTCCCTCGGAGCAGAGTCGATCAACGCGGGTCTCATATCGTTCCTCATCGCGTTCCTTCTCGTGCTTGCATACATGGCGTTCTTCTATCACGGGGCAGGCCTCGTGGCTGATGTCGCGCTGCTCTGCAACGTGCTTCTGCTCCTCGGCTCACTCGTATCATTCGGAGCCGTGCTGACGCTGCCGGGAATCGCCGGTCTCGTCCTGACTCTGGGTATGGCCGTCGACGCCAACGTCATCATATACGAACGCATCAAGGAGGAGCTCCGTTCCGGCAAGGGACTGGGCAGGGCGATAGCAGACGGCTATTCGAACGCCTACTCGGCCATCATCGACGGTCAGCTCACGACCATCATCACCGGTATCGTGCTCTTCATCTTCGGTTCAGGTCCGGTGCAGGGATTCGCGACGACTCTGATCATCGGTATCATCACCTCGATCCTGACCTCGATATTCATCTCAAGACTCATCTTCGAAGACAGGCTCGCAAAGGGCAAGAACATCACGTTCGACAACAGATACACCCGCAACCTGCTTCAGAACACTCATGTCAACTTCCTCAGCAAGAGAAAGTTCACATATACGATTTCCGGCATAGTGATCGTCCTCTGCATCGTGTCCATCTTCACAAAGGGATTCACATACGGAGTGGACTTCACCGGAGGCCGCACCTTCGTGGTGAGATTCGACCAGCCTGTGCTCGCTGAAGACATCAGGGAAGCGGCCATCAACGAATTTGACGGAGCAGTTGAAGTAAAGCAGTTCGGAGGCGAGAGCCAGATGAAGATCACCACCCAGTACAAGGTGGAGGAAGAGTCTACCGAAGCGGATGCCGAGGTGGAGGCAAAGCTCTACAACGCCCTCAAGGGATTCTTCGCCGAGCAGCTCACGTTTGACGAGTTCAGATCGACGCTTGAGAATCCTAACGGAATCATCAGCTCTGACAAGGTGGGTCCTACCATCGCGAACGACATGAAGAGAGACGCCATCATCGCCGTTGTGATAGCGCTGATAGCAATCTTCATCTACATCGCGTTCCGCTTCAAGAAGTGGACATGGGGATTCGGCGGAGTCATGGGTCTTGCCCATACGGCCATCATAGTGGTAGGCTTCTTCTCCATCTTCTCCGGAATACTGCCGTTCAGCCTTGACGTCGACCAGACGTTCATCGCGGCCGTGCTGACCATCATCGGATACGCCATCAACGATACCGTGGTCATCTTCGACCGTATCCGCGAATACAAGACTCTGCATCCGAAGATGCCTCTCGACGTCAACGCCAACTCGGCTCTCAACAGCACTCTCTCTCGTACGATGAACACGTCGCTTACCACCCTCATAGTGATGGTTGCGATCGCAATCTTCGGCGGTGAAGTCATAAGAGGTCTCGCAGTGGCCCTCATCGTCGGAATCGCCGTGGGTACTTACGCTTCCCTTTTCATCGCCACTCCGCTCATGTACGACGTGACGATGTGGATTGAAAAGAGAAACGCAAGGAAGCAGATCATAAAGTGACACTTGAAAAACCTGTCATGAGCTGATCATGAACAGGATACGAATAGAGCGGATGTCCGTCTGGGCATCCGCTTTTCTTTTGTCCGGGGTCTTACGTCAGGGCCAGGGAAAGTTATCAACAAGTGGAAAAAGCATGAGATACGGCAGTGGTTTTTTAAGTATCTTTGCAACTCACCCCCACAAAATAAATACAAGCGGAAATGTCATTCGTTCACCTTCATGTGCATACCCAGTATTCTATACTGGACGGTCAGTCGTCGATTGAAAACCTCTTCAACCGGGCGGATGAGCTCGGGATGCCGGGAATAGCCATAACCGATCACGGCAACATGTACGGAGTCAAGGAATTCTTCAAATTCGCAAAGAAACATCCGTCCGTGAAGCCTATCATAGGATGCGAGATCTATGTCACGAGGCATTTCGACCATAAGATCAAGGACAAGGAGCACAGCAAATATTATCATCTGATACTTCTGGCCAAGAACTACAACGGCTATAAGAATCTCATGAAGATAGTCTCTACCGGACACATCGAGGGAATGTACTACAAGCCGAGGGTGAGCCACGAGGTGGTGGAGAAATACGCCAAAGACCTGATATGCTGCTCAGCCTGCATTGCCGGAGAGGTGCCGAGGAACATTCTGGACGGAGACATGGATGCGGCGGAAAAGGCCATAGAGTGGCACAAAAAGGTGTTCGGAGAGGACTACTACCTCGAGGTGCAGCTGCACAGGACTGAAGTTCCCGGACAGTCGCAGGATGTGTACGAGAGGCAGAAGATCGCCCTTGAGGGCATAATAGAGCTGTCGAAGAAGACCGGCGTGAAGATAGTTGCCACCAATGACGCGCATTTCGTGCGGAAAGAGGACGGTCCCGCCCACGACAGACTCATCTGCCTTACGACCAACGCCTACCTGACGGACGAGAAGAGGCTCAGATATACCCAGCAGGAATACATAAAGAGCGAAGAGGAGATGCTCGCCCTCTTCCCTGACCATCCGGAATTTCTCGAGAATACTCTCGAGGTCTGCGACAAGGTGGAGAGATACGAGATCGACCGTGGACACGTGCTTCCGATATTCAAGATAGAGGAATCCTTCCTGAAGGATGTGGACAAGTATCTTGAAAAATACAAGGACGTGATTGACGCCGGAAGATGCGACAAGGACGGGAACGACAGAGGGGAGATGTTCACGCATTCTGTGGCATACCTCTGCCATCTGTGCTACGAAGGCGCGAAAAGACGGTACGGTGAGCTGAACGCCGAGCAGGCGGAACGCATCGACTTCGAGCTGAAGACGATATGCCGAATGGGATTCCCGGACTACTTCCTCATCGTGCAGGACTTCATCGCGGCTGCACGGCGCAACGGCATCTGGGTCGGACCGGGCCGTGGCTCCGCTGCGGGGTCAGCCGTGGCATACTGTCTGGGAATAACCAATGTAGACCCGATAAAATACCAGCTCCTGTTTGAGCGTTTCCTCAACCCGGACCGCATCTCGATGCCTGATATAGACATAGACTTCGACGACGACGGACGCTACAAGGTGTTCAAATATGTCGAGGATACCTACGGAAAGGACCATATCTCCCATGTGGTCACATTCGGAACTATGGCTGCAAAGATGGCCATCAAGGATGTGGCGCGTGTGAGCAATATGCCGATGGACGAGTCGGCGAGGCTCACCAAGATGATTCCGGACAAGCCGTTTGAGGCGGAAGTGGAGGAGGAAGTGGAGCTTGCCGAGAATGAGGAGCCGGGGCCAAAGGAAAAGGTTACGGTCAAGAAGGTCGAAAAGAACGACCCCGAGCACAAGGGACAAAAGATTTCCGTCGACGCGAGATATGTGACGAGAAAAGTCAAGGAGGAGGTCAAGCCGAAGCTCGCCAACTGCGTAAAATACCTTCCCGAACTGAAGCAAGAGTATGAAAACGGCTCTGAACTCACCAAGGACGTGCTCAAATATGCCGTGAAGCTCGAGGGATGCATCAGGCAGACAGGAGTACACGCCTGCGCGATGATCATCGGCCGAGGAGACCTGACGGACTATATTCCGATCAGCATAGCATCAGACAAGGCCACGGGAGAGGATGTCTGGGTGTCACAGTATGAAGGCTGCTTCATCGAGGATGTCGGCATGCTGAAGATGGACTTCCTCGGGCTCAGAACACTGTCGATCATTAAGGAGTGCGTTGAAAACATAAAGAAGCGCCACGGCATCGAAATAGACATAGAAAAGATACCTATCGACGATGAGGAGACATACAGGCTCTACGGACGGGGAGACACCACGAGCGTGTTCCAGTTCGAGTCCGAGGGCATGAAGCAGTGGCTCCAGAAGCTCCAGCCGACGAGGTTTGAGGATCTGATAGCCATGAACGCGCTCTACAGGCCGGGGCCTCTTGACTATATACCGTCATTCGTCGAGAGGAAACAGGGCCGTGAAAAGATAGAATATGACCTTCCCGAGATGGAGGAATTTCTCCAGGACACATACGGAGTCACCGTCTATCAGGAGCAGGTCATGCTTCTCTCACAGAAGCTCGCCGGCTTCACCAAAGGCGAGGCGGACAAGCTGCGCAAGGCCATGGGAAAGAAACAGCTGGATGTGCTCGAATCCCTGCACGGAAAGTTCATCAAGGGAGGCACAGAGCACGGGCATCCGGAGTCTGTACTGGAAAAGATATGGGGAGACTGGAGAAAATTCGCCCAGTACGCCTTCAACAAGTCGCACGCCACGTGCTACGCATGGGTAAGCTACCAGACGGGCTATCTCAAGGCACACTACCCCGCCGAGTTCCAGGCCGCCAACCTCAGCAAGAACCTCTCCAACCTCGATGAGATAAAGAAGATCATGGACGACGCCAAGAAGTCCAGGATCAAGGTGCTCAATCCGGACATCAACGAGAGTGACGCCAGATTCACCGTCAACAGGGAGGGCAACATACGCTTCGGACTCGGAGGCATCAAGGGCTTCGGCGACAACATAGTCAAGGCCATCCTGAAGGAAAGGGAGGAAAACGGACTGTTTACCGACATCTTCGACTTCGCCGAGAGGATGGCCGGCACGGTCAACCGCAAGGCATACGAATCACTGCTGTTTTCCGGGGCATTCGACAGCTTCGGCCATACGAGAACGCAGTATCTCCTTCCGTGCGAGTCGGGGGACATCTTTCTCGATGCCCTCGTAAGATATGCCGACCTGTACCGGAAAGACACTCTGGACGCGTCAGTGTCACTTTTCGGAGACTCCGAGGAGATCAGGCCGCAGAGGCCGGAGATGCCCCCGATGAAAGGGGAAGAGAATGTGCTTGAGATGCTGCACAGGGAAAAGGAACTGGTGGGAATGTACCTGTCATCGCATCCCCTTGACAGATATTCATTTGAGATAAAGAATTTCTCAACTTGCAGTGTCAGCGAGCTGCCCGAGCTGATCGCGAAATGCGACAGAGAGAAGTCGGTAAAGAAGGTGAGCATCGGAGGATTCCTCACTTCAGTGACCTCAGGCACCAACAAATTCGGCAAGCCATACATGAAAATCGCCCTTGAGGACTTTGACGGAAGTTACGAGTTCGTGCTGAACGGGAAGGAAATGGAAACCTACAAAGGCAAGCTCGAGCAGAATTCGGCAGTCTACATTGAAGGGCAGATAGAGGAAAAGTTCTTCAGAAATCCGGATGAGAGAAAAGAGAAGGGAGACCCTCCCTATGTCCTTAAGATAAAGAACGTCATCCACCTCGGCAATGTCACTGAGACATTCATCAAGGGATTCGCAATCTATGTGACCACACCGATGCTCAACGACGGATTCAGGCAGGATCTCACGAAGCTGCTGAAGAACAATAAGGGGAATGTGCCTCTTACCATGTTCCTCTTCGACCCTGTGACCAGATACAATATCGAGTTCCTCTCCAGAAAGTTCCAGGTGTCGATAAACCACCCGTTCATCGAGAACCTTCAGGAAATGAACATACGTTATAAGGTTCTGAAGAAGTGACTTCTTCAGAACCTCAGCAGAGCCTCGACGGGATAATGGTCGGAAATGAACGTGCGGTCCGCATAGTGTTCCCTCACCGTCCTGAACTCAGGGCAGGAGCTGAAGCCTGAGCAGAAGATGTAGTCTATGACATCATCGCTCCTGCCCCAGTTGTTGAATGTTCCCTGCCTGTCGGTCTTCCGGGCGATGTCGCGCACATTCTTGAGTCTGCCGTCCAGAACCTTGAGCACCGGATCGTCGGGAGTGACGTTGAAGTCACCGGTAAGCACAACCGGCAGATTGTCCCTGTTGATCTCGGCTATCCTGTCCGCAATGAGCTGAAGCCCCTTCTCTCTGGCCTCCCTGCCGACATGGTCAAGATGAGTGTTCACAAACAGGAAGTTCCTGCCGGAAGCCTTGTCCTTCATCAGGGCCCATGTAGCCGTCCTCCTGCAGGCGGCGTCCCAGCCGGTCGAAGGCTCTGAAGGAGTCTCGGAAAGCCAGAATGTGCCCCATTTCTTCAGGGAGACGCGCTTCTTGTCATAGACGATGGCAGCATACTCCCCTTCGCGCTTCCCGTCTTCCCTGCCGACTCCCACAGCCTCATACTGGAGGAGATTCTCGGTGATGAAATATAGCTGGTAATAATAGGCTTCCTGTAGCCCGAGCACGGCAGGGCGGGTATCCTCTATCATCATTGCGACGGCAGGGCAGCGATAAGGCCATGAATTGGTACCGTCATTGGCCTCACCGTTGCGTATGTTGAATGACATTACCCTGATGCCGTCAGGCTCATCCCCTTTCCCGGATGCGGCCTCTCCGGGCACATTTCCGGAGGCGGAAAATGCCGCAGCCACAAGGAGCAGGAATGAGGCCGCAGCCCGCATTCCCGCTGTAAATACATTGTTTTTCATCTTGCTGATATAATTTTTTCTTCCATTTCCGGCATTTGTCCTTAACTGAAGCGCCTTTTCATCCCGGCACAGCCTTCTGCCGATACTTGTCCACGGTCAGTACTTGTCCTGAACCGAGTCGATCTCCTTGGCCGTTATCGGCTTTCTGTCCATCGCTCTCCACGCATAGACTATGTAGGCCAGAACGAAAGGAATGATGAACGACACCCAAGTCATGACAGTGAGAGTGAACTCGCTGGAGCAGCTGTTGGAGATGGTGAGAGAGCTCTGCAGATCGGTCGAGGAAGGATAATACGCAGTGCCGTTGTAGCCGGCAAGCATCAGAAGGGCCGTAACGGCCATTACGGTGCCCGCTCCCGACCACCATATTCCACGGCGGTATCCGCGCTTGAAAACAGCCTTTAAAATGCCGTACAGTACACATACGGTGCCGACGAGAAATACGACGGCCACGACAGGCATCTGCACGAAGTTGTGCCAATACTTGAATCTCTCCATGCTCACGGTTCCGCTGCCGTCCACCGCATAGCCCTCCGAGAGGAATATCGCAACGATGAACGCGACGAAAAAGAGCACGAAGCCGCCTGCCGTCCACGGAAGCCGTTTCCGCAGATTGGAGGACAGCTCCTCGTCATCGATGTTGTTGAGCATGTAAAGACAGCCGAGAGTCGCTGCGAGCAGGGTCACTGCCAGACCGAGCAGAGGATTCCTGATGTCGGCGACGGCCTCAAGACCATGCCATCCGTTGCCCCATACGCTGATCACCGGAGCGAGACTGTCTCCTACCGCAGCCTTGTTGACGACGAAGTCCGACCCGGTGAAGAAAGTGCCCACAGCCGTACCGACGAGAAATGGGGCGAGACACCCGTTGAGAGTGAGAAACACTCTGAACGTCCCTGCTCCGAGCAGATTGCCGGCCTTGGTCTGGAACTCGTAGGATACGGCCTGAAAGACGAAGGTCACGAGAATCAGAATCCATACCCAGAATGCTCCTCCGAAGCTCGTGCTGTAGAAAAGAGGGAAGGAGGCGAAGAACGCTCCTCCGAAAGTGACGAGAGTCGTGAAGGTGAACTCCCATTTCCTGCCGGTCGAATTTACGATCATCTGCCTCTGCCGCTCCGTCTTCCCGGCTGGAAATATCAGCGCGTTGCCGCCCTGCACAAACATCAGGAAGACGAGAATTCCGCCCAACAGAGACACTATGAACCACCAGTATTGCTGAAGAAATCCGTATTCAAACATAGCTGTAACTTCTTATTGTCCGAATCATCCATCCGAATCATTCAACCTGCGCGGCTGCATCTGAAGCCTCCGGCGCAGCTTCAGGGCCCTTGCGTATAGCCCTTGTCACTATTCTTATCTCTATCAGGAGAAAGAGGGTGAACACCGCCACGAAAATGAAGAACGTGGTCATGACAGCCCCCTTGTCGAGGCTTGACACCGCGGCATTCACCGGAAGCAGATCCTGTATGGCCCATGGCTGGCGACCCACTTCGGCGACTATCCATCCTGCCTGCCCCGCAATGTAGACCAGGGGTATCGACAGCAGAGACGTCCACTGAAGCCATCTCATCCTCTCTATCCTGTTCTTACGCTCGAACCACAGGACAAGAATCATCAGGAGCAGCAGGAAGCATCCCAGACCGACCATGATCCTGAACGGCCAGTAGACCATCGGTACACTCGGAACAAGCTCCTGCCTGTCCTCAATGTATCCGTAGCCGAAATAGCCGACGTTGTCCTCAAGGACACGCCTCCATTCGGATGCCGCCTCGGGGTCTGACTCAGCCGTCTCACGGTAATTTCTGAAAGCCTCGAGTGCCATGCGGCCTCTGGCCATCTTCTCCTCCGCAGAAAGGACTTCCGTCCCGTCTGGCGCCGTGTATCCGTCCAGAAGATCATTGATGCCGGGAACATGTCCGTTCACGTCGTGAGTAGCGAGAATCGACAGCATTCCCGGGATTTCCACACCTGGCACTATCGAAAACGGGGCCTTCTGACCTCCGTCGAGCAGCCCTTCAGCCGCTGCGAGCTTCATCGGCTGATATTTGGCCACATGAACAGCAGAACTGTCCCCCGTGAACATCACGGCGAGCGTGCCGGCTATACCCACTGCCGACGCTACCCTTATGCTGGCTCTGGCGAAACGCACGTCTCTTTTCTTGAGCAGATACCAGCAGCTTATGCCTATGACGACGACCGCCCCGGTCATCCATCCGCTGAGCACGGAGTGGAAGAACTTGCTCACCGCCACAGGATTGGACACGACGGCCCAGAAGTCGGTCATCTCATGTCTCACGGTATCCGGATTGAACTCCATGCCGACCGGATGCTGCATCCAGCCGTTGGCGACGAGAATCCAGAAGGCGGAAACCGTGGCCCCTATGCCCGTCAGCCATGTGGACGCAAGATGAAACCTGCGCCCGACCTTGTTCCACCCGAAGAACATCACTGCCACGAACGTGGCTTCCATAAAAAAGGCGAAAATGCCCTCTATGGCCAGCGGAGCACCGAATATGTCCCCCACAAACCACGAATAGTTGCTCCAGTTGGTGCCGAACTCAAATTCGAGGATGATGCCCGTGGCAATTCCGACGGCGAAGTTGATTCCGAAAATCTTTTGCCAGAATCTCGCCGTCCTTTTCCAGAACTCGTCTCCTCTGGCCACATAAACGGTCTCCATCACCGCCATTATCACGGCCAGGCCGAGAGTGAGCGGAACAAAGACCCAGTGATAGCAGGCTGTCAGAGCGAACTGCGCCCGTGACCAGCCTATCAGTGCCATATCAGTCATATCTTGTATTTTGTCTTTTCGTGCGAAGAAACGTACGGATACTCACGGCAAAGGAAGGTCATCCGCAGCAGCGCCGCCATCATGGGCGGTACCCGGAGCGGTGTCCTGAACTGCCCTCTCGACAAGCTGTGTGCCCACATGTCCGCTCTTCTGCTCGTCTGTCATTCCGGACATCTCCGGCCTGAAGAAGAACACGCGCAGAACGGCAAAAAGTATAAAGAGCTTCAGGAATATGAGAATCCACAGGGGTCTCCCCCAGATCATATTCCTGAAGCCGTCAGCATAAAGGCTCCACACGGAGGCCAGCCTGTCCGTAACCCGCATAAGAATCCGTCAGTGGCTTTCCCCGGATGAGAGAGCCTTGAGAGCGGCCTCATAATCCGGCTCTGATGTGATTTCCGGAACGAGCTCCTCGTAGATTATCTTCCCCTGCCCGTCCACAACAAGGACAGCCCTTGCGAGCAGCCCCTTAAGCGGACCTTCAGTCATCGTAAGGCCGTATCTCTCATCGAAATGTCGGCATCTGAACACCGAGAGAGGAATGACTCCGTCAAGTCCTTCCGCAACGCAGAATCTCGACTGGGCGAAAGGAAGATCTCTCGACACGCAGAGTACGACCGTATTATCGAGCGATGAAGCCTCGGCATTGAATCTCCGCACAGACGATGCGCAAACCGGGGTGTCAAGACTTGGGAAAATGTTGATTATCACTTTCTTTCCGAGAAAATCAGAGAGATGTGAAACAGTGAGGTCACCCTTAACTCCGCCGAATTCCGGGGCCTGTGACCCGAGAGACGGAAGCTCGCCGCAAAGCTTGACGGGAGTTCCCTGAAAAGTAACTGTAGCCATAAATCGACAATTAGTATTCAATCTTTCAAAATTAGAAATAATTTGAAGAAATCAAAAGAATGTCATGCCGTTCAAAAGTTTTATTGATTAATTTTACAGATTGTTTGAATCTCCGGCCGTAATTGACGGTCACTTGAAAAAGCTCATAAAGACATGGAACAGAAGGAAAGAAAAGAGAATAAGGAGGAAAGGTTTTCAGACCTCGGCCGAATCGAGGCCATTGAAAGGCTTTTTGAAGACACAGGCTATGAACCATGGAAAGAATGCCGCTTCACGGCAAATCAGAAGGGAGACATGACGGTCTGCGCATCAGGAATGATGCTTGAGGGCATCGACTTCGACCTGACCTATTTCCCGTTGAAGCATCTCGGCTACAAGGCGGTCATCAGAGCTGTCGGCGAGCTCTACGCCTCAATGGCGAAGCCCGTGACCCTATCCGTCACGCTGGGAATCTCTGCCAAACTGGATTTCGCCCAGACAAAGGAAATATGGAACGGAGTAGCAACCGCTGCCAAAGAGCACGGGATCAGCACACTTTCCCTGGATCTCATGCCGTCTCAGAACGGTCTCTGCATCAGCGTTTCAGCCTCAGGTGTCGTCGCAAACCTGACGGCAAAGAGAAGAATGCCGGCCAAGAGCATGGATCTGATATGCGTATCAGACAATCTCGGAGCGGCATTCATGGGAATGCAGGTACTCGAGAGGGAGAAGAGAAGATTCTCAGCCACTAAAGGCGACAGTGCGCAGCCGGATCTGAAAGAATACAGACATCTGGTGGGAGCATACCTCAAGCCTGAGATCAATCCGTCAGTCGTGGCACAGCTCGAGGAGGCTGAGATCATACCGTCCTTCGGATATTTCGTCACGAGAGGTCTGTCCGACGCAGTGAAGAGACTTGTGAGAGACAGCGGTCTCGGAGCAAAGATTTATGTTGACAAGATTCCGTTCCCGGGAAAGACTTTCGATCTGGGAAAGGAAATGAACATCGATCCCGTATCTGCAGCCCTCAACGGGGGTGACGACTTCAGGCTGCTGTTCACCATCCCGATAGGAAAGCACGAGAAGTTCCGCCGCGACTTCCAGACCTTCGATGTGATAGGTCATCTCGCCAGACCCGAGGTCGGTGCCGCACTTGTAACTCCGGACGGAGTGGAATTTCCTCTGAAGGCCCAGGGATGGCGCTGAAAGAAATACCGCACTGGTACAAGAAGCAAGTCAAGAATATCAAACTGATTCGATTTATATGAGAAAATCTGTCATCATCATCGCCGCAGCTTTCGCAGTGACGGCGGCCAACATGGAGACAGCCGCAGCGCAGTCCCTCAGGGATCTGCTCAACAAGGGAAAGGAAGTCATTGAAAATGAAAATGTCCAGAATGTGATAGGCACCGTTACCGAAGGCCTCGGCATCCAGCTCAGTCCTGACGACATCTGCGGAACGTGGAACTACAGCGGCACAGCCGTCAGATTCACAAGCGACAATATGCTCGCCGGAGCGGCGTCGACTCTCGCCTCAAGCGAAATTGAGAGCAAACTCGACGAATACCTGCTGAAAATAGGACTGAAGGAAGGCACTTTCAGCTACACGTTCAACCCGGACAGCACTTTCACCAACACTTTTCTAAAACAGAAGCTGTCGGGCACATATTCCATCGTAAAGGACGATAACGGAGACGACATCCTGGAGCTCAAGTACGGTAAAAGCGCAAGACTCGACTTTCTTACCCTCAGCACACTCGTGGACATAGGGACAGACCGGACGGAGTTTCTCTTCAATGCAGACAAACTGCTTGACTTCATAGGAAAGATCTCCTCAACCTCAGACAATTCAACACTCAAGTCCCTCTCCTCTCTCACAAGCCAGTTCGACGGTCTGAAGATAGGCTTCGAAGTGAAAAAACAGTGACGGCCATCTTGCGATGACCGCCACTTGATGTGCGATGCGATGAATTTTCGTCTCCGCTCTTTTTGCGGGGACGCGTCAGAAGGACGCCGCCGTCATCCTGGAATAGGCGTCAATGACGGTCTTTGCCTCATTGGCGGGAGCGATGTCGTTCCCTGATGAAGCGGCTGCCCCTGAAAGAGAAGTCTCTGCTGTCTCAGACTCCGGAATCTCAAGCACCGCTCCATCGGCCACATCCTTTCTGACGAGATAATAGGTCTCCATCGGCTCTCCATGTGTCCCGTTGAGATAGACGCCTTCATCATCCGAGGTCTTGCCGTAAGGCCACAGCGCGGTTATCAGAAAGCCTGTGCCGATATTGTCAGTGAACTGACTTCCGAACACCTTTATCATCGTCTTGTTCATGTTTCCGAACGATCCGCGGAAAGCCACGGTGAAAGGAATCTCGTCCGCATAGGACTCTTCAAAAGGAAAATATCCGATATCTGCCGAAGATCCTCCATAGAAGGTGCACCATGCATAATAGCTCCATGTCACGCCATCATCGTCAGTTGTCATCTTTTGAGGCAGAGAAATGGAAAAGCGTCCATAGCCCTGGTCTTCCTCCTCATAGTCGAGCTTCAGAGGATATCCGGCGTACGCATTGCGGTCACCTCCCCACCCGGTCAGCTCCAGAACGCCGCCATCTGAGGCAGAAGTTATGGTGACAGGGAAAATCTCCCCCGGATCGGAGGCGTAATATCCGTCACTTGTCACGAGAGTGCCCGAAGTCGTGAGCATCCATTCTCCGAGATAATCCGATTTCTCCGCCGGATAATACACGGTGGATGAAAGTCCCGAAGCGAAGAATTCTCTGCTGAAATAAAGCCGGGATGACACCGATATCCCTGAGGCGGTGCTGCTGACAGGAGCCGCCACAAAGAGGAAATCTCCGTATCCGTTGAAGTTGAATCCCACTGAAGTGCCGGAGCCGTTCATTATAAGGCCGGCCTCCACAAGAGCGTCCCAACTTCCGTAATTGCCGAAGCTGTAATCCACGTCCTCCTGTATCCACGCAAGGGCGTTGTCGGCATTGTCAGTCGGAACGGCAGATACCCAATAGTAGACACCCTCGTCTGACGATACTACTGAAGCGGCGGGATAGACATAGCCGCCGACATACTTTTCAACCGGCGTAATCGTGAGATCCAGCTCAGAGCCTGTCGTGGTCACTTCACCCTCAAACCATCGAGTGGAAGTCACGCCCTGCATCCTGGAGGCGACCCTCACAGAATAGACTGATGCGGGCTGGAGCGCTGTTAAAGTGAAAGAAGTCTCTTTATAATCCCCTTCCAGAGCTATGAGTTCCTTCCCCGTATCCGTCAGTCTCGTGACCTCATACCTGTATGAGCCGGCTCCCTCCACAGGATTCCATGACGCCGTAAAGGACGAGGCCGTCACATCTGAAAAGACGACCTGAGGTATGTCCGACTCCCCGTATCCGCCACCGTTTCCAGGGATCTCCGGCTCTGTCTCGGAACATGAACATGTCACGGCAAGAGCCGCAATGAACAAAATTATCTTTTTCATCTGAATAAATGCGTCTTTATGATAATGTCAGAAACGGCTTATCGCCCGGAAAGGATATTCGTTCGATTTGTACACCAGACTCTGGGTCAGATTGTTGGTGCCGGTGGTCATGTCAAACACATAGGCAATCTGCGGACCCAGTTCACCCGATGTCCAATAGAGCACGTCCCTTAACGGAGTGCCGCCATGGGCGGTGATGCAGGCATTGAACCATTCTTTTGCATCCGCATCTTCAGCCGTTTCCGAAATGCCGGGCTCATGTCCAGTGTATGCCGTATATATAAGCGTCATTTCATAACTTGAAGGCACATACCAGTTGTCAAGTCCCATCACGTTTTTCTGTTCTGCCCATGCAAAGCCAGGATAATATTCCTGCCAGTCGGACATCAGCTGTACGCAGCCGGTATTATATTTTCCGTCTGAGCTCGGAGTCCCGTCCATGACGCTTTCATTTCTGTAAGACCACACTGCGACAGTTTCGTCCAGCGACATTACATACCCGTGTTCTCCCGCCTCATCAACATTGAACACTATCCCCTTCACAAAACCTTCGTCATAATAATCGCCGACGGCGTATTCTGCTGTCGAAGGTTCTTCAGGAACTTCAGGATCCTCAGTCCCCTGACCTTCATCCGTACCGGCGCCTGAATCCGGCACCGTGTCCTTTCCGTCGCAGCCGGCCAACATGGCCACGACGGAAAGCGATGCCAAAAGAAACAATATCTTCTTCATTGTATCTGCAGATTAGAGCCTCGTATGGATGTCAGCTACAGGAGCTGCAGGCACATATTTCCTGAGCAATGCGGATGAAAAGTCCACACCGTCGAGATTCACCGGTTCAAAGGCAGGCTTCGGGGTTCCGTCCGATACAGGCGACATGAGGCCGGACATGTCATGCATGGTCATTGATGCAGTAACTGAAGCCGAAGCATTTGAAACTATGACCGGACTAAGTTCAACGAAGTCACCTCCGTAGACACCTCCTTCTCCCTCTGCAGGAACATGATAAGTTATCTTATAGACATCAGAAGGAGTCCCTAAAGTATCGAAAATAAAGGCATAGAAATACCATGTTGAGCCCCAAGGCACTTCTTTTAAAGAAGTTGTTGATGAAGAGAACCTTGATAACGCTGAATAATCCGTCTGCAGAAGTTCCACAAGTTCCGACGGAGTCTTACCTGCCCATTCATCGTTGTCTATAAAATACTTTGTATAATGGTATCCGCGATTGGAGGATGATCCAATGGCAGTAGATGTCACATTATACATGACTTGTTCATCCGCAGGATAGTTATCGTATATCTGCATTGCAAATTCGAGAGACATAAGGCACTGGACATCAGTTACAGTCGTGAAATCAACAGTTACGGCAGACGTGGTGAATGTTCCGTCAGCTTTCATCCCGAACAGATATGCGAAATATTCTGTGCCTGACGTGAGATCAGTAAGGTCATACGAAACAGGCATGACAAGACTTGCCCCTGATTCGAGTGTCCTTGAACGGAACTCTCTCATATCCATTCCATTATCCGGATGCTCGGATACATATGCGTCAAACTGAGCCTGATAAAAAGCCGTCATATGTGCCTGCAGAGCCTCATCAGCCGTCTCATAGATGCCGCTCTGATTCTCTTCGCTGCGTACCTGAGACATGAGATCATTATATTCAGACATGGTCATATAGTTGAACATGAATGTCTCTTCGGAAGAATTAGTCCCGGACGTGGCATATACGTTCAATGTCGCCGTCGTACGATCCACATTTGTTGCCGACATATTGAAGACGACATCCGACATCGTAGCCTCCGACGTCCTCACATGATGCCTGACCAGATTTACGTCGCCGTCATCAAGCTTAGGCGAGCCGTCCGGACCGCACGCGAAAATCAGCAGGTAATAATCCTCATCAGGAATCAGATGAGTGAAGGACACATAGGCGTTGTCCACATGACAAAACTCCGTAATATCCCGACTATGCGCCTCATAGAGTGCACTGATTATCTCTGCGTCAGTGTCATCGTCCGAGAAGAAATACTGTCGCTCCATCATTACGGCGAAAGTCTCGCTCTGTGCAGCGGTCACTGATGCCGAATAAGTAACGTCCGTAACTCTTTCATTGTTTATGGAGTACTCGTTTTTCGGAGTTTCAGAAGTAGTGACAGGGACTACGGTGGCGTCCGTCACCACACTTCCGTCATTGGCCACCCCTACTGCAAAGGCATAATAGGTCGTCTCCGCCAGCAGGTGGACAAACGAATCGCTGTCGCTTGACGATCCCCTGAAAGTCACGTTTGATATGAAATACGGCCAAGTGTATTCTGAAAACGACTGATCATATTCAGACTTGAGATAGGTCTCGACAAATGCTCCGATTCCTTCAGGAGATCCGCCGCAATATTCCTCATAAGTGGCTGCCGGCATGACGTCGCAGTAGTAGAACACGTCCGGATTGTTCGGGGTCACGTTCAATGTGAATGATGTCGGTGTGACATCCGTAGCGGTGATTACGAATTCAACATCTTCAATGAATTCAGCCGCCTCAGAAGTGAATTCATAGGTACTTACTTCTGTCAGTGAGACACCCTCAGTAGAAATGCCATAGGCATAGAACACATAATCGGTGTCCGGAGTCAGGAGTCTTGTCTCATAAGTCTGCTCTCCGCTCCTGAGCTCTTCGACGAGCAGCTGCTCAAGAGTCTTGCCATTGGCTGCCGCAAGCTCTTCAAAAAGAGAAAGATTGGCATTCTGGAGCAGTTCTCCTCCTCCATATTCATCATAGTCAGCCTTTGATACGAGACCATAATAATAGGTCATCTGTCCATCGGACGGAGAGATAGTCACACCGAAACTTGCCTGAGTCAGATCCGTTACGGTAAATACGAAATCTGTCTTTTCCACCGGATCAGTTCCGGAACCATCATCAGCTGTCTCTTTCCTACATCCTGACAGTAAAAGAATCCACCCCCACAAAATGGTAAGGATCACATACTTAATACTACTTTTCATAAACATCGGATTAAAAGTTCATTCTAAAGCAAGACCGAAAGTTACTGAAAAAAATAAACAATTGGTACACCAGACTTTCAAAAAAATTTTTGAAAATGGAGAGACGGCGAAGCCTGCTCACGCAGATTCCGCCGTCTCTCCATATCAGTCGCCGGACTCTTTGACGCGATTTCCGGCAGCAGACATTTTCCGGATTACTTCAGCCCGGCACGGATTACTTCAGCTTCCTGAGAAGGCTGCTCATATTGACCTTTTCTCCTATGAGCCTGTGAAGGTCAGCTATTGCCACTCTCTCCTGGGTCATCGTGTCCCTGTCGCGTACGGTGACGCATCCGTCATTGAGCGAATCATGGTCAACCGTAACGCAGAACGGAGTTCCGATGGCATCCTGCCTGCGATAGCGCTTTCCTATGCTGTCCTTCTCATCATACTGGCAGTTGAAGTCATACTTGAGTTCATCCATGATGCTCTGCGCGAGCTCAGGAAGACCGTCCTTCTTGATGAGAGGAAGCACCGCAACCTTCACCGGGGCAAGCGGTGCCGGAATGCTGAGAACCACCCTGCTCTCGCCGTTCTCCAGCTGCTCCTCGCGGTATGAGTTGGATAGTACGGCAAGCACCATCCTGTCCACACCTATCGAAGTCTCGATTACATATGGCGTGTAGCTTTCGCCGCTTTCCGAGTCATAGTACTGGATCTTCTTCCCTGAGAACTTCTGATGATTGCCGAGGTCGAAATCCGTCCTTGAATGTATGCCCTCCAGCTCTTTGAAGCCGAACGGGAAATTGAACTCTATGTCTGTGGCGGCATTTGCGTAATGCGCAAGCTTCTCATGATCGTGGAAACGATAGTTCTCATTGCCCATGCCGAGAGCCTGATGCCATGCGAGACGGTTCTGCTTCCATGTCCTGAACCAGTCGAGCTCAGTGCCGGGCTTGATGAAGAACTGCATCTCCATCTGCTCGAACTCCCTCATTCTGAAGATGAACTGACGGGCCACGATCTCATTCCTGAAGGCCTTTCCTATCTGGGCGATGCCGAAAGGTATCTTCATGCGGCCGGTCTTCTGCACGTTCAGATAGTTGACGAATATGCCCTGAGCGGTCTCCGGACGCAGATAGATGATATTCGTGTCGTCCGAGGTGTTTCCGAGCTGCGTGCTGAACATCAGATTGAACTGGCGAACCTCAGTCCAGTTCTTCGTGCCTGATACAGGGCAGACGATCTCGCAGTCGATTATTATCTGACGCAGTGCGGCAAGGTCATTTGCGTTCAGCGCCTCGCTCATCCTGGTCCTCACCTCGTCTATCTTGGCCTGATTGCGGAGCACATTGGGATTAGTCTCAAGAAATTTCGCCTCGTCGAAGCCGTCCCCGAACTTCTTTCGTCCCTTCTCGACCTCCTTCTTTATCTTTTCCTCAAGCTTGGCGATATAGTCCTCGATGAGGACGTCGGCACGGTATCTCTTCTTGGAGTCCTTGTTGTCGATGAGAGGGTCATTGAATGCCCCGACATGGCCAGAGGCCTCCCAGATCTTCGGGTGCATGAAAATGCAGGAGTCGATGCCAACTATATTCTCATGCAGCCGCACCATGGCTTCCCACCAGTATCTCTTGATGTTGTTCTTCAGCTCCACGCCCATCTGTCCGTAGTCATATACGGCAGCCAGACCATCATAGATTTCGCTTGAAGGGAATATGAACCCGTATTCCTTGCAATGCGCAACCAGTGTCTTGAAAAGTTCATCCTGTGTCATAACTATCTATTGATTTGTTTTTCCGGTCAAACTCCGCCTCCGGCAAATGAAGCACGTCCACAGCGGAAACAGGCTCGCAAAAATAATAAAATTAAACGACTTTCATCTCATCGTGCGGCAGACGTCCAGCTCTTCCGGGGAGACAAGCTGCAGCAGGGGTATCATGACGAAGTCCCTCTCGAGCATGAGCGGATGCGGAATGACGAGATCCGTCTCCTTCACCCTGAAATTTCCAAGCAGCAGAAGGTCTATGTCAATGATTCTGGAGCGGTATATCCTGCGTCCGCACTCGTCCGTATCCATATGTTCTTCCCGTCCCATTACTCTCTCCGTATCCTTGCAAATCCGGAGAATCCTCCTCGCAAGGTCCGTCACCGCCCTTCCATTTTCCGAAGAAGGTCTCCGGCAGGAACTGTCTTCCGGCAGAGGCAGGGAGATGCGGTATTTCACAACCGCATTGAGAAATTTAGTGTCGCTCTCAAATCCCCAGGGCTCCGTCTCGACAAACCCGGAAAGCGCCTCATGGCGTATTCCGAAAGCTTCATCAAGCCTGCGCACAGCCTCGCGCAGATTGGCTTCTTTATCTCCGAGATCCGAGCCCAGCCCAAGATAGAGAGGTACAGATGCCGTCCCGCTGCCTGTCATACCGTCTTCACTCCGATCACAGCTTATTCATGCAACTCATCCTGCGCCCAAGGCTAATCATCCAGGCCAAGCTCAACAAGAGCCTCCTCAGACATCCTGCTCTTGTCCCATACCGGCTCAAAGACCAGGTCTATCTTAGCGCTGACCACACCTGGAACATCCTCCACGGCTGCCCTTACCGCATCCACCACATAGTCCGCCATAGGACAGTTCGGCGCCGTTAGCGTCATCTTTATGTAGACATTGTGGTCCTCATCCACCTTTAGCTCATACACAAGGCCGAGATCATAGATGTTGACAGGTATCTCAGGATCGTACACCTGCCTGAGTGCCATTATTATGTCTCTTTCCAAAGCCATAAGTCTCTCCTTTTCCTTTTCCGCCTCCTCGCCGGAGACACTCCTTTTTCTTCCGAATATATCCTTAAACCCCATATAATCAAAGATTCTCCGCCGCGACTTCCTTTATCTTGGCAATCATAGAGACGAGCCCGTTCGCCCTCGTGGGAGAAAGGTTCTCCTTCAGGCCGATCCTGTCGACAACCGAAAAGTCCGAAGCGATTATCTCGTCAGGCCTTCTTCCTGAGTATATCTTTATCAGAAGCGATATTATGCCCTTAGTGATGATGGCATCGCTGTCCGCATTGAAGACAACCTTTCCGTCTTCAATCTTATAATCGAGCCATACCCTTGACTGACAGCCTTTTATAAGTCTATCTTCAGTCCTTTTGTCTTCCGGATAGTCGCCGAGGCTTTTCCCGAGGCTTATGAGATACTCATATTTGTCGAGCCATTCGTCAAACATGGAGAACTCGTCGACTACTTCATTTTCTACTTCACTCAAAGATTTTTCCATATCCTTTCTCCAGCTTTTACATCATTTCCTACGAAAGCATATTCACGGCCTTCTTCAGACATTTCACAAACGCCTCCGCCTCCGCCAACGTGTTGTACGGAGCAAGAGACGCCCGAACCATTCCGGTCACTCCATATCTGTCCATCAGCGGCTCGGCGCACATCTGTCCGGAACGCACTGCCACCCCCATCTTGTCGAGAACAAGAGCGAGATCCTCATGATGAACCCCGTCCACAGCAAATGAAAACAGCGGTATCTTGTCCGCACGATTTTCCGGCACTCCGTATAGGCGGATTCTTCCGTCGGACATCAGGTCATCCATCAGAAAGTCCCTCGCCTCGTCAAGAGCCGAGCATATCTTAATGTCTGAGACAAGCTCCGAAGCAAGCTCCAGAGCAGGCTTCAGAGTAGCCGCCCCGGCGAAATTCTGAGTGCCCGCCTCAAACTTCAGAGGAAGCGGAGCATAAGTCGTACCGCTGAAGCGCACCGTCCCCACCATCTCTCCCCCGCCCATATACGGAGGCATCCTATCGAGCAGCTTCCTCTTTCCATATAATACGCCAGTCCCCGGAGCAGCATAGATCTTATGCCCCGAGAAGGCATAGAAATCACAGCCCATATCCTGCACGTCAACCTTCGCATGAACGACGCCCTGAGCTCCGTCAACAAGCACTGCCACTCCCCTGTCGTGACAGATTCTGACGATATCCTTGACCGGATTGACAATCCCGAGCACATTCGAAATGTGGGCCACCGCAAGAATTTTTGTCCTGTCAGTGATCAGCGTCTCCAGCTTCTCTGTCATCAGACGCCCCGAATCATCCACCGGAAGAACCTTCAGCACCGCTCCCTTCCTCGCACACATCATCTGCCACGGAACGATGTCCGAATGATGCTCCGATTCCGCGACTATCACCTCATCCCCCTCGGTAATGAAAGCCTCTCCGAACGAAAACGCGACAAGATTGACAGATGCCGTCACGCCTGAAGTGAAGACGATCTCCTCCCTGCTTTCAGCATTGAGAAATGCCCTCACCGACTCCCTTGCATCTTCATACGCCGCTGTCGCCTCCTCAGACATGAGATGAACCGCCCTATGGATATTGGCGTTGCACATTACGGTGATCCTGTTCCACTCGTCTATCACCTGACGCGGCCGCTGTGAAGTGGCGGCATTATCGAAATATATGAGATCGTGCCCGTATATCTTGCGCTCCAGCGCAGGGAAAAGCCGCCTCAACTCAGATACGTCCATAATCCAAAAATTAAGCAGGCAAATTTAGCAAAAACAACAATCTCTTGACATAAGAACGGACTATTTTTGATATTTTTGCCGAAAACAGACCAACTGACAAAATGATAGAATACATCAAAGGAGAACTGATTGAGCTCACGCCGACTGACGCGGTCGTGGAATGCAGCGGCATAGGCTACCATTTTCTGATTTCACTGCAGACTTACAGCCAGCTTGAGAACAGCAGATCAGTCATGATTTATGTCCACCACTATCTCAGGGAGGACGAGGAACTTTTCTACGGATTCGGCACAAAAGACGAGCGCGAACTCTTCAGACTTCTCATCGGAGTCTCAGGAATCGGAGCCGCCACGGCGAGGATGATGCTCTCCTCCCTCACCTGCGATGAGATCAGAAACGCGATTATGGCGGAAGACATCGCGAGAATAAAAAGCATAAAGGGAATAGGACTAAAAAGTGCTCAGAGACTGATTCTCGAGCTCAAGGACAAGATTGTGAAAGGGGCCGGCTCGGAAAATGTCATCATCGGAGGCGGAAGAAACAACGAGACAGTCGAAGAGGCAGTGACTGCCCTCGTCCTTCTCGGCTTCACCAAAGCGAATGTCAACAAGGCTGTCTCCGCAGTGATGAAGGAAAATCCTGACGCTACCCTCGAGAACATAATAAAGCTCGCCCTGAAAAAACTCTGACGTTCCACATGGAACATTGGACGAAAACCATCAATAGAAAAAATATGGAAAACGAAACAAACAAGAAGCGAAGACCGCACTGGGCATTAAAGCTGATTATACCAGTCATCATACTTCTGATCTCAGGAGCCTTCCTCTACGCTGGCTATTTCGGACCGGAAGGAAACAGTCTCTCTACCATTAACCAGATAATCTGGTGGGTATTCTTCGCCTATTCGCTGATAAGAATCATCAGCATTCTCATAAAGAAATCCTGATAGAATAAATGATTTGACACCTTCCTGAGAATTGGAGATTCAAATAGAGACCTGGGCGACGAAGAAAAACAGAAAGGGGGCGGACTCAAAGCAGTCAACCCCCTTCTCTGTGCCCAGAAATTTTCAGCCCGACAAAAGTAATCAGCCCATGAAGATCTTTTTACTCCTTTTACCTTTCAGAAGCCTGGCCGCCAGAAGAAGATACTGAAGGCTCTTCCTGGACTGTCTCCCCATTCTCTACAGCATAGCCATAATCAGCTGCGGTAAAAGTAAAGGTATAAGTACACATCGAGTCATTTTCAGAATATACATACTCGTCAATGCTGCAGATATTGTGAGATATGCCCAAGCTTCCCTTTCTGTAAGTCAGAGAATATTTGCCGTCAAAAACCACCTTTACCTCATCAACTAAAGGCAATACGTCACCTTCAACATCATAAAAGGCAGCAACAGCACTCTCCCCCGCCGCGATACTCTCCAAAGCATCGGAAAAAGTCATGTACGCATGGTAATCGGCAGTCGAAACAACTTCACAGCTTATGTCATGTCCACTTCCTTACACGACATCAGTGAAACAGACAATGCAATAAAGAGAATTAATTTTTTCATGATTTCCACATGCGCAACATCATTTTTCATCAGAAAACATCTTCCGGAACTATCTTCCGAAATACACCAGCAATACGGAAATGTCAGCCGGGGAAACACCGGAAATCCGGGAAGCCTGGGCTATTGTCCGAGGCGAATATCTCTTCAGCTTCTGACGGCACTCTATCGAAAGACTCTCGACCTTGTCAAAATCAAAATCCGCCGGAATCGTAAGATCTTCCAGCCGCATTATCTTCTCGGCCATCTTCTGCTCCCTCTCGATGTAGCCTTTATATTTTATGGAAATCTCGACAGACTCAAGAATCTCCTTTTCATAACGACTCCGCACCTTTTCATCAAGATCTCCTCCAGCTATAGACGATACCGGATAACCAGTATTAGACCTCAGGACATCCATCGCATCGACATAAGAAGAGTCCGATGCGGCTTCAGAAAAACACCACTTCAAATCCGCATCATCAAAAACAGACAGGGCATCTGAATAACCCACTCCGCCATTGAACATGTCAGACAACGGAGATGCAAACAGCTCGTCTCTGTCTATTCCTTTTCTTTCAAATGTTCCATGTGGAACATTTTTCAAAACCTCGGAGATCGAAGTCTGCGGACGGATAAGTATATCTGAAATTCTCCTGCGGGAAGTAATCTCAGCAGTACCGACTGACAAAAGGTAATCATTGATGGCCTCTGGAGCGACAGAAGCGCTCTCAGAAAATTCAGCCAGAGCGGAGACCGCATCATACTTCCTCATCGTATAGTCATATCTGGACTTGTCGGCAAGACCGAGCTGATAAGACAGCGGCGTCAATCTGAGATCAGCATTGTCCTGACGCAGAAGGATACGATACTCTGCCCTTGAAGTGAACATCCTGTAAGGCTCGTCTACTCCTTTTGTGACGAGATCATCGATAAGTACTCCTATATAGGCCTGATCCCTCTTTAGGATGAACGGATCGCGACCTTTGATTTTGAGATGGGCATTGATTCCTGCCATGAGCCCCTGAGCGGCAGCCTCCTCATATCCTGTAGTTCCGTTGATCTGTCCGGCAAAAAAGAGGTTTTCAATAGACTTAAGCTCAAGCGAAGGCTTCAGCTGAGTCGGGTCAAAATAGTCATATTCAACAGCATAAGCCGGACGAAATATCTTTGCTTTCTCAAGCCCCCTTATCTTATGCAGAGCCTCAATCTGTATCTGCAGCGGAAGCGAAGAAGAGAAGCCCTGGAGGTAATACTCCCCTGTCCTCCTGCCCTCAGGCTCAAGAAAGAGCTGATGGCTGTCCTTGTCGGCGAATGTCCTCAGCTTGTCCTCAATGCTCGGACAATAGCGCGGACCTATTCCGGTGATCATGCCTGAGAAGAGAGGTGAATCCTTGAAACCGCTTCGCAGCACCTCATGTACTTCAGGATTGGTATGCACGACAAAGCATGGCATCTGAGGAACTCCGTTCTGAGCCGTCGACAGATACGGAAGATAGGAGAACTTCTCCGGCTCGGCGTCACCCGCCTGAATCGGGAGCGACATGACGTCAACGGAAGAGATGTCGATACGCGGCGGAGTGCCGGTCTTCATCCGCGCGGTCTTGATTCCCATCTCAACAAGCTGGGCAGTCAGCCCATGTGAAGAGAGCTCCCCTATCCTGCCACCCTCGAAACTGTTGCGCCCGATGAAGAGACGTCCGTCAAGGAAGGTTCCGGCAGTCAGAATAACTGCCTGAGAATTGAATATTGCGCCTGTAGTCGTGCGACAGCCCGCAATTTGCCGCCCACGAAAAAGAAAACTGACGGCTGTATCTTGATAAATATCTAACCTATAATTACTTTCGAGGATTTTTCGCCAATTTTGACTGAAATGCAATTTATCGCATTGAGCTCGGGGACTCCACATTGCGGGACCTTTGGAACGGTTCAGCATCCTGAACTGGATCGTGGACGAGTCGGTGACGATGCCGGTGTACCCTCCGAGTGCATCAATCTCACGGACGATCTGTCCCTTTGCGATTCCACCGATCGCAGGGTTGCAGGACATCTGGGCAAATCTTCCCATGTCCATCGTGATGAGGAGAACAGACGACCCCATCCTTGCCGCAGCCATCGCCGCCTCACATCCGGCGTGCCCGCCGCCTATTACTATTATATCGTAACTGCTCTGCATACTCTTCGAAAACTCCCTCAATAAAATCAGAGGAGTTCCTTCAGTGAAAGGTAGTAATTTTCCTTGGCCCTCATCTGGGCAGTCTCCTCCTCTGTGTGGTCGTCATAACCTATAAGATGAAGCACACCGTGAACGATGACCCTGTCAAGCTCCTCGTCGAAGTCGGTCCCGTACTCTACGGAATTTTCGCGTACGGTGTCTACACTTATAAAGAGGTCGCCGGAAAGCCTGTCACCCTCACAATAGTCGAAGGTGATGATGTCGGTGAAGTAGTCATGCTCAAGATAGCGGCGGTTCACGTCGAGAATGTAATTGTCCGAGCAGAATATCACGGCTATGTCCCCCACGCGACGGATCTCGCTCTCCGCAACGAGCTTAAGCCATTTGCGTGTCAAGACCTTACGCTTGAACTCAAATTTGGTGTCCTCAAAATGAAAGGTTATCATGTCGTTATTTTTCCGCAAATCTACAACATCTGAGGAAAAAATTATGAAATAAAAATTATTATTTCTAACTTTACCGGGCAAAATGGGAAATAAAACACAAGCAATATGGAAGTTAAGAAATCAGAAAAAGCCAATCTCGAAAACAAGAAGCTGCTTTTCTTTGAAATCGGACTCATCCTCTCGCTTACGCTCGTCTATTTCGCATTCGAGTGGACGACCAAGGAGAAACAGGTAGCCGTTCTTGAAGAGACCGCGCAGGTCGTGGAAGTGGAAGATATGGTGCCGATCACGCAGGAGACTCCTCCTCCCCCACCATCAGCTCCGAGCATTCCGGTGCTCTCAGACCAGATTGACATCGTCGAGGACGACATTCAGGTTGACGACAACCTCTTCGTGAATCTCGAGGATGACGCAAACATGGGCGTTGAGATCATGGACTACGTTGAAAATGTGGAGGAAGAGGTCGTTGAAGAGGAGGCGATTCCTTTCCAGCTCGTTGAAGAGAAGCCTTCTTTCATGGGCGGTGACGCCAACGCATTCTCAAAGTGGGTGAACGAGAGACTCGAATATCCTGAGATCGCTAAGGAGAACGGAGTGTCAGGACGTGTCACCCTCCAGTTCACGGTGAACACAGACGGTACGGTAAGCAATGTGAAGGTGCTCCGCGGAGTCGATCCTTCCCTCGACAGAGAGGCCGTGAGAGTGGTGTCAATGTCACCTAAGTGGACTCCTGGAAAACAGAGAGACCGCGCAGTGAAAGTGACTTACACGTTCCCAGTGATCTTCCAGCTGAGATAGAGGCTCTTCTCTGACAGACTTAAGAAGATGGTGACCGAAAAGAAGATTTTGAGTCACCATCTTTTTTTTGAGGCCGCATGAAGCGGCAGATGAAGCACTAACTCCGGTAAAATAAATGGATATTAAGGAAATAGAGAGAGAAAAGGCCGTATTCGTCGGTGTAATAAAACAGAACGACGACGAGCGGCAGGTGATGGAATACCTCGACGAGCTTGAATTTCTGGCCGAGACGGCCGGCGCCGAAGGCAAAAAAAGGTTCATACAGAAAGTCGACAAGCCGGACAGCAGAACCTATATAAGAAGCGGAAAGCTTCAGGAGATAAAGGATTTCATAGAGGAGAACGAGATCGATGTGGTGATATTCGATGACGAGCTCTCCCCTACCCAGCAGCGCAACATCGAACGCGAGCTCAAGTGTCGAATCCTTGACCGCACAAGTCTGATTCTCGACATATTCGCGCAGAGGGCAAAGACTGCATATGCAAAGACACAGGTGGAACTTGCTCAGTATCAATACCTGCTGCCGAGACTTGCCGGTCTGTGGACGCATCTTGAGAGACAGAAGGGAGGAATAGGAATGAGAGGTCCGGGAGAGACGCAGATAGAGACGGACCGAAGGATAATCCAGGACAAGATCGCGAGGCTTAAGGAGCAGCTTAAGAAGATCGACAGGCAGATGGCATCCCAAAGAGGCAACAGGGGTTCACTCGTGAGGATTTCACTCGTCGGATATACCAATGTTGGCAAGAGCACTCTGATGAATCTACTGGCCAAAAGCGACGTGTTCGCCGAAAACAAGCTCTTCGCGACGCTCGACACGACGGTTAGAAAAGTCGTGATCGAGAATGTACCTTTCCTGCTTAGCGACACCGTGGGCTTCATCAGGAAGCTTCCTACTCAGCTTGTAGAGGCATTCAAGAGCACGCTTGACGAGGTGCGTGAGGCGGATATCCTCATGCACGTTGTGGATATTTCTCATCCGAACTTCGTGGAGCAGATAAAGGTCGTGGAGGAAACCCTCAGGGACATAAACGCCATAAACAAGCCGATTTTCGTCGTATTCAACAAAATAGACGCCTACAGATATGAGGAGTATGACGAGTTCTCATTAGAGCCTAAAAAGCAGGAAAACTACACGCTTGAGGAGTTCAAGAGAAGCTGGATAGCGAAGGAGAACACTCCGTGCATCTTCATTTCGGCAAAGAACAGGACCGGCATCGACAAACTGCGCTCGGATCTGTACAAGATGGTGGCTGAAATCCACGCGGGACGCTATCCGTTCAACAATTTTCTCTGGTAAAGAACGATTAATTCTCAGATAAGGAACAATTTTCTCAGATAAGTCCGGAAAACGAGGCCGAGAACAGCCTGAAGTAAGAAAAAATGCCACTGACACAGCTGTATCAGTGGCATTTCATTATGCTATTCGTAAGTTCCTAACCGGAAATCCGGCAGCGTACTACTCCTTGAACTTAGCCGAAATGAACTCTCTATTGAGACGCGCGATGTGCGAAACAGTCACGTGCTTAGGACATTCCATCTCGCAGGCGCGGGTGTTGGTGCAGGCGCCGAATCCGAGCTCGTCCATCTTCGCAACCATTGCCTTTGCACGCTTTGCGGCCTCGACCTTTCCCTGCGGAAGGAGTGCGAGCGAGCTGACGCGGGCAGCGACGAAAAGCATTGCAGAACCGTTCTTGCAGGTTGCCACGCAGGCTCCGCATCCGATGCAGGCAGCACCGTCCATGCTCTCCTCAGCAGTCTCGTGAGAAATAGGAATCACATTTCCGTCCGGAACACCGCCTGTGTTGACGGAGATGAATCCTCCTGCCTGAAGAATCTTGTCAAATGCCTGACGGTCAACGACAAGGTCCTTAATCACAGGGAATCCGCTGCTTCTCCACGGCTCAATGGTGATGGTGTCTCCATCCTTGAACTTGCGCATGTGCAGCTGACAGGTGGTGACCTCATCATCTGGTCCGTGAGCACGGCCGTTTATATAAAGTGAACATGCTCCGCAGATGCCCTCGCGGCAGTCATGGTCGAAAGACACCGGACCGCTGCTCTGACATCCCTTCTCGACAGCTACCGGATCCATTCCATCATGGATGAGCTGCTCATTGAGTATGTCGAGCATTTCAAGAAATGAGCTGTCAGGAGATATGTTCTTGACTTCATAAGTCTCAAAATGCCCTTTCGTCTTGGCGTTTTTCTGGCGCCATACCTTCAAAGTCAAATCCATTTTAATCAGTCTTTATAGTTTCTGGTAGCTATCTTAATGTTCTCATAGACGAGAGGCTCCTTGTGAAGCTCAGGCTCTTTGCCTTCGCCCTTGTACTCCCATGCTGCGACGTACATGAAGTTCTCGTCGTCACGCTTGGTCTCTCCGTCCTCAGTCTGCATCTCCTCGCGGAAATGTCCTCCGCAGGACTCATTGCGGTGCAGGGCGTCGCGCGCCATAAGCTCGCCGATCTCAAGGAAGTCGGCAAGTCTGAGCGCCTTTTCAAGCTCCTGGTTGAAGTTGTCCTTGTCGCCTGCGACATAGACGTCTGACCAGAACTCCTTTCTGAGGTCCTGAATGAGGGTGATAGCCTTCTTGAGACCTGCCTCGTTACGGGCCATTCCTACATACTCCCACATGATGTGTCCGAGCTTCTTGTGAATCTCGTCAACTGTGTGTTTGCCCTTGATGGACATGAGCTTGTCGATCTTTGCTCTGACAGCCTTCTCAGCCTCGTCAAACTCAGGTGCGCTGGTGTCAGTCTTCGGCTTGAGTATCTGGCTTGCAAGATAGTCGCCGATGGTGTACGGAAGGATGAAGTATCCGTCAGCAAGACCCTGCATGAGGGCTGAAGCTCCGAGACGGTTTCCGCCGTGGTCGCTGAAGTTGGCCTCACCGATGGCGTACAGGCCCGGAATGGTGGTCTGGAGGTTGTAGTCCACCCAGATACCTCCCATCGTATAGTGGATGGCCGGATAGATCATCATCGGCTCCTTGTATGGGTTTGTCGCCGTGATCTTCTCATACATCTGGAAAAGGTTTCCGTATCTCTCGCGGATCTTGTCCTCTCCGAGCCTCTTAATGGCCGTGCTGAAGTCAAGGAACACGGCGAGTCCGGTCTCGTTGACACCGAAGCCGGCGTCGCATCTCTCCTTCGCTGCGCGGGAAGCCACGTCACGGGGAACGAGGTTACCGAACGCAGGATAACGGCGCTCGAGATAGTAGTCCCTGTCCTCCTCTGCGATGTCCGAAGGCTTGATCTGCTTCTTGCGGAGCTTCTCCACGTCCTCCTTCTTCTTAGGAACCCAGATGCGGCCGTCGTTTCTCAGAGACTCCGACATGAGGGTCAGCTTCGACTGCTGATCTCCGTGTACCGGAATACAGGTAGGGTGGATCTGCGCGAAGCAAGGATTGGCGAAGAACGCTCCCTTCTTGTAGCACTGCCATGCGGCTGAACCGTTGCTGTTCATCGCATTGGTCGAGAGGAAGTATGTATTGCCGTATCCGCCTGACGCTATCACGACGGCGTGTGCACCGAATCTCTCTATTTCTCCGGTAACAAGATTCCTGGCGATAATACCTTTGGCCTCACCGTTGATCAGAACGAGATCAAGCATCTCATGACGCGGATAGCTCTTCACCGTACCGGCGGCTATTTGACGGTTGAGCGCAGCGTATGCGCCGAGAAGAAGCTGCTGACCTGTCTGGCCTCTGGCATAGAAGGTGCGGCTCACCTGAGCACCGCCGAAAGAGCGGTTGGAAAGAAGTCCGCCATACTCGCGAGCAAACGGAACTCCCTGAGCTACACACTGGTCGATGATGTTGCCGCTGACCTCGGCAAGACGGTAGACATTTGCCTCACGGCTGCGGTAGTCACCGCCCTTGATGGTCTCATAGAAGAGACGGTAGACCGAGTCATTGTCGTTCTGATAGTTCTTTGCGGCATTGATTCCGCCCTGAGCCGCGATCGAATGCGCGCGGCGAGGTGAATCGCTGATGCAGAAGATCTTTACGTTATAACCGAGTTCTCCGAGAGAAGCAGCTGCAGACGCGCCTCCGAGTCCGGTTCCGATGACGATGATCTCGAGTTTCCTCTTGTTGCCGGGGTTGACAACGCGAAGCTGAGATTTATGCTTTGTCCATTTCTCGGACAAAGGACCCTCAGGAATCTTGGAAATTAATTTTTCGGCCATTGTATATCGATTATTGAAATTTCGGCACAATTTTAATGATTTTTGCTCGAATTAACAATTAATTCAAACAACATCAATGTCATCTTGCCTGCAGAGGGCCTTTCCAATGTATATAATCCTCAAATGATTGCTCATATATCCTGAAAAATCCCTCCGAAACAGAGTCGTACCGCCGCAGATACTCCTCACGGGAAATGACCCCGGATACGAAGTCGGCGTATATCTTCTCAAATCCGGCACAGATCGTCCGCTCGGCCTCACGGCAGCAGGCCAATGTGGACCGGGCCCATCCGGTGCCGCCGAGGACATAGGTAAGACGGACATAGCTTCCGGCGTTGCTGACGCAGCCCGGAAACACGAATCCGGACTTCAGATGAGCGGCAAGGCCGCAGAAGGAAGTGAGGTCTGAGACAGGGAAACTGCTGAGAGCTGAAGGCAGATGAGGCTCATCTGACACCGGGACAGGCACGGTCACTGCTACGGCGGGATAGCCGAGAGCAGCCCAGACCACCGCATGGGACGGATCTTCACCGTCACGCACGCCTCTTATCACGACGGAAGCCGAGGTGGAGCGGCGGGGGATGAAGTCCTGGTCTACCGCCAGGCCGTTCGTGCGGGAAAGAAATTCCTCAGCGTCTCGCGTGAGGTCTATGCCGAGGACTTCGTGCCGGTAGGAGCGGGAGAGGCTGTCGATGATGTCAAGCGGATGGATGCCCGCAAGGAAGCCCCCCTCGTTCATCTCGCTGAAGATGGCATAGGCCGTCTGATACCTCTCCACGCCTTTCCATCTGGCCGGCTCTCCCGAGACGGAAAAATTCGTCACAACAAAAAATCCGTCGTCGCAGGCGTTCACATCTATCTTATGATAAGAGGTGTTGCCGGTCTCGTACCATGCCGCTCCGCCGTGAGCGTCTATGCAGCCGAAATTGGCCTCCACGCCCATCGGACGGGACAGGGTGTCGAGAAATGTCTCGAAATCCTCGAGGCTTGAGCATATCTCAAGGGCGCGGTACATGAGAATCCCCTCCCGGTCCATCTCAGAGCGAGGCACATCGTCGTTCTTCAGGCAGTATGAGGCCGTATTGACGACAGCGAATCCCGCCGTGTTGATGCCGGCCCACACTTCACCACCTGCAGAGGAAGAGTTGACGAGCCCCACGAAGGAATACTTCTCTCCGGAGAAATGTCTCAGGCTGTTGTCGAGGCTGTCGGTGTCGCGATGCTTCCACAGAATCGGCCTGCCGTCCTCCGTGAGCCGTCCGGAGATGATTACGGCCGTGCAGGCGTCAGCCCTGTATAAAGATGCACAGAGCAGAGCCAGCACAAGGAGAAACGGCGCGAAGGGCGCCGCAAGTAACGACTTCTGATTCATAACGAGCCGTCAGAAGAGCGTAGGGTCGACGTCTGCCCCGCCTGCACGCTCAAAGCCGAGGTGTGAATATGCAAGAGAGGTAGCCTCTCTTCCTCGCGGAGTCCGTACTATGAACCCTTCCTTTATAAGAAAAGGCTCGTAGACCTCCTCGAGAGTGCCCTGATCCTCCCCTATCGCCGTTGCTATGGTGTTTGCCCCTACCGGGCCGCCGTTGAAGCGAGTGATGATGGTCCTGAGAATCCTGTTGTCGACGGCGTCAAGCCCCCTCTTGTCTATGTTGAGCGCGTCAAGGGCGTATTTGGAGATAGACAGGTCTATGCGTCCGTCTCCCATGACCTGCGCGAAGTCCCTCACTCTCCTCAGCAGCGAGTTGGCGATTCGCGGAGTCCCCCGGCTCCTGAGGGCTATCTCCATTGCCGCATCGTCAGCGATATCCACCTTTAATATAGAGGCGCTGCGGCGGACTATGCCCATGAGGGTAGTCGTGTCGTAGTATTCAAGGGCACAGGTGATGCCGAATCTCGCCCTGAGAGGAGAAGTAAGCAGGCCGCTTCTGGTGGTGGCGCCGACGAGAGTGAAAGGATTGAGCGAGATGCGCACGCTGCGGGCGCCCGGCCCCTTGTCTATCATTATGTCTATGACGAAGTCCTCCATCGCGGAATAGAGGTATTCCTCCACCTCGGGCGGAAGCCGGTGTATCTCATCGATGAAGAGAACGTCCCCCTCCTCAAGAGAGGTGAGAAGGCCGGCAAGATCTCCCGGCTTGTCCAGCACCGGACCTGAAGTGACTTTCATGTTCACGCCGAGCTCATTCGCTATGATGTGCGCGAGGGTCGTCTTGCCCAGCCCCGGAGGGCCATGAAAGAGAACATGGTCAAGGGATTCTCCTCTCATCTTGGCGGCCTTGATGAAAACCTTGAGATTGTCCACCGTCTTGTCCTGGCCCGAAAACTCGCCAAGTCCCTGCGGCCTTATGATTCCGTCAAAATCCTTATCTTTGTCCGAGTTGACGTCATGGGGGTCGAAATGTCCGTTCATGTTTCCGTACAGATTAAAGCCGCCACGCGGCGGCGACATCATCATTAACAAATGCAAATATAATTCTTTTTAAAAAGGAATTTATGTTGTTATTATCAGTGTTAATATGTTGATAAGATATATAATATATTGTTTTTCAGTTGGTTATAATTATACCTCATTGTTGAGAACAGTATCGGGAAGTCGTTTTCAACTTTTTCGGGAATGACTTTGAATTTCGGATTCCGTCTGCATATATACCGATTGTCCGCATTCGCATAATTTATTTTTCACTTTTTTTCCATAGGTTTGTCAACGTTTTTTCAACACTTTTCAATCGTTTGTCAACATGTTTTCAACATACCTTTCAACAGAGATGAGAATTGCCTCGCATACGTCCGGAGAACTCGCGAAGGCGCTCGCAGGCTCTGACGAGATATTCTGCTCCGGACTCTTTCTTTCGGCGAGATGGTTCGTGCTTTCATCCGTGATGACTGACCGGCTCCATCTTGTCGTTCTTCCGGACAGAGAGAGTGCGGAGTACTGTTCTTCAGACTTTTACAATCTGGTGGAGGGAGACCGCGTATTCTTTCTGCCTGACTCGGGAAAGAACCTCGAGAGAAGCAACTACAAGGCCACACTGAGCGTGCAGAGGACTGCCGCGCTGACGGCAATCGCAGGATATTCGCCCGGGAACGGCCCGCTTATAGTGGTGAGCTATCCGGCCGCCCTGAAGGAGAGCGTTCCGGATTCCGAATCGATAAGAGGGTCGGTGCTGAGGCTCGTGAAGGGAGAAGAGATGACTCATGAGGAGATGATCTCCGTCCTTTTCCGGGAGGGCTTCGAGAGAGTGGACTTCGTGTCGGCTCCGGGGCAGTTTGCGGTAAGGGGCGGAATAGTGGACATATTCTCCTATTCATTCAACAATCCGTTCAGAATAGGCTTTTTCGGGGACGAGATAGAGAGCATCAGCATGTTTGACTGCAACACCCAGCTCTCCGTAAGCTCCCTCGATTCGGTGGACATCTATCCCGACCTGTCGTCCGAGACGGCGGGCAGTGACGGCTTTCTCCATGACAGGCTTCCCGATGACGCGACGGTGTGGTTTGATTCGTCCGACATGTATAAGGAAGAGGAGTTCTTCGGAGGTCTGTGCAGGTTAAGACACGTGTTCATCGACACTCCCCTCTCCAGACAGAATGAGGATCAGCTCCGGTTCAGCATAGCCCCGCAGCCTTCCTTCAACAAAAATTTCGAACTGCTTACTGAAGACATAAGATCCAGGCTTGAGAGCGGTTACAGAGTGTGCATCTACGGTGAGAAGGCTTCCCAGCTCGAGAGGCTCAGGTCGATTCTGTCGGCAAATGGCGGCATACAGCCTGAGTTTGTGGCAGGCAAGAACCTCCATTCCGGTTTCATCGACAATGAAGACCGCGTGTGCTGCTATTCCGACCACGAGATATTCGACAGATTCCACCGTGTGAGCATGAGAAGGACGGTGGAGAAGAGCGAGCAGCTCACTATCAACGACCTGACTTCGTTCAATCTGGGCGATTACGTCGTGCACATAGACTATGGAATAGGCATTTTCGGAGGACTTGTCCGTATGCGTGACGACAAGGGTCGCGTGCATGAGGTGGTGAAGCTCACCTATAAGGACAATGACACTGTCTTCGTCTCCGTTCATGCGCTTCATAAGATTTCCAGATACAGGTCGAAGGATTCCGAGCCTCCGAAGATAAACAAGCTCGGGTCAAAGACGTGGCAGAATCTGAAGAACAGCACCAAGTCCAAGGTGAAGGATATCGCCAAGGAGCTGATAAGTCTCTATGCCAAGCGCAAGGCCGCCCGCGGTTTCGCCTTCTCTCCGGACACATTCATGCAGCAGGAGCTCGAATCGTCATTCATGTATGAGGACACTCCGGACCAGGAGAAAGCCGTCAGGGCAGTCAAGAGGGATATGGAGGACGACTGCCCTATGGACAGGCTCGTGTGCGGAGACGTCGGCTTCGGAAAGACGGAGGTGGCGATCCGTGCCGCATTCAAGGCTGTGGCCGACAGCAAGCAGGTGGCCGTTCTCGTGCCTACCACCATTCTCGCCCTCCAGCACTATAATACTTTCATGGGACGCCTCAGGGATTTTCCGTGCAGCATCGACTATGTAAGCCGTCTGAGAACGGCAAAAGAGGTCGCGGACATACAGCAGAGGCTCAAGAAGGGCACTCTCGACATTGTCATAGGCACTCACAAGCTTTTGGGAAAGGGATTTGAGTTCAAGGATCTGGGGCTGCTCGTCATTGATGAGGAGCAGAAGTTCGGAGTGAGCGCAAAGGAGAAGCTGAAGCAGATGAAGCTCTCCGTTGACACCCTCACGCTGACTGCCACTCCTATTCCGAGGACCCTTCAGTTCTCTCTTCTCGGGGCGCGGGATCTTTCCATAATAAGCACTCCCCCGCCGAACCGCATACCTGTTCAGACTGAGATCATGCTTTTCGACGATTCGGAGATAAAGAGCATCATCAATTATGAGCTGAACAGAGGCGGACAGGTGTTCTTCGTCCACAACAGGGTCGAGGAGCTGTCGTCGGTGCATGACATACTCCAGAGGCTCGTCCCTGACATGAAGATATGCGTGGCCCATGGTCAGATGGAGGCCAAGGTGCTGGAGAACAAGATTCTCGACTTCATGGAGGGTGACTATGACCTGCTCCTGTGCACAACCATCATCGAGAACGGTCTCGACATCCCGAATGCGAACACCATAATAATTAATCAGGCTCAGAACATAGGGCTGAGCGATCTTCACCAGCTGAGGGGACGCGTGGGACGATCGAACAAAAAGGCTTTCTGCTATCTTATAGTGCCTCCGTTCGCGTCGATGACGGACGATGCCAGGCGAAGGCTCAAGGCCATAGAGGCTTTCTCCGACCTCGGAAGCGGCTTCAACATCGCGATGCAGGATCTCGACATAAGGGGAGCCGGCAATCTGCTCGGCGCAGAACAGAGCGGCTTCATATCCGACATGGGACTTGAGACCTATCAGAAGATACTCGCCGAGGCGATGGAGGAGCTTGGGGTGGAGACTGGTACCGGGCCTGCGAGAAACGAGGATGCCGGCTTCACTGACTGTACCATAGAGACTGATCAGGAGGCTCTCATACCGGATTCGTACATAGGCGTTACCGCCGAGAAGATAAGGATATACAGGGAGCTGGACTCAATTTCGGATGAGCGTGAGCTGGAGAAGATGAGGCAGAGGATGACTGACCGCTTCGGAAAGATGCCGGTGGAGACTGAGCGCCTCTTCGACATAGTGAGGATAAGGCAGATGGCTGAAAGGCTCGGCTTTGAGAAAGTCATAATAAAGAACGGGCTTCTTATCGCATTTTTCGTTTCCAATCCTCTTTCCAAGTATTACAGGTCGGGCAGATTCGCCTCCATACTCGATTCGGTGAACAGGAATGCTCCCCTTTTCGAACTCAAGCAGAATGACCAGAGACTGCGGCTTCTGGTCCGTAATGTAGGCTCAATAGAGAAAGCATGCGCGGTTTTTAAGAAACTGTAGATTAATTTTGATAAATTTGCGGATTCATAATCATAGCAGACTGTGGCCAATCTGATAATAGACATAGGAAACACGGCTCTCAAGGCGGCCTGGGCCGACGGAATCACTCTCGGCAAGACATTCAGGTATCAGGGGGAAAAGATATCAGGCTTCATATCCTCCCTTACCGGAAAGAACCGTCCTGACGTCATGGTCGTTTCCACTGTAAGGGAGCTTTCCCGTAATCTTGAGGAGACTCTCAGGACGGAGTGCGGCACCCTCGTGGTGATGGATTCGTCTCATCATGAAGTGGCTTTGAGACATGGACTTCCGCAGTGCCTGTCTCCTGACAGGGTAGCTTCGGTGATTGCAGCGAGACATCTGTTCAGGGGTCACGGATGCACCGTCTTTGATTTCGGCACCACCTTTACCGTGGATTTCATAGGAGCGGACGGGGCATATCAGGGCGGCAACATATCGCTCGGATGCAGGACGAGATTCAAGGCTCTGAACAGATATTCGAGGGATCTTCCGCTTCTTGACACTCCGGAGACGATAGAAATGGCCGGAACCGACGTCGTATCTTCGATCAATTCGGGCATAATATCAGGCATAATATTTGAAATAGAAGGCTATTTGCGTCAATATCCAGACAATATGGTGGTTTTTACGGGAGGTGATGCGATTTATTTTGCAAAAAGGATGAAAAACTCCATCTTTGTAGTTTGTAACCTTGTTTTAATGGGTTTGGCTTTAACAGCTGAAGAATATGTCCGGTAAGAACGTAAGAATACTTTTGCTATTGATATGCCTTTCATTCGGGGCTGCGGCGTATGGCCAGGACAATGGAGCCTACGGTTCGTTTTCCCCATATTCCATATACGGAATAGGAAACATGTCAAAGGAAGGTACCGCTTACAACAGGAGCATGGGCGGAGTCGGGATAGCCAACAGGAGCAAGAGATTCATCAACATAATGAATCCTGCCTCACTGACGGCGAGGGACTCGCTTTCGTTCATGGCGGATTTCGGTCTCTCGGAAAGCAACACCATATACAGACAGAATCTTGACGGCGCGAAGCTCAGGTCCGGAAACAACACGTTCAACATCCATGACTTCGTGATAAGCTTCCCGATATACAGGTCTTCAGCCTTCATGGTGGGAATCACTCCGTTCAGCGACGTCGGATACGGATTCTCGTCAGTGGTGACTGATCAGGACATAATTGGAGAGACAGGGAACATAACATACACCAACAGTGGTGAAGGAAGTGTTTATCAGGTATTTGCGGGAGGAGCTGTGACTTTCTGGAGAAGACTCTCGATCGGAGCTGAGGCCATATATTATTTCGGTTCGCTCGACAAGACCTACCGCATGATCTATTCCGACGACTCCTATCGTTCCGTGAACAACGGCTACAATCTCCTGCTGCGCGGGGTGACCGGAAAGTTCGGAGTGCAGTATGAGCAGCCTCTCGGTAACGGATATTCGCTGACTTTCGGAGCCACATACAGGCTCAGGACCAATGTGAAAGGATATGTGACGGACTACAGCTACGCCATTACTACCGAGACTACGGACACGCTCAGAAATTCTGTAGACACGCTCGGGAGGAGTTCGGGAATACGCTTCGGAGATGAGCTTGGAGTCGGAGTATCGATAAGGAGCGGAGACAAATGGAGTCTTGAGGTCAACTACCTCATGTCGGACTGGCGCGGCTCCGGAATGTCTGACAGGAGAGGATTTGCGGCTGCCGGAAGGTCTGTGTTCACTTCTACTGTGTCGCATTCCTTAAGGGCTGGATTTGAGATTGTCCCGAACAGAAACGACATCAGATATTATCTGAAGCGATGCGCATACAGGGCCGGATTGTATTATGACACTTCATATTATCTTCTGGACGGAAACAAGGTCAATTCGTTCGGACTGACGCTTGGAGCGACTCTGCCCGTATTCAGATGGTACAACGGAATTACGGTCGGAGTGGATATCGGACAGCGCGGAAGCCTGCGGGGCAACATGGTGCGTGAGAATTACGTCAACTTTTCGGTCGGATTCAACATTCATGACCTGTGGTTCCAGAAACCGAGATATAATTAATAAGATATTAAAACATAATGATCATGAAGAAATTGATTTTCTCTTTGATTGCGGCTCTCGTCTTCGGGACAGCCACAATGTCCGCCCAGGGAAAGTATGGTCCCGACAGCGCGGAGTGCATCAAGTATCTCTCCTATTATAAGGAGTATTTCAAGCAGAAAAGTTATGATTCTGCACTTCCTAACTGGAGAAAGGCCTTCAGCCTCTGCCCTCCTACCGCCAACCAGACCATGCTCATCGACGGTACTTCCCTCATGAGGTATCTCATCAGCAAGAACAGCAAGAATGACATATACAGAAGCGCGCTCGTCGACACTCTCCTGATGATACATGACACACGTGCCCAGTATTATCCTAAATATGCTGTCACTGCCCTGAACAATAAGGGTCTGGACATGATCAACTATCTCAATGACGATCCTCAGAGGCTTTACGAGGGCTTCAGAGGCATCATCGAGGCCAACAAGGGGGCAACAAAGCCCAACATTCTTTTCTTCAATGTGAAGACGGCCGTTGATCTCTATCAGAACGGTATCCTCGATGCGGAGACCGTGATGAAGGACTATGAGGAGGCCATGTCCATCCTCGCCGGAATCACTCCTAAGAATGACATCGAGAGACAGCAGAACGAGAAGATCACAACAGACATAGAGAGTCTCTTCATCGCCAGCAAGATAGCGAGCTGCGACAATCTCATAGCTCTCTTCACTCCGAGATTCGAGGCCAATCCTGATGATCTCGCCACCGTTAAGAGCATCGTGATGATGATGGGGTCCACTGAAGGGTGTACAGACAATGACCTCTTCCTCAATGCCGCAGAGAAAATGCACCAGCTTGAGCCGTCGGCCAACTCCGCATACTTCCTCTACAAGCTGTACAACTCGAAGAACGACATGACCAAGGCCGTGAAATACATGGAGGAGGCCATATCATATCCTGAGTCTGACAATGTACAGGATGCCGCATACTATTTTGAGCTCGCCACAAGCTGCTTCAAGGCCGGTCTCAACGCGAAGGCATTTGAAAGCGCTCTCGCAGCCATTGACCTTGACCAGTCTCTCGCCGGCAAATCATATATGCTCATTGGAACAATCTGGGGATCAATGGTATGCTCAGGTAATGAGATTGAGACGAGAGCACCTTACTGGGTGGCTGTTGACTATCTCGTGAAGGCAAGAAATGCCGATTCTTCTCTTGCCGAGGAGTGCAACAAGCTCATTGCACAGTACAGTACTTATTTCCCTCAGACGGCTGAGGCCTTCATGTACAACATCACCGACGGAGATTCCTATACGGTATCCTGCGGAGGCATGAGAGCTCTCACGACCGTGAGGACACAGGAATAATGTCTTGGTGAGAATATTCCGCACAGTCATGACGACAGCAACCGCGACTGCGGTTGCTTTCGTTGTATATTCATGTAAGAGCAATCTTGGAGTGGCTGAGTCGCTGGATCTTGCAGAGACTCCTATGCAGACGGTGAACGACATGTTCGTCGTCCAGACGCAGAACGGCACGCTTCAGATGAGAATGGAGGCGGGGCTGATGGAGAGGTACGAGAGGGACACTCTCTCGTATGAGCTGTTTCCGCGCGGATTTGCCGTCTATGCATACAACGAGGATGGACTTCTTGAGACTGAGATCACTTCGGACAATGCCCGTCACGTCAAGTACGAGGACGACAGGGAGACATGGGAGGCATTTGGCAACGTTGTGGTTAAGAATGTCATAAACAAGGAGGTGATGGAGACTGACACTCTTTACTGGGACAGGAAGAATCAGAAGATCTACACGGATTGCTATGTCAGGATGCATTCTCCGGACGGATTCATTCAGGGCTATGGCATGGAGTCGGACGAGAGGGCGAGAAACACCGTCATACTCAAAGTATTCGACAATTATGCCGTAGTGGTTCAGGATACGACTGAAGTAGCGATTGATTCCGTCAATTTTATAGGACCACTCTTAAAAAAATGATGATTATTTGTCGGAAAATTATTATCTTCGCAGCCCTATTGTGTAAGTGAAAAATTAAAAACTACTATAAAAAATGGCGGTTCTTGAAAAAATTCGCGTGAAGCTCGGTGTGTTCATATCCATCGTCATTGCGTTGGCTCTGCTGTCGTTCATAATCGATCCGACCACACTTGAAGCTGTCACCAACTCCATGTCGTCAAAATATGACGTCGGTGAGATAAACGGAAAGAAGGTCACTTATCAGGATTTCGAGAAGGAAGTGGAGTACTACACTACTCTCAACGAGCTCATGTCCGGAACGGCCGGCAGAAGCGAGGAGCAGCTCGAGGCCGTAAGAGACGCTGCGTGGCAGTCTCTTGTGGACAAGTATCTCTTTGTGAAGAATGCCAAGAATGCGGGCATCAGGGTGAGCGAGCAGGAGATGCTGGAGCTTACCACCGGAGACCGCGTCTCGCCTTTCATCTCTCAGAATCCTCTCTTTTTTGACGAGAGCGGGAGCTTTTCCAGAGATGCTCTCATCGAGTTCGTCAGGAATATCGGAAGCGACCAGTCGGGAAATATGAAGATGTACTGGGATTATCTCCAGAACACCGTATATAATCAGCAGTACTATGCCAAGTACGGTTCTCTCTTCAGCGCTTCGGATTTCACCAATCCGCTCATGCTCGCCAGAGAGATAGACGAGAACAACAATACTACGGACGTCGAGTTCGTGATGGTTCCTTACGGTTATCAGAAGGATTCCACCATCACCGTATCTGACTCCGAGATAAAGAGATACTACGACTCTCATAAGGAGCTTTACAAGCAGCAGGCAAGCCGCGACATCGAGTACGTGGTGTTTGAGGTCGTTCCTTCCGATGAGGATATCGCCGCAGCTAACGAGCAGGTCATCAAGCTGTATGATGAATTTGCGGCTACAGGAAAGGATGACATGAAGAGTTTTCTTCTCAGAAATTCAGACAGGCCTTACTCTGAGTATTATTACAGAAACGGTGAGCTCAATACGATTTCCTCGGATATCAACAACTTCGTTTTCAATGACGGAAAGGGAACTTCGGGAGTCTTCACAAAGGGAAACACTTTCTATGTGGCAAAGGTCATGGAGAGCAGAATGGTTCCTGATTCTGTATTCGTAAGGCACATTCTCCTTCAGGGCGAGCAGACGGCTCTTGCCGACAGTCTTGCCGACGTGCTCAGAAGAGGGAAAGAGTCTTTCTCGAATGTAGCCGCCCTGTATTCCGCCGATCAGAATCCGAATGTAGCGGAGAGAGGGGACATCGGCTGGATGACTCAGACCTACATGATCCCCGGAATGGAGTCAGTGATGACTGCTCCGCTCAATAAGATCTTCATCCTTGACACTCAGTATGGCAAACATATCGTTGAAGTGACAGACAGGACTGAGCCGGTTCTCAAGAAGCAGGTGGCCATCTTCGAGAAGACAGCTCTGGCAAGCAAGGAGACTTTCAACAGCTATTATGCCAAGGCCAATGACCTTGCGGCAAGAGCCGGGGGAAAATACGAGGGCTTCAGAAAAGCTGTCGAGGAGAGCGGTCTCTATGCACATCCGGTCAACAGAATGCTTGAAAGCACTGACAGGCTCGGATCCATCGAAGACACGAAGCCGGTGACAAGGTGGGCGTTTGAGGCTAAGAAGGGCAAGGTTTCGGACATCATCACCGTAAACAACAATTACTTCTTCGTCGTCGCACTTAAGGATATCCACAAGGAGGGCTACTCTTCTGTACAGGAAGTAAGCTCTACTATCAACAATATCCTCTACAGGGAGAAGCTTGGCGAGAAAAAGGCAGCGGAAGCAGCTGAAAAGATCAAGGGTCTTTCGGATATGGAGGCAATAGCTCAGGCTCTCGGAACAACCGTCAGCACCAAGGAGAACGTCACTTTCGCCTCCCTCACTTCACAGGGACTTGATCCTAAATTCATCGGAGCTGTCTCCGTGGCGGAAGTGGACAAGATTTCCGGACCTCTTGCAGGCAACATCGGAGTATATGTCTATAAGGTGACCGGACATGACACAGGTTCGTTCTTCACCGAGGATGACGCAAAGGCAAGGGATTCGAGAATGTCTCAGTATGAGCTTCAGATGCTTGTGCCCGTAATGATGAATGATGTGGACGTAAAGGACAATCGCGCAAGATTCTATTGATTGCGAGGCGTCACGTTTCCACAGTGACTTGAAAAGGCCGATAAAAATAGAGGATGAATCATCTTGGTTTGATTCATCCTCTTTTTTATGTGTAATCTTCTATTTGTAATCCGTCTTTTCCGCCGCAGTCAGACATTGAACAGGAAGTGCATGATGTCACCGTCCTGTACGACATAGTCCTTGCCTTCAGTTCCGAGCTTTCCTGCGGCTCTGCAGGCGGCTTCTGACTTGAGCTCGACAAAATCCTCGTATTTGATGACTTCGGCCCGTATGAACCCTTTTTCGAAATCAGAGTGAATCACGCCGGCGGCCTTAGGTGCCTTATCTCCCTTGTTGATTGTCCATGCGCGGCATTCATCCGCTCCTGCAGTGAAAAAGGTCTGGAGATTGAGCAATGAATACGCCTTCTGAATGAGCCTTACTACCCCGGACTCTTCAAGTCCCATCTCCTCAAGAAACATCTGCCTCTCTTCGTAGGTCTCGAGTTCGGCAATCTCCGATTCTGTTCTGGCGGCAATGACGAGGATTTCTGCATTCTCGTCCTTTACGGCCTCCCGCACTTTTTCGACATATCCGTTGCCTGTTCCTGCAGAGGCTTCATCAACATTGCATACATACATGACAGGCTTGCTTGTGAGGAGATATAGCTCCTTGGCGAGCTGTTCCTCCTCAGGACTGGTCAGAGCGACCGTGCGGCATGATTTGCCTGCAAGGAGAGCCTCTCTGTAGCGGGTGAGAAGTTCGCAGAGCTTCTTTGCACCCTTGTCTCCGGACTGGGCCTGCTTGGACACTTTGGCGAGGCGGTTTTCAACAGTCTCGAGGTCCTTCATCTGCAGTTCCATGTCAATGACTTCCTTGTCTCTGACCGGGTCGACGCTCCCGTCCACATGCACGATGTTCGGGTCATCAAAGCATCTGAGAACATGAAGAATCGCATCGGTTTCTCGAATATTGGCAAGAAACTGATTGCCCAGTCCCTCCCCTCTGCTGGCTCCCTTGACGAGTCCGGCTATGTCGACTATTTCAACAGTGGCGGGAACTACCCTCTTGGGGTTGCAGAGCTTCTCAAGCACTTCAAGGCGTTTGTCAGGTACGGCAGTCGAGCCTATGTTCGGTTCTATGGTACAGAACGGAAAATTCGCGCTCTGAGCCTTTCCTGAGCTGATGCAGTTGAAAAGGGTGGATTTTCCGACATTCGGAAGTCCTACTATTCCGCACTTAAGTGACATGGTATGATTCTTTATGTTTGTTAGCTTTTTATGTAAGGTGAGGCAGATGCTTTCTGTGATTCCGAAGCTGTCACTCCCCTGTTTTTCAAGGCGGCAAATTTACTAATTATTCATGCATTTCACCACATTTTTCTCTTTTTGACGGTCATTTCCATTTTATGTCATGACATTTGTCCCGTGTGTGCGGGATGGTGAAGGAGCAGTATGTCGTTTCAATGAAAAAATTTAAAAAAACGTTCGAGGACATGGCTGCCGGGGCTTCGGCAAGAATGGTTCCGCTCATTGTTCAGGCATTTGTCATTGCAGTAATCGGGGCTGTTGCGGCGTCTCCTGCCCGTGCGGACGATTCTGTCAATGGGAGCGGTGACTCTGCCTGTGACAGCATTATAGTGATGTTCTGGAATCTTGAGAATTTCTTTGACTGGAGGGACGGAGGGTGCGGTGACTCGGACAGGGAATTTTCATCGTTCGGACAGAGAAGATGGACGAAATCAAGGTTTTACACCAAGTGCAGCGTCATAGCAAAGACTTTCATGTGGATTGAGGATGTCTGCGGAAGGGCTCCGGATGCGGCAGGATTTGCGGAGGTTGAAAACCGCTTCGTTCTTCAGTCTCTCATAGGCTCGACTCTGCTGAGAAAATACGGCTATGAGATAGTGCATTACGACTCGCCTGATCCGAGAGGGATAGACGTGGCCCTGATATACAGGAACAGCGTATTCCGGAAGATTTCTTCGAGGCCCGTGAAGGTGTCGTCTGGCTTCGGGAAAGCTCCTGATCAGGGTTTTCTGACCAGAGACATTCTCTATGTCGCGCTCGAGCTGGCTCCGGCTCATGGCGGAAAGGTCATTCATTTTCTCGTCAATCATCATCCGTCGAAGTACGGGGGAGCTGATGTCTCGGAACCGAAGCGTGCGGCGGCTGTAGGGACGATGGTCTCCGTGTGTGATTCGGTAAGGGAGTCGTGGGGGCATAACGGCGAATATAAGGCTTCCGGAGCATGTTCCGGGCCTGATCTCGTCTGCATGGGAGATTTTAATGACACTCCGGACAATCCCATACTGGATCTGTCCGGACAGGGGCTTGAAAACAAGGCTTTTGAGCTCTTCAGGAGAGGGGAGGGAACCATAAGATACAAGGGAATCAGGGATATGATAGACATGTTCTTCGTATCGGAGTCTCTGGCGGATGAATCCGAGATGTCAGTGTGCAGGATACCGTTTCTAACTGTTAGAGACGGCGCATATCCCGGAGAAAAGCCGTTCAGGACATATTCAGGCCCGAGGTATATAGGAGGAGTTAGCGACCATTGTCCGATATTGCTGAAAATAAAAGTTGTTTTGTCGGATGATATTGGTAACTTTGAAAGATGAATCCGTCTCATGGAATGTGAGAAGAACAACGGAGATTCCACATGACTGACAACATGTAAACTAAATAAACCTATACCAAAATGAAATCAGCGATATCAGAAAAATTCATGACGCTTTTCGGCCATGAAGGGGAGTTCTTCGCCTCGGCCGGACGTATCAATCTAATAGGGGAGCATACTGACTATAACGGAGGATATGTGTTTCCGGGGGCAATCGACAGGGGAATGCTGGCCGAAATCTCGCTCAACGGGACTGAGAGAGTGTGCGCGTATGCTCTTGATCTCGATGAATATGTGGAATTCGGCATTGAGGAGAGCGATATTCCCGAGCAGGGCTGGGCGAAATACATTTTCGGGGTATGCCGGGAAATCATCAAGAGGGGGGGCCGGATCGGCGGATTCAACACCGTGTTTGCGGGAGATGTGCCTCTCGGAGCGGGAATGTCGTCTTCGGCGGCTCTTGAGAGCACGTTTGCTTTCGCTCTGAATGAACTTTTCGGGCTCGGCATAGACAGATTCGAGCTGGCGAGAATAGGGCAGGCCACTGAACACAACTACTGCGGAGTCAACTGCGGCATCATGGACCAGTTCGCCTCTATATTCGGGAAAAAGGGAAATCTCATGAGGCTTGACTGCAAGACTCTGGAATACAAATATTATCCGTTCAATCCTGAGGGGTACAGCCTCGTTCTCCTCGACTCTGCGGTGAAGCATGAACTCGCGTCATCGGCTTACAACAGGAGGCGGGAATCATGCGAGAATGTGGTCAAAGCCATAAGAAAGAGGCATCCTGAGGTGGAATTCCTCAGGGATGCGGGCATGGAATGGCTTGATGAGGTTAAGGATGAGATCTCGGAAGAGGATTATAAGAGGGCTGAATATGTCATCGGAGAGATCCGGAGGGTGCTTGAAGTCTGCGACGCTCTTGAAAGGGGCGATTACGAGACCGTGGGCAGGAAGATGTACGAGACCCATTACGGAATGAGCAGGCTCTACGAGGTAAGCTGCGAAGAGCTTGACTTTCTCAATGAAGTGGCTAAAAAATGCGGCGTGACCGGATCGAGAATCATGGGTGGCGGTTTCGGAGGCTGTACCATCAATCTTGTCAGGAACGAGCTTCACGACGGCTTCATCGCTGAGGCAAAGGCTTCGTTCGCCGCGAAGTTCGGTCATGAACCTAAAGTCTATGATGTTGTGATAAGCGACGGTGCGAGACGCCTCTGAGAAGATCATCTGATGCGGGATTCGAGCCATGCGGCGTCGATTTTCTGAAATCCGTCGCCTGGCCGGATGCCCGGATTTCTGCTGAGGATTCCCATACAGTCTTCATATACGTTCCATCCGATGTTCACTCCGGTGATTTTTCCGGCGTCGGGATCGGGGTAGGTGAGCGTCAGGACGGCAGATTCGTCTTCGCCGGTAACGGAATAGAAATGAAATGCGGCACGGGAGATCTTTTCAGCCCTATCCTTGTCCCCTGCCTTTGAGATGAGCTCCATCCTCGTGACGAATTTGCACATTTCTATGACAATGTCATCGAGTCCGGCGTCAAAGATGAGCACTTTTTCCATAAGTGACCCGGCGTCATCGGTCCTGCGGAGCGTATAGTCTCCGATTGCCTTGGCGTGCAGCGATATGGATTGCATCTGGGCCTCTGACACCTCGAGACCTTCAGGCAGAAGCCATATCATAACCTTTTTCTCCGGGTCGTGATAAAGGGTCTCATAGCGGGCGAGATTGGTCTGTCCGCAGCTGGAGCACCTCCACAGGAAGAGCGAGCCGTCACGTACCTTTTGCTTCAGCTCCGGATTGTCGGCAGTGTTGATGCTTCTGTATATCGTAGTCTCGTTTTTTGCCCCGCATTTTGAGCATGCGGCCTCAGCTTTTCTTATTATCGACATATTCCATTCATCGTTTTGAACGTCAAAGATAAGAAACAGTTTTTAAAAGTCTCTCTCGGAGTCAGGAGCACATCCACACTTTAACGGCCTCACATTAATGACGTCACTTCAATGACTGCCGGCCGATTTGGAATTATTGGGACAAGCACTTATATTTGCGCCCTTTAATGAAAATTTCTGTGCGATGAAAAAGTGGCTCAGACAATTCACGTCGGAAGACTGGATCATAGTCTTCGCGGGAGCGGTGATACTCGCTCTCGCCATAGCTTTCCCATCTGTGATGCCGCAGATGCCGAAGACATTGGCTACCGGAGCGGACTGGCTTTCCGCACTCTATATGTTTCTTTTCGTCCTGGTGCTGACTTATGTCACTTCAGCGGCGCTCAGAAGGCCTCTTAAGGGCATATTCCCTTCGCTTTTGGTGATATTCGTACTGACGCTCGCATCGCAGCTGATAGCCTCGATACCGGCGGTGAAGGAGCTCGGTTTTGAGCCGGTGTTCTTTGCCGTGATTCTCGGCCTTGTCGTCAGCAACGTGTTCCGTGTGCCGAAATGGCTGAAGGCTGCAATCCAGAGCGAGTTCTATATCAAGATCGGCATCATCTGCCTCGGATCGACGATTCTGTTCAAAGAGGTGCTCGAGTCTGGAGCCTATGGCCTCGCGCAGTCGCTGATAGTGGTGTTCACCGTATGGTATTTCGCATTCTGGGTAGGAAAGAAGATGAATGTGGATCCGGAGATGAGGACAATGCTTTCATCGGCCGTGTCCATCTGCGGAGTGTCAGCGGCCATAGCAACCTGCGGCGTCATAAAGGGAGACAACAAGAAGCTGTCGTATGTCATATCTCTCGTCCTGATCATAGCGATACCGATGATGTATCTTCTCCCGTGGCTTTCAGATCTCATGGGACTGAGTGAGGAGGTGGCCGGAGCATGGCTCGGAGGGACGATAGATACGACCGGAGCGGTGGCTGCTTCAGGGACTCTGGTTGGAGAGACGGCGGCAAAGACCGCAGTCATCGTAAAGTCCTCACAGAACGTTCTTCTCGGAGTGGCGGCTTTCGTCATCTCATTCCTTTGGTCTTACAGGGGAGTGAACAAGGCTGAAAGGCCTACTGCAGGTGTGATATGGGAGCGTTTTCCTAAGTTTGTGGTGGGATTCATCCTCGCGTCCCTGGTGTTCAGCTTCTGTATGGATGAGACCACTGCCAAGACTGTCGGAGCGGTCACCAAGGGCTTTCAGAACACGCTTTTCAGCATAGCCTTCGTATGTATCGGACTTGAGACCCGTTTCAGCGAGATATTCGGAAAGGAGAACAGGAAATCCCTGTACACGTTCCTCATATCGCAGACTTTCAACATCATCTTCACACTGATAATAGCCTATCTGATGTTCGGCGTCATCAAGCCTATGCTCTGATGTCAGTTGGGAATGCTGAAGTTGAAGACAGGTCCGACATAGTTTCGCTTCAGGGAAAGGCCTCTGTCCCTGAGAGCGTTCCAGGATGGTCCTCCGTTGTATGACCATGTGATGCCGATGCTTACCGGAGTGCCTATCCAGAAGAAGCATCCGAATTCGATCTGTAGTGTCGCTCCGGCTGAAAATAGCCCGCCACCGTCAAAGAATGTATAGTCGAAATGTGGGGTCAGGACGGCCCGTTTCCCATAGAATACAGGTCCTATGCTGAAGTCTCCGAGATATATCGGAATGGCGTAGTCCGCCGTCAGCTTTGCGCTCTGTCCGTATCCTGAGACGAGGCTTCTGAGCTCTTCCGCACCGGCAAAACCTCTCGGAAGCGTATTGACCATGCTTGTGGCGAATATCGAGTTTCTTTTGAGCTGTCCCTGCCATGTGGCGGTAAGTCTGAGACCCTGACAGCTCGTTATGCCTGGAATATAGCCGTAGCAGTAGAGATATCCTGCCGGGGAGAGCCAGTCTGTCAGTCCGGCGTCCATACCTGCTCCGGCCTCGATTCCGATTCCCCAGTCCGGATATATTTCCGACTGAGCCGCAGGTCGCATTGCATATCCCCTGATTGAGCCGCTGACGGTCTGACGGAGCATTCTTTTCCCTGCCGACCTGCCCTTGAATACTGCGTAGGAAGGCTCTTCGGCCGGAAGAAGGCTGTAGAAATAGGCTCCTGTGTCATAGGTGTCGTTGGACAGGGTGTAGGAGACTCTCGGGATAAGGCCTCTGTTCCAGCCTCCGGAAGAGAAGCTGAACGGAATATAGACCGACAGATTCCCCTCCACATAAGGTCTTGAAGATGCACCGGAATTTCCGGAGGCAATGGCCGGGATATCCTGCAGCTCATAGATGCTGAATGAGTAGTCTCTCGCTGCCCTGTCGTTGAAGTCCACCGATGCCTCTATCACAGGATAAAGTCCGGTGTATGTGAACTGTGCGTGGCCGGAATGTCTCCATTTGTCCGTGGCATACGGATCTCTGTGGGCGGAATATCCGAAATTCGCCGTCATCGTGCCCAGACTGTTCTGAATCACGGCCGCCGCACCGGGAGAGGCAAGCTCATGGTAATAGTCATAACTCATGTTCATGATGTTGTCCACATTGAAGTAGACCGGAGCCCATGAGTGGACATTGAACAAGTGCGGGAACTTGCGGTATCTCTCCGGCTCTGAAAACGTCACTTTCATCGAATCTGAGACTCCGAGGCCTTTTTCGGCAGCGATTTCCCTCTCCTGTCTCGACAGTTCGTCGGCTATTCGATAGTGATGGATATCACTGAATCTCACTTCCTTTTGCGGCAGGCTGGCGGTACTGGTACTCATGATGGGGCGTCCGTATCTTCTTCCGGTGCTGTAGAAGAGGGTCTCCCCGTCTTCGCTGAAGGCGAAGTCTGATGCGCCGTATTCTGTGGATGTCATCTGAAAGAGCCTGCCGTCTCCGGCGGAGAATCTGTACAGCTCATTGACGCCGTTTCTGTCTGAGGTGAAGAGCAGATCTTCTCCGTAAGGCTTCAGTCTGACTATTTTGACCGGTCTCGGTGCAAGTTCCGTCTTCCACCGGGCATGGCGGCCAATGACCGTTTGACCGGCATCTATTGCCGCACTGTAGAGGCCGTAGCCTCCGTCGGAGATTCCGGCCATGAAGATCCTGTCCGCTGTCTGTACGGCCTCCGTCACCTGCAGGGTGTCGGGAGACTTCAGTGCACGGGTAAGATTGCCGGACTCTATGTCGTATATCTCTATCTCAGATCCTCCTTCTACCGGGTAGTTTACGGCAAGAAGGCATTTCCCGTCCTGTGATACCGTCGGGTTGAATCTTTTTCCCGCTCCGGTGAATGTTCTTTTTCTCCCCTTGTCGAGATCGAGAGACCGTATCTTGGAATCAGTCTTGAGAGACCATCTTTCGTCGACGATATATTCGCTCCACCATATCGTTCTGGAATCTGGTGAATGCCAGACATTTCCGGATAGAGTGCCAAATGTTGTCACTGTCTTTTCCTTTCCGTCGCGACCGATTCTGACGAGGGATCTGCTCTTGCCCATGCCCTGACGTATCGAGTAGAGCGTGTCGGAAACGAGGAAGATGTCTGAATATTCGGTATATTCCTTCCGGGTTTTTCCTGCCTGTCCGGAGATTTCCTCATGGGGCATGAACGGGGCTCTCAGTATCTTCTCTTCTGTCCACATCTCGTGAAAGAGACGCGTGACATCGTCGAATGTGGCGCGTAATCCCTTTCCTGTCAGGCTCTTGCTGACTGTGCGATAAGAAAATGCATCGTAAGGTCTTTTGGATACGTGATGCAGGAATGTCCCGGTGAAATACGGATCTCCGGTCATGTATCTTATTCCGCTGATGGTCATGTAGCCGAGGGCGTAGTGGTCAGGGGTGTAGTATCTGTAGGAGCCGTATCTCCATCTGTTCCAGTTGCGGAAGTCTCCGCTGTCGAAGCAGGTCATGTAATAGTTGAGAAAATCGCCTGATCTTCCGCGTCCGGCGTCAGTGAGAGCCGTTTCGGCGACCACGGCATCTCCTTCCATCATCCATCTTCCCGGATAGACTCCGGCCATCGCTCCCGAGAACATCTCTCCGAAGAACCAGTAGAATGGTCTGAACACATTGCTCTGTCCGAACTGCATCTGAGCCACATGGCGTGATTCGTGGATTGCAAGCATCTTCTCCCACGGCATGGCTTCCGCTCCTGAGCTTTCGGGAGAGGTGAAAAGGTCCATCCTCCGAGGTGCCCACGCCACGGAACCGTTCGACTGAGAGTTGTACGGATGGAGCACAACAGGGAGCTTTCTGCGCGTCATCTCGCCGGGCGCATAGCCTGCACTCGCCCCCACTTCAGTGCGCCATTGCTCCAGAAGAGTGCCGTAAACTCGAGCCAGAGAGTCGAGACCTGCCGGATAGATTATTTGATATTCAGGACTTTCTATGCTGTACCATTTCAGTCTGCCCGGGTCGTCTCCGATGGTATAGAACTGTGCATGTGCCACGGCGGTGTGGCACAAAATGATTGTGATGAGCAGAATCCTGATGTTTTTCATCTGTCGTGCTGATTATCGTCGTTCACTGACTCCGGACGGATGGAGGTGCCGGATCATGGCAACCGGTCTGAAAAGCGCTGCCTTAAATGCAAAAATAGCGACAAAATGGAGAAAGTTGATGAGAAAAGGACGAATGGGGATATTTTTGCCGATGAAAATCCCGGAATTGAGTATTTTTGCCCCGGATGATTCCGAGTATTTCATTTGTCAAGCTGAATAATATGAAGATGCGCCTGTTTCTGCCGCTGTCGGCCTTTGCCGCCCTGTCCGTATGTCTGATGCTGTCCTCATGTGCCGGGGGAGGGCGTGCCGGGGGAGGGCGTGCCGTGACAGATGATCCGGCTGCGGAATCCCGCCGTTTTCCTCTGGTTGAGGTGCCGGGAGTGATAGTCGACAGAGAGGAGGCGGCCGAGTATCTCGGACTGCATTACTGGGACAGCTTCACAGACACTGCGGAGGTCCATGCGTGCGACTCCATGCGCGTGAACGGTGTGACAAGGTCTGAAGTGGAGCAGAAGTTTGCGGATTACACAGGCCTCATCGGAGCTCTCGGACGGAGCCGGGCATCACGCTCTGCTGAGAGGCTTTACGACAGGGCAGAGGCTTTCGAAAGGGCGCATGCGTCGTCCGACCTGTTTGAGACGGTCGTCTCGCTTGCGCAGAAGTATTGGTATGACCCTAATTCTCCACTTCGTGACGAGGAGCTTTATCTTGTTTTCGCGGAGAGACTTGCCCTTTATGACGGCTTTTCGGAGGCGAAGAGGGACAGATATGCGCATGATGCTGCGATGTGCTCTCTCAACAGGCCCGGAGATAAGGCGGCCGACTTCTTTTTTTCGGATGCTTCCGGCAATGTCATGAATCTCTATGGTATTGAGGCGGAGTATCTTATACTGTTTTTCTCAAATCCCGGTTGTGAGGCCTGCGCCGGAATGGTCAGGGCTCTTGACGCCGAGCCTGTCAGAAGGCTTGTCAAGGAGGGGCGTCTCGCCGTAGTCAACATCTATATCGATGAGGATGTGGCTTCCTGGCATTCCCATCTCTCCGACTATCCGTCCATCTGGTATAACGGATATGATCCCAATCTCGTGATAAGGACCGATCTTCTCTACAATGTCAGGGCGATACCGTCGGTCTATGTGCTTGACGGTGACAAGAGGGTGATTCTGAAGGATGCGACAGATGCGGCGCTGACCTCGTTCATTTCCGGCCTCCTCCGAACGCAAAGCCGACGTTGAGACCGAGAAATGAATACGGATTCTTCATCCATCTGTATTCGAGGGTGATCCTCAGATGCTCAAACAGCTCCAGACCGAATCTCGGATTTATGACAAACACTGTCTCAGGAAGCCGGTTCATGACCATGTTTCCGTCTTCGGCGGCTTCAAGACTTGCGGTCTCAACGCAGTAGAATCCCGCGCCGAGGCCGAGGAAAGGCGCAACCTTACGGCTGAATCTCCAGTTGTAGTCGGCGAAGAAGGCCATGCCTCCGTTGAAGTTGACTCTGACCTCGCTGTTTTTTCTGCTGAATGAGCCGAGAGATCCCTGAAGAGATATGTCGAAAGGCGTGCCCGGGAAATTGTTGCGGACCTCGAGAAAGAGAAGCATCCCGATCTTGGACGGGTTGTCCATATATCTGTTGCCACGGATGAAGCCGCCTCCGGCCTCCACTTCGATCCGCTTCACGTCGTTGGCATCGGTGTATCCGTTTCTGCCTCTGGCGTCAGCCTCTGTTTCTGCCGTGATCAGCATCACGGCAGCTATGGCCATATTCATCAGGATTCTTCTTGTCTTCGTCCTCATATTTTCCTGTGGCTTGTTCTTCAGTCAGTTCACATCCGGTGGATTTTTCAGTCCCGGCGGTTAAACGGATCCGGGGCTAAAACGGTATCGGCAGGCATTTTCAGTCCCGGCGGACAAAAATAGGAATTTTATTCAGTAAACAGGCTTTAATTCCTATCTTTGCGGACGAGTCAGGTAATGTAAAATATCAGCGCATGAACATAGAAAGGGAACTCTGGGGCAGAACCCCTGACGGAAAGGAGATTTTTCGCTATACTCTGAAAAATGAAAGCGGAGCGTATGTGCAGGTGTCGAGCATAGGAGCCGGGCTGGTGGCTGCGGCTGTTCCCGACAGGGACGGAAAGCTCGCGGACGTGGTGCTCGGGTATAAGAACCCTCTCGATTATTTCGGGGACGGGCCGTGTGCGGGAAAAGTGCCGGGAAGATATGCCAACAGAATCGCTCTGGGGCGTTTTTCCCTTGACGGCAAGGAATATGTGCTGCCTGTGAACAACGGTCCGAACCATCTTCACGGCGGTCCGGACGGGTTCCAGAACAAGGTGTGGGAGAGCCGTATCGAAAATGGCGGGGTAGAGTTCCTGTATTATTCGGAAGACGGGGAGATGGGCTATCCCGGTGCACTGAAGGCGGTAGTACGATATGACTGGAGCGAGGAGAACGAGCTGAGGATGACCCTGACGGCTGAATGTGACGCTCCTACTGTCGTCAATCTCACAAATCATGCGTATTTCAATCTGAACGGGGAGGGGAGCGGCAGTGTTCTCGGCCATGAGCTCAGGCTCAATGCCTCTGAATATCTGCCCACTGACGAAACCCTCATACCTCTCGGCGAAAGCGAGCCGGTGGCGGGTACTCCGATGGATTTCGTGACAGCGAAGCCTCTCGGCCGTGACATCGGGGCGGATTTTCCGGCCATTAAGTATGGCAAAGGCTATGATTCATGCTGGGTGATAGACGGATATGAACCCGGACAGATTCAGGCTGCGGCCGAACTTTATGCTCCTGAAAGCGGCCGTGTCCTTGAAGTGTTCACCACTCAGCCGGGTGTGCAGGTCTATACCGGAAACTGGCTGTCAGGCTGTCCTGAAGGCAAGTCCGGCAGAAGCTACAATGATTACGGGGGAGTCGCTCTCGAGTGTCAGCATTTCCCTGATTCGCCGAATGAGCCGGACTATCCGTCCACGGTGCTTCGTCCGGGCGAAGTGTTTGAGGAGGCGATAATCTTCGCCTTCGGAGTAAGGACTTGCGAGTCTTCTGCGGAAACAGGGGAGGGGAGGATGACGGAATGAGGCAGTATCTTGATCTTCTGAGGCTTATCCGTGAGCACGGAGTTATGAAGGAGGACAGGACCGGGGTCGGTACGCAGAGCATTTTCGGCCATCAGATGAGATTTGACCTCGCTGACGGATTCCCCCTTCTCACCACGAAGAAAGTGCATCTCAAGTCCATTATATATGAGCTCCTGTGGTTCATATCGGGCGACACCAACATAAAGTATCTGAAAGACCACGGAGTGAGCATCTGGGACGAGTGGGCAGATGAAAACGGTGATCTCGGGCCGGTGTACGGGCATCAGTGGCGCAGCTGGCCTGCGCCTGACGGGAGCTCAATCGACCAGCTCTCGCAGGTGATTGAGATGATAAGGCGCAGTCCGGACTCCCGCAGGATGATAGTGTCTGCATGGAATCCGGCGGAGGTGGACAAGATGGCGCTTCCGCCTTGTCACACCCTGTTCCAGTTCTATGTGGCTGAAGGACGGCTTTCATGCCAGCTGTATCAGCGCAGTGCCGACGTCTTTCTCGGAGTGCCGTTCAACATCGCCTCATACGCCCTGCTGACGATGATGGTGGCGCAGGTGTGCGGGCTGCGTCCTGGCGAGTTCATCCACACTACGGGCGACACCCATATCTACAGAAACCATTTCGAGCAGGTGGCTCTCCAGCTTTCACGGGAGCCCCGTCCTCTGCCCGTGATGAGGCTGAATCCAGAAGTCGGGAGCATCTTCGACTTCAGATATGAGGACTTCACTTTAGAGGGATATGACCCGTGGCCGGCGATAAAGGCTCCGGTGGCGGTGTAAGATTTTACAAGTCTGTCCGCATAAGTACTCCATGCGGGCCATCCCGGGCGCAGTCGAGGAATCTGCTTGACAGACATTATTTTGAGCATAATGGGAAAGGACAAACTCAGAAAATTCAGGGAAAACGAGACATTCAGCTGTCTCATACAGCCCCGTACCGAAGAGGTGTTCGGAAAGGATCACCCGCTTAAGGGGCATTGGGGAGAAAAGATGTTCGGGAATGACCGTCCGATAGTGGTCGAGCTCGGCTGCGGCAAGGGGGAGTACACCGTTGACCTTGCCCTGCGCAATCCCGGCTGCAATTATATCGGCGTCGACATCAAGGGCGCGAGGCTCTGGAAAGGAGCGAAATACGCCACTGAGAACAGTCTCCCCAACGTGGCTTTCCTGCGCACGAGGATAGAGTTCATAGAGTCACTCTTCGCGCCTGAGGAAATATCCGAGATATGGATAACCTTTGCCGACCCGCAGATCGGCAGGGAGAAGAAGCGCCTCACCTCACCTCTGTTCCTTTCCCGCTACAGGAATTTCCTTAAGAGAGGCGGCATCGTCCATCTCAAGACCGACAGCCGCTATCTGCACGAGTACACCCGCGCCATCGCTGAGCAGAACGGGCTTGAAATCCTCGCCTGCACTTCCGACCTCTACCGCAGAGATTCAAAGGGCACCGTCACAGAAAGCTTCTTCGAGAAGAAGGACAGGGACTTCCGTCCCGGAGAGGACGGAGGCTCCGCTTCGGGCGAGGCGTCTTCAGAGTCGTACCGGCAGCTGCTGGCCTCTCCGCTGGCGTCGGTATGCGGCAGGGATGCCATAGACGCCCTATTTCAGGTGCAGACGTTCTATGAGACGCAGTATCTCGACCAGGGCATTCCTATCACCTATATGGCATTCCGCATCGACCATGAAGGCCCATACGTCAGCCCCGAGTGGGATCCGGACCGGTGGGAGAGATGACAGGACGTCTGTCCGCAGACTAACAGAAAATCAGACGAAAAAGTACAGAAATACAGAGGGCGAGTCCGACTTAAGCGGCCCGCCCTCTGCTCCTTAATATTTATTCAATCTGCTGAGAAAAATGTCTCTGTTAAGGACTATCCGGTTAATCTGAATCTCAGATCAGAACGCCAGGATGTAGCGCACCCTGAAGTTGGTCTCGTACTGCTGATCTTTCGTATTGTTGCCGGCTGTCGATGCAAAGCTGAAGAAGCATGTGATCGCACGCTCTGCCGTGATCTCCGCGCTGCCCCAGTAGGTGACAGGCGCATCCGCCCCTCCTAAAGGCAGAGCCCAGTCGATGGCCTGCATCTTTTCGTTCATCAGATTTAGGGGATGCCACATACCAGTCGCTTGTTCCCTCAGGAGCAGGCACCTTTTCGCGGTATTCTTCAGTTTACATTCAACCATCAGGTTGAAAAAATATTCAACCAAATGGTATTATACCATCTGGTTGAATAGACGAACCGGGCTGAACCAATAATCGGCCAAAGAATGACATTCTTCAGTCCTTCAGACAGCCGATCTTTGATGTGGCAGTTGGCGGAAATGGTGCGGATCAGAACTGCAGCATCTTCTGACGGTATTTCATTGACAGTCTGTATTGAGTTTTCAGGGCATCGGAAAGGAATGAACGGTTTATTAAACTGTCTGTCAAAGTATTGTCTTGTGCAAATCTGTCTATTTCCTTTTTCACAAGATTTTCTGGAATCCCAATGCGTTTCCCAAATTCCATAAATTCCTTTCGACCGGCAGTATGGGTGTCGTTAAGATCCATTCCTTCACGGAACAATCCTTTGTCAAGTGCGAAAATTCTCGGTTCAAACAGATGCAGAGAGGTGTTTATCAGGTCGTAGGCCGGAGAAAGACGATATTCGTTGCCGGTGTCAATCAGTGAAAAATTCTTCAGATGTGCGTCGTCATTCAGCGAAATGAAGTTGAACAATACAACACGGAAAAAGCGAAGAATGTCTATACGGCTTGCATTGACATATCGTGTTATTATTTCTGCGCACTCTTCGTAACTCCCATTACAATATTTATAATCGTTTCCACCATTAGCTTTGGTGTAGCCCATCAGGGATGCAAAATCTTCCTGTTGACATTTCCCGCCTGCATGAACATCGAAGCGCCGCGTAATATATGCAGGCGTATCATGACTTTATCGGTTTGACGGTTACGGCGCCGATAGTATCTGTTCCGGCGGTGGCAAGCAGGATGCCGAAATCGTCTTCGGGGGCAATATGAAGATACTGAGCCTGTATCTTGCGGTTTTCACCCTCAGAAAGCATATTGAAGAAAAACGGGAAAAGATGGTCAGAGCGATAAGGCTCGTCTCTCAAAGGCATGGTAAGACTGACTGGTGGGCGTGTTCCATCCATAAGGTATGTCTTGTCGTATGAAAAGACATATCCGCCGCTGTCAAGCTCAGTCAGTTCCCCGGCCTTGATTCCGTGTATATATACTTCGCAATTCCTCATGTATCAGTCCTTCAGTCTGATTTCTACCTTCAGTCCCAATGTGTCTGCGACAGAGAGCAGTGTCGAGAGCTTCGGATTTCCTTGTCCGCGCTCTATGGCCACGAGCGTGTTGATGCCTATGCCAGCCAGTTCGGATAGTTCCAGTTGGCTTATCTTCAGGCTTCGTCTGCGCTCTTTGATAGCTGTTCCTATTTCTTGAAGATTCACGATGCAGTGTGATTTTCTTCCAAAAATAAGGATTCAAACCCGGAAAAACAACAGAATTCACTGTTTATTGTGATTTTCTGAAGTGGCAGGAGCTGAAGATGAGGCGGCGCCGGCTGCCGCTCCTGCGCCGGAGAGGAGGAGCAGGAGAAGCAGGACGATGGAGGAGGCGCGGGAGAGCCGTTCGCCGATGACGTATGACTCAGGCTCAAAGCGCATCACGATCTCGTGCTCACCGGCAGGGATGAATGCGCCACGCAGAATCCAGTCGGCACGGAACAGGTCTGCCGGCTTGCCGTCGATGGTGAGCTTCCAGCCTTTCGGATAGTAGATCTCGCTGAAGACGACGGCTCGTTCCCCACGGGTGCGGCTTGAGTATCTGAGCTCTTTCGGGGAGTATGAAGTCATGAACATGGTGTCCGCAGGAGCGACGTCCGGGCGGACAAGGGTGCTGAGGGAGTCTATCTTCTCTCTGGCCCATGAGAAGTCGTCGCCGATGACGGCGGCATGACGCAGATCGGTCGAGGCGAGCAGGGCTATCTCCTCGTCAGGGGAGGAGGCAGCTGTGGCCGAGTCCACAAACCAGCAGTTGCCCATGGCGTTGCCGTTGACAATCGGCGGATATTCGCCTCCGATGATGACATATTTGCCGTTCAGCATGGAGGTTATCGGCAGAGACGGCAGAGACTCTTCGACTTCCTGCACCGTGGCTGAGGAATTGACCGTCCTTATGATGTCGGAGATCTCGTCGTTGAGGTACCATGAGATCAGGTCGGCATAACGCTGGATCTTGGCAGGGCTGTAGCCGCCGATCGACTTGTGCCAGTAGCTCGGATGCGAGTCGTTGAATGTGTTGACGCTGACGTCCAGCACTCTGTAGTCCAGAGCAGGATCCTGCAGGATGACCTTGTCCACAGGCCTTTGGGCGAACTGGCCCGAGAAGTCGCGGCGGGTCACGAAATGTTCTTTGTTGAGGTATCTCTTTCCGACCGGGAAGAGGTCGAAGATGACAAGAAGAATCATCGCGCCGCTGACGAATGCTGCGGAGCCGAGCCATTTTCCGGTCCCCTGTACCGTCTGAGCTCCCTTTGCCGCAGTCTTTCCTCCGGACTTTGCCGCATTACGCATATAGAGCCAGATGAGAAGGGCGGCTATGCCAACGAAGATGAAGCTGCGGAAGGCGTCTTTTACGAGCATCGCCCGCCTGTCGGCAGCGAGGGCTTCTGTGAGAATGTCCGGCATCTGGGCGTCTACAGGGCCGGAGAATGAGCCTGCAAGGCCAGGGAATATCGCGAAGAGCAGGCAGAATCCGGCTGTGACGGCAGTGGAGATTCCAAGCCCCATCTTCATCTTCTCTTCAGGGAATTTTCTTTTGAGCAGCCTGTCGAGCACTACGAAACCGAGGGCAGGAAGGGTCACCTGCAGGATGATCAGGGCCATTGACACAGTCCTGAACTTGTCGTACAGAGGCACATAGTTGAACCACAGTCTGGTGAACCACATGAAATGACTTCCCCACGCCAGGAAGACCGCGATGACCGTGGCGGTGAGCAGCCACCATTTCTCCTTTCTGTCACACAGGCACAGGCCGAGGATGAAGAGGAAGATGGTGACGGCGCCCATATACATCGGGCCTGCCGTGAACTGCTGCGGTCCCCAGTAGAGAGGAAGGCTTTTCATCGTCTGCCTCAGATTCGGCTGTCCCGCTTCCCTCAGGAGCTTCTCGGTCTCGGAGCTCTTGATGTTGGGCTCGCCGGCGGAGGCTCCTCCGTTGAAGTTGGGTATCAGCAGATTCGGAGTCTCTTCGATTCCGTAGGACCATCCGCGTGTGGCGTAGTCGATGGACAGGCCTCCGGTGTTTCCGCCTCCGCTTTCGGCGGAGAGCTCCGAGCCTCCGCGCATTGAGTATTCGGCGTAGCTCAGGGTAGGGATGAGCTTGTTGAGGTTGGTCGCTATGCCTATGCAGCCGATGACCAGAAGCATCGCCGAAGCGGTGACGAACCTTACGGCCCTGGTCTTTCTGAATGCGTCTTTACCGCGCAGAAGGCTTATTATGCAGGTCACTGCGTAGATCAGGATGACTATCGCCAGATAGTAGGTGATCTGCGGATGGTTGGCCTTTATCTGGAAGCTGAGCGCCAGAGCAAAGAGTGTCGCCCCCAACGCCGTCTGAGGCAGCCATTTCTTCCATCCTTCCCCGAGGTGCTTCATCGCGTTTCGATAGGTGTACACCATTCCGGCGAGCACCCACGGCATGAAGGCTATGGCCTGCATCTTGGTATTGTGCCCCACCTGGATGATCTGCATATTGTAGGAGCAGAAGGCTATGGCGATCGCTCCCGCTATGGCGAGCCACCTGTTCACTCCGAATGACAGCATCAGCAGGAATCCGCCGAGAAGGGCAACGAAAAGGTATGGAGCCGGTCTCGGTCCGGCCAGAAGAAGGTCGTATAGAGGGTCGGTCCAGTCGCCGTCAAAGTCGTCGTACATCGTGACGGTAGGCATTCCTCCGAACATGGAGTTGGTCCACGCCGTCTTGTCGTCCGGATAGGTGTGGTTGTATTCGAGGGCTTCCTGAGCCATTCCCTTCCATCCGGATATGTCCGACTGGTTGACAACCTTTCCTCCGAGCACTTCAGGCACGAAGGCGTAGGAAAGCACGAGAAAGAGAGCCGCCGCTCCCACGAATGTCAGAATGTCTCTGACGATCTTATTTCTTCTGTCCGTTTTCATCTTTTCGCATTATCGTTTCTTTGAAGCCGTAATCGTTTTGGCGCCGTCATTCATTTATGACCCAATGATGTCCAATTATAGATGACCGTCCTTGCGGCCGGAAATTTTAATGACTGACTCCAGCAGGGACGCCATCCTTGCCGCGAGCGAGCGTCTGGAGTATTTTTCTATGTCCGCAGCCTCATTTTCCGGGCCTCCGTCCAGAAACGCCTTCCATCCGTCTTCGAGAAATCCTCTGATGCCCACGGAGTCGTCCCATTCAAACGTTTTCCCCGTCTTTGTCTGGCAGAGGATTCTCGCCATCGCTCCGTCGCTCTGTCCGATGCCGAGAATCGGCCTTCCGGAAGCGAGGTATTCAAACAGCTTCCCGGGCAGGACGGCCCTGTACTCCGGCTCCTTCCTGAGGGGAAGCATCAGAATCGTCGCGCCCTTCTGCTCCCTGACTGCCGTCTGGTGCGGCTGATAGCCCAGATCAAAGAGATGGGAGTCAAGCCCGGCAGCCCTTATCGAGGCGATGACCTCCGCGTCTGTCTTGCCCACAATCCTGATTCTGAGCATTTTCTTGAATTCGGGATTGGTATGGCACATTTCGGCCAGCACATTCCACAGCGTCTCCGGATTGCCGTCCGAGGCGAAGAGGCCGGTGTGGACGAGATTGAAGAAGCCGTCCGGCTCCACGACCTGATCGAAGTCGCTCTCATCGTATCCGTTGGTCACGAGCTCCACTCTCGTCGATGTCATCTCTTTGAATTCGTCCTGCACGAGGGGAGATACCGACACCACGAGATCCGCCCCGTCGAGTACCTGCCTTTCAAGCTTCCTGTGCCGTTTCAACGCCCAGGAACTCAGCTGCAGATGCTTGAAATAGAACATCTTTGTCCACGGGTCTCTGAAGTCGGCCACCCAGGGGATGCCGGTGGCGAGGGCCACCTCTCTCGCAATAAGGTGCATGGAATGAGGCGGGCCTGTGCTCACCATGACGTCCACAGGATGCTCCCGGAGATATTTCTTTAGAAATCTGACTGAAGGCCTTATCCACAGACATCGTGCGTCAGGGATGAAGAGATTGCCTCTGACGGCCATCATGATCTTCTGCTTCAGGGTCTTTTCCTGCGCGTTGATCGGATTCACCTCGTCCTTCGCACCGCCTCCCGAGATCTTTCTCCAGATGCCGTAAGGCTCTATGATGGGCCGTCTGATGATTTCGGCGCATTCCGGCACGTCATCTTCAAGAGTCCTGTCTTTTGTCCCGAGATCGGGGTTTTCGGGGGTGTATATCACAGGCTGCCATCCGTTTTCCGGAAGGTATTTGGAGAATTTCACCCACCTCTGCACTCCGGATCCTCCGGAAGGCGGCCAGTAGTATGTGATTATGAGTACTCGTTTCATTTACTGTCAGCTGCTTCCGATTCGGGCAAAGTCATTCTACCGTAACTGATTTTGCGAGATTGCGCGGCTGGTCCACATCCCTCCCTTTGATCTTCTCCTCAAGCATGGAGACCTTGCCTCTGCTTTTATATGTCATAATGTCTCCCGAACCGTTTATCAGAGCCATTCCGGCGCTGTCATATCCCCTGTACTCAAGTCTGTGGAGACCGGTAAGCAAAATCTCTGAAGCATTCCTCCTCCCTGTGTATCCTACTATTCCGCACATATCAATATTGAAAATGAATTTCAAATATACGCAAATTTTCGACGGACGCATCCCGCACTTGCTGAATAAAGTTGTAAATTTGCTCCCCCGAAAACCGCGGGCGTTTCTGCCGTCGGCAGAAGGGGCATTTTTCAAAGGAAGGAGAGATGAAACAGGAGAAGATCGCGGAGACACCGCTCATGAAGCAATATTTCAAGGTGAAGGCCGAACATCCGGAGGCAGTGCTGCTTTTCAGGGTGGGCGACTTTTATGAGACTTTCGCCGATGACGCCCTGATCACCAGCAGGGTGCTCGGCATAGTTCTCACGAAGAGGGCGAACGGAGCAGCCTCAAGCGTTCCGCTCGCGGGCTTCCCGCATCATTCTCTCGACGTCTATCTCCCCCGTCTTGTCCGCGCCGGATATAAGGTGGCCGTGTGCGATCAGCTCGAGGATCCGAAGCTGACGAAAAAGATCGTCAAAAGGGGAGTGACAGAACTTGTCACTCCGGGAATCGCCTTCAGCGACCAGCTTCTCGAGCAGAAGGAGCACAACTATCTCGCCGGGCTCTCGTTTGAGGGCAACCGCTGCGGAGCCGCCTTTCTGGACGTGTCTACCGGCACTTTTCAGGTGGCTGAGGGCTCTCTCGACTACATCGGCACCCTGCTCTCGTCGTTCGCGCCGAAAGAGCTGCTTGTGCCGAAGAGCTGTGCCGCCGGAGTGAGGGAGCGCTTCGGAGAGGGCTTCTACATCTCGACTCTCGAGGAGTGGGCATTCGTCTACGAGTCTTCCGCCGAGCGGCTGAAGAAGCAGCTGGGGGTGGATTCTCTCAAAGGCTTTGCCATAGACTGCTTCCCTCTCGGCGTGACGTCGGCAGGGGCTCTGCTCGTCTATCTCGAGCAGACGCGGCATAGCGGGCTCAAGAACATCTGCTCCATTTCGAGGATCGACGAGGGAAAGTTCGTGTGGATGGACAGATTCACTTTCCGCAATCTTGAGATCTTCTCTTCTGCAGCAGGAGGTGAGGGAGTGTCGCTGGTGTCGGTCATAGACAGGTGCTCCTCGCCTATGGGAGCCCGCCTGCTCAGGACATGGCTTGCGATGCCGGTGATGGATATGGACGAGCTTAACTCCAGATATGACGTCGTCGGGCATTTCATCGGACATCCCGAGGAGCTCCAGAGTGTGCAGGAACACATAGGCAACATGGGCGATCTGGAGCGCATCATATCGCGGGCTGCGGCAGGGAAGATTCTTCCGAGGGAGGTCATGCAGCTGAAGCGAGGCCTTGAGCAGACGGCTCCGATCAAGGACCTGTGTCAGAATGCCGGAGTGGCTCCGCTTGTAAAGATGGCATCGTCTCTGGACGGCTGCGCCGAGCTTCTCGACGCCCTCACCCGCATGATGAATCCGGATCCGGCGGCCGCGATAGGCAAGGGGGAGGTGATAGCCGCCGGCTACAGCGAGGAGCTTGACGCATTGCGCAATCTTGCCGTCAACAGCCGTGAGATTCTGCTTCAGATACAGCAGCGGGAGATTGAGAGGACGGGCATCACGTCGCTCAAGATCAACTACAATTCGGTCTTCGGCTACTATCTTGAGGTGCGCAACGCCCACAAGGACAAGGTGCCTGACGACTGGATCAGGAAGCAGACCCTCGTAAATGCCGAGAGATACGTGACTGCCGAGCTTAAGGAATATGAGGAGAAGATTCTCGGTGCGGAGGAGAGGATATATGAGCTCGAGACACGCATCTATGCCGAGCTCATCTCGAAGATTCAGAATTCAATAGCCTCCATCCAGAGCAACTGCCGCATAATAGCCCGTCTGGATGTGCTGGCTGGATTCGCGGCGCTGGCGATATCGAACCGGTACTGCCGTCCGGATATGAACGGAGGTCTCGCCATAGAGATAAAGGCAGGACGCCATCCGGTCATCGAGACACTCATGCCGGCTGGCGAGGAGTTCGTTCCCAATGACATATACCTTGACGACAAGAGCCAGCAGATAATCATTCTCACCGGTCCGAACATGGCCGGAAAGTCGGCATTGCTGCGGCAGACGGCCCTTATAGTGCTTCTGGCCCAGATCGGCTCGTTCGTTCCGGCCGAATCCGCGAAAATCGGTTTCTGCGACAAACTGTTCACGAGGGTCGGAGCGTCGGACAACATATCCCGAGGCGAATCCACATTCATGGTGGAGATGCTGGAGACTTCTATGATTCTCCATAACCTCTCTTCTCGATCCCTCGTTCTTCTTGACGAGATAGGGCGAGGCACGTCCACATACGACGGGATGTCCATCGCAAGGGCGATCGTTGAATACATACATGAGTACGGGCAGGGTGCCAAGACTCTGTTCGCCACTCATTATCATGAGCTTAACGACCTTGAGAACATATATCCGCGAGTGAAGAACTTTCATATAGCGGTGAAGGAGGTAGGCCGAAATGTCATCTTCCTCCGCAAGCTCAGGGAAGGAGGCGTGGCGCACAGCTTCGGTATCCATGTGGCCCGTCTCGCCGGTATGCCGCGTCAGGTGATTGAGTCGGCCGAGAGGACTCTGGCCGATCTTGAGGATAAGGAGAGGGCGGAGACGGAATCAGCAGAAGGTCTCCATGCCTCTCAGTCTTCGGAAAGGCAGCGCAAGAGGGTTCGTCCCCATAATGTGAAGGAAGGACGGGTAGAGAGCGACGGTTCTCTGCAGCTCTCTTTCTTTCAGCTGGAAGATCCGCTGCTGATGAGCCTGAGAGATGACCTTAATGCTGCGGACCTCAATTCCATGACTCCTCTGCAGGCTTTTGATCTGCTTCGTGAGATGAAGGCCAAGATGGGCATATAGATGCCGTCCAGTCTGCCGGGCCGGGCGGTCTATTTCCTTATGTATTTCACAAATTCGAACTTAAGTCCGCTCTCCGGGTCGGTCATCATGGCTGATCTTTCGGCCGCAGCCCATTTCTCCGGATCGATTTCGGGAAAGAACGTGTCGGCATCGCTGATGACGGTATGCACGCGGGTGATGATCAGTGAGTCCGCCAGTCCGATGGCCTGCCTGTATATTTCGCCGCCGCCGGTCACGAAGCATCTGTCGGCGGATATTCTGAATCCGGACTCTGCCGCTGTGTGTCCGCCGGCGCTGAGTTCGGCGATGCGGAAGGCTTCCGTCAGAGTCGGGGCTGTCAGGAGGCTCCCGCTCTCATGAATGCCGGCGGCTTCAGCACTGCGGGTGATGACGATGTTGAGTCTGTTCGGCAGGGGTCTTCCTATGGATTCATAGGTCTTTCTACCCATGATGACCGCGTGGCCGGTCGTTGTCTTCCTGAAGAATCGGAGGTCTTCCGATATGTGCCACAGAAGGGAGTTGTCCCTGCCTATCGCACCGTTGTCGGCCACTGCCGCGATTATTGTCTTTTCCATTGCTTCAGTCGGGATTTTTCGTGTTCTTATGAATCTTCACTCCAAGCCCTCTGAGCCCCTTAAACCGGCTTTCATCCGAAATGGATGCGGACATTTCCCATGTACCGAACTCCGCCGGGACAGACTTGATCCTGTACGGCACGTCATACTCCTTTGAAAAGCGTGTGCCCCTGTCCCATCTGTCCCTGAGGATGTGCGTGTACTCTACGTGTCTTCTGCCTGTGGGTGAGGTGTAGACCAGCTTAATGTGAATCGTGTCCGGCATCGATGCAAATTCCTCTTCACCGCAGTCGATTCTCGTGTAGAAAGACAGGTCGTAGGTGGCGAGGGAGTCGGACATGTCGAGGGTGAAACGGTATTCTCCTCCGACCGCGTCTGTGCTTCTTACGAAGGATTCGCTTCCTTTCGGAGCTGAGCATCCCGGCGTGAACAGCGTCAGGCAGATTAAGACGAGCAGTACGGAAAGCGTTGCATTCTGCCTGAACTGACTTCCGCAGTACCCGGCCGCAATCAGCTTCGCCTTAGCTGCCGTCGTGACGGAGGCAGTTTTTTCCGATTCATTCGGCACCGTTCTTCGGCTTTCCGTTCCTGTTCTGGCCATTGCCGTTTCTGTTCTGATTCTGTCTGTTGTTTCTTCCCTGTCCACGGTTCTGTCCCTGAGGCCTGCCGGAGCCTGCTGATGCCGCATTTCTGCCCTGTGCGTCTCCTCCGGCATTTCCTCCGCCCTGGTTCTGCCTGTTTCTGGACTTTTTCTGATTTCCTCGTCTGCGCTTTCGGGCCTCGTCAAATCTGGTGATGCTGTCGTCCCCGACTGCTGAGATGAATTCAGGCATTGCCGGAGCAGGTTCGGACTTGAGCGACTCCGGCTTTTCTCCGTTGCGGTTCATCTTCAGGATTTCACGGACTTCCGCCGCGTCGAGAGGGTACAGGTTGGAGAGCGAGCCCTGTTCGTATGAGAAATACATTATCTCCTTCAGAATATCGGTCTTCATCAGATATGCCTGCCCGTCCTGGAATTCGAGCGGTCCTGACAGTTTCGGTATTCTCGACTGGGCGTCGATGTATGCGGCAGTCTCATAGTTGAGGCAGCATTTGAGCTTGCCGCACTGACCGGCAAGCTTCTGAGGGTTGAGTGACAGATCCTGGCACCGGGCCGCAGACGTCGTGATTGACTGGAAGCTGCTGATGTAGTTTGAGCAGCAGAGTTCTCTTCCGCACACGCCAAGACCGCCGATGAGTCCGGCTTCCTGACGCGCTCCGATCTGCTTCATCTCTATCCTTATCCTGAACTCCTCCGCGAACACCTTGATCAGCTGCCGGAAGTCCACCCTTCCGTCGGCGATGTAGTAGAATATCGCCTTGGTGCCGTCTCCCTGAAACTCCACGTCTCCGATCTTCATCTCCAGACCGAGCTCAGCGGCTATCTGTCTGGCGCGGATCATCGTCTCGTGCTCTCTGGCTATCGCCTCCTGCCACTTCTCTATGTCGAAGACTTTTGCCTTGCGGTATATCTTCTTGAATTCCGCCGTCTCGGGATTGATGTTCCTGCAGGCCATCTGTCTCGCCACCATCGGGCCTTCGAGAGTCACGATTCCGAGGTCGTGGCCGTTGGCGGCTTCCACGGTCACGAGGTCGCCTGTCTTGATGCTCTGACCGGATGCGTTGACGTATATTCCCTTTCTCGTATTCTTGAACCTTACCTCAAACAGGTTCTTGTACTGTTCCTGCCTGACGCCCTGAAGCCAGTCATACACTTCCTGCTTGCAGCATCCCTGTCTGTATACGCACCTGAGCTCACCTTCGTCGGTCCTTTCGACGGAGCATCCTCGTGAGCAGTCGAATTTTTTTGTCTCGTTATCGTAATCCATAGTCTATACACTTAAAAACATGCGGTTGACCAGGTCGCAGAACACGATCTTCGCGTTGACGTTCCGGTCAATGAGCGCAGCGGCCTTGTCAAGATACCCCAGCGCCTTCCTGCAGAATCCCTGACCTGCCCTTTTCGCCGTGTCCGTGAAGAATCCGCGTTCTTCCGGAGAGAGCCATGCTATCTGGGGCATATTCTGCTGAAGCATGAAAATCTTTCTCACACAGTCGCCTGCAAAGTTACAAAAAGCTTTCTGCTTTTCTCTCGAATCCAGCGCCGCGATTCTTTCCCCTACATCCAGCGCCGCCATCAGATCCTTTGACAGCGCGGCGGCGGTGAGGTCGGAGAACAGTCTCATGAACTCGGCCTCCTCCTCCTGACCAGATATCGCCGCCAGAGCCTTTCCTATGCTTCCTCCGCTGATGCCGGCGTAGACTTCGGCAGTTCTCCCGTCAGTTCCGAGCTTCACGAGTGCGCGTGCCACGTCTTCCTTCGGCTGCGGCGGGATCCGCAGGCTCTGACACCTTGAGAAGATGGTCTGCAGCACCTTCTCGGGGGCGTGGGTGATGAAGATGAATAGGGTCTTCTCCGGCGGCTCTTCCACCATCTTGAGCAGTCTGTTGCCGGCTTCGGCGTTCATCTTTTCCGGCAGCCATACGATGAAAGTCTTGTATCCGTCTTCGACCGCTGAATATGACATTTTCTCAAGAATGGACTTTGCCTCGGAGACGGCTATCGTCCCGGACTTCTTCTCGATGCCGAGGGTCCTGTAGAGCCCGTTCTCCAGAAAGTACGGATTGGACAGGACGAGCTCCCTCCACAGACCTAAGGAGAGGTCGGACGCCGATCTCGTCTGGCTGTCTGACTTTATTGCAGTTGCCGTCGGATATACGAAATTGAGGTCGGGATGGATAAGTCTGGAAATCTTCCTGCATGACGGACATTCCCCACAGGAGTCTCCGTCGTGTCTTCCTGTGCAGTCGAGATACTGGACGAAGGCGAGAGCCAGAGCAAGCGCTCCGCATCCTTCGTTTTCATAGAAGAGCATAGCGTGCGGGACTCTACCGCTTTCAGCCATAGAGACCAGGACTTTTTTCAGGTCCTCATGTCCTGTGATTTCAGCAAATCTCATTCTGCGTCATTTTGTCCTGTCCGGGTCATTGTTCTGTCTGTCAGGAGTTTCTCTTTCCCACGAATTCGGCGATTCTGAGAAGATGACCCTTTTCCGCCGATTCCGGAAGCCCGTCAAGCGAGTCTTCGGCTTTCCTGATGTAGGAATCCAATGTCCTGACCGCGTATTCTATGCCTCCGTTTTCTCTCGCGAAGGCGAGTATCTCGTCCCGGATGGCCTCCGGATCTTCCGCGATCCGGCTGATCTTGCCCCTGATCTCCATCTCCTTCTCCCTGCCCGCATTGGAGAAGGCCCCGAGAAGAGGCATTGTTATCTTCTGCTCGAGGATGTCCACCCCCGCCGGTTTTCCGGTGTCCACTTCCGGCGAGTAGTCAAAGATGTCGTCCTTGATCTGAAAGGCGAGCCCGAGAGCCTTGGCATATTCCGTCACCTTCTCTCTGTCGCGGTCTGACGCGTTGACCGACACCGCCGCCGAAGCGGCAGCCGCCACGAAGAGGGACGCCGTCTTGTTGAATATGATTCTTATGTAGTCGTTCTCGTCCGTGTCTCCGCTTCTGGCCTTCTGGAGCTGAAGTAGCTCTCCTTCAGCCAGATCGCTGAGCGTCTTGGAGAACAGCCTTATCACCGTGTTCCCGGCCGAGTCTCCCTCGAGGATGAGGTCTACGGCCTTCACGAGCCAGTAGTCGCCGATGAGGACGGATACTGACGGGCCGAGCAGCGACATCACCGTCGGCATTCCTCTCCTCTGGTCGCTCCCGTCCGCCACGTCGTCATGCAGAAGGGTGGCGTTGTGGAGAAGCTCGGTGCCTGCGGCGTATCTGAAGCTGTCTTCGGTGGCCTTGCCTCCCGAGCATGCCCTCGCCGCAAGCAGGGATATCAGCGGCCTGAGCTGCTTGCCGGAATGCGCGAGAATTGACCTGTTGGTGCTGTCCAGCAGGTCAATGTCGCTTTTCAAAGATCTGTTGATGTAGTATTCCGTTTTTTCCCAGTCTCTGCCCAGGAATGTCTTTATCTCGTTGAGGTTCATAAAAAAGCTTTTTCCGGAACGCTTTTCCGGATAGTACCCGTGTCAGAACAGCAGGGAAAGGGAGAGGGTAAGCCCCCTGAAGTTGCCTCCGTCGTGGAATGCTCCCCCGGTGAATACGCTGAGATTCGGATCCGGCTCTTCTCCCCCGCGCCAGATCGTGCCGAAGTTCCAGTTGTATCGTCCGATCACCTGAAATCTCCAGATCTCTATTCCTATGCCGACTCCCACACCGTATTCCATTCTGGCGATGCCGGCAGTCTGCCACGCGTTTCTTTCGTTCACGACAGTGCTGGCTCCGACTGTTCCCGTGATGCTGTTGTTCAGTCCCACTCCGATATAGGGCGAGACGTCGAGAAAAGGTCTGAACAGAAGAAGATCAGGTCCCCACTGTACAGACACCGGAAGCTCCAGATATCCAACGGAGAGATCCATGTTGTTGCCCTCGACGCCCCTGATGTCTCCAACGCGGGCTCCCTTCACGTGATACATGAGGGAAGGCTGTATGGAGAAGCCTGCCGGAAGCTTGAGCTGCCATGTCACTCCCACATTGTATTTCGTCATGGTCCCCCTGTTGGTCACGTCTGACGCATGAGGGAATGAGAATCCTCCTATGACGCCGTAACGGCTCTGGGCCTTTGAGGATATGCTCCCCAGGGCCAGAGCCATGATGACCGCCGCTATGACAAGAACCTTTCTTCTCATTGTCTCACCGGGTTTCAGAGAATGGCGTCGATCTTCTTCGCGATCTCGGACTTTGGCGCTGCGCCTACCATCCTGTCGACAAGCTCGCCGTTCTTGAAGAAGAGCAGCGTAGGAATGTTGCGGATGCCGTATTTCATAGGCGTTTCCGAACACTCGTCCACATTGCATTTGGCTATCACGGCCTTGCCCTCATATTCTGCGGCAAGCTCCTCCACGATCGGGGCGATGGCCCTGCACGGCCCGCACCATGTGGCCCAGAAGTCCACCATAACCGGCTTGTCTGAGGAAAGTATCTCTGAGAAATTTGCGTCTGTAACTGTCTTTTCCATAATGAATCCTGTTTTTATAAAATAAATAATGAAACTTGTGCTTGCATACAATGGAACCTGCGTTCCCGTCAGAAGAGGATGGCCAGAGACAGGGTGTAGCCGCCGAAGTTGGATCTGGAGAAAATGTCCCTGAACTCCTGTTCGGCCCGGTCGAGGTTGATGAGATTGCCGAGGCTCCAGATGTACTGCCCTGTGATCTGCAGATGCCACAGCTGGATGCCTATTCCCGCTCCCACTCCGTATTCAAACCTGTTGACGTTATTCCATCCGTACTGGTTGCCTTCACTGTCGGCTATGTCCTTCGATATGGCGTAGCCTATGAAAGGCGTTCCCTGCGCGAACACGCGGATGTCTCCGTCTTTGAATCTCGGCCCCCACTGCACGTTGACCGGAATCTCGAGATATCCGAGCCCCATGGCCCTGTCGTTCAGCTCGGTAACCCTGCATCCCTTGAGATGGAACATGATCTCGGGCTGGATCGAAAACCACAGCGGGAGATCTATCTGATAGGTGAGTCCGGCCTGATAGCCGAGGTTGTCCTTGACATCGCTGCTCCTGATGCTGGAGAAGTTGACTCCTCCCTTAATCCCGAAACTCTGTGCGTCAGCAATGAACGGAATCATGAAAAGCATGCATGCCGTCGCAATGATCTTTATGAGTCTGTCCATAATTTCAGATTTTTGTGAACAATTCACAAATATAAGAAATTATTGCAGTATGCCGAAATGTCGCAGCGCTTTTCCTATTCCATCTTCATCCACGGTCGCCGTCACATGGTCGGCCGCCTGCTTGACGTGGCCCTCCGCGTTGCCCATCGCCACGCCGATGCCTGCATATCTCAGCATGTCGATGTCGTTGCCCCCGTCTCCGAAGGCCATCGTCTCTTCGCGAGTGATCCTGAGATGCCTGATGACTGCCCCGATGCCGTCGGCCTTGGTGAGCCCCTTCGGATTGAAGTCCATAAAGGCCGGATTCCATCTTGACGGCTCGAGATTTTCCGCAATAGGCAGGAAGAGCTCCTTCTCCTTCATGCTGTCGGCGAACAGGGTGAACTGGTAGACCGGCTCCCTGACCATCTCCACGGCGGAAATCACCGGTATTTCGGGCATCCGTATCATTCTGAAGGCTCTCTCCGTCTCCTCGTTCGTCATGTTTATGGCAATGACGTCCTCTCTGTTGGCCACGCATGGAATCCTCTCCCGGTCGGCGGTCTCGGCTATCTTCTCGGCCGTCGTCCTGTCGATAGGCGTGCGGCTTATCACTTTGCCCGAAACCATGACCAGAGCTCCGTTCATCGTCACATAGCCGTCAAACTGAAATCCGCTCAGATTGTCCATCGTGAGGATGGTGCGTCCGCTTGCGATGAATGTCTTTATGCCCTTCTCCTTCAGTCTTTCAAGATAGCTGACAGTCTCTTCGCTCATCGCGTGTGTCCTGAAGCTTACGAGTGTCCCGTCTATGTCAAAAAATACGGCTTTTATCATCTCTTTCTCAAATCCATTCGTATTCTCCTCCCCACAGGGCGAGGAATTTCATGAACCCTCCGTTGCTCAGCACCACTCCCGACGTGTTCTCGCACGGGTGGAAACTCAGCTTCTCCGCCTCCTTCAGATCCCTGTCCAGAAAGAGCTTCACCCTGTGTCCGTTCTCAAACAGCTCCTTCGGGTCGGCGCTATCGGCGACGTTGATGTCGTTGATCAGTCCCAGCGGCGACACCGAGCCGGGCAGCAGTCCGAGGCATCTCTCCATACGCTCCTGTGAGGCGAACGACAGCTTGCCCTGATGCAGCTCCTTCTCCAGGCTGTGGATGTCCATCTCCTTGTGGCATTCGAGCACTACGAGGTAGTGCCTGTTGCCCTTGTGGTTTCTGAAGAACAGGTTTTTGCAGTGAGTGGCGTCGATTTCCTTCCAGTATTCGAGAGCCTCTCTTACCGTCGGAAGCGGCGGATGCGTGTGCAGCTCCCAGCTTATGCCTGCGGCCGTCAGGAAGTCCAGCGTCTTCCGCCGTCTCTCGAGCCTGTCGTTTTCCGAGTCCGTCATCTTGCCGGTCATTTATCTTGCGAGGCTCTTGGCGTGATGCGTCGGCTCCTGTCTGTGCTTCTGCGGATGCTGTATCATCGCAGGCTTGCCGTATCGGATGCTCCAGACGAGCAGCACGGCGCCCGCCACGATGAACGGGATGCTGAGAAGCTGTCCCATGTTGAGGACCATGCCCTCCTCAAAGCCCACCTGAGGCTCCTTGATGAATTCGATGAGGAATCTCATGCCGAAGAGCACTATGAAGAAGATGCCGAGGATGGTGCCTCTCTTGAGCCTGTCCAGCCTGTATTTGTACAGAAAGAGCAGGACGAAGCCGAGAATGGTGTAGCTCAGGGCCTCGTAGAGCTGAGTCGGATGCTTCGGCTCGGTCTCGCCCCGGAGTTCGAAGATGAAGCCCCACGGAAGGCCGGTCACGTCGCCGTATATCTCCGAGTTGCAGAGGTTGCCGAGTCTTATCAGCGCTCCGGCGAAGCAGACGGTGATGCAGAGCCTGTCAAGCATCCAGAGCAGGTCGAAGTCGTATTTTCTTCCGTAGTGCCGGGCAAACCACCACATCGCGATGATCAGGGCTATTGTGCCTCCGTGGCTCGCGAGACCTCCTTTCCAGACCATGAATATCTCCAGAAATCCTTTCCAGCTGCCGAAGTAGTAGTCCGGCTGATAGAAGATGCAGTGCCCGAGCCTCGCTCCCACGATTGTGGCTATCAGTAGAGTATACAGAAGAGGGTCAAGAAGGGACACCGGCACTCCCTCCCTCTTGAAGAACCATTTGAAAATGAACCAGCCTATGAAGAATCCCGAAATGAACAGGAGGCTGTACCATCTTATTGACAATGACCCTATGTGGAAAATCTCAGGGCTCATGTGCCAGTTTACGAAAAGCAGATCGAACATCTCAGTCGTTTGTGTTGTATCGTTTAAAACTTCTTAAAACGCACAAAGATATGCGATTTTTTCTGTAAATCATATCAGGGCGGTATAACCGATTCATAAAAACCTTACCTTTGCGCCCGTTTTCTGCAGTATGTGGTTCAGATGTTCTGCAGCATGTGGTTTTTGAAGCGCAGTGAGGTCTTTTTGATGAAGTCTGTCCGTTTGAAATGCTGTCTTTCTGCCGCCGTCCTTCTTCTGACGGCAGGCATGCGGTCCGAAGGGGCCGTTCTGGAGCCGTCCGCAGCGGAAGTGCCGTCCGTAGCGCCGGATGCGGACTTTACGGATTCTGACACTCTGCTGCTCACCGTGTCCGAGCTCTTTGAGCGGGGAATGTCGGCGAGTCTCGTCCTCAGGGCGGACACTCTAAATGAAGAGATAGCGGCCCAGGAGCTCCGTTCGGCCCGTCTTGCCAGGACTCCGGACATATCGGTGAGCCTGACGGGAGGCTATGTGGGGCAGCCGACCCTCTTCCGACGGGGGCTTTCCGACCCGACTTTTCCGGAGACTCCCGACTGGTCCCAGAACTATTCCGTCGACGTCACCCAGCCTCTGTACGAAGGAGGCAGGATCCGCCGCACCATAAGGCGGGCCGAAAGTCAGGAGAAGGCGGCAGGACTTCAGACCGCCTCGGATGCCGCCGACATCAAGCTCGGACTGATGGAGCAGTATCTCAATCTGTTCTGTCTCTATAAGGAGTATGACGTGATGAGGCAGAACATCTCCGAGTCGGAGCGCCGTCTTCAGGACATCAGGAGACTCAGAGAGGAGGGCCTGATCACCTCCAACGACGTGCTCCGGAGTGAGCTGCAGCTCTCGAGCGACAGAATCTCGCTGCGTCAGACCCGCAATTCGATAATGCTGGCATCTCAGCGTCTGGACATACTTCTCGGCCTCGATGAGGATCTTCTGATCGTGCCGGACACGGCTGCTCTGGCCCCTGTCGTGATGGAAGAGAGCTATGAAAGCTGCCTGATGAAGGCCTGCGAATCGGATCCGTCGGTGCTTCTTGCAAGGGAGAGGGTGTCTCTCGCGCAGAACGACGTGTACATAGCCAGGTCCGGCTATCTTCCGGTCATTTCCCTCTATGCCGGAAACGCGCTGGCCCGGCCTGTGTCGAGGACGATGGCCGACATGTACAACAACAGCTGGAGCGTAGGGCTGAGCATATCCTATCCGATATCATCTCTTTACCGCAACCGCACGAGGGTGGAGCAGATGAAGCGGAACGTGAGCCTGATGTCCAATGCCATGGATCAGACCATGCAGGAGCTGAGGATGACGGTCAGGGACGCGTGGCTCCGTCATGAGGAGGCCATAGCCCAGGTAGAGACCCTTGAGCTGTCCGTGCTTCAGGCGAAAGAGAACTACAGGATGATGCAGAACAGGTATTTCGAACAGCTCAGCATCCTGACGGACCTGCTTGACGCCAACAATGTGATGCTCGAGGCGGAGCTTCAGCTCACAGAGGCCAGGACGAGGGTCATATATACTTATTACAGGCTTCTTAGAGCCTGCGGAAGACTTTGACAGATTATGGATAAGGGAAAAGGAGAGGCACATAACGGCGGGACGGTCCCGCAGGACGGTACAAGAAGAAGCAGGCTTCTGAGGGCATTGAGATTCAGAAATCTTATAGTCAATCTGTTCTTCTTCTCGATAGTGGCCGGCGGCCTGACCTGGACCATTGGCCATTTCTGGAAATATGTCAGGTATGACATCACCAATGACGCCTTCATAGACCAGTACATATCGCCGGTGAACATAAGGGTGTCCGGCTACATAAAGGAAGTGCGATTCCGTGAGCATCAGTATGTAAGGAAGGGGGATACGCTGCTTCTGCTTGACGACATGGAGTATTCCATCAGGGTGAAGGAGGCGGAGGCCGCCCTGCTTGACGCCATAGGCAGCCGGGACGTGCTCGAGGCTGCGATCGCCACGTCCCGGAGCAACATTGAGGTACAGGACGCCAACATCCTCGAGGCGAAGGCCAGAATGTGGCAGTACGAGCAGGATCTCAAGCGGTATGAGCGGCTTCTTTCGGAGGAGTCGGTGGCTCTGCATCAGTACGAGCAGGTCAAGGCGGATCACGATGCTGCGCAGGCACGTTATGAGGCCCTGCTCAGGCAGAAGACAGCCCTCGAGTCGCAGTATGCCGAGGCCCTGAAGCGTCAGACCGGAGTCAGGGCCACGATAATGCGGAGGGAGGCCGATCTGGATCTTGCAAAGCTCAACCTGTCATATTCAGCGGTCATCGCTCCCTATGACGGCTACACAGGGCGCAGGACGCTTGAGCCAGGGCAGTATGTGCAGGGAGGACAGACGGTTACTTATCTTGTGCGCAATACGGACAAGTGGGTGACAGCCAACTATCGCGAGAAGCAGATTTCAGACATATACATAGGCCAGGAGGTGCGCATCAGGGTGGATGCCATCCCCGGAAAGGTGTTCGAGGGCCGTGTCACCGCCATTTCCGAGGCCACCGGCTCTAAATATTCCCTCGTCCCGACCGACAATTCCGCCGGCAACTTCGTCAAGGTCCAGCAGCGCATCCCGGTCCGCATCGAGTTCTGCGGCACGAGCGAGGAGGACATGGCCCAGATGAGGGCTGGAATGATGGTCGTGACTGAGGCCGTGAGACGAAGGAGATGAGCCTGATGTCCAATCCCAATCTGCCGCTGCGGCGCGGTGTTCCCCACTGGGCGGGCATCCTCACCGCCTTCATAGTGCTGGTCCCGATATCAATGATGAACGGGGCCTACACCGGCAGTGCGCTTGAGACTTCCTCCACTCTCGGAGTGATGAGCGAGGACATCATGATGGCATACTACTGCGTGTCGGCCGGAATGGCGATAGCCTATCCGCTTGTCCCTAAGGTGCTTTCGAGCATTCCCCTGAAGAGTCTCCTGCTCTGGGACCTTCTCCTGCAGGCTCTTCTGAGTCTGATATGCGCCCGTTCGGAGCACATGTCCGTCGTCATAGTGGCGAGCTTCATGATAGGCTTCCTAAAGGCATTCGTGATGCTCTGGATCATACGGGTGATCAAGCCCTGGTTCACGCCAAAGGACATCCGCAGCGAGTTCTTCGCGTATTTCTATCCGATTGTCTTCTCCGCTGGACAGCTCTCGATGATGTGTACAGCCATGCTATCCTATTATTATGACTGGAAGTACATGTATTGGGCCGTCATCATCCTGCTTCTTCTGGCCATGCTCGCCGTCCTCGTCGTCTTCCGCAGCACCCGTGCTCCGTCCCGATTCTCCATGAGGGAGTTCGACTACAAGAACGTGTGCATCATTTCAGTCGGAACGCTCACGCTGATGTCGTTTTTCAACTACGGCAAGCCGCTCGACTGGTTCAATTCGCCCCTGATCATCGCCGCATGCGTCATCGCGCCCGTGCTGATGTGCGTCTTCCTCTGGCAGATGACCGATCCGCCAAAAGAAAAGTTCTACATCAGCACGGCCATAATGAAGCACTGGAAGTCTCCGATAGGGTATGCGTTCATGTTCTTCGTCATGTTCATGACTTCGTCCAGCACGCTGAACACCAGGTTTCTCATGAATGTTCTCGGTGTGGACAGCCTGCATACCTATTCTCTCAACGCCTGGCAGATTCCCGGCTATGTGGCCGGAGCGTTCATCTGCTTCTGGTGGTTCAGGTGGCAGAAGTGGCGTTTCAGATACCTCATTTCGGCGGGAATGTTCTGCTATTTCATCTATTTCGCCATACTTTACTTCGGAGTCGCTCCCTCGGCGAGATATGAGATGTTCATCTTTCCGATGCTTCTGCGCGGCTTCGGGATGATGGTGCTCTTCATCGCTTTCGGACTGTATGTAGTTGAGGATCTGAAGCCTGAGCTGATGTTCTCCAACACTTTCTTCCTTATAACTACCCGTTCCGTGCTGGCCCCGATCATATCGATGTCCTTCTTTTCCAATGCGCAGTACCGTCTGCAGCAGCATTATGTGCAGACCCTTTCCGAGACCGTGACCGATGCGGACCCTCTGGCTGCCTCGAGGTATGCCCAGTCTTTTGCAGGGGCGATTTCTCAGGGACACGGCTTCGACCAGGCGAGACAGATGGCAGTGTCCTCTCTGGATTCCGTTCTCCAGACTCAGGGGATGCTCCTCTCGATAAAGGATCTTCTCGGCGGCATGATGGTCGCGGCTCTTGCCGTTGCTGTAGTCTCTGCCTTCATTCCGTTCCATAAGGCCATCAGGGTGAAAGTGGTGCGTACGGGTGAGGACATGCTCTGATGCTCTTGCGCGGCGGAAAAGTATGTGCCGGCACCCAAAAAAAGACGGCTTCGGAATGTATCCGAGGCCGTCTGATGTTTTTTCTCCCCCCCCTGACGGGGAGAATATGTCGCTGCGTCAGTTTCCGCAGGGATTATTCGCGGATAGCCGCAATACCCGGAAGCACTTTGCCCTCAAGGTATTCGAGCATTGCTCCGCCGCCTGTGGACACATAGCTGACTTTCTTGGCGTAACCCATCTGGGTGACAGCAGCCACTGAGTCTCCGCCGCCCACGAGAGTGAACGCGCCGTTCTCGGTAGCCTTTGCAAGGATCTCAGCCACGCGGTTGGTGCCCTTTGCGAATGAAGGAATCTCGAATACTCCGACAGGACCGTTCCAGAGGATGGTCTTTGACTTCATGAGTATGTTCTCCCACTCTGCGAGCGTGCTCGGAGCTGCGTCAACGCCCTCCCATCCGTCAGGAATCTCGGTGTTGTGGCAGATCTTCGTGTTGGCGTCGTCCGAGAAGGCGTCGGCGATGACCACTTCCTTCGAGAGATAGAGTTTCACGCCCTTCTCCTCTGCCTTCTTGAGAGTGTCGAGGGCAAGCTGGAGCTGATCGTCCTCGCAGAGGGAGTTGCCTATCTTTCCTCCCTGGGCCTTGATGAACGTGTAGACCATTCCGCCTCCGATGATCATGTTGTCGACCACGTCGAAGAGATGCTCGATGATGCCGATCTTTGATGAGACCTTGGCTCCTCCGATGATGGCGGTAACAGGACGCTCAGGATTGTTGACGACTTTCTCCAGAGCCTTGATCTCGCCTTCCATGAGATAGCCGAACATCTTGTCGTTAGGGAAATATTTTGCGATGAGAGCTGTGGACGCGTGTGCGCGGTGAGCGGTTCCGAATGCGTCGTTGATGTAGCAGTCTCCGTATGAAGCGAGCTTCTCGACAAACTTCTTCTGGCTCTCTTTCACTGCTGCCTTTGCCGCCTTCTTCTCTTCGTCTGTGGCGTCCTCGGCGAGGCCTCTCGGCTTGCCCTCCTCTTCAGCATAGAAACGGAGGTTTTCGAGGATGAGCACCTCTCCCGGCTTCAGGGCTGCAACCTGAGCATCTGCATTCTGACAGTCGTCGGCAAACTTTACCGGCACTCCGAGAAGTTCCTCCACACGTCCGAGGATGTGCTTGAGGGAGAATTTTTCTGTCACTCCCTTCGGACGGCCGAGGTGTGACATGATGATCACTGAACCGCCTTTCTCAATCACCTTCTTGAGAGTCGGTACGGCTGCCCTGATGCGGGTGTCGTCCGTGATCTCGAACTTCTCATTGAGAGGGACGTTGAAATCCACCCTGACAAGAGCTTTCTTGCCGGTGAAATCGTAGGTGTCAATACTTTGTTGCATAACGTTATTCTGTTAAAAGTTGTTTCTTCCGAATCCGGTCCGGGCGGAGGTTGCAAGCAAAAATCCTGCCGTCTCAGACAATCTGCAAATATAGAAAAATATGCGGAATAATGACCCGGCCAAGGCCTGTTGTTACAATAATCGATTAAAATTCTGTATTTTTGCAGGGTTAACCGTATCCGGGATGCCCGTGTCCTTGTCGACACTTCCGTCCCGGATGTCAACAGATGCGACATCATGACAATAGAGACGCCTGGAGACTTCTGGACCGATTACGAGCTCATCGATTCCGGAAATTTCGAGAAACTTGAGAGATTTGGAGACCATATTCTTGTCAGGCCGGAGCCTAAGGCTCTGTGGGGCAAGTCGATGTCTGAGGCCGAATGGGCAAGGACGGCCCATATACGCTTCAGGCCGGGCGCCGGATTCGGCAGGGCCGGTAAGGAGGACAGCGGCACATGGGAAAAGCTCAGAAGGGCCGACGATCAGTGGGTCATACGCTATCAAGGAGAGGATGGCGGTCCGGACTTTTCACTGCGTCTGGGACTTACGGCTTTCAAGCATGTCGGGGTGTTTCCGGAGCAGGCGCCGAACTGGGAGTACATCTGGCGCAACACGCGGGAGCTTGTGTCTGCCGCCGCTTCATCCGGACTTCCCAGGCCGAAGGTGCTGAATCTCTTTGCCTATACCGGGGCAGCATCGCTCGCGGCAAAGGCCGCCGGCGCAGACGTGACCCATCTCGATTCCGTGCGCCAGGTGGTGACCTGGGCAAGGAACAATATGGAGATAAGCCGGATGGACAACATCAGATGGGTCGTTGAGGACGCGATGAAGTTTGCACGCAGGGAGGCGCGGCGGGGCAATGTCTATCAGGGCATAATACTCGATCCTCCGGCATACGGACACGGTCCGGACGGGGAGAAATGGAAGCTTGACGAATGTCTGTATGAGATGCTGACCAATGTGGCCGCCATCCTTGCTCCGAAGGACAGCTTCATGGTGCTCAACCTGTATTCGAACGGCTATTCCGCCGTCTTGGGCGAGACTGCCGTGCGTCAGGCATTCGGAATAGGTGGGAATGCCGACCGCAGGATTGCCGGAGGTGCAGCCGGGACAGATGCCTGTAAAGGCGGCCTGCCCGAGCCCTCAGATGTGCTCATCGACTCCGGGGAGCTTGTCTTGAATGACCGTTTCGGAAAGAAGCTTCCACTGAGCATCTTTGTCCGCCTAAGGAGATAATGCCGGGTGGGCTGCATTGGATTTGGATAGTATATAAATTTTGTCTACCTTTATGAAAATGATGTGATTCAGGTTATTGGCGTCATGTGGGCTCTTGTGTGTTGTATTTCTGACTTTGAAACCTGCTTTGCGTGGACATCGGAATGACTGTAACCTTATTTACTGACTTATAAATCTTTTTCTTATGTTAACAACGGACAGGGGACTTCTGAAGTTCATTCTTCTTTCCATCATTACTCTCGGCATTTATGCAATAGTGGTGATGACCAAGGTATCCATCGAGATCAATATGATTGCCACGAAGCACGACGGCAAGAATACGATGAATTACTGTCTGATATTCTTCATTTTCAGCTGGCTGACACTCGGGATTGCGCCGCTGGTATGGTATCACCGCCTTTGTGCAAGGATAGGGGATGAACTCAAGACCAGGAGCATTCCGTATGATTTCAGCGTCTGGGATTTCTGGGGCTGGGAAGTCTTCGGTTCACTGATTGTGGTGGGGCCGTTCATTTTCTGTCACAGGTTCTTCAAGGCCATGAACTTTCTATGCGAGAGCTACAATGCGGAACTGGCAGCTGCCGGACTGCGATTCTGAATCCGGGAAATAAAAAAGAAACCCTGTCAAAATCCGTTTCCGGATGATGACAGGGTTCTTTCTTGACGACATTTCTTATTCTGACTGTCCGTCAAACGGTTTGACTGCTTCGGCAAGCTTGCCGGCGAGTTCGATGAAGGCGAGTCCGTCAGGTCTGTCGGAAAGGGCGGCAGGCTCTCCGCCGTCGCCGCTTTCGCGGATGCTCTGGACGATAGGAATCTGTCCGAGAAGAGGAATGCCGTATCTGTCTGCCATTTCCCGTCCTCCGTCCTTTCCGAAGATATAGTACCTGTTCTCAGGCAGCTCTTCCGGAGTGAACCACGCCATGTTCTCCACAAGTCCGAATATCGGTTTGCGTATGCTCTCGTTGCGGAACATGTTGACGCCTTTTTCCACGTCGGCAAGCGCTACGGCCTGCGGGGTCGTCACTATCACCGCCCCTGTCATAGGGATGTCGTGGACGAGACTGATGTGTATGTCTCCTGTCCCCGGCGGCATGTCGATGAGCAGAAAGTCGAGTTCTTCCCATCTCACCTGAAGAATCATCTGCTTCAAGGCGTTGCAGGCCATAGGCCCTCTCCAGATAAGAGCCTGTCCGGGCTTTGCGAAGTAGCCTATGGACATCCATTTCACGCCGTATTTCTCGAGAGGCAGTATGACTTCCTTCTCTCCTTCCAGAAACGCCTGCGGCTGGTCGTCCTCAGTTCCGGTCATCTTCGGCACGGACGGCCCGTATACGTCGGCGTCGGCAAGTCCGACCTTGTAGCCGAGGCGTGCGAGGGCGACTGCGAGGTTGACCGCGACGGTGGATTTTCCGACTCCTCCCTTGCCCGAGGCCACACCTATTATGTGTCTGACCTTTGAAATCTCGTCAAGTCCGAGATCCAGTCCGGCCGGCTTCTTCTTCGCCTCGTCCCGAATCACGGTCTTTACCTCCACCTCAGTGCCCGGGGCATGCCTGATGATTGCGGCCTTCGTGCTGCCGATGAGGTATTCCGCGAGCGGGTCCCGATGCCTTGAGAACGCGAGAGTGACGGTCACCTTCCCGTCTTCGCATTCCACCTTTTCTACCATTCCGAGCTCCACGATGTTCCTGTCGCCCTTTGCAGGATGCTGGACATCGTAGAGCATTTTCATTACTTCATTCTGTTTCATTGGAATGTCATATTATGTCAAGAAGAGGGTGAACAATGACGTTTTGTTTCCCTCTTCTCTGTGTGTTGTCGTTCCTGCTTATTTTATTATATCCATCTCGTCAAGGAGATGCCCGGCGCCGCCGAACTTGTCCACGATGAAGAGCACATAACGGATGTCGACATTAATGCATCTCTGGAGGTCCGGCTCGAACATGATGTCGCTGCTCATTGACTCCCAGTTGCCGTCGAACGCGAGCCCGATGAGTTCTCCGTCGGCGTTGAGGACAGGGCTTCCGGAGTTGCCTCCCGTGATGTCGTTGTTGGAGAGGAACGCTACCGGCATTCTTCCGTCAGGCATGGCGTATTCTCCGAACTCCTTTTCCTTCCATAGCTCCTTGAGCTTTGCAGGCACGACGAATTCCCAGTTGTCCGGGTCTTCCTTCTCCATTACTCCGTCGAGGGTGGTGTAGTATTTATAGATGACGGCGTCTTTAGGGGAGTAGCCCTTGACTGTGCCGTATGTCAGGCGCATCGTGAAGTTGGCGTCAGGATATGAAGGCTCGCCCTTCTTCCATTCGAGGAGGCCTGCGGTATAGGCCTTGCGCCCTGCCGCGAGGAGGGAGTCGCTTCTGTCGATGTCGGCGTAAAGCGGAATCAGGACCTCGGCGGCAGCCTTCGCCAGAGTTATGGCAGGGTCTGAGAAGAGCTCCGAGCGGTCTGCTCTGTCAATGGCTTCGCTCAGCTTCTCGGCCGAGGTGAAGGCGCTCGTTTCGAACAGCCGGTCGACATATGCGTCAATGTCCATGGTGCCGAAGTCCGCGCTGATGCCGTTCAGATAGTGTCCGGCGTCGACATGTGTCCTGTAGTAGCCGAGGAGCGCCTTGGCTTCCTTGACGTCTGTGCTGACAGAGTAGTCTTTATAGAGGTCGGCCACTGTGGCGAAGGCGTCTTCAAAGGCTTTCAGAGTGTCTTTTGTCTCGGATGCGCTCAGAGACGTCCTGGCTGCGTTGCTGAATGCGGAGGCTATGCCGGCAAGCTCTATCCTGAATACCGATTCCATTGCCGTCCTTACAATCCGGTTGGCTTCGCGTCCGGTCTCGATTCCTTCCCTGATCTGTCTGAGGGCGTTGCCGTAAGCCTTCTGCCTCTTCGGCGATCCGTTCACCCAGGCGGTGAATGCGGCTTCCTCTTCCTCGGCCCTTCCGATGACGTTCAGTTTGGCGAAAGCCTGTTTCATCCCTATCCATTTCTTCCATCCGTTTGAAGAGCCTGCGTACTTGCTGGCATACTGGATCTTCACCTTAGGATCGGCCAGCATGTCCTCCATCATTATGTCCTGACGGATGGTGCGGGCCTCGATTGCGATGTCCTGCATATCGAGAAGGAACTGCAGCTCTGGCGAAGTGTAGAATCTGTTGGTCCTGCCCGGGTAGCCCATGATCATGGCATAGTCCCCTTCATTGATTCCCTTGAGGGAGATCTTCAGATGGGTCTTCGGGGTGTAAGGCACGTTGTCCTCGGAGTAGTCGGCGGGATTGTTGTTCCTGTCGGCGTATATGCGGAACATCGAGAAGTCGCCGGTGTGCCGAGGCCACATCCAGTTGTCTGTGTCTGCTCCGAACTTTCCGATGGAGGAAGGCGGTGCGCCCACGAAGCGGATGTCCCTGTATGTCTTATATACTATAAGGTATTTGACGTTGTCGTTATAGAACGGCATGCTCACCACGTCGCAGTGCGGATTGCTGTCCTGGGCCTTCTTTATCAGCCGGGCCTCGGTGTCGGCGACTGCTTTTGCCACGACGGCGTCGGCGTCGGGAGAGTCTCCGGCCTCTTTGCGGGCCTTATTGGCCGCCTTTTCGAGGGCAGGGGTGATGTCCGTCAGGCTTTCAAGGAAGGTGACGGTGAGTCCCTCCACCGGAAGCTCCTCGCTTCTGTTCATCGCCCAGTAGCCGTCCGACAGATAGTCATGCTCGACTGAGCTGAGCTTCTGTATGCTGGCGTAGCCGCAGTGATGGTTGGTGACGAGCAGTCCCTCGTCGGAGATGAGTTCTCCGGTGCAGCCTCCGCCGAACTGCACTACGGCGTCCTTGAGCGAGGAGCTGTTGATGCTGTAGATGTCCGACGGGGAAAGTCTGCATCCGAGCTCTTCCATCGTCTTGGCGTTCATTTTCTTGAGAAGGGGCAGCATCCACATCCCCTCATCGGCCCGCAGCCCTGTCGAGACGACAGCAAGCGCGGTGATCAGACAAAGCAATTTCTTCATGAGTCGCTGTTAATTGTGTGTTTTGTCCGGAACGGTCGCGTCATGTCCGGCCAGTCCGTAGACAGGCGCCCGGTTCCGGACTGCAAAGATAATATTTAAGGGGAGAAATCCGCAATCCCGGCGGTCGCGGCAGGACAGGGTGTGACTGCCCGGTGTTTCAGAACAGTGCCGGCTCGAGCTCTCTGACGTGAAAGCTCTTCCTGTGATGCGGGGTGTAGCCGTATCTGCGTATGGCTTCTATATGGTCTTTCGTCGGATAGCCCATGTTTCTGTCCCAGCCGTACTGCGGGTATTCCTCGGCGAGCCTGAGCATGTGCCTGTCCCGCTCGGTCTTGGCGAGCACTGATGCTGCCGCGATGTCGGCGTACCTGCCGTCCCCCTTCACCGCGCATTCGAACGGTATGTCCGCATATTGCAGGAACGGCCATTCGTCCGGGCCTGCTGCGGAATCGGCTCCTGACGGCATCTGCTGCAGCATCGACGTCCGCTGCGGCGTTGACGTCCGCTGCGGCATCGGCCCGAAAAGTCTCAGGCGGTCCGCCTCGGAGCGGCTCATGGCGTAAGACTGTCTTATGCCGGGTATGCTGCCGTAGGGCCTGAAGCGGTTGCCGTCCACGGCAATGAACTCAGGCTTGACGGGCAGGCTCATTACAGCTCGCCACATGCCGGCGATAGAGGCGTTGAGAATGTTGATTTCGTCGATTTCGGCTGCCGACACCGCTTCCACTGCGTAGGCGACCGCATTTTCCATTATCACTTCCCGGAGTTCTTCCCTTGCGGCCCTGCTCAGCTTCTTGGAGTCGTTGAGCCCCGGGTGTCTGAAGTCCGGAGGCAGAATCACTGCCGCGGCGAATACCGGGCCTGCGAGCGGCCCTCTGCCGGCTTCGTCGCATCCTGCTTCGGCAAGTCCCTCCTTCAGCCGCGTCTCCAGTCCGATATTTTTTTCTCCCTTCTTCATCATGTTGCGGATTCCCTCATCATGTCGCTGATACAAGATGCGCAAAAGTAGGAAAACCCGACGATAATCCAAAGGCTTCACTCCCGTGTCCGCTGCCTCTTCCACGCGTCTTCCCCTGGGGTCTCATTTTCCGGCGTCTGCCAGATTCTTGCGCAGCATGGCAATCACCTCGTCCTTGGTCCGGACGGTCTCCTGCAGAGCCTCAATGAACTCCTGCAGTATCTTGATCTGGGCGTTCAGCCGTCCCGTTTCGTCGGCGTGGCCTGTCTCTATTGTCCGGATTTTTTCTCCATATCTCATCTTCATGTCCTTGAGCAGGTCGCTGTCTTCCCGTACCGGCTCATATCCGAGCAGGATCTCCTCGGCCGATACTCCGAAGACCTCGGCCATCTTTCCGATGCTGTCGCTGATGAGCCTGGTGTCCCCGGATTCGATGTTCCTGTATGCCGTCCTTGAGATGCCCATCTTTTCTGCGGCAGCCTCCTGAGACAGGCCTTTTCGGATGCGGATCCCCGCTATGTTCTTCTTGACGGAAATGTTGTCCATCTTCTCCAAATTTGATTGTGCCGTCACAAAAATATGACATGTCTCATTCTGCTTCTGATAAGAAAATCTTGCCATTGACAACCGATTCTTGTCAAAAAGAGAAAATATCATCAAAAAGAGAAAAATCTTGCGCAAAAAATATAAAAAATGATGTCGGACTCTTGCCTGAAAAGCCGGATAAGGCCAGATTTGCATTGCAGAAAAACAACGAGAATCATGGATATTGAAAAGAGTTTCGAACTGTTCGCGGCGCTGATGGAGGACGAGAAGGTGTACATGGACCCGTCGCTTTCCTTCAGCTCCGTATGCGGATGGATTGGCGTTCCGGCTGAAGCTATGGACGCCTATCTGAACGAGAATTTCGGGTGGTGCGGCTCAGAGGTGATGAACATGTATCGCAGGACTGTTCCCTTACGTTTTTATGAGAAATACGGAATTTTGTTGTGAAAATATGTTGACTTTGCTGTTTAATTTCTTTAAATTTGCAAGGATGCGCCATCTGATTGGGATTGCGCCGCACGAAAACGATAACCAATAACAGATAAGTAAAATGAGAGCTTATTCCACACAGAACATCCGTAATGTGGTCCTTCTCGGCAGCACAAAGTCCGGCAAGACCACGTTGTCTGAAGCGATGCTGTTCGAAGGCAAGGTCATAGACAGACGCGGTGCCGTTGAGACCAGGAACACCGTTTCGGACAATTCAGAAATCGAACAGATCAATCAGAGGTCAATATATCCGACTCCGCTGTATGCGGAATTCATGGACACGAAGTTCAACATCATAGATACCCCGGGAGCTGACGACTTTGTCGGAGGCGCCGTCTCCGCCTTTAAGGTATGCGATACGGGCATTCTGGTCGTGAACGCTCAGCAGGGCGTGGAGGTAGGTACGGAGATCTTTGCCCGCTATGCCGAGACATACAGTCTTCCGCTTATCGCGGCGGTAAATCAGCTCGACGGGGAGAAGGCATCGTGGGAAAACACCGTAGAGACTCTGAAGGAGGCGTTCGGCGGCCGTCCGGTCATCGTGCAGTTCCCGGTCAATCCGGGTCCGGGCTTCGACGGTTTCATCGACGTGCTCAAGATGAAGTACTATCATTTCGCCGACGCCAACGGCACGAGGGAGGATCTGGAGATTCCGGAGCAGTACCGGGCAGAGGCTGAGGAGCTCAGGTCGGCTCTCGTGGAGAGGGCGGCTGAGTATGATGACACTCTCATGGAGAAGTTCTTTGATTCCGGCGAGCTTACGGAGGACGAGATCCGCAAGGGAATCGGACTGGGACTCAGATCCGGAGCCGTGATGCCTGTGTTCTGCCTTTCGGCTAAGAAGGACATCGGGGTGAAGAGGCTCATGGAGTTTACGATAAAGACGGCTCCGTCTCCTGCGGAGCGAAAGGCGATGACGACGGACGGCCGCGAGATCGAGTGCAAGCAGGACGCCCCTACTTCGCTGTTCATATACAGGACGGCCGTAGAGCAGCATCTCGGAGAAGTCGCATATTTCAAGGTGATGTCCGGAGAGCTCACGGAGGGACAGGATCTCGAGAACCCTGATACGGGAGACAAGGAGCGCATCACGACTATCTATGCCGTGGCGGGCAAAAAGAAGGAGAAGGTGTCCGATCTTTATGCCGGAGACATCGGCTGTACGGTCAAGCTCCGCAACGCGAAGGTCAACGTGACGCTTTCGCAGCCTGGCACGGACATCGCCTATGAGCACATCACCTTCCCTGCCTCAAAGTTCCGTACAGCCGTCAAGGCCAAGGAGCAGAAGGACGAGGAGAAGATGAGTGAGGCTCTCAACCGCATTTCGGCGGAAGATCCGACAGTCATCGTGGAGTATTCCAAGGAGTTGAAGCAGACCATTCTCAAGGGACAGGGCGAGCAGCACGTCAACATCGTGAAGTGGAGGCTCAAGAACGAGAACAAGATCGAGATGGAGTTCTTCCCTCCGAAGATTTCCTATAGAGAGACCATCACCAAGGTCGCAGTGGCCAACTACCGGCACAAGAAGCAGTCCGGCGGGGCAGGGCAGTTCGGCGAGGTGCATCTGCTCGTTTGTCCGATCGTGGAGGGCGTTGAGGCCACAAACCGCTTCAGGATAGACGGAAAGGAGATGGTGCTCAACATCAAGAGCAAGGAGTCTTATGATCTCGAATGGGGCGGTAAGCTCGAGTTCTACAACTGTATAGTCGGAGGAGCGATTGACGCCCGTTTCATGCCTGCCATTCTCAAGGGCATAATGGACAAGATGAGCGAAGGGCCGCTGACCGGCTCTCTCGCGAGGGACATCAGAGTATATGTCTATGACGGAAAGATGCACCCGGTAGACTCCAATGAGATATCATTCGTGCTTGCAGCCCGCAACGCCTTCAAGGAAGCCTTCCGCAACGCCGGGCCTAAGATCATGGAGCCTATCTACAGTCTCGAGGTCATGACGCCTTCGGAGTATATGGGAGCCTGTATGTCTGATCTGCAGAACCGCAGGGCTCTTATCGAGGGCATGGGGAGCGACAAGGGATTTGACGTGATCAAGGCAAGGGTTCCGCTTGCCGAGCTCTACAAGTATTCCACAGCTCTAAGCTCACTGACTTCCGGCAGCGCGACGTTCACCATGCGCTTCGCGGACTATCAGCCTGTTCCGGGCGACGTTCAGGAGAAGCTTCTCAAGGCATACATGGAGCAGGAGAAGGACGAGTAGCGCTTCTCCCGACGTGATTCATTCAGGCGCGGACAGGTCTGGACCGTCTGCGCCTGAATTGCGTCAGGTCTGGGCATCCGGATCAATGCCGGTATTCGGATGTCCTCATTTTTTAGTATTTTTGCACCTGTTTTCCGCATTTTTGAGCCGGCTTCCGGACGCCCGTTCAGAGGGTTGCCCCGAAGCGGCAGCCGAATGAATCAGAGAGCCGATGAAGACTTTTGTTGAATTGAGAAGAAACCTCAGAAAGGAGCCGCCCGCAGAGAAGGTCAGAATTGCCCTGCTTGGGGATACTGCCACTCAGCTGCTGGCTCAGGCTCTCATCGGTGAGGGTTATGACCGCGGCTGCGCCGTCGAGATGTTCGAGGCGGAGTACAATCAGGTGGAGAGGCAGGTGCTGGATCAGGGGTCTGATTTCCATGCCTTCGGGGCTGAGTATGCGGTCGTCTTCCAGTCTACGCGCAGGCTCATGGACAGGCATGCGGGGATGACGCCCTCCGAGGCCGCTGCGCTCGCCGACGAGCGGCTGGAGTTCGTCAGGGCCCTCTGCGATTCATTCGGCGGGAAGATAATATATCTGAACTACCCGGAGGCTGACGACGGAGTCTTCGGCAATTACGCCAACAAGGTGCCCGGGTCTTTCATCAGGCAGATTCGCAGGCTCAACCTCGGGCTGATGGAGCTGGCTTCCGTCCGGCCGGACCTTTTCATCTATGATCTCGCCTCCCTGCAGAACGCCTGCGGCCGTGACTTTCTCTTCGATCCGAACATCTATGTGAGCACTGACATGGTGTTGAGCGTCGATGCCCTGCCCCGTGTGGCTTCCGGCATCTGGGACATGATCAGCGCCATGCGCGGGAAGCTGGTGAAGTGTCTGGTGCTGGATCTGGACAATACGCTCTGGGGCGGAGTCGTAGGCGATGACGGATGGGAGAATCTGCAGGTGGGACATCTCGGCATCGGAAAAGCCTTCACCGAGTTTCAGCAGTGGCTGCTCAAGCTGAAGCGGAGGGGAATAATTCTCACCGTATGCAGCAAGAATGACGAGGACAAGGCCCGGGAGCCCTTTGAGAAGAATCCGGAGATGGTCCTGCGTCTTGACGACATAGCCGTCTTCATCGCCAACTGGGACAACAAGGCAGACAACGTCAGAAGAATACGCTCCATTCTCAACATAGGCTATGATTCGATGGTCTTCATCGATGACAATCCGTTCGAGAGGAACATCGTGCGGGAGAATCTGCCTGAAGTGATCGTGCCGGAGATGCCGGAGGATCCCGCAGAGTATGTCGATTTCCTCAGCTCGCTGAATCTTTTTGAGACGGCGTCGCATTCGGGGGAGGACTCAGACAGGACGAGGATGTACAGAATCGAGGCGCAGAGAGTTTCGGAACGTTTCCGTTTTACTGACGAGACTGCCTATCTCAAGTCGCTCGATATGGTGGCGGAAGTGACTCCGTTCAATGACTTCAACATCCCTCGGGTGGCACAGCTTACCCAGAGAAGCAATCAGTTCAATCTCAGGACGAGACGTTATTCCGAGTCCGAAGTCAGGGCAATGGCTGCCGATCCGGAGTTCGGGTGTCTGGCCTTCTCCCTGAAGGACAGGTTCGGAGACAACGGCCTCATCTGCGTCGTGATACTCAAGAAGATCTCTTCGGAGACTCTTTTCGTGGACACGTGGCTCATGAGCTGCAGGGTACTCAAGCGGGGAATGGAGAACTTCACTCTCAATGCCATCGCCGAATATGCGAAGGCGAACGGCTGCAGATATGTGGTCGGGGAATATGTCCCGACTCCGAAGAACTCCATGGTGGCGTCGCTGTATCCGGACATGGGCTTCACCCTTGTGGGGGAAAATGACGGAAAGTGTGAATACAGGCTTGACCTTGAGGACTTCAAGGCTGCCGACACCTGCATAAGACGGAGCCTCCCTGCCGAATAACGAGACCGGCAAAAGGAGAGGCGGAGAAGAAAATATAGCGATACAATGGAAAAAGTAGAGATTCTGAAACAGCTCGAGACCATCTTTCGTGACGTGCTCGACAATGAGGGGATCGTCCTTACGCCGCAGACTGTGGCTGACGATGTTGAGGAGTGGGATTCGCTGACCCATATACAGCTTGTGGTGGCTGTCGAAAAGGCATTCGGGATAAGGTTCTCCTCGAAGGAGATCCTTTCCTGGGCCAATGTCGGGGATCTTGTGGACAGCGTCGCCGCCAAGCTATGCTGAAGGGTTGCCGGTTCCATCATCTGGGGATAGTCACAGACGATATCTCCGCGACGGCCGCAGCTTATCGGGCTGTCGGCTACAGTGCGTCGGAGGTGGTGACGGATCCGCTGCAGAAGACGCGGATCTGCTTTTTAGAGCAGCCCGGGTTCCCTCGGCTGGAGCTTGTCGCCCCGTCGGAAGATAAGTCTTCCGTGACGAAGCTGCTCAAGAGAGGCGGCGTGTCTCCATATCATGTGTGCTATGAGACGGATGACATCGAGGCCGCATTCGAGGCGATGACTGCGGACGGCTACATTCCTCTGTTCAGGCCTGTCGAGGCTGCTGCCATGGACGGGAGGCGGATCTGCTACATGTACAGGAAGGATGTCGGATATGTGGAGATGCTGGAGGCTTTCTCCGGGGCGGCGTCTTCATCCCCTGTCACGGCATCTTCATCCCCTGTCATGGCGTCTTCATTCCCCGTTGAGGAGTCTTCATCAGAGACGGATAAGAGATGACTGTAAACTCTCTGGAATTTCTGCTGTTTTTCGCGGTCTTTTTCGCGGTCTACAGTGCCATTCCCTGCCTCGGCCGGAAGTGCGGCGCTCGCGCCGGCATCGACGCAGATGCCGACGAAGTGCGGAGGAAGCTGCAGAATCTGTGGCTTCTTGCCGGCAACATCGTGTTCTATGCCTTTGCCGAGCCTCGGATGCTGCCGCTTCTTGGTGGCGTCATAGTCCTCTACTGGCTTTTCGGCCTTGCTGCGGGGAGATTCGGCGGGAGCAATGAGCGGGTGGCGGGACTCTTTTCAGCTGCCGGCGTCGTGTCGGGCATCGGCAGTCTTCTGTATTTCAAGTATCTTGACTTCTTCATAGAGTCGTTTGCCGACCTGCTGTCCCTTTTCGGCTTCCGTCCGGGAATGCACGCTCTCGGGATAGTCCTGCCGGTGGGAGTGAGCTTCTTCGTCTTCAAGCTGATGAGCTATGTGATAGACATCCGGCGCGGAGTCATCGCCCCCACTCGCGACTTCATCTCCTTCGCTGCCTATGTGTCCTTCTTCCCGACGATGCTCTCGGGACCTATCGACAGGCCAAAGGCCTTCCTGCCGCAGCTGGCGACGCTCAGGAGATTCAGCCTGCCGATGGCTTCGGACGGCTGCCGGCAGATACTCTGGGGCATAGTGAAGAAGATGCTCTTGGCGGACAATCTCGCTGTGCTGACGGATGCGTGCTGGAGCGACATGGCATCCCAGTCGACGGTGTCGGTCCTCATCGCGGTCCTTGTCTATCCTGTGCAGATGTACATGGACTTCTCGGGCTATTCAGATATGGCTATAGGAGTCGGCAAGATATTGGGATTCAGGGTGGCGCGGAACTTCAGCTACCCGTTCTTCGCCAGAAACATAGCCGAATACTGGCGCGGCTGGCACATCTCGCTCACCTCATGGCTCACCGACTATGTGTTCATGCCTCTCAACGTCAGGTTCAGGGACTGGGGCACGCACGGCTCTGTGCTGGCTATCATCATCACTTTCGTGCTGATAGGAATGTGGCACGGGGCAAGCTGGACTTTCCTTCTGTTCGGACTGTATCACGGCCTTCTCTATGTCCCGCTGATGTATTCGGGCGCATTTTTCAGGAAGTCAAAGCTGAAGGAGGGCAGATTTGGTCTCCCGTCTGCTTCGGACGCAGCGAAGATGGCCTCCACATACCTTCTCGTGGCCTTGGGGCTCATCATATTCAGGGCTCCGTCTCTGGCAGGGGTCGCGGACTGCTTTACGGCTATTTTTACCGGCGCCGGCCGGCCTCCGTTGACTTTCGGACTGACCGGAAGGGAACTCGTGATATCCGGAGCGGCGCTTCTTCTCTCTTTCGGAGCTGTGGCGTGGGAGTGGTACGGACGGAAAAAGGAATATGTGTTCGCCGCCCCGTCGTGGAGAATCTTCCGTCCCAGAGCCATGCGGATAGCCTTCTATGCGGCCGTGTTCATAGTTGTAATGATGTTCGCCACCAATTCAAACGAATTCATATATTTCAGTTTCTGAGTCATTCATATTTCAGTTTCTGAGTCATTGCCGCCGCAGGCGTCTGACAGAAAAATCAAACGGCATGAAAAAGTTTATCACAGGTCTTCTGCTCTTCTTTCTCTTCGCGTTCATCCTTCCGTGGGCGGCGATATTCATCCTTCCTTCTGATCCGGACGGTTATCTCAAGGCATACGGGATGAAGAAGGAGCTCGCCTCCGGACCGTCTGACGGCAGGATTCTGATCGCCGGAGGAAGCAATGCGGCATTTGCGGTGAACAGCAGGATGATACAAGACAGTCTCGGGCTGGACGTAGTCAACACTTCTCTTCATGCCGGACTCGGCTTTGACTTCATCGTCAGGGAGGCCCTCGAGGACTCACGCCCCGGAGACATAGTCCTGCTGTCGATGGGCCTGTTCACGGGAGCGGGCGGAGGAGTGGGAGAGACCACTTCGATTCCTTTTCTCGTGGATTATTATCCGGAGAAGCTGGCGGACTTGTCGCCCGGCAATATGGGCATCGTCATCAAAGGGACGTATGTGCTGCTGAAGACCAAGATAAAGGATCTGCTCGTGCATAAATCCAAGTCGGGATGGGACTACAGATGCTCAGGATTCAACTCATACGGGGATGAGGAGGCGCACTGGACTGCTCCGTCGGCAGGGCACATAGAGCCTCAGACAATCACTGTGTCTCCAGATGACCGCAAGAGGGAAAGATGCTTTGACAGAGTGTGTGCGATGATATCGCAAATTGAAGCGAAAGGCTGTCAGGTGTGGATACTGCCTCCTGTGCTTCAGGAGGAGACATACGAGAAAAGCCGTGACGCAGCGGTTTTCCTTGAGAAGGAATATGCGCGTCACGGCATATGCTATCTGTTCCCGCAGTCAGACGCGGTGTTCGGGGACGAACTGCTGTTCAACCGCCCGGAGCACGCCAACGGCAAGGGCGTCGCCCTTTATACCCGGCGTCTGATCCGCGCCCTGTCTACAGCCTGCTGCCGAGATCAGCAGGAGCATTGAATATAGACGGCTGTCCGGAATCCTGTCCACATCAGTCGCCATGCCGAACTGAATGTACCACTGTGCCACCTGTTCAATATATTGCTTAAAGTCATCCTCCGTAAAGGTTGCGCTGACAAGAGCTCCGAAATACAGGGCGTTTTCAGGCGTAGGCCTGATTTCCACCGTCAGGGAAGACGATGTCACGTCGCTGAACGAGAAGCTGAACTGCAGGTCCTCAGGATTTCCGTCTTCATCCGTGGTGAAGGTGTCCGACACGAGACCGGTGGTCGCCACTCCGCTCTGATACCCGAACAGAAGTATGTGATATTCGGTGGAGGCTGTCAGTCCGGTTACGGTCCCGCTCTGTGATCAGCTGGAGACGTGCGAGTCGAGGACATGATTTCCCAAGAGCTGTTCCAGACACTCTTCAGGACTCAGTCCCGGCCATGTGGATGTAGGCGCTCGCTGTCGAATATGGCCTTGCCCTGTGAAAGCAGTCCGTCCATGGTTTCCTCTCTGGTGAATCCCATCTGCAGGCCATAGGCTATCTCTTCGTCGAAATATGATTTCAGGCTCTCTTCCAGAGACATATCCATATTGTCTATCTCAGATTGTTTTAATGCTCCGTAAAAATAACGGATGTCGTCTGTGGAAGGTGTTACGGTCATCTCCTTCCGGTCTCCGTCCCATGACATGGTGAAGGTCGCGCCGTTCATCTCTATCGGAGCGGCCTGGAATTTCTCTGTCACGAATGATGTCGTCCTGTTGCCGCCGTCATCCATACCCACCGCAATGGCGTAGTACCAGGAACCGGGATACAGGCCTCTGATAAGGCCGTGTCTGCATTCCGGATGCTCATTCTTCAGAGCCGGATCGTCTTTTGTGGGATCACCTACATAGAATATTATGCCGACTGGCTGCTTGCCTTCAATAGGGGAAGAGAACCACTTTCCGTCGGCGTAATAGAAATCACCGACCTGCGGATCGCCTGTCACATATACTTTGCAGTCGGCGGAAATGCCGCTGCAGGAAGCGGTTACCGTGGCCTCTCCCGATCCTTGGGCAATGATTCTTCCCGTGTTGTCCACTGTGGCCACTTCCGGGTTTGACACGGATCATTCCACGGCGCCTCCGTCGGCAAGTTCAGGAACCAGGAAATAAGATTGATTTGGATAATTTGCTTAGCATAACTCAGTTCTTTTTTAAGTTAGTCACTAAACAAAATTATCAAATCGGCCGCTAATTTCGGGAAAATGCAGTCTCGTTTTTTTGGATAATCCGAAAATTTATGAATTGTCAATCCGCATATCGCCCTCCGGACCGCCTCCAGCCTCTTCTGCTTCTGTCCTCCATCGCGCAAGCCTTCTGCCGGCCGACCTGTCCGGACGGGCTTCTACAGACCGAGCTCCACCTGAAACCTGAGCATCCAGCGGTCGTAGTCGGGGTTGACCGTCACCTCGCTTCTGTAGTTGTAGGAAAGGTCGAGCTGGATCTTGAGGCTGTGTCCGATGAGGTATCTCGTTACGCCGAGCGTGCTCTGATTCCATGTGCCGTAGCCGACGAGCGGTTTCGCAGCCGCGCTCGGGAACATGGTCGAGTTGCGCAGGGCCACCTCCCATTTCCTGTCGAAGAGGTAGCTTGTCTGAACGTTGAGGCCGGAGCCGGTGTAGATGTAGAGAGGAGCAGAGGCCGGATCGGCAGGATTGTCCGTCACAGGCTGCGGAGTGTGACGTCCCATATAGTCTGCGACAAAGGCGAATCCCTTGTATTTAAGAATGAAGTCCACATAATAGGAGCCGATGTCCTTCGAGCCGCCTTCTAAGAGGCTGCCCTTCATGCCCTGAGTTCTCTGGGCATTGTCGTTGAAGGTGTAGGCTCCGGCCAGCATCATCTTGACGGTCTCCTCTCCGAAGACGTCGCCTTCCATAAATTCTCCGTTGCCGTGGAATCGTCCGAGAGGGTAGAACTCGAGGCGTCCGTTGTAGGCGAAGCCGTCCACGTCAGAGCTGTTGAAGTTGCGTCCCTCGCCGAGCGTGACCGACGCTTTGGCAGAGAGGGCGAATGAGTCGAAGTCGCCGTAGTTGTACTCGCCGAAGAAGCCGAAGTCCCTGTCTCCTCCGAATTCGCTGTTGACGATGCTGCGGTCGATGAACTGGAGGGCGCTTGAAGAGTTGATTCTGGCCCTGTTCGCCTTGATCTTCGTCTGGCCGAATCCTATGTTCCATTTCGGGCTTGGCACATAATAGACGATGGCGTCGCGGATGAGGTTCATGCTGCCGTTCGGAATCACCTCAGTGTCGTAGCTGCTGAAGCCGAGCTGGATGGAGTACACCACTTTCGGGGAGAAGATGTATCCGTCGAATCTGAGCCTGAGCCTCTTCACCTGGGCGTCGGTCGACGTGAGCCCCATGTTGCGGTCAAACGACATTCCGACCATATTCTGCATTCTGAAGCGTATGGTCATCTCATAGGACTCGTTCTTCGGCCTGAACGTGACTCCCTTTCCGACCTCGATGTTCGGGAGGTTGAGGAGCTTTTCCATGATGTCGACGCGGCCGTTGTCGAGGGAGTCGGAGACCAGTGTCGCTATGTCTCTGTCTTTCTTGTTTTCGGCGGCAGGCCTGTCTGCTGGCCCTTTGCGGGAAGCCGCCGTGCCTTCGGAAGCCGCCGGAGAAGATGATGCGGAAGATGCCGTAGCCGTAATGGCGCCAAAGGACAGTGTGATGCAGAGGAGGATTGCCGTCATGAGCGGCATCGTAAGTCTCTTTCTTGAGTTCTGGGTAGTCATGTCGTTGCGGTTTTCAACTTCAGGGGCTGCAAATTTCGTTATTTTTGTCGCAAGATATAGAGGAAAATCTCAAATTTTTCTGAAAAATGATCGAAAATATGCTTATTCCGTATATCAGCCCCGGATTTGCGGAAAGTGAGCGCTATAGGCAGGGGCAAGTGAAGATAGTCAACCCGCTGCCCGGGACTCCCGTGCTCGGGCTTCATGTCCCGGACATGAAGAAAATCGCCCGGGACCTTGTCCGCAGGGACGGGTTCAGGGATATGCTGGACGGATTTGAAGGGCAGAAGGCACTTTATCATGAGGAGAAGGTGATCTGGGGGCTGATGCTGGACTATGCTGTGATGCCGCAGGGGGAGAGACAGGACCGCTTTTCGGCTTTCATCAGGGAGATAGACGGCTGGGCCGTGTGCGACACGGTGTGCGGCGCGGCCAGCTGGGCGGATTCTGCGAAATGCGACAGGCAGGCGCTGTGGGACTGGCTCGGCCGCATGTGGGGCTCGGTCAGGGAGTTCGAGGTGCGGTTCGCTGTGATCATGTCCATGTCGCATTTCCTTGAGGAGAAATGGCTTCCGCAGATCTTCGGGATGACGGACAGTCTTGATTTCACCCGCGTCGAGTCTGCCTATCTGCCCTATCAGACAAAGTCCCGGCGTACCGTAGGAAAGGCCGCACAGGCTGAGTCGGATGTCCTTGTGAGGTCGGGCTTGGGCTATGTCCTGCCCGAAGGACGGTCCGGGCGGGCTCCCGGGGCGGCTCCGTATTATCTGAGGATGGGAGTGGCATGGATGCTCGCCACTGCTCTGGCCAAATTCCCGGATGCCACGAGGGAGTATGTCCGAAGAAGCAGGCTTCCGGAGGATGTCGTCAGACTGTATGTCCGCAAGGCCAGGGAGTCGTTCAGGACCAGAACGGTCTCGCCTTTGTGACTTTTTTGAGATTATTCTGCTTCTCAGTGCAACATTCCTGCCTTGTCTCAAGTCTAATTGACGCAATCCGGAAGAGATGTTACCGGGTCAATGAGATAAAACATTAAATTTATTGCGTTATGTTGGAAGACATTTTAGTGCCTCTGGGCATCTGTGTGGTGATGCCGGTTATGATTGTCTGGCTTGTGTTCAGGTCGAGAAACCATACTCTCGACAGAAAGACTGAGGTCATGATTAAGGCCATTGAGAACGGGCAGGAGGTCGATCCCTCGCTGTTCTCCTCCGTAAGTGCGGATGCCAAGGCGTCCAAGACTCTCAAGATGCAGCTGATGTCTAAGCTTCAGGGAGGAATCATCACTCTGCTCATCGGGTTGACCCTGCTTGTTGTCGGGCTCTGCGGCATAGATGCGGCCGCGACCGGGAAATGGCTCACTGGAGTGGTCTGCGGCGGAGTGCTTATTGCGGTCGGCATCGCCATGATCATCATGTTCGTCGTGGGAAAGAAGTGGATGGCTTCGGAGATCGAGGCCGAGGAGAAGAGCGTTTCGGGCAAGGAGTGACGTCAATATCCGTTTCTGAAAGTGGACAAGGAGCAGTTTATAAGGACGGTGGCACAGGAGCAGGAGTCTCTGCGCAGATTCCTGCGCGTCCTGTGCGGTGGGGACTCGTTCAGGGCGGATGATATTGCCCAGGAGGCTCTTCTCAAGGCATATCTGTCTTTCGAGAAATTTCAGGGACGGGCGAAGTTCTCCACATGGCTCTTCCGCATCGCCTATAACTGCTGGTATGACAGTGCCCGGACAAGTTCCGCCCGGGAGGTGGTGTCGCTTGACGAGGTCGGGAGTGACCGGCCGGACGACTCGGCTGATGCGGCGGCGGGGTTTCAGCGGCAGGATCTCCGGCTTGCAGTCAGCGCCCTTTCCGAAGCGGAGAGAATCGTGGTGCTGCTTTTCTATATGGAGGACAAGACGGTCAAAGACATAGAGGCGATCACGGGAATGCCGTCCGGTACGGTGCGGTCGCATCTGTCCCGCGCGAGGAAGCATCTCAGGGAGTATCTTGACCGGCTCGGCTATGGTCGGCCTTGACTTCCGTCAGACAATGTATGTCGGTAAATGAAAAATGATCTGAAAATGGCAGACGATAAGGAAATAAGAAAATTCATCAAGAGCGGCGCACCGGATGTAGGGGATTCGGGACGGTTCATGAAAGACCTTGAGCGCCAGATTGATCTGCTGCCTGTGCCGGCGTCTCTGGCCGGCCGGGGAAAGGAGAGATGCGGGGATGAGGCCGCTGCGATTCTTGCGATGGCAAAAAGCAGGAAGCTGCAGAACGGCGTCATGTCGGCGGCCATTGCTGTCGTCGCTGTCGCCGTGTTTGCCGTCGTGTTCGTCATCTTGCAGACCATTCCTCATTTTGAGGAATTCATCAGAACATATAGTGTGTATGTCATGTCCGGCTTTTCCGTCGTTGTGGTCTGCTCTGTCCTGCTGAGCCTCAGGCACATTTCCATCTGACTCATTATTCCGTTGCGGCAGAGGCAACCTGCAGCTTGAGCGTCAGAGAGATGAAGTCTTCCACGCTGAGTCTCTCCGGCCTGAGGTCAAAGACGGGGTCTGCCGCAAATGCAGCCGCCTTTTCAGCCGTAAGTCCTTCTCTGGCCGCCTTCTCGTTGATCATCGGCCTGAGCGAATTGCGCATGGTCTTGCGTCTCTGGTTGAATGCGGTCTTGACAACTGTCTTGAACAGCTTTTCGTCGCATCCCAGATCCGTGCGGCTGTTTCTCGTCAGCCGGATTACGGCGGACTTCACTTTCGGAGGCGGATTGAACGCACCCTCGCCGACCGTGAACAGATATTCGATGTCATACCATGCCTGAAGCAGCACCGAGAGTATGCCGTAGGTCTTGGTGCCGGGCTTTTCCGCGATGCGTTCCGCCACTTCCTTCTGTATCATGCACACCACCTGAGGGACAGAATCCTTCCAGTCGATTATCCTGAAGAATATCTGTGAGGAGATGTTGTAGGGGAAGTTGCCTATCACTGCAAACCGGCCGCTGAAGAACTCGTTGGCCTTTAGCCTCAGAAAGTCTCCCTCGATGAGCCTTCCGTTGACCTGCGGGAAATTGACCAGCAGATAGTCGACCGATTCACGGTCGATCTCGATCATTTTCAGATTGATGTCCTGCCTCTGAAGCAGATATTGAGTCAGCACCCCCATTCCGGGGCCCACTTCCAGGACATCCGTCCTGTCATCTGTCCCGACATCCGTCCTGTCATCCGTTCCGGTCCGCAGCGCGTCCGCTATCTGCCGTGCTATTGACAGATCCGTCAGAAAATGCTGCCCGAGTGATTTCTTTGCCCTTACTTCCATCTCTTTCCGTTGGTCTTCGTAAGGCAAAGATAGGCAGTTTTTGCCAATAATGCGGCCCGTTGACATAGTGAATGATTATATTTATTATTTTTGCAGGATTCAATTTATTACGGAGTCATTTTTTGAAGATTCAATAAAATCATAAGATCATGTACAGAACCCACACATGCGGCGAACTCCGCATTTCTGACGCGGGAAAGACCGTCACTCTGGCCGGCTGGGTGCAGAGGACGAGGAAGCTCGGAGGAATGACATTCATCGATCTCAGGGACAGATACGGGATCACGCAGCTCGCCCTTGACGCCACCGCTCCCGAGGAGTTGAGCTCCGTAGCCAATTCTCTCGGAAGAGAATATGTCATTCAGGCCACCGGAGAGGTCATAGAGCGTCAGAGCAAGAATGCAAAGATGCCGACGGGCGACATCGAGATAAGGCTCACGAAACTGACCGTGCTCAATGAGGCTCAGACTCCTCCTTTCACAATCGAGGACGAGAGCGACGGCGGCGAGGAGCTCCGTGCCAGATACAGATATCTCGACCTCCGCAGGAATCCGCTCCGCAAGGCCCTTGAACTGCGCCACAGGCTTGCCCATGAGGTACGCAACTATCTTGACTCCCTCGGGTTCATGGAGATAGAGACCCCTTATCTGATCAAGTCCACTCCGGAAGGCGCGAGAGACTTTGTCGTGCCGTCAAGGATGAATCCGGGCCAGTTCTATGCACTGCCGCAGTCTCCGCAGACGTTCAAGCAGCTGCTGATGGTGGCCGGATATGACAGGTATTTCCAGATAGTGCGCTGCTTCCGTGATGAGGACCTGCGTGCCGACCGTCAGCCGGAGTTTACCCAGATAGACTGCGAGATGTCCTTCGTCGAGAGGGATGACGTGCTCGAGGTCTTTGAGGGAATGATGCGCTCCCTGTTCAAGAATGTTCTCGGTGTGGAGATTGCCAATCCGATACCGCGCATGAGCTGGTTCGACGCCATGGACAGGTACGGCTCCGACAAGCCTGACATCAGATACGGGATGACGATTCACGAGCTGACTCAGGATGTTCAGGGACATGGATTTCAGGTGTTTGACTCTGTGGAATATGTCGGCGCGATCGCCGTTGAGGGCATCGCTGACTATACGAGGAAGCAGATTGACGAGCTGACCGAGTGGGTCAAGAGACCTCAGGTCGGAGCCAAGGGGCTCGTGTACATAAAGTACAATGCCGACGGAAGCGTCAAGTCATCAGTAGACAAATTCTACTCTCCTGACGAGCTTAAGGCTATGGCGGAGAAGGCCGGAGCGAAGCCTGGCGACATGCTGCTGATCCTCTGCGGACCTAAGCGCAAGACCCAGACCATGCTCGGAGTGCTCCGCATAGAGATGGGCAACAGGCTCGGCCTGCGCGATCCGCACGTCTTCGCTCCACTTTGGGTGGTGGATTTCCCTCTTCTCGAATGGGATGACGAGACAGCCCGCTTCTATGCCATGCACCATCCGTTCACGGCGCCGAAGCCGGAGCACCTTGACCTGTTCTACAGCGACAGGAAGGAGGATCTGGAGAAAGTCTGCGCCAATGCATACGATTTCGTGCTCAACGGTACGGAGCTGGGCGGAGGCTCGATAAGGATACACGACGCCAAAGTGCAGCAGAGGATGTTTGAGGTGCTCGGCTTCTCTGACGAGGATGCACAGTACAAGTTCGGCTTCATCATCAACGCCTTCAAGTTCGGAGCCCCGCCTCACGGAGGCCTTGCATTCGGATTTGACCGCCTCTGCGCCCTCTTTGGAGGACAGGAGACGATCCGCGACTTCATCGCCTTCCCGAAGAACAACAAGGGACGCGACGTGATGATAGACTCTCCTTCATATATCGATCAGATTCAGATGGATGAGCTCTTCCTCAAATCGACGGCAGAGACGCCTGAAGAGCAGGAGAAGAAGGCATAACATAGATGTTATGAAAAAATCCCCGGATTCCTGTACGCATTGGAGTCCGGGGATTTTTCATGCCTGTTGCCTTAACAATAATGTTATGGCGCGTTATTCCTGAGTTTCTTCCGTCTGCCATCCTCCCCCGAGTGCCTTGTAAAGTTCGATGAGGGCCAGATATTCGTTCGTGATGGCGTTGCTCAGCTCCACCTGTGCGTCGAAATAGCTTCTCTGCGCGTCCAGCACGTCGAGGTAGTTGATGACACCGTTGATATACTGTGAGCTTGCGAGAGAGACATATTTGCGGGACGCCTCCTGAAGGTCGAACTTCAGGTTGGTGTTCTTGCGTGCCGAGCGGAATGTCACTACCGCGTCATAGACTTCCTTGAATGCCTGCATGACATCTTTCTCGTATTCGAGCTTCGCCTGATTGTATTCGGAGATGGCCGCCCTGAATGCCGCCCTGCGTTTCCCGAACTCAAATATCGGGGAAGCAAAGGCCGCCTCGGCGAAGTAGAACGGGGATTTCAGCACGTCGAGGAAAGAATTGCTTTCGAGTCCTCCCGTGAGGTCTATCACGAAGGTCGGGAATCTCTCGGCCTGGGCAACTCCAACCGCCGCTTCCGCCGCCTTCAGCCGCTGGAGCGACTCTCTGAGGTCAGGCCTTCTCTCCAGAAGCTGCGACGGTACTCCTGTAGGCAGGTCGTCGCGATAGGAGAGCTCAAGCACTTGCGGAGACCTCGGCAGCGAAGTCGGATATGACCCAGTGAGGAAGGCGAGCTCGCTCTCCTTTATGGCAATCTGCCTCTCGAGGTCCGGGACAAGGGATGCCGTTGTCGCCAGCTCCACAAGGGCCTGCTGATGAGGAATCTCCGACGTGAGACCTCCGTCAGCCCTGAGCTTGGCCTGATTGACTCCCTCCTGTCTGGTGTTGAGTGTCCTCTTCACGATGCCGAGCTCGTTGTCCAGAGACATCAGCTCGAAGTAGGCTCTCGCCACATTCGCAATCAGCGTCATTTTGAGCGCCCGCTGATTCTCGATGCTTGCGAGGTATTCCGCGGCCTTTTCCCTGTTTGCCCATCTGAGATGCCCCCACAGGTCGATCTCCCATCTGAGGGAGAGCTTGGGGCCGAGTTCCGGATCATTAGGCTCGCTGTCGGTGCCGCCGTAGTTGTTGTATTCGTTGTTGGCGTAGGCCTGAGCGCTGATGGACGGCCACATTTCAGCCCGCTGGATTCTGTACCTGTACTCCAGCTCCCTGATTCTCTCGGCCGCTATCAGCAGGTCCTTGTTGTATTCCAGAGCCTGATTGATCAGATTCTGCAGCGTGGTGTCCGTATAGAACTCCCACCAGTTCACGTCGGCTATGGTCAGCGAGTCGGCCGGCTGCCCGGCATTCATGTAATGTTCCGGAAGACTGAGCTCCGGAGCTGCGCAATGCTTTGCCGGCGAGCACGATGTCGCCGCTCCACCCGCGATTATCACGGCCGCGATCACGGCCGCTCCGGTCCCCGCTCCGGGGCCGGTCTTTCCTCCTTTTCCTGACATCTTGCTTTTGAGTCTGTATATCCAGACGAAGAAGAACGGCACGAAAGTGATGCCTATAGTTATCGCCACTATCATTCCGAAGAATACGCCTGTACCGATGTTCTGCCTGCTTGCCGAGCCCGGTCCGGTGGCGAACACGAGCGGAAGCATTCCGAGGATGAAGGCGAGCGAGGTCATGACGATAGGCCTGAATCTGAGGTGGGCTGCAGTCACTGCGGCTTCTTCTATCGTCCTGCCTTTCTCCACTTCCTCTTTGGCGAACTCGACAATGAGGATGGCATTCTTTGCCACAAGACCCACAAGCATCACAAGGCCGATCTGGAAGTAGATGTTGCTCTCGAGCCCTACGGCCCAGATCCCGATGTAGGCTCCCGCGATGGCTATCGGCAGGGAAAGAATCACGGCTATAGGCACAGACCAGCTTTCATACTGAGCAGCCAGCACGAGGAAGACGAAGAGCAGGGCGAGGCCGAGCACAAGTCCCGTCTGGCCTCCTTCCTTCTTCTCCTGATAGGAAAGCCCGCTCCATTCTATGGCGATGTTGGACGGAAGATGCTCCCTCGCTATCTCTTCAAGGATGTCCATGGCCTGTCCTGAGCTTACCCCCTGTGCGGCCTCGCCCGTGATGCCTGCCGCGTAGTACATGTTGAACCTCTTTATCGTTCCGGGGCCTGTGGTGTATTCGGTGTTGCCTAGGGCCGTGACCGGTATCATCGTGCCTCCGTCGCTCTTGACGAAGAAGAGGTTGAGGTTGTCCTTGTGCGCACGGTAGGCCTGATCGGCCTGGATGTACACGCGGTAGACCCTGTTGTACATGTTGAAGTCATTGACATAGATAGAGCCCGTAAAAGCCTTAAGTGTGGAGAACACGTCCGCAAGAGGCACGCCGAGCAGCTGTATCTTGTCCCTGTCCGCATCGAAATAGAGCTGCGGAATGTCTTTCTGCAGACCTGACGCGAGTCCTGTGAGCTCTTTCCTTTGCGAGGCGTAGTATAACAGGGTGTCCGCAGCCTCCTGCAGGTCGTCATAAGTCGCGTCTCCCCTTGCCTCCAGAACCATTGAGAATCCTCCGGAGCTTCCCAGTCCCGGAATGACTGCCGGGCTGCTTATGTACACCTTGCTTTCAGGATACAGAGACAGGGTGTCCCTCACCATCTGCATCATCTTGCTTATGTCCCGTTCCTCGCGTTCTTCCCACGGCTTCATTATCACCGTAAGCGTGCTGTTGGACTGGCTTGTGCCTATTCGCGGGCTGGAGCCGGCTACACTGAGCACATACTCTATGTCGTGCTGTCTCATAAGGAAGTCCATTGCCCTTTCGGTCACTTCTCTCGTCCTTTCGAGCGTCGCGCTTACCGGAAGTTCCAGCTCGACAGTGAAATATCCCTGATCCTCCTGCGGCATGAAGCTCTTTGGCACGAGCTGCCCCATCAGCCAGATGCTGATCACAGTGACTCCGAAGAGGGCGAACATCCTCGGAGAATGCCTGAGACTTGCGCGGATGACCTTTTCGTAAAATGTCGTGCCGGTGCTGAAGCCCTGGTTGATCTTTCTGAAGAGGAAGTTGCGTCTCGCGTTGGCGTCATGCGGCTTGAGCAGTCTGGAGCACATCACAGGACTCAGGGTGAGGGCCACGATTGTGGATATTATCACTGATACTGCGATGGTGATGGTGAACTGCCTGAACAGCTGCCCTGTGATGCCGGAGAGGAAGCTGACGGGGACGAATACGGCGCAGAGCACGAGCGACATCGCAATGAGAGCCCCTCCTATGCCGCTCATCGCCTTCTTGGTGGCTTCGTATGGCGACAGGTGCTCCTCTTCCATGATCCTGTCCACATTTTCCACCACCACTATGGCGTCATCCACAACGATTCCGATCGCAAGGATGAGTCCCAGCAGCGTCATCATGTTGAGGGAGAATCCGAACGCGAGCATCACTCCGAACGTGCCCACGAGGGAGATAGGAACCGCTATGGCCGGGATGACAGTGGCTCTCCAGCTCTGAAGGGAGAGGAACACCACAAGAATCACCAGAAACAGAGCCTCGAATAGGGTCTTGTAGACATGATGTATCGATTCGGAGATGTAGTCCGTCATGTCGAACGGGATGTCGTAGGTGATGCCGTCCGGGAAGTTTTTGCTTATCTCCGCCATCGTGGCCTTGACTTCCTCCGCGACTTTCATCGCATTGGCTCCAGGAAGCGTGTACACGTACATGACGGCGGCGTTCCCTCCGTTGATTCCGCTCTCGGTGTTGTAGGACTGTGCCTCCAGAGACACTCTGGCCACGTCCTTTATCCTTATGATGCTGCCGTCGCTGCCTGTCCTGACCACGATGTTCTCAAACTGGCTCACTGAAGAGAGCCTTCCCGTGGCCGTGATGGGAATGGTGATGTCCACTCCGCTTATCGGCTGCTGTCCGAGGACTCCTGCGGCGGACTCCCTGTTCTGATCCCTGATCGCCTTGGTGAGGTCGTCCACCGTGAGTCCGAGGCTCGCCAGCTTGTCCGGCTGTACCCATATCTGCATGCCGTAATATCTGCTTCCGACATTGGACACACGGCCTACGCCCGGCACTCTCCTCAGCATGTCCAGCACGTTGAGAGTCGTATAGTTGCTCAGATATATCTCGTCGAATTTAGGGTCATCCGAGAGCACCGTTATGGTCATGAGCCTGCTTGCGGACTCCTTTTCCACGGAGATTCCGTTCTGGACCACCTCGGCTGGCAGCCTGGACTCCGCCAGCTTCACCCTGTTCTGCACCTCGACGGCCGCGAGGTCGGGGTCGCTCGAGATGTCGAAAGTCAATGTGGCCGAGAATCCTCCGGAATTGGTGTTGCTCGACTCCATGTAAAGCATTCCCGGTGTCCCGTTCAGCTCCTGCTCGATCGGCGTCGCGACCGCCTGGGCCACCGTCTGTGCGCTTGCCCCCGGGTAGGAGGCCGATATCTTCACCACCGGCGGCACTATCTGCGGGTACTGGTCGACAGGCAGCATCACCAGACCTATGAGGCCCACGAGCACTATTATGATGGAGATGACTATCGAGAAGACGGGTCTGTCTATGAAGAAATCAGATTTCATTTGAACTTTTTTTAGTTATGGCCTTTTTTAGTTATGGCCTGCTTCTGCGTCAGATCGTATCCGCTCTTCTTGCCTTCATTCCGTGCGAGAGCTTGTGGAAGCCTTCCACCACTATCTGTTCTCCCGGGAGAAGTCCCCTTTCGACCACCACCTTGTTGCCGGTCTCAGGGCCGAGCTCTATGAACCTTCTTTCCACGATGTCGTCATTGCGAAGCACGAATATGTATGCGCCGTCCTTCTCTATCTCCACGGCCTTGGTCGGCACTACTACCGCGTCCTCGCGCACGTCCAGAAGAAGGGTGACGTTGGTGAACTGCCCCGGAAGCAGCTCTCTGTCCGGGTTTGGAAGCTCGGCGCGTACGGAGAATGTCCCCGACTTGGAGTCGACCTGAGGGTCGGCGAAGTCCACCAGACCTCTGTATTTGTATACGGACTTGTCAGCAAGGGTTATGGTCACGTACGGATCCCATTTCCTGAGCGAGTCCTTCTGCCCGATGTTGACGTTTCTTGCCTTGCTTACCTGATAGTCGAGGTCGGTCATCTTGAACTCCACAAGCACGGTGTCGCTCTTTACGATGTTCGCCAGAAGGGACTGTCCTCCCGGGCCGACCAGCGTTCCGATGTCCACATGGCGTTCGCTGATGTAGCCGCTGATAGGGGAGCGCACCGTAGTGTAGCTGAGGGCGAGCTCGTCCTGTCTCAGGTCGGCCTCGCTCATCTGCACCTCGGCCTTGGCGCTCTCGTAGGAAGCTATCGCGTTGTCAAGGTCCAGCTGGCTGGCTGCCTTCTGGTCGTAGAGCGGCCTGATTCTCTCGAGGTCTCTCTCTGCCTTGAGCTCCATCGCCTTGTTTCTCGCCAAAACTGCCTTGGCCCTGTCTACCGTGGCCTTGTACTGTCTCGGGTCGATGATGAAGAGCACCTGATTCTTCTCCACGTATGTACCCTCCTCGAACAGCATCTTTTCAAGATAGCCTTCCACTCTGGCCCTCACCTCCACGAACTGCTGTGCCCGTACGCTGCCCGGATACTCTCCGTATATCTCGACGTCTTCAGTGCTCACCGTCTCCGTGCTCACGACCGGAATGAACTCCTCTGCGGGCTCCGGTCTCGTCAGCCAGATGATGAGGACTATGACTCCTGCCGCGACTATGCCTGCCGCGGCCCACTGTTTCCAATTCAATTTCTTGATTTTCACCACCACGTACTGAGATCCCTTGTCCAGACTGCTGTAGGTGTCCTTTAGAAACTGTTTCCCTTTCATAAAACCGTCCGTTTCAAATCAAAACTAACCAACCCGCAAATATACGCATAAGCCGAGGGTAGAGCAAATTTATTTGTTATACCGAGACACAGTACCGGGGCACAGCCATATACAGCCGAATAAATGGCCGTTAGACCAAATATAGGAGGAGGCCGAGAGCAATGCAAGATGCCGCGTCCCATTTGGCAAAATTCACTACCTTTGCCCGTGTGGCGGGGATGAATGCCGGCGGCTGGAGTAGGCCCGGGCGCCGCGCCGCTCAATTTTGAGGAGACCGGATGATGGACAATCAGAAATGTATAGAAAGACTGGAGAAGAAGGGCGTCAGGGCCACCTCCATACGCATTCTTGTGCTTCAAGCCCTGATGTCGTCGCAGAGGGCGATGTCCCTTTCCGAGCTGGAGACCGAGCTGGACACGGTAGACAAGTCAAGCATATTCAGGTCTCTGGAGGCCTTCGAGAAGCACCATGTCGTCCATTCGATAGACGACGGCACCGGCTCCGTCAAATATGAGGTCTGCGAAGGTGAGGAGGAATGCACCGTCTCCGACATGCACACCCACTTCTATTGCGAGAAATGCCACAAGACCTTCTGTCTTAAGGATATCACAGTCCCGGTCGTCCCTCTTCCGGAGGGCTTTGAGACAGCCTCCATCAACTATATCATCAAAGGCACCTGCCCGTCCTGCCGCAGAAAGTCCTGACGGGAGTCTTGCCTGACTGCCTTGTTCTGCAATGATTCTTCAGTATGGGATTAAGGCTGCCTTATGAAAACAAGCTGTCTTATGAAAACAAATTTTATTTTTGACGACAGAAGGAAAAGAATTGTCGGGAATATGGGGAAATTATATCCGATAGGAATACAGAATTTCGAGAAACTTCGCAAGGAAGGCTATTTTTATGTGGATAAGACGGCTCTTATCCATAGGCTTGTCTCTACGGGGAGCTATTATTTTCTGAGCAGGCCGCGCCGGTTCGGGAAAAGTCTGCTGATAAGTACGCTTGAGGCCTATTTTCAAGGCCGGAAAGACCTGTTTGAGGGGCTTGTGATTGAGAATATTGAAAAGGACTGGGCTTGTCATCCCGTCCTGCATCTCAATGGATGAGCAGTTCTCATCCATCTGCGGCATCAGCGGAAGTGAACTGAGGGACAATTTTGAGGATGACATACGCGAGCTTGCGGCAAAGAACGGTCAGAGCTATGAAGAGGCGTGCGTGAGGCTGAAGGAGAACTATGACGGCTACCACTTCTGTCCGGATTCGCCGGGGATATACAATCCGTTCAGTCTGCTGAACACTTTTTACAGAGGCAGGTACGGCAGATACTGGTTCGAGTCGGGGACGCCGACATATCTGGCTGAACTGCTGAAGAGTCATAAGTATGATCTGTACAGAATGGCTCACGAAAAGACGACGTCTAAGGTGCTGGACAGCGTTGACGCTTCGTCGACCAACCCCATCCCGGTCATCTATCAGAGCGGGTATCTGACTATCAAGGGCTATATCCCCGAGCCGAGAATCTTTGAACTCGGCTTCCCAAACCGCGAGGTGGAAGAGGGCTTCATGGACTTTCTGCTGCCATACTATACCCCGGTGCAGGAGACAGAGAGCGGATTCGCGATATGGGAGTTCATTTCCGACATAAAGGCCGGAGACATAGACGGATTCATGAAGAGGCTGCAGGCTTTTCTCGCCGATTGTCCGTATGAGATGGCGAAGGATGTCGAGCTCCATTATCATAATGTGCTGTTCATAGTGTTCAGGCTGGCAGGAATGTACGCCGAAGTGGAATATCACACTTCGATAGGCCGGATAGACTTGGTGCTCAAGACAACAGGCTATGTATATGTAATGGAATTCAAGCTTGACGGCTCAGCGGACGAGGCCATGCGGCAGATAAACGACAGGCAATACGCCCTCCCTTTTGCTAAGGACGGCAGAAAGGTCTATAAGATCGGGGTGAATTTCAGCAGTGCCACCAGAAACATCGACAGATGGATAATTGAATGACTGGGCATCGCCGCAGGCAATTATGCAACCCGGTTGCGGCATGACGGAAATATCTTTGCGGGCGTTGCGGAGGCAGAGTGCCGCCGCAGCGCTTTTTTGAATTGACAAGGCAGAGATATGAAGAGACTTATCCTTATTTCAGGAGCGGTAGGGATGCTGCTTCTCTGGTCCTGCGGGACAGGACACAATCACGGGGAAAACCAGGACGGACACGGAGAGGAGGCGGCCGCACATGACCATGATGCTGCGCACGGGCAAGAAGGCCATCCGGACGAGATAGTGATTTCTCCGGAGAAGGCGGCTGCGGCGGGGATAGAGACTGAGACCGTCGCTCCCGGACCGTTCTCCGGAGTGATAAAGACCGGCGGGCAGATACTTCCTGCCCAGGGCGACGAGATGACGGTGGTGGCTCCGGTTGACGGCATCGTTTCGTTCGGAGGCAATTATGTGGAAGGCGCGGAAGTGGACGGAGGAAAGCCGCTGTTCTCGATAGTCTCCGGCGGCATTCAGGATGGCAACCGCATAGGCAAGGCCAAGGTCGCATACGAGACGGCGAAGGCCGAGTATGAGCGGGCTGCGGGACTTGTCGAGAGCAGGATCGTGTCTCAGAAGGAGTTTCTGAAGATAAGGGAGAATTACGAAAACGCGAGGATGGCCTACGAGGCCCTGAAGCCAAATGCCGACGGGACAGGCGTCATGGTTGAGGCTCCTTTCGACGGCTATGTCAAGAGCCTTCTGGTCAGCGAGGGAGACTATGTGCCTATGGGAACTCCGCTCGCGAGCGTCACTCAGAGCCGCCGCCTCGTACTGAAGGCCGACCTTTCGCAGAGATACTACGGACGGCTTGGGCAGATCGTCTCCGCCAACTTCATGACCCCATACGATGAACATGTGCAGAGTCTTGCCTCTCTCGGCGGCAGGCTCGTCTCGTCGGGCAGGGGTGCTGCAGACGGTTCGCATTATGTCCCGGTCACCTTTGAGTTCGACAACAGGGGCAGTGTCGTGCCCGGCTCGTTTGCGGAGGTCTGGCTGCTGACTTCAAGGCGTGAAGGCGTGCTTTCCATGCCTGTCTCGGCCATCACTGAGGAGCAGGGGCTGTATTTCGTGTATCTCAAGCTCGACGAGAGCTGCTATACCAAAAGGGAAGTCACCCTCGGCGAAAGCGACGGAGCGAGGACAGAGATCCTTTCCGGAATCACGGACGGGGACAATGTGGTGGTCAGAGGCGCGTACAGCGTGAAGCTGGCTTCGGCAAGCAACGCCATTCCTGCACATACTCATAACCATTAATATCTCGGCTGACAATGTTGAACAAGATAATTCAGTTCTCCCTCAGCAACCGCCTGCTGATTTTAGTGGCCTCGGCGCTGCTGATGGCCGCGGGAGTGTATGTGATGAACCATACCGAGGTGGACGTCTTTCCTGACCTGAACGCGCCGACGGTGGTGGTGATGACGGAGGCGGGAGGAATGGCCGCTGAGGAGGTCGAGCAGCTCGTGACATTTCCGATAGAGACGGCGGTCAACGGCGCCACTGGAGTCCGAAGGGTGCGCTCTTCTTCGACGACGGGGTTTTCTGTTGTGTGGGTGGAGTTCGACTGGAACATGGACATCTACCTTGCCCGTCAGATAGTCTCTGAAAAGATAGCGATGGCGGCGGAGGCTCTGCCTGAAAATGTCGGCAATCCGACTCTCGGTCCGCAGTCGTCGATTCTTGGTGAACTTCTGATTGTCGGGATGACGGCGGACTCCACTTCGATGCTGGATCTCAGGACCATAGCCGACTGGACGATAAGGCCTCGGCTTCTGTCCACAGGCGGAGTGGCGCAGGTGGCTGTCCTCGGCGGAGACATCAAGGAATATCAGGTGCTCATCCATCCGGACAAGATGAAATATTACGGAGTCACCCTCGGAGAGGTGATGGCCGTGACAAGAGGAATGAACCAGAACACCAACGGAGGCGTCATATATGAGTACGGCAATGAATATATAGTCAGAGGAGTGGTGTCCACGGACGATGTCCGGGAAATGGCGAGGTCGGTGATAAAGACCGTCGAAGGAGCTCCGGTAACGCTGGAGGATGTGGCGGACGTCAAGATCGGGGCGCAGCAGCCTAAGCTCGGACTGGCCTCGGAGAAGGGTAAGCCCGCCGTCCTGCTCACCGTCACCAAGCAGCCCGAGACGGGCACTCTGGAGCTGACGGCTGAGCTCGAGGAGGCCCTGGCGGACCTGCAGAAGAATCTGCCTCCGGATGTGAAGATCTCCACTGACACTTTCCGTCAGGCCCGTTTCATCGAGAGTTCCATCAGCAACGTCAAGTCCTCGCTGTTTGAGGGAGCGTTTTTCGTGGTCATCGTGCTCATCCTCTTCCTCGCGAACGTCAGGACGACGATCATCTCTCTCGTCACCCTGCCTCTGTCTGTGCTGGTGTCGATACTGACTCTGAACTGGCTCGGAATGACCATCAACACGATGAGCCTCGGAGGTCTCGCCATCGCCATCGGCTCGCTTGTCGATGACGCGATAGTCGACGTGGAGAACGTCTGGAAGCACATAAGGGCCAACCGGGCCCTGCCGCAGTCTGAACGAAGGCCGATTTTAGAGGTAGTATTCGAGGCCTCTAAGGAGGTCAGGATGCCGATTCTCAATTCGACTCTGATAATAGTCGTGAGCTTCGTGCCGCTCTTCTTCCTGTCCGGAATGGAGGGACGGATGCTCGCGCCGCTCGGAATCGCGTTCATCACGGCGCTTTTCGCCTCTACTCTGGTGGCGCTCACCCTGACGCCGGTTCTGTGTAGCTATATGCTTGACTATAAAGTTAAAGGGGACGGAGTTCCGAAGGAGGCCTTTCTCGCGGTGTGGCTGAAGAAATATTACAGGAAGGCGCTCGAATGGGTGATGCGTCACAAGGCGGGCACGGTCAGCGCGACTCTGGCCCTCTTCGGAGTGGCTCTCGGCCTGTTCTTCACTCTCGGACACAGCTTTCTGCCTCCGTTCAACGAGGGGTCTTTCACGATCAACGTGAGCTCTCTGCCGGGAATCTCCCTTGAGGAGTCGGACAGGATCGGCCGTCAGGCGGAGGAGCTGCTGCTCTCGATACCGGAGATACAGACCGTCGCGAGAAAGACCGGAAGAGCCGAACTGGATGAACATGCCCTCGGGGTGAACGTGTCTGAGATAGAGGCTCCGTTTGAGCTCGGAGACAGGTCTCATGCCGAGCTTCTGGCCGATGTCAGGGAAAAGCTGTCGACGATTACGGGGGCCAACATCGAGATAGGCCAGCCTATAAGCCACAGGATAGACGCCATGCTGAGCGGCACACAGGCCAGCATCGCCATCAAGCTCTTCGGCGACGACCTCAACAGGATGTTCACTATAGGCAACCGGATAAAGGACGCGGTCAGCGGCGTTGAGGGAATCGCTGACCTGAATGTGGAGCAGCAGATCGAGAGGCCTGAGATAAAGATCATTCCGAAGCGGGAGATGCTTGCCAAATACGGCATCTCCATGCCTGAGTTCAGCGAGTTCATCACTGTCAACATGGCGGGAGAGACGGTGTCGCAGGTGTATGAGCAGGGCAAGTCGTTCGATCTTGTCGTGCGTGCGGCCGAGACAGACAGGGAGTCTGCCGAAAAGATAAGAAATCTCATGATAGACGATGCCGATGGCAACAAGCTGCCGCTTTCGTATGTCGCGGACGTGGTCTCTTCGACCGGTCCGAATGCCATCAACAGGGAGAACGTGAAGCGCAAGGTGGTCATCTCCGCCAATGCGGCGGGGCGAGACCTCGGAAGCGTTGTGGATGACATACGGAAGATCGTCGACAGCGAGATAGATCTGCCGGAGGGCTACCATATAGAATACGGCGGTCAGTTTGAGAGCGAGAAGGCGGCCGGCAGGATTCTGTTTCTGACTTCGCTCATGAGCATCATCGTCATCTTCCTGCTCCTGTATATGCAGTTCAAGAGCGCGGCGCAGAGCGGGGTGGTGCTGCTGAATCTGCCTCTCGCCCTCATCGGAGGCGTTTTTGCCCTGCTCTTCACCACAGGGGAAGTGAGCATACCCGCCATCATCGGCTTCATTTCACTGTTCGGCATAGCGACGAGAAACGGAATGCTGCTGATAAGCCATTACAATCTGCTCCGCGAGCAGGGCTATTCCCTCTATGACAGCATCATACACGGCTCTCTCGACAGGCTGAACCCTATCCTGATGACGGCCCTTTCGTCGGCTCTCGCGCTGATTCCGCTTGCAGTGAAGGGCGACCTTCCGGGAAATGAGATACAGAGCCCCATGGCGAAGGTCATTCTGGGCGGCCTTCTCTCCTCCACCTTCCTCAACGGCTTCATCGTCCCGATAATGTACTGGTGGCTGCACAGAAAGGAGACTGATCCGGCCGTGGAGAAGAAATGAGGATTATAACCGGGATTTATGACTATAAAATGCTGATGTGATGACTACTATTATAAATAGCATAAAGAGATATGTCATGGCGGCGGTTGCGCTTTCTGCCGCAGTTTACGGTTCCGCAGCGCAGCCTGCGGCTTCTTCGGTCGAGACGGCGTCTGAAGACGTTGCAGCTGCCGTAGAAGATACCGCCGAAGTGCTGCATACGCAGTGTCTGGATGATGTTCTTGTAGCCATAGAGGCAAACAATCATGAACTTGTCTCCATCATGAGCGATGTCGAGGCCCAGTCTCTTCAGATGAAGAGCGAAAATATGCTTGAAGACCCGTCTGTGGAATACAGCTCGTTCTACAGAGGCGGCGCTTCCGGTCAGGCAGGTTCAGAACTCGTCGTTTCGCAGGGGTTTGATTTCCCGACCCTCTATGCGGCGAAGCACAAGATGAACGAGTTGTCCAGAGCGTCCCTCAACAGCGGCCTCGTAGATGAGCGGCGGCGGATTCTTCTTGACGCGAAGTCGCTCTGTCTCGACATCATAATGTACAGGCAGACCGGAGAGCTGCTTTCCATGCAGTCCGAAATCGCCGACGAGCTCCTGCTGCTCTATCGCCAGCGTCTTGAAAGCGGAGATGCCTCCGCGCTGGAGGTCAACAAGATCCGTATGGAACTCATGAGCGTCGCAACCGAAGTCGCCGCCAACAATGCGGCACTCGACGCAGCCTGCCGGGCCCTGCAGTCCATGAACGGCGGACAGCCGATAGTCTTCGACGCCGATTTTTATCCTCTAGTTGAGGAAGTGTCCGATCCGGATGCGGCCGTTGAGGAATATCTCTCGTCCGATGCGTCCATCCATGCCGCAGAAAGCGCAGCAGAGGCCGCGCGGAAGGAGATTTCTGTGAACCGTCAGGGCTGGATTCCGAGATTTGAGGTCGGCTACCGCCGCAATACGGACATCCGCGAGGCCGAACACGGCTTTCTTGTCGGCGGCTCGATTCCGCTTTTCTCCAATCACAGGAAAGTGGCTGCAGCCAAGGCCCGTTCCGTCGCCGCAAGCAGCGCCCTAAGTTCAGTCCGGCTGCAGTCCGAGGCCGAGGTCCGCTCAATCCTCACGGAGATCAGCCAGACCAAGTCCGCACTCAGCGCCTACGACGAGCCTCTCATGCGTGAGACCCTTGCCCTCCTGAAGAAGGCGGTAGAAGCCGGAGAAATCTCTCTGATTGACTATTTTGTAGAGACTTCCTCCATCTATTCCAGCCTCTCCTCCTGCATTGCCCTCCGCAACAGCTACCACAAGCTCATGGCCCGCCTCTACAAAAACCGCCTGTAGTCTGACGGGATTATGCTCAAATTTCTGCCTGCAGATAAAGATATGCTTAGTGATGAACAGAAAAAAAATAAAGTCAGGAATCTTTTGTCTAAATTGAAGAGACAGAAGAAGATAGTGAATGATACAAGCGGCAGCAGATCTGTCTGGCGTCTAAAGTCAAAAATTTAGACGCAATTTAGACGCAATTTAGACGCAATTTAGACGCAATTTAGACGCGATTGGTTGTAAATATTTGTCTGACAAATTTTTGTAAATGCGTCTAAATGTCGAGACAGAAGATGCAGATGGATTTTTGGACACGAAAGCCGATTTTTGCCGACAGCGTCAGAGATTGATGGTTTTTCCGCCTGTAGTCTGCTACCGATTTATGAGGACCAGGGCGGGGAAGAATCGTGATTAGTTGGTATTTTCTGCGGTCACCATCAGATATTTTGTTCCTATGGCGTCAATTTTTATTAACTTCGGCGCCGGAAAATCAGCCGCCGGGCGGCAATTGCCATGAACCGGCCGACAGATGCGGTGCAGGCCATGAATTAAATCGACAAGGAGACAGCGATGAGATTGTCAGAACTGAAGACAGGAGAGCGCGCGGTGATCGTAAAGGTCAACGGGCACGGAAGTTTCCGCAAGAGAATCATCGAGATGGGATTCGTTAAGGGGAAGCATGTGAAGGTCATCCTTAATGCTCCGCTTAAGGATCCGATTGAATATGAGATAATCGGCTACAAGATTTCGCTCAGAAGAGAGGAGGCGGAGAAGATAGAGGTGATAGGCGAGACGGAGGCGCTGGAGTTCATGGCGGCTCAGGAGCCTGTTCCTCCGATAGAGGATAAGAATGACGACGCGCCATCGATTGAGGCTGAGATGGAGCATCTGGCCGACGAGAGGCGGAAGATGATCCGCGTGGCTCTGGTTGGCAATCCGAACTGCGGAAAGACGTCACTCTTCAACATAGCTTCGGGCAGTCACGAGCATGTGGGAAACTACAGCGGAGTGACGGTGGACGCAAAGGAGGGCCGGTTTGAATACGGCGGCTACAAGTTCACCCTTGTCGACCTCCCCGGCACATATTCCCTCTCGGCATACAGCCCCGAAGAGCTCTATGTGCGTCGCAATCTTATCGATGAAGTGCCTGACGTCGTGATCAATGTGGTGGACGCATCCAATCTGGAGCGCAATCTATATCTCACCACGCAGCTGATAGACATGAATCTGCGCGTAGTCATGGCCCTCAACATGTATGACGAGCTCCGCGCCAGAAAAGACGAGCTGGACATCACCACTCTGGGGCATCTCCTCGGACTGCCGATAGTGCCTACGGTCAGCCGCAGCGGCGAGGGAATTTCCGCACTCTTCGATACGGTCATCCAGATATATGAACGCAACACCCCGAGTCTGAGCCGGCATATCCACATCAACCACGGTGTGGAGCTGGAGAGGAGCATCGACAGGATAAAGCTGCTGATACAGAAAAATGATGAGATAAGATTCAGATACTCAACGAGATTCCTTGCCATCAAATACCTTGAGAACGACTCTGACATAGAGGCGGTGATTGAGAAGCTCCCCAACAGGGATGAAATCATCGCGGCAAGGTTTGAGGAGCAGAAGCGGATCGACGGACTTCTGCAGACGACCACCGAATCCGCAATCGTCGATGCGAAATATGCCTTCATTCAGGGCGCCCTCGCCGAGACTTACAAGCCTTACAAAGGCCAGAAGCGCCGCAATACGATCACTGACAGGATTGACGCGGTGGTGACCAACAAATGGCTGGCTTTCCCGATATTCTTCCTCATGCTGTATCTCGTGTTCGAGTGCACGTTCACCATCGGCGATTATCCTATGAGGTGGATCGAGTGGCTTGTGGAGAAAGTAGGGGACTTCTGCGGCACATACATGTCCGATGGCGCGTTCAAGGATCTCGTCGTGGACGGCATCATCGGCGGCGTGGGCAGCGTGCTGGTGTTCCTTCCGAACATTCTCATCCTGTATCTGTTCATCTCGCTGCTTGAGGATTCGGGCTACATGGCCAGGGCGGCGTTCATCATGGACAGGCTCATGCACAAGATGGGACTTCACGGCAAGTCGTTCATACCGATGATAATGGGCTTCGGCTGCAATGTGCCGGCAATAATGGCCGCAAGGACGATAGAGAGCCGCAAGAGCCGCCTGATCACCATACTCGTGATTCCGCTCATGTCCTGCGCGGGCAGGCTTCCGATCTATATCCTGCTTGTGGGGGCGTTCTTCCCGAGCAGCGGAGGTCTCGTCATGCTCGGCATCTATGCGCTCGGCATCATCCTCGCCGTGCTCTCCGCCAAGGTCCTGAGCCGCTTCATCAAGGATGACGACCTTCCTTTCGTGATGGAGCTGCCTCCTTACCGCGTGCCGACCGCCAAGTCCGTCTTCCGCCACACCTGGGAGAAGGGCAAGCAGTATCTCCACAAGATGGCCGGCATCATCCTCGTCTGCTCCATCGTCATCTGGTTCTTGGGCTACTTCCCGAACCACAAGGCCTACGACACGGTTGCCGAGCAGCAGGAAAACTCCTATATCGGCTACATCGGCAAGGCCATCGAGCCTGTGCTTGAGCCTCTCGGCTTCGACTGGCGCATGGGCGTCGGCATCCTTTCCGGCATCGGCGCCAAGGAGCTCGTGGTCAGCACCCTCGGAGTGATGTATAGTGCCGAGGACGCTGACCCTGAAGCCTCGGGCGATACAATGCTCCAGCGTGCTCTGCAGCGTTCCATGACGCCGGCCTCAGCCCTCGCCTTCATGGTGTTTGTCCTGCTCTACTTCCCATGCATCGCCACCTTCGTCGCCATAAAGCAGGAGGCAGGCGGCTGGAAATGGGCCATCGGCTCGGCAGTCTACACCGTCATCCTCGCATGGGTGCTCGCTTTCATCGTCTACCGGGTGGCGCTCCTGTTCTGAGTATTTGTTTTGATTGTCAGTCTTTTAGGCATCCGATAGGGACGACGAGAACTCCGTCTTCCCGGCGATAGGCAAATTTGCCGGTGGCTGTCAGTACCATGATAATAGTATTTGGCTTGGTCAAGAGCAATGTCTCCTTCAAGTGTAGAGGCGCGTGGCCAGCCTCCCCGGCAGATCAGGAAAGCCATGTCCTCAAGTGTCAGTCTGTTGACAACCACTATGTTGTCGGGATTATCGAACAGAGTGTTCAGGCTCACATCTCCAGTGGATTCTCCGGATTCATACAGACTCATCGGTCGCATTGCCAGCCATGCGAAACGGCCTGTTCCCGAATGGTGTATTTCGTCTGTCTGTGCCGGTACGGCAGATCCCGTCAGTATATAAAGTCCGGTCCCGTCCCTGTGGTCAACTTCAAAGCGTATTGTGTCCCATAGCTTTGGCGCCAATTGCCATTCGTCCACAAGGACCGGAGTTTCCCCGTTAAGATCCGCTGGGAATATCATCCTTTTTCACGAAGAAGACAAGAAACCGATACTTGAAGAATTTGATAAGAAAAGTGAGGCAAATCCGCAGATAGTACATAGTAACATTATCAGTAAGTATTGTTCGGATGTGGATTTCTCCGGCGAGAATTGACTACTTGTAATAAGTCTATTACTTAAACCCTGTGTAAGTAATAGATTTATTATAAATATATCTCTTTGACAATCATTAAATAAGTTAGGATATTTACATATTGATGACAGATAGTTTTTTGCATTTGCCGACACCATTTCTCGTCAAGAGGCCATTTCTGACATGGCAGTCGCCGTCCTGGCAGAGTGGCGGATGCCGGCATAAGCGGAAGAACCGTCGCTAAAAGAGAGTTCATCGTCAGAGTTGATTATTCCCCCGCAGATTTTACCAACATCTGAGGATTGCCGGGGCGGGAAAGCGGAGATACCTTTGCACCCGAAAAAACATTACAGCAAGACGATGGGACTCAAGAAGATTCTGACTGCGCTTCTGCTTGTGGCAGTCTCCACGGGCACGCAGACGTTCGCACAGACAAGACCTGAGTGCGAGACGCCGGGTGAAGGTCCGGCGGCACGCGAGAAGGGGAAGAGCGGATTTCTCAGCCGCTTCACGATAGGAGGATATGGCGAAGCCGTGATGACATATAATATGTATAGCGACAACTTCGGAAAATACTCCTCCCCGCAGGCCTATGCTGATTCCAAAGGGCACGGTCGATTCGACCTCCCGCATGTGGTGCTGATGCTCGGCTATGATTTCGGCAAGGGCTGGAGCCTCGGGATGGAGGTAGAGTTTGAGCACGGCGGAGTCGAGGCGGCGGTCGAAAGAGAGAATGAGGAGGCAGGAGAATTTGAAAAGGAGATAGAAAGGGGCGGAGAGGTCGCTCTGGAGCAGTTCTGGATACAGAAATCGTTTTTCCCGCAGCTGAATATAAGGGCGGGGCACATCATAGTTCCTGTGGGTCTCGTCAACAGCTACCACCTTCCGACGCAGTTCTTCACGGTCTACAGACCCGAGGGAGAGGACACCATCATCCCGTGTACCTGGCATGAGACAGGCATCAGCCTCTGGGGCAGGGCCGGGGACTGGAGATATGAGGTCCTGATGGTGGCCGGACTCAACTCCACCTTCTTTACCACTGACGGATGGGTTCACGACGGCTCTGCATCCCCGTATGAGTTCAAGCCAGCCAATCAGCTGGCAGGAGCGTTCAGGGTGGACAACTACTCTGTGAAAGGGCTGCGCATGGGGCTCAGCGGCTACATCGGCAACACCTTCCACAACGACATCACCACCAACACCTCCAGCCAATACGCCGGAGTCAGGGGAATGGTCCTCATCGGAGCGTTCGACTTTGAGTACAACGACCACAATTTCATTGCGAGGGGAAACTTCGACTACGGCCTCCTCTCCGACATCGCCTATATCAACAGGCGCAACTCCACTCAGAACCATACGACTTCTTCGCCTTATGCGCATTCTCTTGTGGGAGAGGCTGCGATGGCAGCAGGAGTGGAGCTCGGCTATGACTTCTTCGGACTCGCGCCGAAAATCAAGAATCAGAAGCTGTATCTATTCGGAAGATACGAGTATTATGACTCATACATTCCGGCAGAGGGTACGACACTTAATGACTGGACCAACCGTCACCGCATAGCCGCCGGACTCAATTATTATCCGATTCCGGAGATTGTGATAAAGGCCGAGTATTCGCACAGATTCCTCAAGACCCCGTACAATCCTGAACCCTCGGTGTCTTTGGGTGTCGCATGGTCAGGATTCTTCAAATGATCTCATTATCAAAATTATAAGTGAAATGAAAAGAGTTATTTATCTTTCTGCTGCAGCGGCAGCCTCACTGCTGGTTGCCGCGTGCGACACGGGAAGCGGCAGCGGACCCGATGATCTCGCCGCTCAGGACGCAAGGTTCATCAGCATTGCAGACCGCTTTGTGAACCACACTGTGATACCGACCTACACCAGTCTCTCCGACTATACGGCCCAGCTTGTGACCGATCTCGAGGCTCTGAAGGCCGATCTCACTCAAGAGAATCTTGACAAGGCCTGCGAGACTTTCCTCACGGCGCGTGCATACTGGGAGAAGAGCGAGGCCTTTCTCTGGGGCGCGGCGACCGACTTCGGCATCGACCCGCACATCGACACCTGGCCTCTTGACCTCACCGGCCTGAAGGAGGCTCTGACCAACAGCGCACAGATCGCAGGACTTGAGGGCACGGAAGACATGTCCGGTGATATATATGCCGGCGAAAAGCTCGGGCCGACCCTGCTCGGCTTCCATGGTATAGAGTATGTCCTTTTCTGGGAGGGCGCGAACAGGTCCGTGTCATGGTTTGACGGCACTGACTCCGGAGTCAACTGCAAGGACTATCTGACATATGCTGTGGCTGTTGCCGGAGACCTCAGGAACAAGTGCTGGCAGATGGAGATAGCATGGGCAGGAGAGTCGCACAATCCTGAGCGCTACGCCAAGGTCAATGATGAGCTCGAACTGCCGGTGACTATGACCGGAGGGGCATATTACGGAGAGAATCTGCTCAATGCCGGAAAGGCCGGCAGCTCCTGCAGAAGCGCCGCGATTGCAATGCAGTGGCTTGTCGAGGGATGCTGTACGATTGCGGATGAGGTGGCTTCCCAGAAGATCGGCATGGTGTACTCGGGTGAAGACGCCAATTATGTCGAGTCTCCGTACAGCTACAAGTCCATCGTCGACTTTGAGGATAACATGATCAGCATCCGCAATGTCTGGAACGGGGGCATAGAGGGCGACTACGATTCCGTCAATTCGCTCAGCGCCTATTTCAAGGAGGTCAATCCGGAGCTTGAGGGGCAGATTTCAGGAGCGATAGACATCTCTATTGAGAAAATACGCGCCATACCTGAGCCGTTCATAGAGAACTTCAACGACCAGAACTGCGCAGCTGCAATCGAGGCTATCCAGCAGCTTGACACATATCTCGCTCTCGCCGTCAACGCCCTGTCGGAATAGGCGCGGGAGCATGCGGAATCGTGGAGATGAGCGGACGCCGTTCATCTCCACATACCATTATAAGCAAAGGACTTAAAAACATGATATCCATGAAAATCTGCAGAATGCTGATCCCGGCGCTCATCGCCGGAATCCCTTTTGTCTCAGGATGTAATGAAGATTCCATCGGGACGGATCCGACGCCTGCTCCGACGCCGGACTGGGTCGCTGTCGAGACTTACGCGGGAGGCGAGCTCGGTACGACCTTCAATATGTCGGCCTCCGCTTTTGAAGATCCGACACCTGCCGTGGAGAACGCAGGAATGGTGCAGCAGTTCAAGCACGGCGAGATGATATTCGAGCACAACTACGGACCGACCTCTGAGCCGTTTGACGGTCTCGGACCACTTTATCTGCGCACTTCCTGCCTGATGTGCCATCCGGGCTATGGGCACGGCAAGAGGACGACCTCCTACCGCTACGACGAGATGGGCAACGGCTACCTGCTCGTGCTTTACGACAAAGAGACTGACGCCTATCTGACTTCGCTTACCGGAATGCCCCAGACTCAGGCCATAGCACCCTTCAAGGCGCCTCTGGACGAGTCTCAGATACAGATCAACTGGATGCAGTATCAGGACGAGTGGGGAAACAGATTCCCGGACGGGGAGACCTATGATCTGATCTATCCGGAAGTGGTGATACCGGAGTCGGCCTATTATGTGCCGATTCAGGCGAACCGCAACGGAGAGACAGTGACGCTTGCCGCGAGTGAGGTGGGTATCCGGCTCGAATCCACAATCGGCATCTATGGCAGCGGCCTGCTGGACGCGATTCCGGATGATTCGCTGAAGGCTCAGTATGCCCGTGTGGAGCAGATTGAGAAGCAGATCGGAAAGGATCTCGTCAATGACGCCTACTTCAAGGACGGAGAATGGACGAAGCTGTATTCCAACACTGTCCAGGGCAATGGTGAGCAGCATCCATACCGCTTCACCTACGCTCTCAGCCGCGGCGCCCTTCAGGACGGCCCCGGAGCGAACGCCATCTGGAACATTACCAATGTTACCCGTTCCGACAGAAGATACCATTACATGACTTCCGCCTATGCCACTACGGCTTCAAATGACCCTGATGTACAGGCCGGGTTCTACCATTTCATAGAGACCTATTTCCCTGACCGCAACAATGCCGAGGGCTGGAACACTGGCGATGTTCAGCAGGACATCTGGAACTTCCTGATGAGTCAGGATCTTCCTGTGGAAATGACGGATGAAGAGTACACCGACCTGATGATATGGCACAGGGGACTGGCCGTTCCTGCAGCCCGCAATCTTTCCGATCCTACGGTGCAGCGCGGTCGCGAACTGTTCCGCCAGATAGGGTGCACGGCCTGCCATCGTCCGTCATGGACCACTGGACCGGACGATTACAACGATCCAAACCTCTTCTTCAAGGGAAATGAGCTGCCGCGCTATCCGGACCAGACCATCTGGCCGTACAGTGACATGATGCAGCACCGGCTGTATATGGTCAATGACATCCGTGGAGCATGGTGCCGCACGACTCCGCTCTGGGGACGCGGCCTCTCGCTTGTATGCTCAGGTCATCAGGATCGTCTGCACGACTGCCGCGCAAGGAATGTCATCGAGGCCATAATGTGGCACGGAGCTTCTGAAAGCGATGCAAGAGAGAGTGTTGAGGCATTTCGCGAACTCTCAAGGGAGGACAGGGATGCCATAGTTGAATTCATAAACGCAATCTGATTGTCGTCATGTCGCGAAGCCGCTTCACAATTCTTAAGTATGCCGCATGGGGAAGTCTGGTACTTCTGATTATTTTCATGGCAGCTGCCACGGTCATCGAAAAGATGTGCGGAAGCGAGACTGTGCTCGGTCTTGTGTACCATTCTCCTCTTTTCATGGCCTTATGGGCTGTCGTCGCCGTGGCCGGAGTGCTGCTTCTGGCGCAGATGAGGTCGTGGAGGCGGCCGGCGACTCTGATGATACACCTTTCTTTCGTCCTGATTCTTTCCGGAGCTCTGGTGACACATTTTCTGGGGAAGTCAGGGTCGATTCATCTGAGGGAGGACGGGGGATCTGTCTCGGCCTATGAGCTGGAGGACGGGGCTTCCGTCCCTCTTCCCTTTTCTGTGACGCTGGATTCATTTTCCGTAGATTATTATCGCGGCACTGCCGCACCTATGGATTATGTGAGCCGGATTGTCATTCTTGACGCCGCATCGGATGCTCCAGTCTCTTTCAGCATCTCGATGAACAATATCTGCCGATACCGGGGCTACAGATTCTATCAGAGCGCCTTTGACGAGGACGGGCGTGGCACTCTGCTTTCAGTGAGTCATGATCCTTACGGAGTGGCGGTGACATATTCCGGCTACTGTCTGCTCCTCCTGTCTCTTGTCGCATTCTTCTTCCAGAAGGACAGCGGATTCCGGCGTGCTTTGATGAGGCTGCGCAGGGTCCGCCCGGCCTTGACGGAAGAGTGCCCGGCTGGTGACAAAGCGCAGGGAAGAACGCCGGGAAATGCGACAGGCAGGGGAATGGCAGCTGTTGCTGTTCTTGTCGCCATTTCCGCCTTTCTGCCTGCGGAGACCTCAGCATCCGACTCTTTTTCGGCTTCTCTGGTCTCCGCTGTACAGGCATCGTCTCCTGTTCCCTCAGTGGTTTTGTCCAGTGTCGCTGCCGAGGCGCTGCCCTATGCCGCCAATCCGGCGGAGAAAGCTTCCGGATCGGATGACTTGCCGATGCCGAAGGCCCTGCCGAGGGAAACTGCCGAGAAATTCGGTGACCTCTATGTCTATTACAACGACAGGATAGTTCCGATGCAGACCCTTGCGAGGGATTTCACGATGAAACTCTACGGCAAGCCGTCGTACCGAGGGCTGACTGCAGAGCAGGTTCTTTCCGGCTGGATGTTCTATTATGACAGCTGGAAGACTCAGCCTATGATCAAGATAAAGGACAGGTCCGTGCGGAGGCTTCTTGAGGCTGACGGGAAATATGTCTCACTCATGGATTATTTCACCGGAAACAATATCTATAGGCTCGACCGCGAGTGGTATTCCCGATTCGGAGACTTTTCCACGAAGGCTCTGTCGCAGGCGGATGAGAAATTCGGCGTCATCAGCATGGTGTGCGCTGGCAGCATACTGCGCATCTTTCCGTATGACGGACCTGACGGGATGATGTGGTATTCTTCCGTGGATCGGCTTCCTTCCGACATCCCCGACGGACAATGGATTTTCATGAGGAAAGTTCTGACTCTTGCCGCCGAGTCCGTCGCCATGAACAGCTTTGAAGAGGTGGACACGCTCTTTGTCAGGATTAGGGACTATCAGGTGAAGACGGCAGTAGAGTTTCTCCCTTCTGATGCCGCCTTCAGAGCTGAAAAGGTCTACAATGCGGTGGGGCGGCCGACAGGAGTGGCGATGACCTGTCTTACGATAGGCATTCTGCTGTTTGTCCTGGCCTGCTTCATGACGACTCGCACATCCCGAATGTCCTGTGCGTCTGATGTGTGGCGGATTGATGCCGGGGGCAGAAGCCTCTCTTCAGTCTTGGCGGGTGCGGCGTTTGTCGTCTCGGTCATCGTATTTCTGTATCTGACTGCCGTTCTCGGTCTGAGATGGTTCATCTCGGGCCATGTCCCGATGTCAAACGGATTCGAGACCATGATGTTCATGGCATGGCTGACGATGTCGCTGACTGCGGCTCTGTGGCGCAGATTTCCGCTTGTTCAGCCTTTCGGATTCATCCTGACAGGCTTCTGTCTTCTTGTCGCCGCTATCGGCGAGTCAGATCCGCAGATAACTCATCTGATGCCTGTGCTGTCCTCTCCCCTGCTTTCGGTCCATGTGGCGTGCATGATGATTTCGTACACTCTTTTCGGTATGGTGGCGCTCAATGGGGTCATGGCCCTTATCGTAAGCCGTGCAGTCCGCCCCGGCAGCATTCTCGCCCGCGACGGTGCAGACGGTCGGGACATTTGTGAAGCCCATGACCGTAAAGACTGTGAAGCCTCAGACAGGCGGAGAGAGATTCTTCTGCAGATGCGGGACACCGCTCTGGTCATTCTCTACCCGGCTCTGTTTTTCCTGACGGCGGGCACTTTTCTCGGTGCGGTCTGGGCCAATGTCTCCTGGGGACGCTACTGGGCATGGGATCCGAAGGAGGTCTGGGCCCTGATCACGATGCTCGTATATTCGCTCGCAGTCCACGGCGGAATTCTGAGGATTTTCCGCCGCCCGGTCTTCTTTCATGCCTTCTGCGTGCTCGCATTCCTCTGCGTGGTGATCACATATTTCGGAGTCAATTTCATTCTCGGCGGACTGCACAGCTATGCATGACCCATTAAGCGCCCGGTGCGTAATACCAACAAATTGGGATTGCCCCCTTGACCCCTGCGGCTGTATCTTTGCACCTCACAAAAATGACAGGTGCAGATGGGGATTCAAAGGGTTTTATTCAGATTTGTCGCAGATTCCGGTTTCATTGCGGGCGCAGTCCGCGTCGCCTTCATGTCAGTCATGATGATTCTGGCTGCCGAGGCCAGGGCTCATGACGAGAGGACTGTCTCCGGAACGGTGTTCGGTAGCGATGGTGAAGGAAGCATCAATTTCGCGACGATATATTTCAAAGATACTCACTACGGGACTCAGACTGCCGACGACGGTAGCTGGACGCTTACTGCTCCGGAAGGGGACTATGTGCTGGTCATCTCGGCCGTGGGCTACGGCACGGTAGAAAGGCCGGTGCGTCTCGCCTCCACCCGTCCGGGAGGCCCGGGCCGCTATCCTCTCGGCAACAAGACCGGGCATGGCCGAGGTCGTGGAGACAGATCCGGATCGGCTTTCGACGGCCTTCGAGGCTCTGACGGCGGCCACGATTCCGGTCCTGACGGCCGCCATGATTCCGGCCGGGGCAGCGGCGAAGGCGTCGGTCGCCGGGATTCCGGCCTGGACTCCTGCCGGATGCCCATCTGCCACGGAGATTATATAGAGGTCATCCTCGATCCGGAGAACGAAGCCCTTGACGAGGCTGTGGTGACCGCTGCTGGAGGAGTCGGCAGAGTGAAGCGTTCGGCTTTCAACGCGGTGGCTGTGGACGTGAAGGGGCTCGGCAACTCTACGCAGAATCTCAGCGACGCGCTTACCCGTCTTCCGGGCATGAAACTCCGCGAGTCGGGAGGAGTAGGCTCAGACATGCAGCTTATGCTGGACGGCTTCAGCGGCCGCCATGTAAAGGTCTTCATCGACGGCGTTCCCCAGGAGGGAGTCGGCAGTTCGTTCAGTCTCAACAACATTCCGGTCAATTTCGCGGAAAGGATAGAAGTCTACAAAGGCGTGGTCCCGGTGGGATTCGGCACAGACGCCCTCGGCGGAGTCGTCAACATCGTCACCAACAGAAACCGCAATTTCAACATTGAGGAGAAGTCAGGTGGATATGCCATGTTCCATGTCTCTCTCGTGACGAATGACGGCGCCTCCCCGGCGGTCTACAGAATCGACCCTGAGACAGCTGCGGCCGTAAAGGGAATATCAGTGAACTGTGACTCCATCAACGCCGTAGGAAAGCTGTATCCTGTGCAGTGACATGAGACGTCTCTCTGCAAAAGTGCATCTGTGGCTGTCAGTCCCGTTCGGACTGGCGGTCACTTTGATATGTTTCTCTGGGGCGATGCTCGTCTTTGAGAAGGAGGTCATGGAGTTTGTTCATCCGCATCTCCATTTCGTCGAGGCGCCTTCTTCATGTGCGGCAGGATCTCCAGACGCGGTAGGGGACTCCGGCGAGTCATCGCCGACTCTGACTGTGGACAGTGTTGCCGCGATTGTGGCGGCAACGCTTCCGGAAGACGTCAAAGTCACCGGCGTCACCGTATCGGCCGACCCGGAGCGTTCCTGGAAAGTCGGGCTGAGCAAGCCGCGCCGTGCCGCCGTCCATGTCAACCAGTACACCGGCGAAATCCTCGGCAGGTACGAGCGTGCTCCGTTCTTCACCTTCATGTTCCGGATGCATCGCTGGCTTCTTGACACGATGAAGCCGGGCGAGACTGTCTTCTGGGGCAAGATCATCGTAGGCGTGAGCGTGCTGATGTTCGTCATCGTGCTCATTTCCGGCATCGTCATCTGGTGGCCGCGAAACGCCGCCGCGCTGAAGAACAGGCTGAAGATCTCTCTTCATGGCGGCAGCCGTCGATTCTGGCATGACCTGCATGTGGCAGGCGGAATGTACGCCGTCGTCTTTCTGCTCGCCATGGCCCTCTCCGGCCTCACATGGTCGTTCCAGTGGTACAGGACCGGCTTCTACCGCCTTTTCGGCGCCGAAGTCTCCGCCTCGCACGGCTCAGCAGCAAACGGCGGGTCCGCCTCTGCGCATGCCGCCGACGTCCGAACTGTGGCAGGCAAAGCCGCCTCAGGGCCGGGCTTTGGCAATGAAGCGACGCTATCCGTAGTGGAAAGTGCCAACATCTGGCACCGAGTCTACGAGACCCTCGCGGCATCCAATGCGGACTATGAGGCGATCACCGTCTCAGACGGCGTCGCGTCCGTTTCATTCGACAGGCTCGGCAACCGCAGGGCGGCAGACCGTCATTTCTTTGACGCGGATAGCGGCGAGATCACGAAGTCTTCACTTTACCGCGACGCCGACAGGGCCACCAAACTCCGCGGCTGGATATATTCAGTCCATGTCGGCAGCTGGGGCGGCATCCTGACACGCATCCTCGCCTTCCTTGCCTCCCTTCTCGGCGCATCCCTGCCTCTTACCGGCTACTGGCTATGGATCAGGCGTCTTGCCGCCAGAGGCCGTGTTCATCATCATTAATGATGCGGCGGTTCACATTTTCCCAATTTCTTGGTATTGACCGACGGCACGCGGGGCAGTACCTTTGCATACGAAGATTGAGATTTTAGGCCATATAGTTAAAAAGTTTAGATCCTTTTAATTGTTGTAGAGAAAGACGCTCTGGAAATCTCGTGTTTTCGGGCTCTCTTTCAGATCCGGTGCTGATGCGAATCATCATTGTGAAAGCATTGCAAAGAGGACTGCTCCCGAAGCGGACGGTCCTTTTTGTTTTTGTCGGGACATTACATTGATTAACTTTGCCGGAGGACTTGTTTAGTGAAAAGAAGAAGACACATGGATAAAATTGATAAAGAAGCGTCCAGAATGGTGCTGTCTCCGTCGATGAAGCTGGCGGATCTCATAGAGCTGAACTACGCCCTCCTTTCCGTGCTGTCCCGTCTCGGGATAGATCTCGGCTTCGGAGAGCACACGGTCGGGGAAGTGTGCGCCTCAAACGGCGTAGACCCCGGCGCTTTTCTGCTTATATGCGGAGTGTACACCTATGATGATTATGTGGCTCCGAACGACCTGCTCAAGAGCAGCGGGCCGACGGATGTGGTGAAGTATCTCCACAAGTCGCATTCATTCTACACTAATGACGAGCTGAAGCGGCTCGAGGCTTCTCTTGAAGAGCTCGTGAAGCCGTGCGACGAGAAGCAGAAGACGGTCATCCGCCGTTTCTTCTCCGAATACAGGCAGGAACTTGAAAACCACTTCGCATACGAGGAGGACACCGTGTTCCCATACGTGCGTGCGCTGCTCACGGGAGAGCCTCACGACGGCTATTCGATCGAGCAGTTCGAGGAGAATCACAGCAGTATTGATGAAAAGCTCAACGATCTCAAGAACATAGTCATGAAATATCTCCCGTCAGCATGCGACACTGTCCTGAGAAACCGCGTGCTCTATCACATCTTCTTCCTTGAGGATGATCTCGACAGGCACACGCTCATAGAGAACAATGTTCTCGTGCCGATGGTAAACAGGTTGGAGGAAAATGAAAAACGATAGCAGTAAAAATGTCCTGCTGATAATTCCATCGCGGATAATGGTCCGGGGAATAGAGGGCGTGTTCAGCGATCTCGGCGAATTTCGGGTCGCAGGCATCCTCTCAGACATATCCAGGACAAGCGAGGCGAGGCTAAGGAATATCGACGCGGACCTCATAATAATCGATCCTGTGGTGTTTGACTACGCCACGAGGCCTGTTGGGCGCAGCTACATCGCCGAGTACACAGATGTGGCGGTCGTGGCTCTTCAGACTGTAGTCATGGAGGACGAGGTGTGGAAGCAGTATGATGAAGTCATCGGCATCTATGACGCCCCGCCTGTCATAATAAAGAAACTCAGGACGGCGCTCTCCTCCCGGCAGGAAACTCCGAAATCCGACAGCCATGAGCTCTCCACAAGGGAGAAGGAGATACTTATCTGTGTGGCTAAGGGGATGCTTAACAAGGAGATAGCCGACCTATACAACATATCCATCTACACAGTGATCACCCACAGGAAGAACATCACCCGCAAGACGGGCATCAAGACGGTGGCCGGACTCACGGTGTACGCTCTCCTTAACAACCTCATCGACTCCGGATCAGTCGAATAATACAATAAACATGGAATTGAATTTCAGCGGAATCATAGTCGGCTTGGCCACATTTCTCATTATCGGATGTTTCCATCCCATAGTCATAAGGGCGGAGTACCATTTCGGCCGGAAATGCTGGTGGGTGTTTCTCGTTGCGGGACTTCTGTTCACGGTCGGCTCGTTTTTCATAGAGAATCTCGTCGGCTCAACGATAACCGGCGTGCTGGCGTTCTCGTGCTTCTGGTCGATTCTCGAGCTTTTCGAGCAGGAGAAGCGCGTTGAGAAAGGGTGGTTCCCCGCCAATCCGAAAAAGGCCGGAGCGACCTCAGGAGTATTTCTTCGGAAGTCGGAGCAGTATCGCAAGAAGGGCGCAGATTCCCATCGTGAACGGATAATACAGGTATCTGATGATGGAGAAGGCGGAGACCCCGGCAAGTCCTGAAGCCATAAGCAGCTGTGCCCCATACGGGATCAGGCCCTGAACGAAGCATGAGAAAGTGTCAAGGATGCTCGCGGTCTTGCGGGGATCGAGACCGAACTTCGCCGTGATGTCTTTAGCGATGCGTCCTGTGGTGATGATTGCTATCGTATTGTTGGCCGTGCACAGGTTGGCGAGGCTGACAAGGGCCGCTATGCTGAGCTCCGCCCCTCTCTTGCTCCTGATCCTGCGGGTCATAAGCCTTATGATGAAGTCGAGTCCGCCGTTGTGCCTTATCAGCTCTAGCATCCCTCCGGCAAGCATGGTCACGATGATGAGCTCGCCCATCGAGCCGATTCCCTTGCCTACAGACTCAAGCCACCCTGCCCATGTGAGGCTTCCATAGGCGAATCCTATGACCGCGTTGACGGCAATCCCGACTGCCAGCACCGAGACTACGTTCACGCCTGCTACCGCCAGGCCGATGACGAGCGCATACGGCACGAGTTTCACCCATTCTATCGGAGAACTCTGAGTGTCCGCGCCGCCTTCAAGCCCCATGATCACATAGATGACGGTGACAAGCAGTGCAGCAGGGGCGACGATTCTTATGTTCACTCTGAATTTGTCTCTCATGCCGCATTCCTGAGTGCGGGTCGATGCTATGGTCGTGTCCGAGATGAACGACAGATTGTCTCCGAAGAAAGCTCCTCCCGCCACAATGGCCGTCATGAACGGCACGTCCGCGCCTGTCTCCATCGCTATGCCGGCCGCCACGGGAACAAGGGCCACAATTGTACCTACGCTTGTGCCTATCGACATGGAAATGAAGCAGGAAGCTAAAAATATGCCGGCAAGCACCAGCTTGTCGGGGAGTATGGCGAGAACGAGATTGACGGATGCGTCTATCGCTCCTATCGTCTCCGCAGTGTTGGCGAATGCCCCGGCAAGCACGAATATCCATATCATCATCAGCACATTCCTGTCTCCGGCTCCGGCGGAGAATATCGCGATCTTCTCTTCCGCCGTCTCGCCTCTGGTAATCAGAAGCGCGTATGCCGACGCCAGCAGAAATGCCGATGCTATCGGAATCCTGTAGAAGTCTCCCGTAAGAGCCGACGATAGCAGATATGTGAGCAGAAAAACTGCCATAGGGCTGAGCGCCAGCCATCCGTTCATCTGTGTTCGTCGTGTCATTCCGGTGATTGTCTGTTCTTTATGTGTGTCTTTCCCTCTCATTGACGGGTGCAAAGATAGATTTTTTCTTTCATCCCTCTGCCGTAATCCGATGATTTTGCCTAAGTTTGCGCCGGGATGCGTCTGATCGCATCAATGGTTGCGCCCGATCGCATCAATATCTTGAAGTCATGAAGGAAACTGATCTGAATGTGCCCGGAGGGGCAGGGACGGTGCTTCTGCACACGTGCTGCGCTCCCTGTTCGTCAGCCATCATCGAATGTCTGATGAACGGAGGAGTGAGGCCGGTCATATACTATTGCAATCCGAATATATGGCCGATGGAAGAGTATCTGATCAGGAAAAACGAATGCAGCCGATATGCGGAGTCTCTCGGGCTGGAGATGGTGGATGCAGATTATGACCACGATTGCTGGCTGAAGGCGGTAAAGGGTCTCGAAGAGGAGCCGGAGCGCGGAGGCCGCTGCCTGCAATGCTTCCGTCTCAGACTCTCCAGAGCCGCCCTGTACGCCCATGAGCATGGCATCAGAGTCATCACTACCACTCTAGCCTCGTCCAGATGGAAGAGTCTTGCCCAGATCAATGAGGCTGGGCGTCTTGCTGTCGAGCCTTACGATGACGTGGTCTGGTGGGACCGCAACTGGCGAAAGGGCGGGCTGCAGGAACGCCGCAGACAGATCATTGAACAATACGGTTTCTACAACCAGCGCTACTGCGGCTGTGAATTCAGTCTTCGAGATTAGCTATGTGAAGCTGTACTCCGGCTTTCTTCAGGTCGGGCTTCAGTCTCGACGGGAATCTTCTGTCTGACACTATCGCGTCCAGATCCTCCAGATCACAGATGTGGGCGAAGCTTCTCTTCTGGCATTTGCTGTAGTCGAACACGGCGATAATCTCCTTTGACATCGATATCATGGTCTGGTTGAGGTTGGCCTCTTCAAGGTTCGGGGTGGAAATCCCGGCGTTCACACTGAAGCTGTCCACTCCGAGAAAGAGCTTGTCACAGTAGAATGACTTTATGTTTGATTCCGCCAGTGGCCCTACCATGGAAAGAGATGATGCCCTCACGTGCCCTCCGAGCAGGATCACCATAAACCTTTCGTATTTCTGCAGTTCAAGGGCGATGTTTATCGCGTTGGTCACTATGGTCAGGTTTTTGAACCTGTGCAGGTTCCTCGCTATTTCAAAAGTGGTGGTGCCGGAGTCGAGAAGTATCGTCTCCCCGTCATTTATAAGCGATGCGGCGAGCTTGCCGATGCCCTCCTTTTCCCTCACGTTCTCATATCTCTTTGTCGAAATCGGGATGTCATAGCCCCTCTCCGTGTCCGGAATTTTCATGGCTCCGCCGCGAGTGCGAGTGAGAAGTCTCGCGTTGTGCATCGTGTTCAGGTCTTTTCTGAGCGAAACTTCCGAAACGTTGAACATTTCCTTGAGCTCGCTTATCGAAACCCTGCTCTTTTGCGATATCAGCTGTAAAATTGTGGCTCTGCGTTCTTTTGACGATATCATGATCCGAAATTTTCACGAAAATATGAAATTTTCAGGGGCTTGGCAAAAAAGATGACACCCCCGCGTTTCACAACGCAGGGGTGTCGCAATTCTAACCTAAAACTTAACCTATGAAAAAACTATTCGCGGAAAAATTATTGCAATCTCCGTGCCAAACCGCGAATCAGAGCAAAATTTTCAGTATTTCTCTGATGTTTTTTACCTCAATCACCCTGTCCGAGTCCGGAATGTCCATGATTTCGTGAATCCAGGTGACAGTGTGGGGCACATGAATCGCCGTTCCGCCGATGTTGACGACTGGCGCAATGTCTGATTTGACAGAGTTGCCCACCATCAGGATCTCTTCCGGCGCGATGTCGAGCTTGGCCGCCATCCTGAGGTAGTCGTCCTCGTTCTTCCGCTCCATGACCTCGATGTGATGAAATGTCTTTTCCAGCCCGGATGCCCTGTATTTGTACATCTGCTCGGTGAGATCCCCCTTTGTGGCCACCGCAAGGACATATTTCCCGCTCAGGGCGTGAAGCACCTCCTCTACCCCGTCGATCAGTTCGAACTCATGATGCGCAAGTTCCCTGATGATCTCTTTGACTGAGGCATAGATATCCGCGTCGAAGTCTTCCCCGCAGATCTCCGTAGCCGCGTCGAGCATCCCTATCAGGAATGTCTTTGACCCGTAGCCGAAGACCGGTATGTTCTCCTCCTGCTTTTGGGTCAGCAGCTCCACAATCTGATTTTCAGGGGCATAAGCGGAAAGAAGCAGGGCAAACCTGTGCTCTGCTTCTCTGAAATGGCTCTCGTTCTCCCACAGCGTGTCATCCGCATCGAAGAACACATACCTGAATCTTCCCTTGACCTGCGTCATTTCTCTGCCTCAGGCTGTGCTTCCGCCGTCGTGTCGACCGGACGGACGGATATGATTCTCACCGGTTTGACAGGCACGTCCCTCGCACCCGTCTCGACTGCGGCGATCTTGTCAACCACGTCAAGTCCTTCTATGGTCTCGCCGAAGACAGTGTACTGCCCGTCGAGCTGTGCGCAGGTCCGCTCATCCTGAACGATGTAGAACTGTGATCCGGATGATTCCCTCTTTGGATTGGCTGCGTCTCCTCTGCGGGCTGCGGCAAGCGCTCCCTTCTTGTGTGTGAGCTCCGGGACGATCTCGGCAGGAATCGTGTAGCCGGGACCTCCGGTGCCGTAGAGATTGGCCTTGGACGGATCCTTTGAAAGCGGGTCTCCGGTCTGGATCATGAAGCCGTTTATCACTCTGTGGAAGAGGACGCCGTCATAGAATCCCTCCGAGGCGAGCTTCACGAAATTGTCTCTGTGAAGCGGAGTCTGGCTGTACAGCTTCACTCTGATCGTGCCCATGTCGGTTACGATGTCGAAGACCGGCTCGGCCGGCAGCGTGTCCGGATTGAACGTCATTTTTGTTTCCTCCTTTTTTTCTTCCCCTTTCTGCCCGGAGCAGCCGCAGGATGCAGCGGCGAGCCCGATGCACAGGAATGTCATGATTCTGATGAAAGTGTGTCGCATATCGGTTGTCTTTCTCGGTTTTTATCTCAGCAAAAGTACGAAACTCTTTTCACAATATTTCAAAACACTTTCTTAATTTTGCCGCGTTATGGCAAATCCGTTGAGACAGCTTGCGGGAGAGACCGCGATCTACGGGCTGAGCACGATTCTCGCCCGCGTCATCAATTTTCTTTTCGTCCCGTTCTACACCAGGCTTCTGACTACCGAGAGCTATGGTGTGGTTACGGAGTTCATGGCCTATATCGCCGTGCTGCAGGTGGTGCTCGTCCTCGGTCTTGAGACGGGCTGTTTCCGCTTTGCGAACAAGAAGGGGGCTGATCCCGACTCTGTCTATTCAGGGGCCTTCGCCGCAGTTTTCGTCGTCAACGCCGTCTTTCTGGCATTCGTGGCGGGCTTTTCCAGGCAGATCGCCTCGTGGCTCGGCTATTCCGGCTATGAGAACTGCATATTATATGTGGGCGGCATCCTTTTCCTCGACTGCGTCACCGCTATTCTCTTCGCGAGGTTCAGGCAGGAGCACAAGGCCCTGAAATTTGCCGTGTTCAAGACGGTAAAGATACTTACCGAGACAGCCTCCAATCTGCTGCTCTTCTTCTTGCTGCCGCCTCTCTGTGCCGGACGTGCCGCCTCTCTCGGTGTGCCGGCAGAGTCTCTCGGCTCTTCGGACATGTTCATCCTGCGCTTCGTGTCTCCGGTCCCGGACTTCTCATACGTCATCTTCGCCATATTCATCAGCAGCGTCGTCTGCGCCCTCCTCTTCATCCCGGAGCTCTTCAGGCTCCGCTTCCGATTCGACGGCGCCCTGCTCAGAAAGATGCTCCTCTATTCCCTGCCTCTGATGGTGGCCTCCCTGCCGGGCATCGTCAATGATTTCCTCGACAGACTGCTGTTCCGCTATCTCGACACCGGCTCTGAGGTGTGGCAGTCGAGCCTCGGCGTGTTTCAGGCGGGAGTAAAGCTCGCGGTGATCATGTCGCTCTTCATTCAGATGTTCCGCTTCGCGGCAGAGCCCTTCTTCTTCCAGAGGGGTGCCGACAAGGACTCCAGAAAGCTCTATGCCGACGTCATGGAGTATTTTACGGCTTTCTGCGGTCTCGTCTTTCTCGGCGTGACGCTATACATCGACGTCATCTCGCTCGTCCTCGGCCGGGATTTTCGTGAGGGAGTGAGCGTAGTGCCTGTCATGCTGCTTTCTTACATGCTGCTCGGGATGCACTTCAACGTATCCATCTGGTACAAGCTTTCCGGCAAGACGTCTGTCGCCGTATGGATCACGCTCGCGGGTCTTCTCGTCACCTGCGCCGTAGACGTGACCTTCATGCCGCGCTATTCCTATCATGCCGCCGCCTGGGGTCATCTCGCCAGCTATGCGGTCATGCTTGCAGTGAGCGTGCTGCTCGGCAGGCGTTCCTACCCCATCCCCTACAGATGGAGCCGCATTGCGGCGGTGTTCCTCTGCATGGGTGTCGTGTATGCGGTCGCACGCCTTTCTGAGGCCCTGTTCTTCCCTGTGGCCGACTTCTCGTCCAACTGGCCAGGGATGGTCGGCCGGCTTGGCGTGAACACTGTGCTCATTCTCGTCTATGCGTCCTTGATGTGGCTTATGCTGCGACGCGGAACGGGCTTTGGAAAGAGAAGACCTTAAAAATACTTCTTCTCATTCTTCACCAGTGCGATGAAGATGAAGAGCATCACCGTGAAAGTGACGAGTGATGAGCCTCCGTAGCTGATGAACGGAAGCGGGATGCCGATCACCGGCATTATTCCTATCGTCATGCCGATGTTGATGAACAGATGCATGAAGATGCAGCTCGCGACGCAGTATCCGTAGATTCTCGTGAATGCCTCCCGGCAGTGCTCGGCATCGAGGATAATCTTCCATATCAGGAATACGAATAGGATGATGACGGATGCCGTGCCGAGGAAGCCCCATTCTTCTCCTATCGTGCAGAAGATGAAGTCCGTACTCTGCTCCGGAACGAAGCCGTATGCGGTCTGTGTGCCTTTGAGGAAGCCTTTTCCCGTCAGTCCGCCTGATCCTATGGCTATCATGGACTGGTTGACGTTGTATCCCACTCCCGTCGGGTCGTCCTTCAGTCCGAGAAGGACCTCTATGCGCTTGCGCTGATGCTCCTGAAGCACGTCGTGGAAGAGGAAGTCGACGGAGAAAACGAAGGCGACGCCGACGATGAATGCCCCTATCGACAGCCACAGAAATGATTTCCCCGATCGGAACGCTCTCATGGCAAAGACCGGCAGCAGCACTGCGGCGACGCCTCCGAGTATGTGCAGCGGCTGTATCTTGAGTATGAACGCGCCCGGATTGTCGGTCATTCCCGCAAGCCAGTCGTGCAGGAACGGCAGTGCCCCGAGCAGGATGAATGCGGGGAGATATATCTTGAGCCACTGTCTGAATTTCCCCGAGAAAAGGGCGTTGCATATCGTTATCACGACAGCCAGAATCATCACGGAGGCGTAGGACGAAACAGTCAGGGTGGTTATGAACAGGGTGATGGCCATTCCTATCATGAAGAGAATCCATCCTGACAGGCCCTCACGATAGAGCATGAACACGAAGCCCACATATACGAGTGCCGACCCGGTCTCGCTCTGAGCCACGATTATCGCCATAGGAATGAGGATTATCGCGGCAGTGATCAGAAAGTCTCTCGCCCTGCTTAGCCTGTAGCCGGACTGGCTCATCACCGTGGCGAGCATAAGCGATGTCGCTATCTTTGATATTTCCGCAGGCTGGAAGCTGACGGGGCCGAACACGAACCATGATTTCGATCCCTTTACCTCTGTGCCGAGGAATATCACGGCCACGAGCAGGCACAGGGTAGCCAGATAGATGGGGACGGACAGGCTTTCGTATATCCTCGGGTTGAGGGCGAAGAGCACCAGCGCCGCCAGTCCGAGGGATACTGTCATCCAGATGAACTGCTTTCCGCTTCTGCATGACGGGTCGAATATTGATGACGGCTCTGACGAGTGTATCGAGGCATATATGTTCACCCATCCGATGATTATCAGCACCAGATAGCAGATCACCAGCTTCCAGTCGATGGTCTCAAGCAGTCCTCTTCCGTTGTACTTGTTCATGTCCTTCCCTTCTTAAGGTTTCACCTTGTCCATGAGGTTCCCCTCCAGCACTCTGGTCTCCAGTGCCTTCCTGTCGTCTCCTATTTCCCCCGCAAGATATTTCTCAACAAGCAGCGAGGCTATCGGAGCTGCCCATCTGGCTCCGAACGAGCCGTGCTCCACATAGGCGGCGACCGCGATTTTTGGATTGTCTTTCGGCGCAAAGCAGATGAACACCGAGTTGTCGTCTCCTCGCGGGTTCTGGGCCGTTCCGGTCTTTCCGCAGATGTCAAGCCCCTTCACGGCCGCTATCGTGGCGGTTCCTCCCGAGCCGTATCCGCTGTTCACCGCACGGTACATTCCCTCGACCATCACCGGAAAATGCGACGTGTCCACCATGGTGTACTGCCTTTCGTAGTACTTGGGGTCGATATGCACCTTGTCCGTCCCTCGGATGATGTGCGGGATGTAGTAGAAGCCTCTGTTGGCCATCGTGGCGCAGAGATTGGCGAGATGCAGGGGAGTACAGCCGATCTCTCCCTGTCCGATGGAGAGAGAGATCACGGTCGTCGCTTTCCATGCGCCTTTCCCGTAGACTGAGTCGTAATATCTGGAGTCGGGGATGAAGCCGCCGAGCTCGGCAGGGAAGTCGCTGCCCAGCTTTCTCCCGAAGCCGAAGCTCTGCACATACCTGTTCCAGACGTCCATGGACTCCGCCACTGAGCCGTGTTTCCCGCTTTCGAGGATGTCCCTGAACACATAGCAGTAGTAGGCGTTGCAGGACATCATTATGGACTCCTCGAGATTGATCGGGGAGCGGTGGGCGTGGCAGCCGAGCTTGCTCCTTCCGAAATGGTAGCCCATGCGGCAGGGGTATTCGGTGTCCGGAGTCACCAGTCCCTCCTGCAGGCCGATCAGCCCGTTGACGAGCTTGAATACCGACCCGGGCGGGTAGGACGACTGCACGGCCCTGTTGAACATCGGCTTGTACGGGTCGGAGGCTATCTCTCCATAGTGCTTCCCTATGTCAGCCAGCATGTCCACATTGATTCCCGGGCTCGAGACGAGGGTTAGGATTTCTCCGGTGGACGGCTCTATGGCCACAAGGCTTCCCACCTTGTTGCGCATCAGCTCCTGCCCGTAGTGCTGCAGCTCCGCGTCTATCGTTGTCACTATGTCATTTCCGGGGATGGCCTCCTTGTCCATCTCCCCGTCCTTGTATCTGGTCTCTATCCTGTTGCGCGAGTTTCTCAGGTAAATGTTATACCCTTTCTCCCCTCTCAGATAGTCTTCACAGGTCGCCTCGATGCCGGTCTTGCCTATGTAGTCTCCTGGCTTGTATATGTCCGGATGCCGCTTTATGTCATCGGCACTCACTTCGGATATGTAGCCGAGAAGATTGCCTCCGGCGTCATACGGATAGTCCCTGATGTTTCTCGCCTGGCCGCGGAATCCCGGAAATTTATATGAAACTTCGGCGAACTTCATGAATATCTCCGGAGGCAGATGCGAGAGCATGACCACGGACCTGTACCCTATCTTTCTCCGGTCTCTGTAGTATCCGTTCATCTTCTCTCTGATGAAGTCCGGAGTCACCTCGAGTATCGAGGCCAGTTCCAGAGTGTCAAATTCCTCAACCTCCTTAGGGGTGACGAGCATGTCGTAGGCCACCTTGTTACCTACGAGTATTCTGCCGTTGCGGTCGTAGATGATGCCTCTGGTCGGATATATGACGGCATGCACCATTGAGTTGTTGGATGCGTCAGTCTTATAGCTGTCGTCTACTATCTGTATTATGAACAGTCTGACGATCAGTATGGATGCGGCGATTGTAAGACCCGCGAGAATCTTGTTCCTTCTGTCAATCTTCATTTAGTCTCGTCTCCTTTCTCCGGTGTGCCGGCCATCATTTCCTCTTGTCCGGCAGCAGCACTCCGCTGACAATCAGCGACAGCACATATCCGGGCACGAGAGAGGCGGCGACTCTTGCCGCATTGAACCAGAACGGCCTTGTCCCGGCTCCGTCCGCTGCCGTGTATATCACCAGAAATAGCGTGTGCACCACCAGAATGGCGATGGACATCTTTATCGGACCGTATTTTCTGATCGAGATGGTTTCCTCCCTTTCGATGACTTCTTCGCCGAACACCATGCGGATCAGAGGCTTGCGCAGAATGGCGACCGGCACGAGCGCCAGAGTGTTGATGCCCAGAAGCCCCTCTCCGAACATGTCCACGGCAAGTCCCGTGACGAATGCCAGCAGCATTGCCGGGACAGTGCCGACATTGAGAGGAATGCTCATCACCATCACCGGGAGAATCGTGAGGGTAATGTACGGGCTGAGGTGAAAAAAGTTGCAGATGATGATCTGAACGACCGCCATCAGAAAATAGTACAGCCCGAAATGTTGAGGTGTCTTCATCTCTCCGGTTTCCTTCTATCTGTTTTCCAGTTCCTCCAGTTCCTTCCTGCCGCTGTTGCTGACCACCGTCACGTATCTGAGCATGGCAGAGTCCTCGAACAGGTGTACTCTGATGCGGTAGGTCGCTCCGTTCACCACCTGCCATTCTCCGGTCACGCCGAGGGGTATGTCCGGCGGGAATATCGAGGAGTAGCCGCTGGTGAACACGGTGTCTCCTTTTTCGATCTCTATGTGGTGCGGAATCTCGCTGAGTATCGCTCCGGCGCTGCTTCTGCCGTCCCAGCTCAGCGGGCCGACTGGCCCTTGTCGGCCGATTCTCGCGCTCACGCTTATTCCGGAGTTCCAGAACGAGATCACGTAGGAGTAGTGTCTGCTCACGGCGTCCACTATGCCGAGGGCTCCCTTCGACGTGATTATGCCGGCATCCTCCACAATGCCGTCTTCAGAGCCTTTGCCGATGATCATGTAGTTGTGCTGGCTGTTGTTGCCCATCTTGACTATCGTCGCCGGCACATATCTGAAGCCTCCGGCAGTGTCGGCCTGCCCCGCGACGGTCCCCGAGAGATCCGTCCCGGTCATCTCGCGGTATCTGTTCAGCTCCAGAGAGAGGACGAAGTTTTCATTGGCAAGCTCATCATTGGCCTTCCTCAGCGAAAAGTAGTCCCTTATCGATTCCATCCTTCCCCAGACTTCTGCGGACACCGCATGGACTCCTTTTGAAATCCACATCTGCTGGAGCACTCCGTTGCTGCGCAACATAGCCAAAGCAGCCATCTCCAGAATTATGAAGACAGCTGCAGTGAATATGACCGATATGCTTTTCCGTCTGCCCATCCGGTCGACACGCCTATTTCATGAGGAACGGGTAGCCTGCTGTGTTCTTGAGCGCAATGCAGGTGCCCCTCGCAACGGCGCGCAGCGGATCCTCCGCCACATGGAAAGGTATGTTGACCTTTTCCGAAAGCCTCTTGTCAAGCCCTCTGAGCAGGGCGCCGCCTCCGGACAGGTAGATTCCGTTCTCGACGATGTCCGAGTATAGCTCGGGCGGAGTCTTCTCGAGCACGTGCAGGATGGCCGTCTCGATATTGGAGATTGACTTGTCGAGACAATGGGCTATCTCCTGATACGTTATCGTCGCCTCTACAGGATGGGCCGTCATCAGGTTCGGCCCCCTCACGATCATCGGCTCCGGCTCCTCTTCGAGATCGGAGATCACCGCCCCTATGTTTATCTTGATCTTTTCGGCGGTGCTTTCTCCCACCTTGATGTTGTGCTGCTGCCTCAGGTAGTACTGGATGTCGTTTGTGAAGACGTCGCCGGCCACCTTGATGCTGGAGTCCGCCACGATTCCCCCGAGGGAAATGACGGCGATTTCAGTCGTTCCTCCTCCGATGTCTATGACCATGTTGCCTTTAGGCGCCTGTACGTCGAGGCCGATTCCGAGCGCTGCGGCCATAGGTTCGAAGAGCAGATACACGTCTCTGCCGCCGGCGTGTTCCGACGAGTCGCGCACGGCACGTATCTCCACCTCGGTGCTTCCCGAAGGGATGCCGACCACTATCTTGAGGTTCGGAGTGAAGATCGACCTCCTGCGGCTGTTCACTTCCTTGATGAAGCCGCGGATCATCATCTCCGCAGCGTTGAAGTCTGCGATCACGCCCTCCTTGAGCGGGCGCACCACCTTAATCCCGGGGTTTTCCTTGCCCCACATCTGCTTGGCAGTCTTGCCGAGAGCGACCAGCTTGCCGCTGCCGTTTTCGAGAGCCACGAAGCTCGGCTCGTCAAGCACTATCTTGTCGTTCTGAAAAATGACCGTATTGGCCGTTCCAAGATCTATCGCGAGTTCCTGCGTCAAGAAAGAGATTCCCATTTTCCTCTTCTGTGTTTTCTGTGTTCCTGTCCTGTTTCTTCCTTCTGCCGAAATGGAAATTTCCGCAATGAAAATAATCTCAGCAAAAGTACTAAAAAAGTTGCAATAAACGTATCTTTGTGCGCATGGAAAATGAAAAATCCGTATGGAAAGCAAAAAATATCTGCTGCTGACCGCCGGCGGCAGCGGCAGCCGTATGGGGACGCCCGTCCCGAAACAGTTTCTCGAGATCGGACGCAAGCCGATTCTCCTCCGCACCATGGAGAAGTTTGTCGCGGCAGTGCCGGGTATAAGGGTCGTCACCGTCCTTCCCCGCGAGCATGTGCAGTCATGGAAAGAATACTGTTTCAGGCATGAGGTGCTGATCCCGCAGTCTGTCGTCGAAGGAGGGATATCTCGTTTCCACTCAGTGCGCAACGGGCTGGCGAAAGTTCCGGATGGGGCCGTGGTGGCCATACATGACGGAGTCAGACCCCTCATTTCAGGTGATCTGATAAAAAGAATGTTCGATTTGGCTGAAAATGTCCCTGCCCTGATCCCGGTGGTGCCGAGCGTAGACACGCTCCGGGCCCTTGAGAAGAGGCCCGTTCCCGGAGGTGGCGACTCGCTTGTCCCAGTTGACGGGATAAAGCCGGACAGAAGTCTGCTGTATAGGGTGCAGACCCCCCAGATCTTTCATTCGGCTCTCATAAAGAAAGCCTACGGGCAACCATACGATATGAGTTTCACGGATGATGCTTCCGTCGCCGAAAGATACGGCATACCGCTGTCATTTACGGAAGGCGAGAGCCTCAACATAAAGATAACGACTCCGGATGATCTGGCCCTCGCGAGAGCCGTGATCGGAGATTGACGCTGTCCTGACTGCCGGAGAGGCTCTCCGGATCATTTCTGTCCGCGCTCCATCTTGGTGCTTGCGGAGAAGCTCGTGTTCTGATATTCCTTGACCCACACCTGACGCTCTATCGCCTGGTCAAGCGAGATCTGTGTCTCAGTCGCCTGCACATACGGAATCTTCTGGATCGTATTCACCAGAATTTCCATCAGGTGATCGTGATTGAAGCAGTATATCTTCAGCAGGATCGGGTATTTGCCTGTCACGAAATGGCACTCGACCACTTCCGAGATTTTCTTGAGCGCGTCAATCACGTCCGGATATTTGTTTGCCTCAGACAGGGATACGCTCACGAAGGCGCACACGTCGAGCCCGAGAGCCTGCGGCTTCACAAGGAGTCTGGAGCCGGTGATGACTCCGTTCGCCTCGAGCCTCTTGTATCTCTGGTGGATGGCTGCACCTGACACTCCGCATTCTCTGGCGATCTCGAGGAACGGCATTCTTGCGTTCTTCACAAGAAAGGAAAGAATCTTCTGATCGATCTGATCAATGTGATAGGTTGACATGTGAATGACTCTTTAAAAATGTTTTTCGGCACGAATTTAATTACAAATTTCAAAATCACAATCAGCCTTGTGAAAAAATGTTAATATGCAACAATGTTCACGCTTTCATTTCCTGCGTCTCTTCCTTCCTGTCGGCTCGCTGTTCCTGACTATGTTCAGGCATTCTTCCTCAGTGAGGGCGGAGGCGTCCGTCCCCTTCGGTATCCTGTAGTTGGATCCGTCGCATTTGATGTATGGCCCGTAGTTTCCGTTGATGACCTGTATGCCGCTCGCCTCATAGTCCGCTATGATTCTGTTCGCCGCCTTGTCCGCCGCCTGTTCAATCAGGGCGATGCAGCTCCGGAGGTCGATGCTGAGCGGATCAGTCCCTCTCGGAAGCGAGACGTTGGTGTCTCCGTATTTTATGTATGGACCGAACCTTCCCTTCGTGCATATCACCGGGATGCCGTTGTGCTCTCCCACCGTTCTCGGCAGCTCAAACAGCTTCAGAGCGTCTTCGAGCGTGAGGCTCTCGATGAGCTGTCCCGGAGCGAGGCTCGCGAACACTCTGTTCTCGCCCTCTCCCTTCTGGACGTATGCTCCGTATTGTCCGTATTTCGCGATGAGCGGCAGCCCGTCTTTAGGGTCTGTCCCGAGCTCTCTGCTCACATGGCTGTAGACATTGTCGCTCAGCGTCTCTTCCACCCTTTTGTGGAAAGGGGAATAGAAGGCGGAGATGACGTCTCTCCACTCCATGTCCCCGGCGGCTATCTGGTCGAATTCCTTTTCGACGTCGGCCGTGAAGCCGTAGTCGAGGATCCGTCCGAAATGCTCGACGAGGTAGTCCGTCACTATCATCCCGATTTCCTGAGGCAGAAGCCTGTTCTTCTCCGCTCCTACGGTCTCTGTCTTTCTGACCCTGCTTATGTCTCCGTTCCGGAGGACGAGGTTCTCGACCTCGATCTTCTCACCCTCCTTGTCCCCGCTTATTATGTAGCCTCGACTCTTCTTGAGGGTGGTGATGGTGGGCGCGTAGGTCGACGGCCTGCCGATTCCGAGTTCCTCAAGCTTGCCCACGAGGCTCTGCTCCGAGTATCTTGACGGCGGTGCCGTAAAACGGCACTCTGCGCTTATCTGTCTCGCATCCAGAATGTCGCCGATGTTGAGTTCGGGCATGAAAACCTCGTCTTCGCCTCCCTGTCCGTCTTCCCCATTATCCGTGTTCAGCTTGAGAAAGCCGTCAAAGAGTATTTCCACGGCCTGCGACGAGAATGTCTCCGCAAGTCCTTCCGCTCCCGCCTTCATCGTGGTCCTGAGGATTCTGGCGTCGGCCATCTGGGATGCCACCGTCCTTTTCCATATCAGCTCATACAGGCGCTTTTCCTGCGCGGTGCCCGGAATGGTCTCCTTATCTATATATGTAGGTCTGATGGCCTCGTGCGCCTCCTGCGCTCCCTTGCTCCTTGTCTTGTACTGTCTCACCTTGGAATATTCCTCTCCGAAGTTGCGGCAGATGTAGTCTTTCGATGCGGCTATGGCGAGAGACGACAGGTTGGTCGAGTCGGTTCGCATATAGGTGATGTGCCCGGCCTCGTAGAGCTTCTGGGCTATGCTCATCGTAGTGCTGATCGGCAGTCTGAGTCTTCGTGCCGCCTCCTGCTGGAGAGACGACGTCGTGAACGGGGCTGCCGGAGTTCTCGTGCCCTCCTTCTTTTCGATGTCCGTTATCCGGAACGTCTTTCCCTCGCATCTCTTCAGAAAGTCCTCCGCAGCTGCGATGTCGGGAAGTCTCCTGTCGAGCGCAGCCTTCACCTCCACCGGCTCTGCCGCGTTCTCAGGGTGCATCAGGGCCTCCACCTTATAATACTTTTCCCGCTTGAACTCCAGGATTTCCCTCTCCCTGTCGACAATCAGGCGGAGAGCGACCGACTGCACCCTTCCCGCCGAGAGCTTCGGCTGGATCTTTCTCCACAGTATCGGAGAAAGCTCGAAACCTACGAGCCTGTCAAGCACTCTTCTGGCCTGCTGGGCGTTCACGAGGTTCATGTCGATGTCCCTCGGATTCTCTATGGCCTTGAGAATGGCGTCTCTGGTTATCTCGTGGAAGACGATCCTCCTCGTGTTCTCCTTCTTGAGTCCGAGCGTCTCGAAAAGGTGCCAGGAAATGGCCTCTCCCTCCCGGTCCTCATCGGATGCGAGCCATACCGTCTCCACTCCTTTCGCCGCCTTGTTGAGGTCGGAGACTATCTTCTTCTTCTTGTCCGGGATGACGTATTCCGGTTTGAAGCCGTCCTTCACGTCGATGCTCAGCGAGTTGTCCTTCAGGTCGCGGATATGTCCCTCGCTGGATTTCACGGTGAAGCCTTTTCCGAGAAATTTCTGTATAGTCTGGGCTTTTGTCGGAGACTCGACAATGACAAGATTTCCCTCCATATCTATCTTCCAATTCTTTTTCGGACTGCAAAGTAAGGAACAAACGGGGCAATTTTCAAAATTTTTTTCGATCCGGACCCGGAGCGTCCGCCAGTTGCTCTCAAATTTTCTCGATATTCTGGACAAATTGTTATTTTTGCAGGTTCAAAAGAGTTGAATGATGACTGACAAGACAAGAAAGCGGATAATCAGGTGGTTCTGGATTCTGGTCACTCTGCCCGTAGCGGCTCTGGTGGTGATGCTCCTTCTGGTGTGGGCATTCGCGGACATTCCTTCGTTCGAGGAGCTCGAGAATCCGGAGAGCAAGCTCGCCACTCAGGTGATCGCCGAGGACGGTGAGATTCTCACCACCTTTCACATAGAGAACAGGTCGTACGTCGCCTATGATGATCTGTCTCCGAATCTCGTCCATGCGGCCGTGGCCACTGAGGACGCCCGTTTCTATGAGCATTCCGGAATAGATTTCATAAGTCTGGGGAGGGTGCTTGTCAAGACTCTGCTGCTGAGCGACTCCAGCCAGGGAGGAGGAAGCACGATCACTCAGCAGCTGGCCAAGACCCTGTATCCGCGTTCCGACACGTACAGCCGGATTCCGGGCGTGTCTCAGGTGAAGATGGTCTGGATAAAGCTCAAGGAGTGGATAACTGCCGTCAAGCTGGAGAGGAACTACACGAAGGACGAGATCATGGACATGTACATGAACGCCATTTTCTTCGGCAGCAACGCCTATGGAGTGAAGTCGGCGGCTATGACCTTCTTCGGGAAGAATCCGTCGGACCTCACGGTGGAGGAGAGTGCGATGCTTGTGGGCATGGTCAACAAGCCGACGAGATACAATCCCGTCATAAATCCGGACAAGGCCCTGATGAGGAGGAACTTCGTGATAGGCCAGATGGAGAAGGCCGGCTATCTTACGGAGGCCGAGCGCGATTCGATACAGCAGATACCGATAGTCCTCTCCTATCAGATGCTCGATCACAACGCCGGTCTCGCCCCGTATTTCAGGGACATGCTGCGCAGGACCATGAACGCTTCAGAGCCGGTGCGCTCAAAGTACAGCATATATGAGGACTACAGGGTGGATTCCCTCCAGTGGGCTGATGATCCTCTCTATGGCTGGCTCAACAAGAACAGGAAGCCTGACGGCTCGAAATACAGCCTTGACAGGGACGGGCTGAGAATATTCACCACCATCAACTGGAAGATGCAGAAGTATGCCGAGGAGGCCGTCGCGGAGCATCTCGGTCAGGATCTTCAGGACAAGTTCTGGATCGACCAGAGGTCGAAGGTCAACAAGCCGTTCTCAAATGACATAGACAAGGCCACGAGAGACCGCCTGATGGCTCAGGCCCGCCGCTGGAGCGACCGTTACCGGATGATGAAGGCGAGAGGAGCGTCCGAGGCGGAGATAAAGAAGAGCTTTGCCACCAGGACAGAGATGCGGGTGTTCTCCTGGAAGGGAAAAGGGTACATAGACACCCTGATGACCCCTGATGACTCCATAAAATATTATAAGGCTCATCTGCGCGCCGCATTCATGGTCATGGAGCCGGTGACGGGCCATGTGAAGGCCTATGTCGGAGGTCCGAACTACAGATATTTCAAGTATGACAACGTGAGACAGGGGAAGAGGCAGGTCGGATCGACCATCAAGCCGTTCCTCTATACTCTCGCGATGCAGGAGGGCATGTCTCCATGCGACAAGGTCGTCAACGTGCCTCAGACTTTCATAGTGGGGGACGACACCTGGACACCTCAGAGTACGGACAGGGATGAATGGATAGGGCAGACCGTGACGCTGAAGTGGGGGCTCATGAAGAGCTCCAACAACATCTCGGCATATCTGATGAAGCAGTTCGGACCTCATGCCATGGCGGAGATGATGCGGAAGATGGGGATCGGAAGCCACATAGAGGAGGTGCCTTCCCTCTGTGTCGGCCCTGCCGACCTGTCGCTGTATGAGATGGTCGCCGCCTACAACGTGTTCCCGTCTCGAGGGGTGCACGTCGACCCTCTCTTCGTTACGAGGATAGAGGACAACAGCGGCAATGTGCTCGCCGAATTCACTCCGCACAGCCGTGAGGCGATCAGCGAGAACACCGCCTTCCTCATGGCGAACCTCATGCAGGGCGTGGTCAACAACGGAACTGCGGTGCGCCTCAGGTACAAATACGGGCTCAAGGGAGAGATAGCGGGAAAGACGGGCACCACCAACGACCAGGCGGACGGATGGTTCATCGGCTATACGCCTACGATTACCGGAGGTGTCTGGGTCGGGGCCGAGGACAGACAGGTGCATTTCCAGTCCATGACCTACGGACAGGGCTCAAATATGGCTCTTCCGATATGGGGCATCTGGATGAAGAAGGTGATAGAGGACGGCACTCTCGGCATATCGGAGGCCGACAGGTTCACTGCGCCTGCGGGCCTGCATCTGGATCTTGACTGCGAGTCGGAGGAAACGGCTTCCTCTCATGCCGAAGAGGAGTCGGAGGCATTCTTCTTCGAGTGACGGGGCTGAAGTCCCGGCGCGGCCTCGGATGACGGGACTGCATGTCCCGTCATCCGAGGCCGGCGCAAACTTATAGATAATGATAACGAACTTATAGACATATGGCAAAATACGGCAATATTGCGGTAATATACGGCAGTGACTCCTCGGAATGGGAGGTATCGTGCCGGAGCGGCGAATTCGTCGCGTCAAGGATAGACGGTGAGGCATACAGCGTGTATGAGATCTTCGCCCGTTTCGGTGACTGGTCACTCGTGGCCTGCCGCCGACGCAATTCCATGAGAGTCATATTCCCGGAGGGGGAGAGACCTCAGGTGGACAAGACCGATTTCTCCGTGACTGTGGCGGGGGAGAAGGTGCGGATGGACTTCGCCTATATCATGCAGCACGGCAATCCGGGAGAGAACGGACTTATGCAGGGCTATCTCGAGATGCTCGGCATACCGTTCAGCAGCTGCAGTTCCTTCGTCTCCGCCGTGACGTTTGACAAGTTCTCCTGCAAGAACTATCTTAGGGACATGGATTGCGTGAAGTGCGCAGACGACATTTTCATCAGAAAGGGGGATGACCTCGGGCCTGACTTCGCCGGGAATGTTGTCGAGAAGCTCGGGCTGCCCTTTTTCGTGAAGCCCACCGACGGCGGCTCCAGCTTCGGAGTGACGAAGGTCAAGTCTGCGGAAGGCTTGGACGCCGCGCTTTCCCTCGCCTTTTCCGAGGGCAGGACTGTGCTCGCGGAAAAATTCATACAGGGACGCGAAGTGACCTGCGCGGCATACAGAAGGGACGGGGAGACAGTCGCCCTTCCGGTCATCGAGATCGTGACGGACAGGGAATTCTTCGATTACGATGCCAAATATAATGGCCTCAGCCGTGAAATCTGTCCTGCAGAGCTCGGTCAGGAGCTTACGGACATGATTCAGGATGCTTCGCGAAAGATATATGAAAGGCTCGGATGTTCCGGAGTGGTCAGGGTGGACTACATTCTTGCCGAAGACGGCCTCTATTTCCTTGAGGTCAACACCATACCGGGAATGACGGCGGCATCTCTCGTGCCGAAGATGGTGAGGACCGCCGGCATAGGCATGACGGAGTTTCTGTCTTCAATCATCGAGAATGCGGGACGCTGACAATCTCTCTCATCTTCTTTAGACATAAGATCAGTCATTAGTATCGGAATATGCTGCTGAAGGATTTTATTTCCGGCGCTGTCAGTGCGCTGGAGGCTCTGTATGCGCGGAATGAGGCGCGGGCCGTCGTATCCCGCCTGTGTTCGGACGTGCTCGGAACGGAAAGCTATACACATATTGTCGAGCCTGCGCGTGAGATAGATCCGCGTCGGCTTCCCGAACTTGAAGAGATGCTTGCCCGGCTCAAATCGGGAGAGCCCGTACAGTATGTCACTGGCCATGCGGAGTTCTGCGGTTTCGATTTCCGTGTCACTCCGGACGTGCTCATCCCGAGGCAGGAGACGGAGCTTCTGTGTCGTCATGCCGGTGAGTTCGCCTCGAGGCTGAGCCGGATGAGAAGTTCCTCCGGAAAATTCGCCCGTCCTGTCCGCATTATAGACCTGTGTACCGGCTCGGGCTGCATCGCGTGGTCGCTCGCCCTCACTGTCCCGATGGCGGAAGTCACGGGCGTCGACATCTCTGAGAAGGCTCTGGAAGTGGCAAGGACACAGCCGTTTTCAAATCTGGTGAAGGAGCGCGGCGTCCGGCCTCCGCAATTCGTCCTCCGCGATGTCCTCGAAACAGCCGCTCTTGACGGCGTGGCCGGGAATTCGGTCGATCTGATTACGAGCAACCCTCCGTATGTCACGGAGTCGGAGAAGCGGCTCATGTCGGGAAATGTCCTTGATTACGAGCCGCATCTCGCCCTCTTCGTCCCAGACGATGATCCCCTCCTGTATTATAGAGCTGTCGCGGAATGGTCGGCAAGACTGCTCTCTGAGGAAGGCGTCGGATTTACCGAGATCAACGAGGCTTTCGGAGACGGCGTGTCCGGAATCTTTTTGTCCGCCGGCTTTCGCCATGTTGACGTCATTCCTGATCTGAGCGGGCGATCTCGGATAGTAAGATACTCATCATAAGGCTTTTCGTGATTTATCCGTGTGCATTTTGCGTACACGGATATTAGTCCGTCTCTTTGCATCAGAAATCGATAACAGATGGAAATGGAGGGACAGAACATGAAAGATTCAGCAAGAAGTGGGAGTCTCGGCGTAATGTTCCGCAGACTCAGGAGATTTGTGGTTTATGGGCTGCTGCCGTTCTGCGCGGTGTCAGCGCTTGCGGTGTTCATCGTCTCATGCGAAGAGCTTGACAATGACATCGGCAGACATGGCGGAGGAGACGGGAATGATAGCGTCCCGGTGTCGCTCGGGGAAGTGGCGATGCTTCTTTCCGAGATACCGATCGGCAAAGGACAGCTGCAGGAGGTGCACGACGCTGTGTCCTCGTCTTCCGAAAACGGCTATGACGAAGAGTACACCATGCGTGACCTCTTCAGGCTGCCAGGTGCCGGAGTCGGCGATGACAGGCTTCCTGAGGGTACAAAAAGCGCCGTCAGCTACGACAGGCCACTCAGAGAGCTGATTCGGGAGCATCTCCATTCAGCTGCGGCAACAAGAAGCGACGGTGCGTCCGGCTACGGGGACGGGATGACGCCGGAAGAGTTCATTGATGCTCTGGAATCATCTGACGTGCAGATATATTGGCCTTTTTCTGAAAACTGGGACGGGGAGGAGTTCCCTGTGATCACCTTCGACCCGCTTGACGGGGCTGAAACTAATGTCGGCTACCGGCTTGTTGAGGACGAAGACGGCGGGCTGAAAGTCGAGGAGGTCACCGTGGATGAGAAGATGGCTCAGGAAGAGACGGTATGGGTGGTCAACAGAAACGACGACAGCGGCTACACTTCCCTGGAGCTTCTCAGACGGGAAGATCCGGAATGGGGCTCCGGCGGAGGCTCTGTCATCATCAAGTCCGTCCCGGCGATTTCAGCCGCCGCATCGGGCGCCTACGCATCTGAAGCCGCCGCATCGGGAGCCGCTGGCATCGGTGCGCCTGCGACAGAAGTCCCGATGAAGGCGACGACAGCGTCCTCTGGGGTCAAGACTCTTATTCTCAGGGAATTTACCATGCTGCGTAATTATGACTCATGGTTTGCTGGCGCCTCAGAGTTTTTTGTCAAGATGGGGGCGGTGGAGAATTTCACTGCGAGCACGGAAGCCGAACTGCGGCTGTATACGCCGACGGTGACAGACTTCATGATTGTCGTGAAGAGAAAGAATGTGGGTGTGCCTCAGCCTTTCAATGCAGTACTGGTATCGGACTGGACGGAGCAGCTTGACCAGTGCGCCCTGATGATAACTGAAGACGACGGGGGAACCCTGACGTCATGGAAATGCACCGCCCTTGTGCGTGTCGCGTCCAAAAGCTATGGAGTGGAGATAAGCATTCCTATAAATTCCCGCGATGACATCGTATGGCGCGGGCAGCTCAGCAGCCGTTTCATCATGGCCAATGACAATGTAACCGGACATTTCGGAGACGTCGACCTCAAATTCGAGGTAGTCGACCATCTCTGACTCTGCCGCTTCTGACCGTCATTTGTTGCCGCTTCTGACCGTCATTTCGCAGTTGCGGCAGTCAAATTCCAGAATGAGACGTCTGCCGTTGTTCAGCAGGTACAGAGGCCCGGAAGTCTGCCCTTTCTTCTGTTTCGGGCAGATTCCGAGCTCGTGCCGTATGCAGTACCGGCTTCTCATCAGTTCCGCACCGGGGACATGGGCAGTCTCGTATGCCATTGACTCCACTTTCACTCCGAGACTCTCGTAGATCTCCCTGGCTGAGGCGTTGGAGATGTTGGCGGAGTATCCGGCTGAATCCGGTTTTCCCGGGATTTTCGAGGCATCGGCCGACGCCTCGTCCAGCGCGGCCTTTATGTCAACTGTCAGCAGCGGCCTGCGTCCTGCCTGCATCTTGTCCAGACTTTCAGCGAGCCGTCTTCTGATGCCGTTAAGCTCCGCCGCCGACATGAACGGCACGGCCTTCTCTCCTGAGATGTCCCCGATGCGGAATCTGTAGTGCCCGGCCGTCTTTTCGAGCTGATTGCGCATCATGGAGATCATTCTCTCGCGGTTTTCCGCTTCGTCCTGCCGTTCTCCGGTCTCGAAAGACAGTTTCCGTCCGTCCTCGCTTTCGGCGTTCAGTGTCAGCTTGAGCCCGGAGTCCCTGATGATCTTTATGTCGACCTTGACGTCAATTTCCCTCTTCGGCATCCCGGTCTCCAGCTCCTTTTCAAACATGCTGTCAAGATTCCTGTACAGCTTCGTTCCAGAGGTGAGTCCGTTGATTTTCCGGCAGCTAATCTCCAGTCCGTCGCACACGTCGCCGCGGAAGCCGATGACTTCAGATCCTCTGATGAAGGAGAATCCGTCGCCGTTGTGGAGCGTCACGCCGTCTTTGGCAGGGATGATTCTGATCTTCATGCTCTCGTCCGAAGAGCCTATGTGAGTGCTGTCCTGGCAGTCTCTTCCGCGTTGGCGTCCTCTGGCTGCTGAAGAGCTTACGGCGATGACCGTGCCGATTTCCTCGCCCATCGACTTGGCCGAGTCCATCGCTGCCCATCCTCCGGCCCTCATCCTTCTGCCGTCTCTTCTGTTGCCGCTGCCGTTGTCTCCCTTGCCGTTGTTCCGGCTGCCGTCTATGAAGAGCTGGGTGTAGCCTCGGTTGAAAGTCTTTTCCGTATCAGGCGTGAAGCCGCCGCGCACTTTCCCGAATGATGACCTGCAGTATTCATGTCCGGCAGCAACAATCCTGTCGAGCTCCTCGGAGCAGTCTCTGACCACATTCTTTACATAGGAGGCGTTCTTCAGTCTTCCCTCTATCTTGAAAGACGAGATCCCCGCATCCGCAAGTTCGGCTATCCTGTTCTTGAGGTTCAGGTCTTTGAGGGACAGCAGCGCCTTGTCTCTGACAAGCCTCCTGCCGTCTCCGTCCAGAAGGTCGTATCTGGAGCGGCAGGCCTGTATGCAGGCTCCCCGGTTGGCGCTCCGTCCGGCTATCTCTTCCGAGAGGTAGCACTGACCGCTGTAGCATACGCAGAGCGCTCCGTGAATGAAGAATTCGAGCTCGCAGCTGACGGCGTTACGTATTCTTCGGATCTGTTCGAGAGACAGCTCCCTCTCCAGAACGAGTCTTGAAAATCCGAGGGCCTCGTGGAAGGCTGCCTGTTCCGGCGTCCTGATCGCACATTGGGTAGATGCGTGCAGCGGAATCCCGAGACCGCTTTCTGCAGCAATCTTGAGCAGGGCGAAATCCTGCGCTATGACGGCGTCCGCCCCGGCCTCCTGAAATTCCAGAAGCAGTCTGCGGGCTTCTTCCAGTTCGTTGTCATAGAGGATAGTGTTGAGGGTGACGAATATCCTTGCGCCGAAGCGATGTGCGTACCGGCAGAGCCTCTCTATGTCTTCTATGCCGTTTCCGGCGGCCTGTCTCGCTCCGAACGCGGGACCCGCAATATACACGGCATCGGCACCGCAGTCTATAGCTGCAATGCCGATGTCACAGTTTCTTGCGGGAGCCAGAAGTTCCAGCTGTCTCATGAATCTGTCGTCAGTTGCACTTGAGAGCCTGGATCTGGGCCTTTGCCGTGGCTCCGTAGGTCGGATGGCTGAGAATCTTCTGATAGTATCCGCATGCCTTGGCGTTGTCTCCCGCCTGCTGCGCCACGACAGCGATCGTATAATAGATGTCGTTGACGTTCTTGGCGTTCGGGTTGATGGCTACATACTTCTCATAGTATGAGATGGCGTCAGCCTTGCGGTCGAGCTTCATTGCGGCGTTGCCTGCGAGATACATTGCGTTGGCGTTCTCGTCATACTCGTTTGACTTGAGGGCGGCTGCAATTCCGTCTTCATATTTCTTGGCTTTGATGCAGCTCTGAGAAACTCTCAGATAGAGGTTGGAAAGCTGCTTTGCTGCGTTTGCCTCCTGTCCGTGCTTCATGGCCTCGGTGAGATACTTTTCAGCAGAAGCGACGTCTCCGGTCATGCTGTAGGCAGTCCCGAGTCTGAGGTATGCGTTGCCGTTGTCCGGGTCAAGCGCAATGGTCTGCTCGTATGCGGCGGCAGCGCCTGCGAAGTCCTTTGCGTTGAGCAGGATATTTCCCTTCTGCATATATACTTGAGGAGCAAGGCTGTTCGCCTCATCTGCCACCTCAGGCTTTCCGTATTTCCCGGCGCTCTCGACGGCTTTCTGGAGCTGGAGCACGGCATTGTCGAGGTCATTGGCCTGAATCATGTCCTTGGCGATGGCAAGGGTCACCTGAGGTATGATGTCCCTGCAGTTGCCGACGAGTTCCGCGCCTTCGTCGCCGCAGGCTTCTCCGAGTGCAAGAGCCTGCTCGAAATATGCGAGAGCCGTAGCGTTGTCGCCTGTCTGGAGCGCCATGGCGCCGTTGTTATAGGTCTCGGTCGCCGTAGCCATATCCTGAGCGGCGATCGTTCCGGCGGCAAGAACGGCAGCCGCCAAAGAGAGAAGAAACTTTTTCATATCCGTAATGTTTTTGTTGTGTTGTCTCTAAAAAAACGTCCAGATGTCTTCAGACCTGTACCCCGGCTCATCTGAACATGACGCATAAATGCAAAATTAGGAAATTTTTGTTTTAATTTTGCAGCATCATTGATAAATGTGATGAAAAAGACGATTCTGCATATATTTTTTTCGTTTTTCGCCTGCATCCTGTCTCTGCCGGCGTCTGCCCAGGGCATTCCGGTGCTTGCCGGGGATCCGGACGTCACGAGAGAAAGCCTGCCGGACGGGATAACCTGCTATCTCGTGCCGAACTCTTCGTACAGGGGGCTGGCTGATTTCGCTCTTGTACTCAAGGGCCCTGACATTTCCTCGCAAGTCGGTCCGATCGGCGCTGAACTGCCTGATTCCTTGCCGAGATTCACTGCCAGCAGTCCGTCGTCTTTTCTCGCCCGCAACAGAATCCGAAGAGGGAAAAACGGCTATGTGCAGAGCAGGGACGGGGCTTCGGTCGTGCGCTTTGAGAATGTCAGGCTTCCTGCCGGGGAGCCTGTCACTGACTCTCTGCTTCTGATGATGTTCGACCTTGTCGACATCAGCGGAATGCCCGGCCGCGCCGCAATGATAATATCCGGAGACATAGACAGAGACGAAATGCTGAAGAAGCTCAGGATACTCTCTCTGATGGTTCCTGGGCGGGATGGCGAGGCGGCCCCGTACGCAGAGGCCTGGGCGCCGCGCGATTCGGCCTTCTGCAGCGTCCTGCCCGGCGGCAGCCCCGGCACTGCCTCTCTGACAGTGAGCTATGTCTCTCCGAGGACGCCGGCGGAATATATGTCCACAGCCTTGCCTGCTGTCTCCGAGCGGCTTTCCGACGAGTTCCGCTCCGTACTTCTGAGCAGGCTCTCATGCAGGCTGAGGCGTGATTCAGTCCCTGCGGCCGGGATAACCTACAGCCAGAGGCTGAGTTCCGACGCCGCCGGCCCTGAACAGAGAAGCGTGACCATACTCACTTCTGACACCTGCGTGCTTAAGGCGGCATCCTCGGCTGGAAGCGTGTTCTCTTCCCTCTGCGGAAAAGGGGCGGAGCTTGACGAGTATGTGTCCGCCAAATCCATGGCTCTTGCCGGGCTCGGCCGGGAGGCAGGACGGCCTCTCGTTCCCAACTCATTCAATGTGGACAGGTGCGTGTCCTCCTTTCTGTACGGGACCGCTCTCGTCTCTGCGGCTGAGAAGTTCCGTTTCCATCAGAAGGGAGAGCTGCCGGACACCTGCGGGCTCAGACTCTTCAACAGCTTCATTTCAGAGCTCGCGGACAGCTCCCGCAACCTGATTCTCACCTGCAGGACCTCTTCGGGTGCGGTCTCTTCAGACACCCTCCTCGCCGCGTTCGTCTCCGGCTGGCGCAGCGCTCTGTCCGACACCCTTTCCGGCGGCGGATGTCATGTGGATATGCGCGACACCATGCGTTTCCCCGTGCCTGAGGCGAAGGCTTCCCTGAGACGCACGAGGACAGACCCTTCCACCGGAAGCTGCCTCTGGACCTTCTCCAACGGCATGAAGGTAATCTACAGGAAGATGCCTACTTCCGGCCGTCTCTTCTATTCCTTCGTCCTGCGGGGCGGCTATTCCTCGATGCGTAACATGAAGGACGGCGAGGGCGCGTTCCTATCGGACATGCTCGGCCTTTATGACGTGTGCGGAGTGCCATGGGACGACTTCAGGCGGATACTGGCCGAAAATGACGTGTCCGTGTCGGCGAAAGTGTCGCTTTCGGACATCAGAATCTCCGGCTCTCTTCCGCAGGAGAGGCTTTCTCTTCTGATGAAGTCGCTTCTCGCCTTCTCCTCCAGCCGTTCACTCGACACAGCCCTCGCGGCCGGATATATGACCGAAGAGAGGATCAGGCTCAAGACTTTCAGAGGGGCATATTCCGAAAAAAGATTCGTTCTTGACAGCATAGCCAACGGCGGAGACAGATACTCGGCATGGAAGTCCGCAGCCAATCTGCGCGATGACCTTCCTGCGCGGGCGGACAGATTCTTCAGAAGGCAGTTCTCGGAGGCGGACGACGGCTATCTCATCTTCGTGGGTGAGATGCCCGAGACGGAATTCAGAAAGCGGATCCAGGAATATGTGTCAGGATTCACCACCGTAGGGAGGCGAGTGCTCAATCCGGTGGTGTCGTTCCAGCCTGTATCAGGCGAATCGACCTATTTCGTCTCGGGAGACATCCCCGGCGTCGATATGCTCATGTCTGCCGAAATACCGATGAATGCGGCAAGCTATATGTCTGCCCAGATCGCCTCCATGGTACTTGAGGACGCCCTCGAGGAGGCTCTTCATGATTCAGGGATGCGCATTACCGTCAGGAACGGCTTTTCGTCACATCCTCAAGAGAGATTCACCGTGTCGGTATCGGCCGTCCCTTATGCCGGAGGAAAGGTCTCCGCAGGCGCCGGCGACACAGGGGAAATCAGCAGCCGTTCTCTGGTGAAGGTGCTGATGAAGATGCGTTCGGCCATGTCGGATGCCGTCTCCGCCCCTCTTTCCGACGCTCAGATGGAGTTCTACCGCACTGTCTTGCGCAACAGCCTTGACTCCAGACAGTCTGACCCAGCCTATTGGGTTGCGGTCATATCTGACAGGTTCTCAGGAGGAAAGGATGTGCAGCGCGATTATGACAGGCGCATATCCGAAGTGGATGCGGCAGCTGTGAGAGCCGTCCTCTCCGCCCTTGACGGAGGAAGCAAGATAGAATATGTCACAAAACCGAAGAAGAATGGATCACGGAACGATAATCCAGATAGATGACTGCCTCGTGTCTGAGGAGATACTTACTGAATACTTCTCCTGCGACTACGAAAAATGCAGGGGCTGCTGCTGTGTGATCGGCGACAGTGGCGCTCCCCTTGAAGAGTGTGAGCCTGAAGCCATTGAGAAGAATTATACCCTGTTTTCGGATCTGATGAGCGCCAAAGGCAGAGAGGCGGTGAGCCGCACCGGATTCTTTGAGATAGACGGAGACGGCGACATGGTCACTCCGCTTGTGCCGGATACGGAGGAATGCGCATACACCTGTTTCGACGGCAATGGCAACTGTTTCTGTTCCATGGAGAGACGCTGGTTTGAAGGGGTGGGGGATTTCCGCAAGCCGATTTCATGCTGGCTTTATCCGATCCGAGTGTCAGTCCTCCGCAACGGTATGACCGCGCTCAACCTCCACCGCTGGGAAATATGCCGAGACGCCTATGCCAAGGGCAGAAGAGAAGGGGTCCGCGTATTTGAATTCCTGCGCGAACCCCTTGTGCATCGCTTCGGCGAGGACTTCTATTCGGCGCTCTGCGAAGCCTCAATGATGCTCAACGCCTTATCGTAGTCCTTGGCGTTGACTTTCAACTCGATGTTGCCTTCGACGGCGTTGATTGACGGATAGGCGGAGAACTCTCCGAACACAGCGGCTTCGATTCCGCAGTTCTCGAGCATGCCCTTGACAATGTCCGCCCTCATCGGATCATCAAATTTCGCCACTGTCATTAAACTGTCGTCCATGATCGTTATTTTTAGCGGGTTGGTCTCATTTTGTCCGATGGTGTCTTCATCCCTGTCCGCCGGCGTCTTCCCCGGCTCTTCTGTCGACATATCCTGAGATTCTCACCACGTCTTTCCTCAGCCCCTCCACCTGAATATGACCTTCAGGCGTCTCGGAGAAGGTTATCCTGTCTTCAAACATCCTTGACAGCCGGCTCATCGTGCTGCCGTGCCTGAAAGTCATCAGTCCGGGCTCGGTCTTTTCAGGAATGTATCCGAGGGCTGTCATGCACTCCGTCACCGTCTCGGGCCTGCACTCCGCGGACAGCGTCCTGCTGAGGTATCCTACCTTAGGGTAGCCCGCGGCGACTGCGGCGAAGACTATGGCTATCTGCCACAGGGCGTCGTATCCGTTGCGGAAGAGCGTTCCGATATCCCAGTCCGCGGCTCCGAACAGAACCACTGCGGCAAGCGCGAGAGCCAGCACTATGACGCAGCAGATAAAGTATTTTATGCTTCTGATTATATATCTCATCCCGTTGTATCTGCCGGTTCATCGTCTACGGCGTCTTAAACGCTCCGGCACATGTCACAAATATAAGAAAATATCCGATATTTTTACTATGTTTGCAGAGATAACAGAAAATGACAGAAAATATGGAAGAAAAAAGCAATCAGGGCGGAAGCCTGAAGAAGATCATGTATGTGCTGACGGCAGTTGCCGTCGTGCTCGCGGTCGCTCTGGCATATATATGGATTCAGAAGTCGTCTCTGGTCAATGAGCTCAATCTCGAGAAGGAGGATCTCACCGCTCAGATGATCGCACTCCAGAATGACTACGCGTCGCTCTCATCGGACTATGACGTCATCAATTCCCAGCTCGACTCCTCCAGGGAAGAAGTCTCCCAGCTCATCGAGAGGATAAAGAAGACCGATGCGACCAACAGGGCCAAGATCCGCCAGTACGAGAAGGAGCTCGGGACGCTCAGAAGCATAATGCGCAACTATATTGTGCAGATAGATTCCCTCAACACGCTAAACCGTCAGCTTACGGCGGATGCGGCGGCGGCCCGCAGGGAGGCTGCCGAAAGCCGCAGACAGTCGGAGGAGCTTTCAAGGACAGTGGAGTCGCTTTCGGACCAGGTGGCCGTGGGAGCCGTTATCAAGGGCCGTGGCATCAGGCTTGACGCCTATAACGCCTCCAACAAGATAACCGACAGGAGCAGCCGAGTCGTCCGTCTCGTGACCACTCTCAGCCTCGTGGAGAACGATCTCGCACCTAAGGGCCCGGTAAGGGTCTATGTCAGAGTCAAGGGGCCGGACGGCATCCTTCTCACTAATGACGAGCAGAGGACTTTCACCTTCGAGGGAGAGCCTATGATATGCTCGGCGTCAAGGGAGGTCGACTATCAGGGCACTGAGGTGGAGATGAGCATCTATCTCAACGGAATATCCGAATATTCGAAAGGCATCCATACCGTCGACGTGTACACCGATCAGGCTCTTCTCGGATCGGCTGAGCTGATGCTGAGATAGGAGCGGTGGTATATCTGCACATTCCTTTCTGCGGAAGCTTCTGCACATACTGCGGATTCTATTCCGAGACAGAGTCCGGAGCGGGCGTCACCTGCAGCGCTTTTGCAGACGCCATGATCAGGGAAATCCGCTCGAGAGCGGACGAGATCGCGGGAAGCGGCCCGCCGGATACGATATACATAGGAGGCGGCACCCCATCGGTGCTGCCTCTTTCTTCTCTTTCTTCAGTCGTGTCTGCCCTGCGGGAAGTCAGTCCCGGGTGCGGACGGGATGAATTTACCGTTGAGGTCAATCCTGAAGATGTCGTCGAGAAAGGCTCGGCCTATCTTGATTCTCTCCTTGGCCTCGGCGTCAGCCGCATAAGCATGGGAGTGCAGTCTCTGGACGACGGCGTCCTCCGGTGGATGAACCGGCGACACGATGCCTCGACGGCACGAAAGGCCTATTCCATGCTGCGGGAAGCCGGATTTTCAGACATAAGTGTGGATCTGATTTTCGGAATATCCTTTCTCGATGACGAGATATGGCGGAAGACATTGGATGAGATCATTGACGGGATGGGCACGGGCATGAGTCCCGAACATCTTTCCGCATATCAGCTTTCTGTCGAGGAGGGGAGCGCTCTGGAGAGGCTTGTCGTCTCCGGGAGGTATTCTGAGGCTTCGGAGGAAAAGTGCCGCATTCAGTATGACATTCTCTGCAGGAAAGCGTCGGATGCAGGATATCGGCATTATGAGATTTCGAATTTCGCTCTTCCGGGACATGAGGCCGTCCATAATTCGGCATATTGGCGGCGTGTTCCCTATGTGGGGCTCGGTCCGTCGGCTCACTCGCTGCTGCATGACGGAATGCCGTCGGTCTCGGCATGGCTTTCAGAGCATGGCGCCATCGGCAAAGGGCGAGGACTGCGTGTCCGATGCTGGAATCCTCCTTATCTCGCAGACTATGTCCGCAATGTCTGCGGATCATCTCCGGCAGACCATGCCTACGGCCGGGAAGGGGAGGTGCTGACCGCTGAGCAGGAGGTCATTGAGACTGTCATGCTCGCCCTTCGGACAGACACCGGAATCAGCGAATCATGTCTGAGACGCCTCCGTCCGGATGCCCCGATTGATGCCCTTATCGATGCCGGCTCCCTGTGCAGAGAGAAGGACGGTGCGGAAGACGGGCCGAGACTGCGTATTCCGGAGGGAATGTTCTTCGTTTCGGACAGCATCATATCTTCACTCGTGTGAGTCCTTTCCGTGCGGTCTTCCGCTGTGTGCGGACGAGAATCTGCTCATGTTCTCCGGCGTGGCCGGCATCCCCCGGAGCTCGCATTTCTCTCTCGGTGTCTTAGCGAGGGGAGCTATGAGGCATATCGCGAGGTATACCCAGAGCCCGGATGTCCAGACGATGAGGGCGATGACGAACAGCACGCGGACAATCACGACGCTGATTTTGAAGTATGTGGCGATTCCCGAGCAGACTCCTCCTATCATTTTCCCGTCAGGGTTGCGGTAAAATCTCTTTCCCATTTTCTGTGAATGTTTGCCGAGACGAATATATGAGTTTTTTTGGAATTAAATGTTTATTTTTACGGCCGCAATAGCCGGTACAGGCGAAACGGGAATTTATGGCTGAGATTCATTATCAGAGACTGAGGGCGTTGAGAGACCTCATGGAGGAGAACGGATGGGATGCCGTGATAATTTCAGGTTCGGACCCGCACGGAAGTGAATACCCTGCGCCGAGATGGAAGCAGGTGGAGTGGCTGTCGGGGTTTACCGGTGAGGCCGTGGACATGGTGGTGACGCGGGATCATGCGGGTCTCTGGACAGATTCGAGATATTTTATCCAGGCTTTGAACGAGCTTGAAGGCAGCGGCGTGGCTCTTCACAAGACGAGAGTGCCCGATGCCGTAGACATTCCCCGGTGGCTTTCCGGCAGAGCGGACGTTGTGGCCTTTGACGGCACCTGTCTTACTGTGGAAGCCGTGGATGAGCTCCGGCGGTGTCTTCCGTCCGCAGAGCTGGCGGATGTCCCGGATCTGTTTGACCGCATCTGGACGGATCGTCCTCCTGTACCCCGGAGTCCGGTGATGACTCTGGACGACGAGACCACCGGCGAGTCGAGATTCAGGAAGTTGTCGTGGCTCAGAAAGTTCCTGTTGAGCGAGGGCTGCGACTGTATGCTCCTGTCGAAGCTTGACGAGATCGCATGGCTTCTTAACGTCAGGGGAAGCGACATCGAATACAATCCTCTGGTCATATCCCACCTCCTCGTCACGATGGACGAGGCGTTCTGGCTCGTGCGTAAGAATGAGGATGACTCGGAGGACCCTGATACTGCGGACAGTCTCGAAGAGCTGGCTTCCGACGGGGTTACCGTGTGCCGTTATGACAGCCTCGCGGACATCGTAGAAGCGGCGGCGGGAGAGGGCGGCAGAGTGTTCTTCGACCCCTCGTCCACAAATTATGACACGTTTACCCTGATGTATGACAGCTTCCGGGATGAAAACATGCTCAGCGGCGTGTCTCCGGTCGGACTGCGCAAGGCCGTAAAGAATCAGGTTGAAATCGCCGGAATGAGGGAAGCCTGTCATGCGGACGGCATTGCGATGGAGAAGTTTCTCCGCTGGCTGGATCTCCGGCTTGAGTCCGGCGTGGAAGTGACCGAATGGGAGGCCTCGCTCAGGCTGACAGCCTTTCGCGGCGAGACTCCAGGGTACAGAGGCGACAGTTTCCGCAACATTTCTGCCTATGGGCCTTCTGCGGCACTTCCGCACTACTCCACTCAAGAGAGTGGTTCTTCCGTCATTGAGCCGCGCGGTCTGTATCTTGTGGATTCTGGGGGACAATACATGTTCGGGACGACCGACATCACCCGCACTGTCCCTGTAGGAGAATGTTCGGATGCCGAGAGGGAGGATTACACCCTTGTTCTCAAGGGCATGATCGCTCTTGCCCGGGCGGTCTTCCCCGCAGGTACGGCGGGATGTCAGCTTGATGTGCTCGCGAGAAACGCCCTGTGGTCCAGGCGTCGCAACTTCGGACACGGAACCGGCCACGGAGTAGGCTTCTATCTCTGTGTGCATGAGGGTCCGCAGGACATCAGGCAGAATTTCAATTCTCAGCCGCTGCTGCCGGGCATGATTACATCCGATGAGCCGGGAATCTATCGTGAAGGGCTCTACGGCATAAGACATGAGAATCTTCTGCTATGCACGGAGGCCGGCAGGAATCAGTTTGGCGAGTGGCTTCGCTTTGAGACGCTTACCCTCTGTCATATAGATACCGGTCCCGTGATCCGTGATCTCATGACCGACGACGAGATCAGGTGGCTCAATGACTATAACCTTCATGTCTATGAGACCCTTTCGCCGGATCTTGATTTTGAGACGGCGGAATGGCTGCGGGAGAAGACGCGCTCCGTCTGAGTCTTCTCGGGAAAGATGCGTCAGAGCCGAGATGAGGCATAAAAAACAAGGCCGACCAAAGTGATTCCGGTCGGCCTCTTGTTATATCTGTTCTCCGTATTGTTCTGTAGTATGTCTGATTGCGCGATCAGTAGGTCCTGCCGGTCCTCCGACGTATGTTTAGGCCATTATGCATGAGGTGACTGCCACTGTTGCAAAGCCGAGGAACACGAGAGTCGCGACGATGTAGGAAATGACTTTAAGTCTCTTGATCCATACATTGTTGTCCCATCCGATCGTCTGGAACGCGCTCCATACGCCGTGAGTGAGATGGAACCAGAGGGCTCCGAACCAGATGAGATAGATTACCACGTTATACCAGTGTCCGAAAGTCATCGTCAGAAGGGTGTAAGGGTTTTCGGCCTCCGCCCCGGTCCATTCCTTCAGCTGCATGTCAGCCCAGAAATGCGTAAGGTGGAATGCGAGAATCCCGAGAACGATGATTCCGAGAACTATCATGTTCTTGGATGCCCAGGAGTCTGTCCTGGCCTTGCTGGCCACTGCGTAGCGGTTGTATCCGCCGCGTGACTTGAGGTTGCTGATGGTCAGGATGAAGGCATAGATGATGTGGATGAGGAAGCCGAAAGCGAGAATCGGGACCATCACCGTCACGATCGGGAGAGACATGAATTCGCAGCCGAGTGCGAACAGGCCCTCTTCGGCGCCGAAGTTTCCTGTCATCGCGTCAATGACCGAGAAGAAGTTGATCGTCAGATGCAGGAACAGGAAGATGATGAGAAAAAGTCCGCTGATGCTCATTATGAGCTTCTTGCCGATTGAAGACGTGAAAATGTTTGCCATATCTTTTTATCAATGTTTTTTATGCTCATCTTGGTCAAGAGGTATGCAAAGATATACTCTTTCTTGCAAGTTTCATAATAAATCGATATTTTTGTTTCGTTGAAAGTCTTGACGTCTCATCAGAAGAAAACATAAATTCCACACCATGAAATATAGAAGAGTGTTGCTCAAGCTGAGCGGTGAAAGTCTCGGCGGTCCTGCGGGAAAGGGTATAAGCGAGGAGTGCCTGTCGGCTTATGCCCGGGAGATAGCCGCGGCTGTGCGGGCGGGTCTCCAGATTGCCATCGTGATCGGGGGAGGAAACATTTTCCGCGGGCTTTCCGGAGTCGGAAAGGGCTTCGACAGAGTGGGCGGAGACAAGATGGGAATGCTTGCGACCGTGATCAACTCTCTCGGGCTGTCCATGGCCATACGCTCGGAGGGGGTGGAAGCCGAGGTGTATACCGCTACTCCGATGATGCCCGTCGCAAAATATTATATGAGGGATGATGCCGTCGCCTTCATGGAGAAGGGAGGAGTGGCCCTCATCGCCGGGGGCACAGGCAATCCGTTCTTCACGACGGATTCCGGAGCGGCGCTTAGGGCTCTCGAGATCGGAGCTGACGCCCTTCTTAAGGGGACGCGGGTTGACGGTGTATATACGGCTGATCCGGAAAAGGATCCGAACGCAGTCAGGTATGATGAGCTCACTTTCGACAAGGCCATGTCTGACAGGCTGAAGGTGATGGATCAGACTGCCTTCGCCCTTTGCCGCGAAGGCAATATGCCCATAGTGGTGTTCGACATGAACGTCAGCGGCAATCTTTCCTCTCTCATCAGAGGTGAGAAGGTCGGGACTCTCGTCCATGTGTGACTTGAACAAATGCATTTGCATCATGATAGACAAAGCAAAAGAAATTCTCGCGTCGGCCAAGACGAAGATGGGAGACGCGCTCAAGTTCCTCGAGGAGGATCTGAAGACTTATCGCGCCGGGAAGGCCAATCCTATGGTGTTCAATAATGTGACGGTGGACTATTACGGCTCGGAGACGCCTGTCCCTCAGGTGGCCTCAATCACTACTCCTGATGCCAAGACCATCCTCATCCAGCCGTGGGAGAAGAAGATGATCCCGGTCATCGAGAAGGCCATCATGGACGCCAACATCGGGTTCACTCCTCAGAACAACGGAGAAAGCATCCGCTGCTCTGTCCCGCCTCTCACTGAGGACAGGAGGAAGGAGCTGATAAAGAAGGTGAAGTCTGCCGCCGAGAATGCCAAGATCGTGGTGAGGAACGCCCGCCGCGACGCCATCGAGGCTCTCAAGAAGGCGCAGAAGGAAGGTATGCCTGAGGACATGCAGAAGGAATACGAGCAGAATGTCCAGAAGGAGACTGATTCTTTCGTGAAGAAGGTTGACGAGGTCGCCGCAGCGAAGGAGAAGGAGATACTTACCATCTGACCGTCATTATGGATTTTCGATTTTACGCTTTCGGATTTTGTTTCTGCCGCCGGAAATGGTGACGGACCGGAAGTCGTGTATATGATCATAATGAATGATAGATATGGCTGTCCGGTGTGCGGGCAGCCTTTTTTGTCGGATCTGCTTCAGGGAGTCCGGCTGCCGGAAGATCTTGCGGTCACGCCGCACGATTGCAGAATAGCCGCTCCTGGCGGCAGAGAATGGAGGTAATGATATGAAGAGGGTTGCAATACAGGGTTATTCGGGCTGTTTCCACGAACAGGCGGCGAGGCTGTTCTGGTGCGGCGACGGGGCGCGGACGGGAGTTGTGCCTCTGGAAGAGGATATTCAGACGGTCGAGTGCGACACTTTCGACGGACTTTATGCCGCACTGGACTCGGGCAAGGCGGATTCGGCGGTGATGGCCATTGAAAATACCGTCTCTGGAGGTCTGCTTCCCAACTTTGAACTGCTCAGAAAGCATGACGTCAAGATAAAGGGGGAGGTGTTTCTCCGCATCGGGCAGAATCTGATGGCCCTGCCGGGTCAGAGGATAGAGGACATAAGGGAGGTGCGGACACACTATATGGCCATCAACCAGACCCGTCCGTTCTTCGCTGCATATCCTCATATCCGTCTCGTGGAGTCGGAGGATACCGCGAAAATGGTATGCCGGGCTGAATGCCGAGTATTCGCGGCGCCGTCTATC
>CALVDO010000001.1 GCA_944326355.1 uncultured Bacteroidales bacterium | reverse complement strand
TCCGTAGGCGGATGCGTCTCGGATTTTCTTCTTGAGAGAGCAGGGGTCTTCGTCACTCCCGGGTTCATTTTCGGGAAGAACGGGCGGGACTGCGTGAGGATTTCCCTCTGTGCCGGCGTGCCGGTTCTGGACGAGGCCGCCGAAAGAGTCCGCAATGTGTGCCTATAATTGTTTAAGAAGACGAATGACAGATAAACACTGAGTGAAGGACGAATGACAGATAAACACGGAGTGAAGATGGAAAGAAGATTTGATGTCACCCCTGTAGGGGAATGGGACATTTTCCCTGAAGGCCGTCCGCTGATCATAGCGGGGCCGTGCAGCGCAGAGTCGGAAATACAGGTGATGGAGACTGCCCGCAGGCTGAAGGACCTCGGCATCGGCGTTTTCCGCGCCGGGCTGTGGAAGCCGCGTACCCATCCCAACACTTTTGAAGGCGTCGGGGCTGCCGGGCTGAAGTGGCTTCAGAGGGTCAAGTCGGAGCTCGGCATGAAGATATGCACGGAAGTGGCCTGCGAAAAGCACATCTTCGACTGCCTGAAATTCGGGGTGGACATGGTGTGGATCGGTGCCAGGACAACTGCCAATCCGTTTCTTGTGCAGGAGCTCGCGGACGCGCTCAAGGATGTCGACATGCCGGTGCTCGTGAAGAATCCGGTCAGTCCGGACCCGGATCTGTGGGCAGGCGCCCTCGAACGTTTCAGTCAGGCCGGCATAAAAAAGCTCGGCGTCATCCACCGGGGGTTCTCCACCTCCGGCAGGATAAAGTACAGGAACAGTCCGGAATGGAAGATCGCGATAGAATTCAGGAGCCGTTATCCGGAGATACCTTTCTTCTGTGATCCGAGCCACATCGCCGGGGACAGAAAATATGTCCGGGAGATTTCCCAGCGGTCGCTGGATCTCGGCCTTGACGGGCTGATGATAGAGTCCCACTGCGATCCGACATGCGCATTGAGCGATGCGGCACAGCAGCTTACTCCCGCCGATCTCGGCGTGATGCTCAGGGGACTGACAGTCCGAGAGCAGGACTCGGACAGCCCGGACTACAGGGAGAACATTGATCAGCTGAGGGCGCGGATAGACATAATTGACGAGGATCTCCTCTCCCTTCTGGGTGAGAGGATGGAGGTGAGCCGCAGGATCGGAGAGTATAAGAAACTCAACAATATAGCCATTCTGCAGACCTCAAGATGGGATTCGGTGCTTGAGAAGGTGCTCTCGAAAGGGGCGGAGCTCGGGCTTCCGGCCGAGTTCGTGAAGATGATCTTCAACGGGATTCACGATGCTTCCGTGGCTGTTCAGAATGAGATCCTGTCGGATCAGAACGGGGCCTCCCGAGGCTGCCGTTGAACGGGACCATGCTTCGGACACCGGGAATAGCCTACTTCAGGAAGGAAGAGAGGACCTGAGTAAAGCGTTCCCGTTCTTCCCCGGACACGAACTCCGCCTTGATAGGTGCGTAGAACATCCTGGTCTTCAGAATGTCCGGCACTCCCTGAAAGTCGGACAGCCTCTGGCTGTCCTTTTCCGTCGTGACGATTATTGCCGTAGGAAACTCCTCCGCCGCCTTGCGGATTGTGGCAATGTCTCCGGAGGTGAATTCGTGGTGGTCGCCGAAAGAGATGTGCCTCATTATCCTGTAAGAGTCGCTGAGATACCTTTCCAGAGGAGTGTCGTCGGCGATTCCGGAGAAGAGCACCGTCTGCTTGGAATATGCGTAGCGCTGGTCTCCTTCCGGAAAGACCGGGGCAAGCGTGTCGTATCTTACGGTAGTGAAAAACAGGTACTGCACCGAGCCGTCCTTTCTTTTTCCCGAACAGTCTTCGGGATCGTATTCCCTGATTCCGAGATCTGCCGCCCATCTCTCCTTCTCGTCGTCTTCCATATAATAGGGACATTTGGTCACGATGAGCACGTCGGCCTTAGAAAGTCTTTCGGGGAGATCCCTCAGCCGTCCGACGGGAAGGAGATGGTCTTTGGACACCGGCCTTCCGTGATTGACGAGCACCATCGAGACGGACGGTCTCAGGGCCCTGTACTGGAAGCAGTCGTCCAGAACAACCACGTCGGCCGGCGGGAAGTCTTTTGCCAGGCATCTCTTCCCCTTCTTTGACGTGAGCAGGGACTCAGGGTGAAGAAGAAAAGCGCAGCCTTCCGTCCTGTCCCTGTCCACAGCGACTGTCACTTCCGGAAATTTCCTCTTTATCTGTACCGGCTCGTCTCCGAAGAAGGCAGCCGGAGTGCGCCTCCTCCTGTTTTTGCCTCCCTCTTCCGGAAGTGCGGCGAGCACCTGCTGGAATCCTCTGCTCTTTCTTCCGTACCCTCTCGAGAGCACGGCGAGCCTCTTGTCTTTCCATCCGTCCATGCCGGAAAGCAGGCGGAGTATCATTTCCACGTGGGGTGTCTTCCCCGTGCCGCCGACCGTGACGTTCCCGATGGATATGGCTGGCATCCCGGCCGTATGCACTTTCCTGAGCCCGGAATCATAGAGGGCGTGTCTTATCTTCAGAGTGACGTAATATGGGAAAAGAAGAATCTGATCCAGCATTTCTGTGTTTTTATGGCGTCTGTTGCGGCGCCGGTTGATTTTTATGTAGTGTATGTAGCGTCTGCCAAATGGGCGAGTCTGTCAAATGGGCGAGTCTGTCTCGGATGCGGCGGGATTCAGGCTCATGAACCGTATACCGACGACGCTTCCGGAGCAGGGCATTCTCCCCATCTGTCGGCAATGAAGTCGAGTGTGCGGTACAGTTCCTCCGGGTCGGTCAGGGTCACGAGTTTCAGTCTTGTCTCCTTGAAGTCAGGGAGGCCTTTGAAATAGCAGGAGAGGTGCCTTCGCATCTCGAGAATGCCGATTCTTTCCCCCTTCAGGGCCATAGACCCGGCGAGATGCCGTTTCGCCAGCTCCGACCTTTCTCTGACGCTCATAGGGGGGAGCAGTTCGCCGGTATTGAGGAAGTGCCTGATCTCTCGGAAGATCCACGGATGTCCGTAAGTCGCCCTGCCTATCATGACTCCGTCCACGCCGAATCTGTCGAATGCCTCCAGAGCCTTCTGAGGCGAGTCGATGTCCCCATTCCCGATTATCGGTATCCGCATCCTCGGATTCTCCTTTACCCTGCCTATCAGAGTCCAGTCCGCCTCTCCGGTGTACATCTGGCAGCGGGTTCTTCCGTGAATCGTAAGTGCTTGAATCCCCGTGTCCTGTAGCCTTTCCGCAAGTTCGACGATGATCTTGGACTCCTCGTCCCACCCGAGTCTTGTCTTGACTGTGACCGGGATCTTCACCGCGTCGACGACCATCTTCGTGATCTGCACCATCTTGTCCGGCTCACGCATCATTCCCGACCCCGCTCCGCGTCTGGCTATCTTGCTGACAGGGCAGCCGAAATTTATGTCTATGAAGTCGGCTCCGTGTCCGCCGGCTATTCTCGCCGCGTTCTCCGCCATCTTCGCCGCCTCCACCATGGCCTCCGGGATGCTTCCGTATATCTGTATTCCTATCGGGGCCTCGGCGTCGTTGGTGACGAGTTTGGCGATGGCCTTCCTGGCGTCCCTTATCAGCCCGTCCGAAGATACGAATTCCGTGTAGGTGACGTCCGCCCCGAATTCTTTGCACACTGCCCTGAAGGACGCGTCGGTCACGTCCTCCATCGGCGCCAGAAAGAGCGGCCGCTCTCCGAGTTCAATGTCTCCTATCTTCATCGTCATTTCTTCTCCGGCCGCAAAATTACGATTTTATTTCAGCATGGCGTGAATATTGTAGAAAATTTGTCCGCCTTTTCGGAAGGCGTATTATATTTGCACATAGCTTTGAACAAAATTTTTTAATGATATGGCCAAAGGGATTTCGACAGTCGGAGTGCTGACGTCAGGAGGAGACGCTCCCGGCATGAATGCCGCCATAAGGGCGGTGACCAGAGCTTCCATATACAACGGATGGAAAGTGATGGGAATATACAGGGGCTATGAAGGCCTTATAAATGATGATATTGAGGAACTGACTTCGCAGAGCGTCAGCAGCACGATCCAGCGTGGCGGCACGATTCTCAAGACGGCGCGTTCTCAGGAGTTCATGACTCAGGAGGGCCGGCAGAAGGCTTATGACAACATGAAGTCGCACGGAATCGACGCGCTCATCGTGATAGGCGGAAACGGCTCGCTTGCCGGCGCCCAGGTGTTCGCTCAGGAGTTCGACGTGCCGTGTATCGGGATTCCGGGCACCATCGACAACGACCTCTACGGCACAGACTCGACGATAGGCTATGATACCGCGCTCAATACCATAATGGAATGTGTGGACAAGATCCGCGACACGGCGACTTCGCACAACCGCATCTTCTTTATAGAGGTGATGGGGCGTGACGCCGGCTTCCTCGCACAGAACAGCGCGATTGCCGCAGGGGCTGAGGCAGCCATCATACCCGAGGACAGCACGGACATCGACCAGCTCGAGCAGTTCATCAGCCGCGGATTCCGTAAGAGCAAGAACAGCAGCATCGTCATCGTGGCGGAAAAGGACGGCGGCGCAATGCACTACGCCGAGCGCGTCCGCAAGGAATATCCGCAGTATGACGTGCGCGTGTCCATCCTCGGACATCTCCAGAGAGGTGGCTCGCCGAGCGCCTTCGACCGGATTCTCGCCAGCCGTCTCGGAATGGCCAGCATCGAGGCTCTCAAGGAGGGGCAGCGCAATGTGATGGTGGGCATATCCAACGACGAGATCGTCTATGTGCCATTCAGCAGGGCCATAAAGAAAAACAAGCCGATAGACAAGGAGCTCATCAACGTTCTCAACGTCCTTTCGATCTGACGGAGCATCCTTCCGAATCATTGAGCCGCGGCCTCATCTGGTCGCGGCTTTTTCTTTATCCGACTGAAAATGAGGGCGAAAATCATGGGGCAACATGAGAAAATTTTGTTCAGAACGATTTTATTGTTAACTTTGCGCCCCCTGTGTAATGCGGGGATCGCAGTATTTTATGTATTAACCAATTAAAGATCAAGACAGTGGACACACAGAGTTACAAGACCGTATCGCTGAAAGCCGGCGATATCAAGAAAGAGTGGGTCGTGATCGACGCTACCGACTTGGTGCTCGGCCGTCTTGCTTCCAGGGTGGCGCTTATTCTTCGCGGGAAGAACAAGCCGAGCTACACCCCTCACATGGACTGCGGTGACAATGTCATCGTGCTCAATGCGAACAAGGTGAAGCTCACTGGAAAGAAGATGACTGACAGGGTGTATGTCCGCCATACCGGTTATCCGGGCGGGCAGAGATTCACCACGCCGAAAGAGGTCCTCAGCAAGAAGCCGACCGAACTCGTCAGGATGGCTGTCAAAGGCATGCTTCCTAAGAACCGTCTCGGAGCCAAGCTCATCAACAACCTCTACCTCTATGAGGGCAGCGAGCATCCGCACGAGGCTCAGAAACCGAAGACAATCAAGTTAAACGAAATTTAAGCAGAGCATGAAACAAGTAAACGCCCTTGGAAGACGTAAATCAGCAGTCGCACGCGTTTATCTCGTGCCCGGCAAAGGCAACATCACCATCAACGGCCGCGACCTCAGCGAGTATTTTGCAGAGGACGCTCTCCGTTATATCGTGGGACAGCCTTTCGAAGTTACCGGCACGACCGCTCAGTTTGACGTAAAGGCCAACATCGACGGCGGCGGAATCAAAGGACAGGCCGAGGCCATGAGGCTCGGTATCGCCCGCGCGCTTTGCGAAGTGGACAGAGAGGCTTACCGTGCCACCCTCAAGGCGGCAGGATTCCTCACCCGCGACGCACGCGAAGTCGAGAGAAAGAAGCCTGGTCAGCCTGGTGCGCGCAAACGCTTCCAGTTCAGCAAACGTTAATCGTTCGAGTCTGATTTACAGGAAAGCACAGTCCGGAATAAAATTTCAGGACCCTTTCTGCGGGTGTGAATCCGCGATGGCTGCCTGAGTTTGCCGAGACTGCGGAAAACCGCCGGGACCGGACTTCCGCTACCCGCGGTTGATGAAAAGAGCCCGACAGGGAACCGGCAAAGACCTGAAGGGAAAACAACAACAAGTAAAATTACAAGACAATGCCAAGAACAAATTTCCAGGAACTGCTTGATGCGGGTGTCCACTTCGGACACTTGGCGAGGAAATGGAATCCGAAAATGGCCCCATATATCTTTGACCAGAAAAACGGAACCCATATCATCGACCTGCATAAGAGTATAGTAAAGATAGACGAGGCTGCGAACGTTCTGAAGCAGCTTGCCCGCTCAGGACGCAAGATTCTCTTCGTCGCAACAAAGAAACAGGCAAAGGAAATCGTCTCAGAGAAGGCGGCTTCCGTCAATATGCCTTACGTGACTGAAAGATGGCCGGGCGGAATGCTCACCAATTTCCCGACTATCCGCAAGGCGGTCAAGAAGATGACCACCATCGACAAGATGATTGAGGACGGCACTTTCGATACGCTTGCAAAGCGTGAGCGTCTTCAGGTGACCCGTCAGAGAGCTAAGCTCGAGAAGAACCTCGGCTCGATCAAGGATCTGAGCCGTCTCCCTTCAGCGCTTTTCGTCGTTGACGTGCAGAAAGAGATGAATGCCGTTAAGGAGGCAAACCGTCTCAACATACCGGTTATCGCAATGGTTGACACATGCTGCGATCCTACACCGATTGATTATGTGATTCCGGCAAATGACGACGGAGCGAAGTCCATTGCTCTTATCATGGACATCGTATGCAACGCCATCGCAGAAGGTCTCAATGAGAGAAAGCTCGAGAAGGAGAAAGAGGTTCCGGAGCAGTCGGAGGACAAGGCTCCTGCAGGCAAGAGGCTGCGTTCCCGCAAGGGCGCTGCCGTAAAGGTGGAGTCTGCTGATGAGGCGCCGGCACAGGCAGCCGCTCCGGCAGAGACCGTGGAGGCTTCTGCAGCTGAGGCTCCGGCTCAGGAGGCTGCCGCAGAAGCAGCTCCGGCTGAGGCAAAGGCCGAGTAAGACGGGAGTTCAAAGTCATTAACACATTAATTTCAGAACTGAAATGGAAATCAAAGCAGCTGACGTGATGAAATTGCGTCAAATGACCGGAGCCGGCATGATGGACTGCAAGAAGGCGCTCATCGAGGCAGAAGGCGACTACGCGAGAGCTCAGGAGATCATCCGCGAGAAAGGAAAGCTCGTCGCCGCCAAAAGAGCTGACCGCGAGACTACCGAAGGTGCAGTGAAGGCCGAGGTCAACGGAGGCCGCGCCATTCTCGTCGGTCTCGGATGCGAGACTGACTTCGTGGCTAAGAACGCCGAGTTCCAGGCAGCCGCCCAGGCGATCGCCGATGCGGCCATGGCTTCCTTCCCTGCTGATGCAGAGGCTCTGAAGGCCTGCGTCCTTGCTGACGGCCAGACCGTGGAGTCACTCATCACCCAGCAGACGGGAAAGACGGGAGAGAAGCATACTCTCGCTTACTATGACAGGCTTGAGGCTCCGTACATCTCTTCATACGTACACAAGATCAACGGCAAGCTCGGCGCAATCGTAGCCTTCAGCAAGGAGGTCCCTGCCGAAGTTGGCAAGGGCATCGCAATGCAGGTGGCTTCGATGAATCCTGTTGCCGTAAACAAGGAGTCTGTGTCGAAGGAAGTCATCGACAGAGAGCTTGCTGTTGCAGTAGAGAAGACTAAGGAAGAGCTCGTTAAGAAGGCCGTCAATTCGGCTCTCGAAAAGGCCGGCATCAACCCTGCGCATGTGGACAGCGAGGATCACATCGAGTCCAACACCGCAAAGGGCTGGCTGACTCCGGAGCAGGCAGACAAGGCCCGCGAGATCATCAGGACCGTGTCTGCAGAGAAATCTGCAAATCTTCCTGAGGCGATGGTAAACAACATAGCTAACGGCCGTCTGAACAAGTTTTTCAAGGAGAATACCCTTGAGGAGCAGGAGTATCAGATGGGTGACGGCAAGGTTTCCGTAAAGGATTTCCTCGCCGGCGTGGACAAGGAAGTGAAGGTGCTCGCGTTCAAGAGATTTTCTCTCAACGACTGACGCGACTGCGACACCACTACATTGGCGGCTTCTTCGGAGGCCGCCTTTTTTTGCGCCATGCGCATGCTGCCGCCGCCTTTCTCTGTCTGTCGCCGCCTTTCTCGGCCTGCCTCCGTCTTTTGCGGGTCGCCGACGGTCTCCGTTCCTGCGCCGGCGCCTCGTTTCCCTGTGCCGAGTCGTGTCGTAGTCTTGCTTATCCGGTGTCTCTGCGGTCGAAAAGGGACTGAAATTTTTTTTATCACCATCTGTAATGATGTGAATGACGGATAATTAGCCTGCAAATTTTCCGGTAGAAAATATTTAGAAATTTCTTGGTTTTTATTTGCTTTTAAGGAATTTTTACTATCTTTGCAGTCCCTTAATTGAGGATAATTCTGCCCAATCGGCTATTACTCAGCGATTTAAGGTGTAGGAAAATATTTTTAAAGCATAGAACGATGTTACAACCGAAGAAGACAAAGTTTAGAAGGCAGCAGAAAGGCCGCATGAAAGGGCTTGCCCAGAGAGGCAACCAGCTCGTGTTCGGCTCTTTCGGCATCAAGACCTTGGAAAATTGTTGGCTTACGGGGCGTCAGATCGAGGCTGCCCGTCAGGCTGTTGTCCGTTACATGAAGCGTGAGGGCAAGATCTGGATCCGCGTATTCCCTGACAAGCCGTACACCAAGAAGCCTGCAGAGGTGCGAATGGGTAAAGGTAAGGGTAATCCTGAGGGATTCGTATGTCCTGTGACTCCGGGACGTATCCTCATCGAAGCTGAGGGAGTTCCTATGGAGATCGCTAAGGAGGCGCTCCGTCTCGGCGCGCAGAAGCTGCCTGTGACGACCAAGTTCGTTGTCCGCAGAGATTATGTTGAATAGAGTTAATGGAGGAAGGAAATGAAAGCGTCCGAGATACGAGAAATGTCAGTCGGTGAGCTTCGTGAGCGCATTGAGGCTGAGAAGGCTGCCCTCGACACGATGAAGATCAATCATGCGGTCTCTCCGCTGGAGGATACGTCAAAGATCAGGAAGACAAGGAAAGACATCGCCCGCATGATGACCATCCTTGCTGAAAAAGAGAAACAGAATTAAAAATCGAGTCTGATGGAAAGAAATCTTCGTAAGGAAAGAATAGGCGTTGTGGTCAGCAACAAGATGGACAAGTCCATAGTCGTTGCCGTGGCTACGAAGGAGAAGCATCCTATCTATGGCAAGTTCATGAAGAAGACCACCAAGTTCGTCGCTCACGATGAGAAGAACGAGTGCAGCGAGGGAGACAGGGTGCGCATCATGGAGACCCGTCCACTGAGCAAGACAAAGAGGTGGAGATTAGTAGAAATCGTAGAAAAAGTTAAGTAACAATGATACAGCAGGAAACACGTTTACAGGTGGCGGACAACAGCGGCGCTAAGGAAGTGCTTTGCATCCGTGTGCTGGGGGGAACCCGTCGCCGTTATGCAAGAGTCGGAGACAAGATCGTCGTTGCAGTCAAGAGTGCGATACCTGGCGGTGACGCAAAGAAAGGTTCAGTGTCAAAGGCTGTGGTCGTTCGTACGAAAAAGGAAATCCGCAGGGCTGACGGATCATACATCCGTTTCGATGACAACGCCTGTGTCCTTCTCAACAATCAGGGCGAGGTCCGCGGCACCCGTATTTTCGGGCCTGTGGCCAGAGAACTGCGTGAGAACTATATGAAAATCGTTTCATTGGCACCTGAGGTCCTCTAAAAGCAAGAATCATGAAGAAGTTTCATATCAAAAAAGGTGACACCGTATATGTGAATGCCGGCAACGACAAGGGAAAGACCGGCAGGGTACTTGAGATGATCACTGAAAAGGATCGCGCGATCGTCGAAGGTGTCAATATGGTCAGCAAGCATACCAAACCGAATCCTAAGCATCCTCAGGGTGGCATCATCAAGCAGGAGGCCCCGATCCATGTTTCGAACCTCCAGCTCGTGGACCCTTCAAAGGGAGGTCCTACGAGAATAGGCTACAGGTTTGTGGATGGAAAGAAGGTCCGTTACGCTAAAAAATCTGGAGAGGAGATCAAATAAATGGCAAAGACAAAGAAGAATACGGCTGAGGCGGCTGTGACTGCCGCTGTGCCTGCGGGATATGTCCCGACTCTTAAGAAGGTATATAGGGACGAGATCGTTCCGAAGCTCATGAAGGAGTTTTCGTACACGACCGTGATGCAGGTTCCAAGGCTCGTGAAGATCACCATCAACCAGGGAATCGGTGACGCTGTGGCCGACAAGAAGCTTGTCGAGGTCGCTCAGCAGGAGCTTACCGCCATCGCTGGTCAGAAGGCTGTGGCAACGCATTCAAGAAAGGACATCTCCAACTTCAAGCTTCGTAAGGGAATGCCTATCGGAGTAAAGGTCACTCTCCGCTCTACAAGAATGTACGAATTCCTTGAGAGGCTCATCCGAATTTCCCTCCCTCGAATCAGGGACTTCAACGGAGTTTCGGAGAAGATGGACGGAAAGGGCAACTATACCCTCGGCATCAAGGAGCAGATCATCTTCCCGGAGATCGACATCGACAAGATCACCAAGATCCTCGGCATGGAGATCACGTTCGTGACAACGGCCAGAACTGACGAAGAGGCTCATGCCCTTCTCCGTGAATTCGGTCTTCCTTTCAAGAAAAAATAACAACTAAAAGAGAATAAGATGGCAAAGGAATCAATGAAAGCCCGCGAAATCAAGCGTGAAAGACTTGTCGCAAAGTATGCCGCGAAGAGGAAGGCTCTCAAGGAAGCCGGAGACTGGGCAGCTCTTGACAAGCTCCCTAAGAACTCCTCTCCATGCCGCCTCCACAATCGCTGCTCCCTCACGGGACGTCCGAGAGGCTACATGCGCAAGTTCGGCATAAGCCGCATCCAGTTCCGCGAGATGGCGAGCAACGGCCTCATACCTGGTGTCAAGAAGGCCAGCTGGTAGTGGACAGAACACTCTTAAACACAATAATCATAATCAACAAACAATTCGGATATCGGGCGCGTCGTGCGCCGGGTTCTGTTAAAAAAAAGACAAGACAATGACTGATCCAATTGCAGATTATCTTACAAGGATCCGCAACGCTTACCTCGCAGGCAAGAAGATTGTCGAGATACCTTCGTCAAAGATGAAAGTGTCCCTCACGAAGATACTTTGTGAGAAGGGCTACATCCTCAGCTACAAGGTCGTTGAAGGCGAGCCTTTCAACACCATCAAGATCGCTCTGAAGTATCACCCTCAGACCAAGACGGCTGCCATCAAGAAGATCGTTCGCGTCTCAAAGCCGGGTCTCAGGAAATACACCGACGTGGAGAATATGCCGCGTGTGCTCAATGGACTCGGCATCGCTATCCTTTCCACTTCAAAGGGCGTGATCACCGACAAGGAGGCAAGAGACCTCAATGTCGGAGGCGAGGTGATATGTTATGTATATTAATCTAAAGGAAACGAATAATGTCAAGAATTGGTAAACTGCCTGTACACCTTCCTGCCAAGGTGACCGTTGAGGTTCTCCCCGGCAATGTGGTAAAGGTTAAAGGCCCTCTCGGCGAGCTGAGTCAGAAGGTTGACTCGGACATTACCGTGACCGTAGAGGGAAATGAAGTCAAAGTGACACGTCCTACTGATCTCCCGAAGCACCGTTCTCTCCACGGACTTTACCGTGCGTTGATCCACAATATGGTTGTGGGTGTGTCTGAGGGTTACACCATCAGGCAGGAGCTTGTCGGTGTGGGTTATCGCGTGGACGTCAAAGGCCAGATCCTTGAGTTTTCGCTCGGTTTTTCACATGATGTACACATGATGCTTCCGGCTGAGGTAAAGGCTGAAGCAGAACCGGTTAAGAAAGGAGCAAATCCTGTTCTCGTCCTCAAGAGCGCGGACAAGCAGCTCATCGGACAGGTTGCGGCAAAGATCCGCTCACTGCGTAAGCCTGAGCCATACAAGGGCAAGGGTATCAAGTTCGTCGGCGAGCAGCTCCGTCGCAAGGCAGGCAAATCGGCAGGCGCTAAATAATAGGAGGTAGAGTTATGGCATTGAATAAGATAGAAAGAAGGAAAAGAATTCACTACCGTATCCGCAAAGTCATAAACGGTACTGCTGAGAGGCCGAGAATGGTCGTATTCAGAAGCAACAGGCAGATCTATGTTCAGGTTGTGGACGACACTAAGGGCATGACCCTCGTGTCCGCCTCCTCAAATGACAAGGAGCTTGCCGCAGCATGCAAGGGCAAATCCGGCAAAGAGGCTGCGGCCATCGTCGGAAAGGCCATCGCAGAGCGTGCCGCCGCCAGAGGAATCACCACGATCTCGTTCGACCGTGCCGGTTACCTCTATCATGGAAGAGTTAAAAGTTTGGCAGAAGCTGCCCGTGAAGGTGGCCTGATTTTCTAATAAGGAGACTATGGCAAATACAAACGTAAAAAGAGTTAAGACATCTGATCTTGAGTTGAAAGACAGATTGGTAGCCATCAAGAGAGTGACCAAGGTCACGAAAGGAGGCCGTCACTTCAGCTTCGCTGCCATTGTTGTGGTCGGAGACGAGAACGGAGTCGTGGGTTATGGTCTCGGAAAGGCTAATGAGGTCACTACCGCGATTTCCAAGGGAATCGAGGACGCAAAGAAGAATCTCGTGAAGGTTCCTGTGCTCAACAGAACCATTCCGCACGAGCAGGAGGCCAAATTCGGCGGTGCAAAGGTATTCATGAAGCCTGCGGCTCCAGGTACCGGAGTGAAGGCCGGAGGTGCAATGCGTGCAGTGTTCGAGTCAGTGGGTATCCACAATGTGCTCGCCAAGTCCAAAGGTTCATCCAACCCTCACAATCTTGTAAAGGCGACTGTGGCCGCACTTGCCGAGATGAGGGATGCATATACTGTTGCCGGACTCCGCGGAATCCCTATGAGCAGAGTTTTTAAAGGTTAATGAGGAGGAAGAGAGAAATGGCAAAAGTAAAGGTAACTCAGATAAGGAGCAAGAACGGGGCCAGCAAGAGGCAGATTGCAAATCTTCAGTCTCTCGGCATCCACAGAATGAACCACACTGTTGAGGTTGAGCTTACTCCAGTCACTAAAGGCATGATCGAGAAGGTTCATCACCTCGTGAAAGTAGAGGAAATTTAATTTGGAGGACTTACAGATGAAATTGCATAATCTTAAGCCCGCTGCCGGCTCAAAGGGCAGGGAGAAAAGAATCGGACGCGGCGAAGGTTCCGGCCACGGCGGCACGTCCACCCGTGGTCACAAGGGAGCACAGGCACGTTCCGGATATTCCCGCAAGATCGGCTTTGAGGGAGGACAGATGCCTATCCAGAGAAGACTTCCTAAGTTTGGCTTCACGAGTCCGAACAGGGTTGAGTATCAGGGTATCAATGTGTCTGTTCTTCAGGCTCTCCATGAGAAGACCGGCGTCACTGTCATCAATCTTGACACTCTCGCAGAGGCAGGATGCGTATCAAAGAAGCATCTTGTCAAGATTCTTGGCAACGGAGAACTTTCCGCCAAACTTGAAGTGACAGCAAACGCTTTCTCAAAGTCAGCTGTTGCGAAGATCGAGGCCGCCGGCGGCAAAGCAACAACAATCGAGTAAAAATGAAGAAGTTTATACAGACAATAAAAAACATCTTCAAGATTGAAGAGCTGCGCAAGAGAATCGTGTATACGGTTCTCCTGCTGCTGGTTTATCGACTCGGCAGCTTCATTGTGCTGCCGGGCATCGATTCGACCATGCTCGCGAATCTGCAGGACACGTCGTCCTCAGGCCTTGTCGGCCTGCTGAACATGTTTTCCGGAGGAGCGTTCGGCAATGCCTCGATCTTTGCATTGGGTGTGATGCCGTACATTTCTGCGTCAATCGTGATCCAGCTTCTCGGCGTCTTCGTTCCATACTTCAAGAAACTTCAGATGGAGGGCGAGAGCGGACGCAGAAAGATGAATCAGCTTACTCGCTATCTCACCATCGTGATCCTCTGCATCCAGGGACCGGCCTACATGGCCAATCTCCACAGCCAGATTCCGCAGGAGGCGTTTCTCGCTATCAACAGACTCGGATGGAGTTCGTTCGTCTACAATCTCGTATCGACCGTCATTCTCATAGGCGGCACCATGTTCGTGATGTGGCTCGGCGAGCGCATAACTGACAGAGGCATAGGAAACGGTATATCTCTCATCATCATGGTGGGAATCATCGCCCGTCTGCCTTATGCCCTCACCGCAGAGATCGGAGAGAAGGTCAACTCTACTACCGGAGGCCTGCTTCTTCTTGTGGTTGAGCTTATTATCCTCTTCTTCGTATTTGTCGCAGCGATCGCCCTTGTGCAGGCGACGAGAAGAGTTCCTATCCAGTATGCCAAGCGAATCATAGGCAACAGACAGTATGTCGGAGGACAGCGCAACTTCATTCCGCTTAAAATCAATGCGGCCGGTGTGATGCCTATCATCTTTGCGCAGGCTATCATGCTTTTCCCGCTGATATTCGGAAAATTCGACGCGACAAGAGGACTCGCCGCCACTCTGAGCAATTATACCGGATTCTGGTATAACCTCATTTTCTTCTTCCTGGTGGTGGTGTTCACTTATTTCTATACGGCCGTCACAGTCAATCCGACGATGATGGCAGAGGAACTGAAGAAGAGCGGCGGCTTCATCCCGGGCGTAAAACCTGGAAAGAAGACAGTGGAGTATCTTGACTCAATCATGTCGAGAGTGACCCTGCCGGGTTCCTTCTTCCTCGGACTGATCGCCATCCTGCCTGCATTTGCGATGCTGTGCGGAGTAAACAACCAGTTTGCGAGCTTCTTCGGAGGTACATCCCTCCTGATTCTCGTGGGAGTGGTTCTGGATACTCTCCAGCAGATTGAAAGTCATCTGCTCATGCGTCATTATGACGGTTTGATGAAGACCGGGCGTCTGAAAGGCCGTTCCGGAATGTAGTTTCGATAAATTTCAATGGAAGATGGTAAAGCCGAAGACTGAAGAAGAGATAGAGCTGATGCGCGAGAACGGGATTCTCGTCTCGAAGACATTGGCGGAGGTCGGTAAGGCGGTCGCCCCAGGTGTGACGACTCTCGAGTTGAATAGGGTGGCCGAGACCTTTATCCGGGATCACGGAGCTATTCCGAGCTTCCTCGGTTACGAAGGCTTTCCTGCAGCTCTCTGCATTTCTGTCAATGATGTAGTCGTGCATGGATTCCCATCGGATTACGTGCTTAAGGAAGGCGACATCGTTTCTGTGGACTGCGGAACGCTCTACAAAGGCTATAACGGTGATTCGGCCTACACCTTCCCTGTCGGGGAGGTGGACGCCGAGACCCGGAAGCTTCTGGACGTCACGAAAGAGTCTCTATACAGAGGAATTGCCGAGGCTGTTCATGGAAACAGGACAGGCGACATAGGACACGCGGTACAATCGTATGTCGAGTCATTCGGGTTCTCCGTAGTCCGCGAACTGGAGGGACACGGAATCGGGAAGGCGATGCACGAAAACCCGGGAGTGCCGAACTACGGGCACAAGGGTAGAGGCGCAAAGCTCACCGACGGAATGACGATATGCATCGAACCGATGATCAACGCCGGGACTAGGGGTGTGTATCTCGCCGACAACGGCTGGGAGGTGCATACCGCTGACCGGAGGAAGTCAGCGCATTTCGAGCTTACGGTTGTTGTCAGGAAAGGCGCCCCTGAGCAGCTGTCTACCTTTGAATATATCGAAAATGGAAAACGTTGAATTATAAAGTGATATACCGATGCCAAAACAGTCAGCGATAGAACAGGAAGGAGTCATCATAGAGACTCTCCCCAACGCGATGTTCAAGGTCGAGTTGGAGAACGGACACGTGATAATTGCTCACATCTCCGGAAAGATGAGAATGAATTACATCAAGATTCTGCCCGGGGACAGGGTTAAGGTAGAAATGTCACCTTACGATTTGACAAAAGGAAGAATCTCTTTCAGATACAAATAAAAATTACGATAATGAAAGTAAAGGCATCCATCAAGAAGCGCAGTGAGGACTGCAAGATCGTAAAGCGCAAAGGCCGTCTCTACGTGATCTGCAAGAAGAATCCCAAATTCAAGATGCGTCAGGGATAACATCATTGTATAACAATAAAGTATAGTATAGATTATGGCAAGAATAGCCGGTGTTGATTTACCTAACAACAAGAGAGGAGAGATAGGGCTTACCTATATCTTCGGAATCGGGCGCAGTTCGGCAAGGAAGATCCTTTCCCAGCTGGGCATCGATTACGACATCAAGGTGGGTGACTGGAACGACGACCAGATTTCAGCCATCCGCGGCGTCATCGCTCAGGAATACAAGATCGAGGGAGAGCTCCGTTCAGCTGTCCAGATGAACATCAAGCGTCTGATGGACATCGGCTGCTACAGAGGCATACGTCATCGTCTCGGCCTTCCTGTGCGCGGACAGAGCACAAAGAACAATGCCCGCACCAGAAAGGGCAAGAAGAAGACAGTTGCCAACAAGAAGAAAGCGACCAAATAACAACTGATGAATTATGGCAAAGAAGACAACAACGACAAGCAAGAAGAGAGTTGTAAAGGTTGAAGCATACGGCGAAGCCCATATTTCATCGACCTTCAACAATGTTATCGTGACCCTCACCAACAGCGTAGGTCAGGTCATCAGCTGGTCATCTGCCGGCAAAAGCGGATTCAGGGGTTCCAAGAAGAATACTCCGTATGCCGCTCAGGTGGCAGCGGCAGACGCTGCGAAGACTGCTTACGACCTCGGACTCCGCAAGGTGAAGGCGTATGTAAAGGGCCCTGGCGCCGGACGTGAGTCAGCGATCAGGACTATCCATGGTGCAGGTATCGAGGTTACGGAGATCATCGACGTCACTCCAATGCCACACAATGGCTGCAGACCAAAAGGCCGTCGTAAAGTTTAATTCCGTATTTTGATTAAAGACAGATTACTATGGCAAGATATACTGGACCAAAAACAAAAATCGCCCGCAAGTTCGGAGAGCCGATTTTCGGAACAGACAGGTACTTTGAGAAAAGAAACTATCCTCCAGGACAGCACGGTCTGTCCCGCAAGCGCAAGAAGACCTCAGAGTACGGTACTCAGCTGAAGGAAAAGCAGAAAGTGAAATATACATACGGTGTGCTTGAGAGGCAGTTCCGTAACACTTACGAGAAGGCTTCCCGCATGAAGGGGCAGAAGGGTGAGAACCTCATCGTTCTTCTCGAGTCTCGTCTTGACAACATCGTTTACCGTCTCGGCATCGCTCCTTCGAGGCCGGCGGCAAGGCAGCTTGTTTCACACTGTCACATCACTCTCAACGGAGTGGTCTGCAACATCCCGTCCGCAACAGTTAAGCCGGGTGACATCGTAGCAGTAAGAGAGAGATCCAAGAGTCTGGAGGTGATTCAGAACAGTGTCGCTTCCTCGGCCAGATACTCATGGCTTGAGTTTGACTCCAAGACGCTTACCGGCAGATACCTCAACTTCCCGGTCAGGGCGGAGATTCCGGAGAACATCAACGAGCAGCTTATCGTCGAGTTGTACTCCAAGTAATAATTAACACCTTAAAAAAGAACAGACATGGCAATCTTAGCATTTCAGAAGCCGGACAAGGTGATAATGCTCGAAGGGACCGATACCGTTGGGCGCTTCGAATTCAGGCCGCTTGAGCCTGGGTACGGACAGACCATCGGCAACGCGCTCCGCCGGATATTGTTGTCTTCTCTGGAAGGCTTTGCCATCAATTCGATCCGGATCGGCGGCGTGGACCAGGAGTTCGCGACGATTCCGGGCGTGATCGAGGGGATGCAGGACATCATTCTCAACCTCAAGCAGGTGAGATTCAAAAGGATGGTGGAAACTGTGGACTCTGAGGTGGCAAACATCGTGATCAGCGGCAAGCAGGAGTTTACCGCAGAGGATATTTCAAAGGGATTGTCTTCTTTCAAGGTGTTGAATCCGGAACTCCACATCTGTTCTCTGGAGACTGCGGTGAAGCTTGAGATCTCGCTCACAATCGGCAAGGGACGCGGCTTTGTCCCTGCAGAGGAGAACAGGGATCCCGACACGCCTATCGGAACAATTCCGGTAGACGCCATCTATACTCCTATCAAGAACGTGAACTGGACGGTAGAGAACTGGCGCGTGGAACAGAAGACCGATTACGAGAAACTGACCCTTGAGATCGTCACAGACGGGTCTATCTCTCCGAAGATGGCTCTTCAGGAGGCTGCCAACATCCTCATCTACCACTTCAAGCTGTTCACGGACGAGAAGAAGCTCTCTCTTGAGAGTGCTGTGGAGTCAGAGTCCAAGGAACTTGACGAGGAGTCGCTCCGCATGAGGCATCTGCTTCTCACCAAGCTTTCTGACATGGGGCTTTCAGTGCGGGCCTACAATTGTCTGAAGGCGGCCGACATCGACACGTTCGCTGACCTTGTGTCATACTCGAGATCTGAGCTCATGAAGTTCAGAAACTTCGGACGCAAGTCGCTCAACGAGATCGATCTTCTGGTTGAGAAGATGAAGCTTTCATTCGGAATGGATGTTACCAAGTATAATATTGAACCCAAGAAAAAGACTGTATAAATATGAGGCACAATAAAGCTATAAATCACCTCGGTCGCAAGAGCGGGCACCGTAAGGCTATGCTTGCCAACATGGCCACATCCCTCATCCTCCACAAGAGGATCGAGACTACCGTCGCCAAGGCCAAGGCTCTCAGAATGTATGTTGAACCTCTCATCTCAAAGTCAAAAGAGGATTCGACTCATTCACGCCGCGTAGTCTTCAGCTATCTCAAGAACAAGTACGCCGTTACTGAGCTATTCCGTGAGGTCGCTCCGAAGATTGCCGAGCGTCCGGGCGGATACACCCGCGTTCTCAAGACCGGCTTCAGAAAAGGTGACGGTGCAGATCTCGCCATCATCGAGCTTGTTGACTTCAATGAGGCTGCTCTCGCTTCAACTCCGGACAAGAAGGAGACGAAGAAGAGCGGAACACGCCGCAGCCGTTCAAAGAAGTCTGCCGCTCCTGCCGCTGAGTCTGCCGCTCCTGCCGCAACCCCAGCAGAGGAGACTCCTGCTGCCGCAGAAGAGCCGAAGGCTGAGTAGTACAATTGATGACAGTTGGCCTATGCGCAATGCGCAGATGCGGCCAGACCATAGTGAAAACCGATCCCTCAGCGGGGTCGGTTTTTCTTTTTCTCTCCGGCTCTTTGCGTGGCCGCAGGAATTTTCTAAATTTGATCCAGGTTTCCTGAATCCGGCGTGGACATCCCTCCCATTCTATTAATCTCTATTAATCGGATGACAGGGCAGAAAATCGGATGAAGGGCAGAAAATCGGATGACAGGGACAGACAGTAGGACGGCTATGACTACATCGGATCAGCAATATCTTTCGCACAAGCCGATAGGCTATTCATATAGGGTTGAAGACCGGATCTATGCCGGAGAATATCCCGTCAGCGAATGGGATCAGGGAGTACGGATGAGTCAGGTGCGGCTTTTCACGGATTTCGGCATCACGGATTTCCTTGACTTGACTCCGATGGGAGAAATGCCTCCGTATGAGCAGTTTCTGCCTTCCGGAGTCCGCAGACACACTTTCCCTATTCCGAACTGGGGAGTCCCGGAGAGCGTCGGCGCAGTTTGCGGGCTGTTCGACAGGGTTTCAGCTATGCTGGAGGAGAGGCCTGGCATGAATCTCTACATCCATTGCCACGGTGGTGTAGGCCGGACAGGAACGATAGTCGCCTGCTGGTATATATACCGTGGGATGGACTTTGACGCAGCTTTGGCCGAGATGCGCGGAAGGTTTGCCACAAATCCCCGCTCGGCATGGTCACATGCTCCGGAGAATCAGCTTCAGCTGGATTTCATAAGAGAATTTGCGGCAAAATACCGTTGAAATCATGGTCTCAGACAATGTTTAGACGGTAATGCTGCTGTAAACGTCACGGGAGGCGTCTCTGGCGCCGATATATGAGAAATACATATAAATGCCCTATATTCATGGCTATATGTATTTGAAAATACCTTATCTTTGCAAAAAATCTGACATGATCTGGGCAGATGTTCCCATAGGCTGAGACCATCTGCTCTTTGGCTTTAAGTATGACAGGCAACAGTCCGTCGCCGTCTTCCGCCTGTCACGGCGCGGAAGATCACGACAAGGGGAGAGCCATCTGTCGGGCGAACTTAGGACCTTCTTCCAGAGCAGGACAGTCCTCCTCTTTCCGGCCGGCCTTCCGGGCCCAGTCCGGAGAACTGTTGCTTTTTATCTTAAGGATGTCAATGACGATTTCTATTTGCTTTTATTTGGAAATTCACTAATTTTACGCGTTAATACTGACAACACGGAAAGTGTGGGTTTATTCTTCTCGAGCGAACTTAGGAACTTCATTCAGAGCAGAGAATAGACTGACATCCGTCTCGCTTTTCATTTTTTTGCATCAGTTCGCGGCCGGATCAATCCGGCCCGGGATTCCGATATGAGGGCGCAGACTGTCTTCTCATTTCATGCTCTAAGGTATCCTAAGGCCTGCTCGACGGGGATGAGTTGCTGCTGCGCCCTCTTCTTTCATGCGATGTGATCACCGCATTCAGAAGTCCGCAACCGACGCTTTCGACTGTAGTCATGTGTGATAATACGCAAAACCGTCTTTGACAGACATCATACAGACTAAGACATATGGAACACTTGATCGCGAACAGCGGCATTCAGTTCATCAAGACGAAAGAACTGGAGTTCAATCCCGCTGAGCCTTTCGTTCTTCCCGACGGGAAAACGCTGAAGTACACTTTTCTGGAGTATGTCGACACTATTCTCAATGTCCAGATCTTTGATTTTCTCTGCTATCACTCCGGAAGCGGCGTGTTCATTCCGCTTAACGAGCTCAGGGAAAGCGGGCAATATGCTACCTGTCCCGACGGTAGGGAAGACATCGACGTAACCGGACTTACTAAAATTGCTGAAGGTGTGACCTCCGCTCAGTTTTCAAACTACAGAACTGGGGAACAGGGAGTATTCTCCATAAATTCTCTGGGCGGGTACACTGTACCTGATCCTGCAGACGGAAAGACGAAGGTCTCCGCTTTTGAACTTCTGCTCGGAAAATGGCTTCCAATGCCTATGTTTGAGGTTGCGGACGGCGGGTATACTATGGATTATCCTCTCGCATGGTGCAGGGCAAAGATAGAGCGTATAGGGAAAGGCACGAAGCCGGGGATGGAGAGATTCCGTGTGATATGGGCCTTCGATACCGAGCTTTCTGAAGATCCGCTTTCGGATATGCGTCCGGTGTTTTATGAGGGAGGTTGCGACAGCCGCAACTTCGCTCTGTGCAACTGTGCCTATGAAATGTTCCGCTTCATGTCCACAAAGGACTCCGGCGAAGACTTCTCGGCGTTCAGTGACTATATCTACGGCCTTCTCGGCTCGCCACTCGACCAGTATGCCAACAAGTACATAGCCTATTATATATATTTCGTCAATTTCCTTCGTCTTATGAGCGATGCCGCTCCGGAAGTCGTGCTCTACAACAAGACTCTGGAGGACATGCCTGTCGATCTGGTGCTGGACATCGGGAATTCACGCACTTGCGGTGTTCTTTTCGAGGAAGGGGAGTTTACGAAGGGAAAGATGCTCAAGCTCAGAGACCTGACGGATCCGTCAAAGGAATACGACAAGTCGTTTGACATGAGATTTGTCTTCAGACAGGCGGATTTCGGCAATGATATTGTGCTGCCGGACAAGGATATTTTCAGATGGTGCAGCTTCGTGCGTGTGGGAGAGGAGGCCAAGCATCTCATATACAGATCTCTGGAGCAGGACGGACTCGCCGCTCTCGCGACAAACTATTCCAGCCCGAAACGCTATCTTTGGGACACCAGGCCGTTTGACGCTCATTGGGAGAATCTGATCAAGGAGGATGATTCCTTCAGTGTGCAGCAGTCGAGAAACATCTATATACCTCGCCTTTCAGAGATGTTCGACACGCACGGGAACTACATACCGGGGGGCGAGCATTCGGATTTCGACTTCTTCGGAGAAAATGTGTTCTCGCGCTCGTCTCTGATGACATTTGTGCTGATTGAGATCTTTCAGCAGGCGATGTCACAGATCAATTCCGTGCAGTTCCGCACCCATCACGGCGACAAGGACAGGAGAAGAGTACTTCGCAACATAATTCTCACTTGTCCTACGGCCATGCCGAGGACTGAACAGGTACGGCTGAGGAAAAGTGCAGAGGACGCTTATGACGCCCTTTGCCGCTGTATCCCGCGTCTGGGCAAGGCCAACATCATCCCTGCCTCCGACAGCATAGGCGCCGATGCACAGGAGGGAACGCGCCGCATGTGGAGCTATGATGAGGCTTCGTGCTGCCAGCTCACCTATCTGTATGCGGAGATATATCAGAGGTATCAGGGTGCCATCGGCAGATTCTTTGACCTCAAGGGCCATGTCAGACCAGAGGACAAGGCAGCGGGATATAATGGGAAGTCGCTTACCATTGGCTCGATAGACATAGGGGCGGGTACGACCGATGTCATGGTGTGCTCCTATCAGTGCGACAGCCAGAATGCCGGACACCTGACTCCGCGACCGCTTTACTGGGACAGCTTCTATCTCGCCGGAGACGATGTCCTGCGCAATATGGTGCAGTACCTCGTGCTTGAGGGAAAGGACTGCGGAATGCCCAACATTGGCAGCATCCGAAGCGCACTGCTCGCCCGCGTCATGAAGATGTCCGCTGACGAGATCAGGCGGATACCGTCCGTCTCCGCGACTCCGGTGTACGGTACTCTGGTGGACAATATCGCTCGGGCTCTGGACAAGAATCAGGAGAACTCGGGTAAAGAGACCTTCGTCAACAATCTCATGTGCGACTTCTTCGGCAACGACTCCTCTCTGATGAGCCATAAGGCGAGACGCTGCCGTCTGGATTTCAATACTCAGATCTCTGTACCTATCACTCAGCTGTATCTGGAGAATCTGCGTCTGCACCGTCCTTCAAAAGTCTACACTTTTGAGGAGATCTTCAGCGAGAACAGGCCCGCAGGCTATCTTCTGGACTACTTTGCCGAGCATTTCGGCTTCCGTTTCGAGGAATTGTCGTGGAGATATGATCAGGAAGAGGTGTCGAGCATCGTGAAGTCGACTCTCGAGCCTCTGATGAAGCAGCTTGCCATTGTGCTCTATGCACAGCATTGCGACATAATAGTTCTGGCGGGACGCCCGACTTCGCTTGACGCTGTCACGGAACTGTTCGTCAAGTATGTGCCAGTGACTCCGGACAAGCTGATACGGCTCAACGAATACCATGTCGGAAACTGGTTTCCGACCGCTTATGGCGAAGGCTATTTCTATGATCAGAAGGCCATTGTGGCGGTAGGGGCGATGGTCGGATTCCTTGCCACCACGACAGGTCTCAAGGGGCTTGCGCTTGATTTTGAGGCGATGATAGACAAGATGAAGCCGACGGCCAATTACATCGGAGAGTATGACGCCTCTTATCAGAGGGTCAAGACCGCCGTGCTTACGCCGGCCAAGATGACGGCTTCGCTCGACATTCCTGTCTTCCCTGTCTTCATCGGGTGCAGGCAGTTTGATTCCGCCATGTATCAGGCGCGTCCTCTGTATGCCCTGTACAGCAAGGCGCGTGCGCTCAAGGTGACGCTTACGCGGGACTATCAGGAAGACAGGGAGCATCTCGAGCTTGAGGATGTGCAGAATGAGCATGGAGACCAGATGCCTCTTGACACGGTCGAACTTGTGCCGCAGTCTCTTGTCGAAGACGGCAAGTATTGGCTGGACAAGGGTGAATTCAGACTGTCGATTCATTCCAACAGATAGGCGCTTCGTGTACCGACATACATATTGATCAGAGACATTAACATATTAATCTGAAACGACATGGATTCTAAAATATCAGAAAAGATAGAGGACATCAACAGAGCCATCGAATGTATCAGGAAATACCATCCGGAGGATTATGAGGTGAAGTTTGTCAATCTTTCCAGGCGGCGTAGCGAGCTGCAGACGGTCAAGGAGGCAAAGGAGACCAATCCTGCCATAGCCGCTTTCGGCAAAAGTCAGGTGGGAAAATCATATCTGATGAGCTGCATCCTGCAGAAGAGTATGGTCGGAGCCGACGGCAGACTGACGACAGAAAGTTTCATGGTGGAGGCAAACGGGAAGAGATATGACTTCATCAAGGAGATCAACCCGATAGGCGACGACAAGGAAGCTACCGGAGTAGTGACACGCTTCTCTTCGCTGAAGAAATATCACGATGTAGAATACAGACCGGAGTATCCCGTGATAGTCAAGTGCCTCTCACTGTCCGAGCTCGTCACGATCATAAGCGATTCCTATTATAATGACCTGACCAATTTCTCTTCTCCTGGAGAGTCCGAGGTGCTGGAGGCGTGCAGGAAGATGAAGGAGAAATATCTGAGACGGGAGCCTGAGGCAAATCCTCGTGTCACTGTAGACCAGGTGTTCGTGATGGGAAAATATTTCTGTCGCCATATAAACACGGCACAGGTGTTCAAGAAAGGCAGGGACGAAATCGGCATATTCTTCAATGAGCTGGCTTTGGTAATTGACAGGATTCCTTGTCAGGACTACGAGGATGTCTTCAGCATATTATGGAACAGAAATGCCAAGTATACAAGGCTGTTCCGAAGAGTGTTCGGGATTTTGGAACGCCTGAATTTCGCGACATTCATATATCTTCCGATAGAGGCTGTGCTTCATGACGGCAAGAAGGAAAATACGATAATGAGCGTGGAGTGTCTCAAAAACTTGAACAACGCCGAATACAGATACTCTACTGAGGCGCACGTCAGGAACAGCGCCGGACAACTGGTCTCTGCCGGCACTTTCTTCAAGAGCGAGATCTGCGCCGTGACCGCAGAGACCGTATTCAAGATTCAGGATGACTTTCTCGAGAGTACTAAGAGATACTGCATGGATGCGTTGTCCGACTCAGTCAGGAACCGTGTCACGGAAGGGGATATAAAGATGTCTCTTCTTAATGGGAACGACCTGCTTGACTTTCCCGGAGCGAGGACAAGGGAGAAAGAGGATGTGGACAAACTTACCGAAGGGAAGGACGGCTCAATATTGTACTGCTTCCTCAGAGGCAAGGTGGCCTATCTCTTCAACAGCTATAATGAGTCATTGCTGATCAATGTGCTCATGTTCTGTCATCATAACAAAGACAACGATGTTACCGAACTTTGGCAGTTGCTCAACACGTGGGTGAAGACCTATGTGGGCGAGACGGCCAAGGACAGGCGGGTTATGCTGGAACGGACTGAGGTGTCACCGCTGTTCTTCATTGCCACAATGTTCAACCTGGACATGGAATGCAAGGGCAGTGCCGTGGAGGACAGCAGAAACGCTATCGAAAGGAGATGGACCGGACGATTCAACACAGTGGTCAACAAGGGTGTGTTTCATAAGGACAGCGTGGACTGGGTCACTAACTGGAGCGGGGAGAACATTCCTTTCAACAACAGCTATCTCCTGCGGGACTTCAAGTATTCCGGGACTCTCTACAATGGATTCCGCAGTGAAAAGCAGGAGACGCAGATGATCATATCCCAAGAACATTATGACACTTTGAGGGACACTTTCATACATGAAGAGACGGTCAGAAGCCTCTTCAGCGATCCGGAGAAGGCATGGGATCTTGCCGCGACAATCAACAATGACGGCTCGCTCTATATCATAGAAAATCTGTCGAAGGTTGCCGCAAAGATGAATGAGGCAAGAGAGAAGCTATTTCGGGATATTCAGGAGAAACATACTGCCGCGTGCCTGGATGAGATAAAGGACTACTATATTCCTACGGACAGTGCCGAACTTCTTGCCGCCGGCATCAGAAAAGCCAAGAGCGTCTTCCGCGAGCTCAGTTTCACCTGTAACGCGGATAACTATTATTTTGGTCATCTGCTTCAGGCTATGCAGACGACCGAGTCCAGATGTTATCAGACGGTTCACAGCCTGATGCTGGATCCGGATGCCCTCAATGCGCAGAACAGGTTTGATAATTATGAGATAATCCGCGAGGACTGCAAGAACAGCGGCCATCCGCTCGATGCCTGTCAGGATACTGACGCCTGTTGGGAAGCTGTCATGGCCACTTATGGCTTTGAGGCCAGACCGGTGGCGGAGGAATATCTGGCTTCGAAGAATGTTGATCCGGAAATGCTCTTCACCAGAAAATATCGTCAGCTCAAGAATTCGAATATTATTTCTGACCGCATATATTCAGAATGGTGCGAGGGGCTCATGTCGGTTAACTTCATCGGAACTTTCACCGGAGAGCATTCTTTCAGCAGCAGCGTGATGTCGGAGTTCGTCGGCAATATCATCAGAATCTCCAGATCTGTGGGTCTGAACGAACTCATGGCCGGAGCGATTTCCGAGTATGTCGACGTGACTGACGTGCATAAGGCGAACGAAAGCCTCATTTCCGACATACTTGCCGATGTAATCAATGATTTTGTCCTCGATTTCGGCTACTCGACTTATGACGAGGCCAAGATCAATTCACTGCGAAAGACGGCTGAAGCCAACAGCCTGCCTGTCTTCAACTATATCTGCAGGGAGTCTCCGGCTGTCTTTGACGAGGCTCGGATAACGGAACTCTTTGACGACATGGCGTCAAGCCCGCAGGCTCTGATATTGCCGTTCAAGGAGCACTATTACCGCTGGGTAGAGTATATGTATATATCGTATATTGCCGATATAGAAATGCCCGACTATGATCCTGCCGCCAATGCTGCCTTTTTGGAAATAATTGAGAGATTGAAGCCGACTGAAAACGCAGTCGCATGACGGATAAATACTTATGAAAGAGATATTCTATACTGACAAGTCGGGTGCAAGACGGCCTTTCTGGCAGCCATGGGGCGCGGGATGCTTCGGCAGACTGCTGCTCTTCATGCTGCTGATGTTTGTCTTTTTCTTCCTGCTGTCGCTCATCAGACAGTGCGACAGGAATGACAAGGGAATGGAACCGGATCCGGGTGATATTCCGGGGTGGATTCTGAATCCCGGCTCTGACGCCGACACCACAGATACACCCGGCGCAGGTGATCCGGGGACTCCGGGCGGTGGCTACGGAAGCGGAAGGGAGGGAGAACCTCCTGCAGCCGGAATGCCGGGACAGATTGAGAATCCGGGGCCGTACCTGCCTCCGCCTGACAGGAACTTCATCCCTCCTGTGGATGATGGCGACATCATCGACGACAAGGACAACGGGACGAGAATCGCCGCCAACAGGCTGAATGTCATGCTCAACTCCACAGCCGGAGACGAGGTGTTCAAGGCTTTTTCCGAAGGCTTCAAGAAAGCTTATCCGGATGATGCCTACAAGATAGTCTACTACAACACACTGACTAAGCTTATCCAGCTTGAGGTGCCTCCGGCACAGCGGCCGGCAGTAAAGCGGGATCTGCCGGGCAAGATACCGGACATCTCGTTCAAGGTGTTCGATGAGACCATGTTTGAAGGTGCTGATGCCGGGCGTCCGTCCGATGTGGGATTCAGCGATGATGACCTTGCATGGTATTTCGCCCCTATCCAGGCCTACGACGCATGGGAAATCACGCGCGGGTCTGAAGATGTGACAATTGCCATCGTCGACAGCTATTTCGATATGACCCATTCTGAACTTGAGAGTTCCAGAGTGGTGAAGCCGTATAGTGTCCGCTTCCGGTCGTCCGATGTGCGTCCGACCCGGGACTGTCCTGATGATGACGGAACTTTCTATCACGGGACGGCCGTCGCAACCTTTGCCGCAGGCACTGCTGACAATGGAGTCGGACTCTGCGGCATAGCTCCGGAATGCCGGATCATGCCGATAAGTCTCGGACATCAATTCACATCCATGAAAATGCTGGAGGGATTGCTGTATGCGATCTATCAGGGCGCGGATGTGGTGAACATCTCCATCGGACAGACATTCCCGGAAATGGCGAGATTTGTCCCGATCAGGGAGCAGGTCCGTAGGGCAGAGATGTATGGTGTGCCGGAGGAAGATGTATGGCAGTATGCGTTTGATCTTGCGGATGAGCGCAATGTTACAATCGTGTGGGCAGCAGGAAATTCGGATGTCTACGCAAATCAGGACTATAGCAAGCGAGGCCGGAACACTGTCCGTGTCGCCGCTGTGGACAGAAGGCTTCAGAAGGCTTCGTTCAGCAATTTCGGCAATATTCCGGCACTCGGCATATACGAGTCGACGGTGTCTGCTCCGGGTACGGAGATGCTGACTGCTTCTCCGTTCAATAGCTTCGGGGGTGTAGGTGGCGGTACCAGCTATGCCGCTCCGGTAGTGGCCGGTGCCATCGGCCTTATGAAGAGCATCGATCCTTCTCTGACGAATGCCCAGATAATAGAGATTCTTCAGAAGACGGGCAAGCCGCTGGAGAAATCCCCGGAGATAGGTCCTCTGCTTCAGATACGAGATGCCCTGCTCTATGTGAAAGGGCAGTTTTCCGAATTCGACGATGTGAAGAAGAATAGAGACAGCCTCATCGGCACATGGCAGGCTACTGATATGATGTCCAGAATACAGGGAAGGGATACCGTGCATAACGCAGTCAAAGTGTACTTCCAGTTCAGCAGTCCGACTGAGGGCGTGGTAAGACTGTATGAAGCCAACACTACCGGTTATGTATACAGCGCTCCGCTCTCCATCAGATGGGAAGAGAACAGGATTCTGATGCATCGCGATGAAGCGGTGAGCCCTGAAAATTCTTTTGTGTGCTATTCATCTAAGAATTACTGCTTTAGGGCGGATGATGAGGGTCTTTTGATATGCCGGCAATGGGATCCAGGGTCGAAAGGTATGCTGGAAGATGAATACTATATCAAGAAGATAAGTGATGATCCTGAAATAAACATAAGAGACCATGAATAAAAGCAAGTCAGAAAAAATTTCAATCGCGAACATTATTTCCGTAGTGGGACTCGCCGCTCTGGCTTTTCTGTCCTATTTGGGGTGTTCGTTCAAGTGGCCGGATCAGAATGTGGGGATTACCATCCTCCTCGCCCTCTGTCCGACTGCTGTGGCGGCGTTCTTTCTCTGGATGATGACCCATGCCAAAGGCGTAGAAAACAATTTCAGAGGATGGATGATCGTGGAGATCGTCTCCGGGCTCGCTTTTCTCGGAACGGCAGTCTGGGGCGGCTCGTGGATGATGCCATTTTTCGTAGTGAACCAGAGGGCGGAGGAACTTCAGGATGCAGCCAAAAATGATCTTACTGCAATGGAGCGAGAGATCGGCCGCTTCGTCAATAGGCAGACGGAGAAACTCAACATCATGTTTACCGGTATGCAGAATGCACTGGAAGACGGGGGCTATGATGAACAAGTGGGGAAGCTGATAGATACAGCCAAGGGCATGTCCGGGTCTTTTACAACCTGGATAGAGTATCAGAAGGAAAGCATCGACTCTATAAAATATAATGACGATATGTACCGAAGCATCTGGCTGGAAGAAATTTCGGAGATGCGCTCTGAAGTCAACGGATGGAAGATCTTTGTGATACCGGATATCGCGGAGAAGATGATTCGTCTGGCGGGAACAGAGGAGTCTATAGATACAGATGAATCCATTTGTGGGATATTAAATTCTATTTCGCGTAATTCGGCCTTATGTCGCATTGAGGCTGTGACGACTGATTACGGGCGCAAGGTGTATCGGGTGGCAGGCTTCGATGCTGAAACGTATAATTTGAAGCTGACCTTCCCGGATGAGCTGACCAATGGGGGCTTCTCTTTGGGTGGCTTTGCCGTCATTGTTCTTGTCTATATCCTGATACTTTTCAACTATATATTCGCCTACAGATCGAAGAAGGGAAGTCTGGAATCCGAGGCCAACTACGAGCACGGAGCAGCACTTTAGCGCATCTCGGCGTAACAATTTAAAACATATCGCAGTAATGAGTGAATTGACGAAACAGCAATATGAGCAGCTCAGAACCAGGGTTAATTCCTTGCCCTGGGACACGTTCAAAGGCTTCCTCACCTGGACATACGAAGGACGGGAACTGAACGCTGGTGATTTTCCCGGCGCAACGGGGACGCGCAAGCAGCAGATTGAGGATTATTTTGCAAACCCGACGCCGATGCCAAATCCGGAAGAACAGGCGGAGTGGACCGACATTCAGAGTCATCTGCCTGCAAATCTGCCTGCAACTACGCTGTCGTCCATGCAGCTTCTGCGGACGAAGCTGGAGGCATACATCTCCCGCTGGTCGGTGAGGCCGCCGATGGGCAATCATCTGCAGGAGGCTAAGGATATGCTGGCGAATACCCGTAATGACATCGCCATAATGTTCGGGCAGATAGAGGCGAAGGATTGGGATGAAGTAGATCATTTCAGCGTCAAGTCTCTCCTCGATTTCTATCGGAAATACCCTGAGACTGGGCATAAGGATGAGATAGATGACGAAGTATTCGGCCTGCAGAAGACATCAAGACCGTTAGAGGCTCTGATTGCCGCTATACAGCAGTACAAGGGAGCATTTCCCGCCGGGCGACATGTCGCAGAGGCAGATAAGATTCTGGATGCTGCCATTCTTTGGAATCAGGTCAGGATGGGAGACATATATGCAGTGTCGGATTATTGCCGTGACTATCCCGAGTCGCCGTTCAAAAACGACGCTTTTTCCCGTCTTATGGAGCTGAAGAACGCCAAGATGGAGGAGCTGAAAAAGGCGTATAATAAACCAGAAATGCGTGATGAACTGCTTATGCTTTTAAAGCGGGGAATATTTACAGAGCAGGACCTTATATATAATGAAGTGTGTACGGAAGAGTCGCTTGATATCATCAGGAATCTGAATGAAATTATGGGGACGCTTCCTAAGTTTAATAATGTAAAGTCTAAATGTAAAATAGAGAGCTATCCGAATCATACTGATGTTTTTATGTTTGGAGTTCCGGGAACAGGCAAGTCGTGTGTCCTCGCCGGATTACTCAAGTCAGGTATATTGAATTATGATTCGGTGGTGGCAGGAGGTCCTTATGCCGATGCTGTTGTGCAATGGATGGATTGTGGATGCCCACCTGAAATTACTTATACAGACTATCTTACTACTATTAAGTCCAGCCTCAGAACCGGGGATAAATCTCATCTGTTTGATCTTGTTGAGATGGCCGGAGAGGAGTTTGCGGATAAGATTGCCAATAATCCTGATGGCGAGGTCTGTTTTGAGGATATGGGAACCGGTGCGGCGGATTTGCTGAGCAATGACAACAGAAAGATATTCTTCATCGTTGTGGATCCTACCACAGATATTGTGAAATTCAATCGACAGGAGGAGCAGATTGCTGCGGACGGAAGTGTCTATTATACAACGAAAGCCGTGGTTGTCAATCAAAAGAACACATTGAAGAGAATGGTGGATCTTTTCAATCAGTCAGAAAATGCTGACATAATGAGGAAAGTGGATGCCATTCATTTCATTGTGACAAAGGCTGACACTTTGGGCGAAGACTATTCCTTGAGGACAGAAAAAGCCCAGACCCTTCTGAAAAATAGATATGCCACTTCAATTGATACTTTAAAGTTGGTATGCAAGAGATTCGGTATCAACCGGGCAACGAATGAAATGCCGTATGTCTTTCCGTTCAGCCTCGGCAAATTCTATGTCGGAAATATAGTTAAATATGATGACGCTGATTCGCTAAGTCTTCTCGAGGTCATGAAAGGTAATGTGAAACCTGTTAAAGACGAGAATTTCTGGGATAAACTCAAGAAATTTATGGCAGGTTGAGTAAAAGTCATTTAAAGTAGGAATGATATGGATCGCATAATAAGAATAGGTGTATTTGCCAATCCTTATAGACTTGGAAACGGGGCTTCTATAATGACAGAAGGCAATCTCCCTTTTAAAATGGAGTATGAAGTCCCTGCGGGCATCTCAGACAACATATTTTCATTTTCTTTCCGTCGTGCGGATCAGTATACTCTGTTCATGATGTACTGCAACTCTGCCAACATCCGGACAATGGATGGTTTTAATGGAGTACTGAACATAGGGGTCAGCATAAATAAAGGTTACACTTTGTCAGGAGGGAAAAGCGTATATGACTTGTTCATGGGCGTATTTGACAAATTGAAGCAGGATTATATGTCCGAGAGCAAAGGTGTTGATGGCCAAGTAATGTTTTCCTTCAAAGGGGCTATGAATCCGTTGCCTCAGTCTTATTTTGATGATGTACTTGAGGATTATCCGGTCAAGGAAAGCCGCTCTGTCTATACCCCGATGACAGGAAGTTCGTCTGCCGGCATTGAACTCAGTGAAGAACGCATCAGAGCCCTGTTCGGAAATGTGGATTATTATATCAACAGGCATTTTTTCAGATATTCGGAAGTGATAGTGGCGCCGAAACTCGACAGTGATTTCCCCGGGAATAGAATTAATCTGCCGGTGAGACAGGTAACTCTTGTTCCTGCTGACGATAGCTACGGAATCATCGCATATTATTATGATGAGAATACTAAGCCGAATTACCTTCCAGGTACCGCCGGAAGCCATGAGGTAGTTGTTAAAGAACCGGATTTTGACAGGAAAATCATCGTGACTTCAAATCGTAATGAAAGATGTTACGAGCGGGGGGCGGTGTCGTTTACGGTTAATAATGTTTTGTCTCAGAGCGAAGACGGTATTAAAATAGATGGTGCAGCTTATGAGCCTTTTGGCGAGAAGATCGTCTGTACGCTCAAAGATAAGCCAAAAACTAAGACTTTCGCAATCGATCTGCAGACTCCGGATAGTCCTGCTGATCTTCGGAACAGTATCAGACTTACGCTGGATGATCAACCCATTGCTATTAAGGACGGCCAATTTACTCTGACGGGAATGCAGATTGAGTCGACAGAGCGTATTCAGGCAAAATGTGAGCATGACATCTATGATATAAATGGTAATCCATCCTTGTCGGATGGTTCCTTCCGTGTGTCTTTGAAGTATAAGACGGGTAATTCTGGGCAGTCTATATCTTCTGTTTCTGAACCGCAAGCCAATGGTAAAATCAGGACAGACCTTCTGCTGAAAATAGAAGGAAAAAAGTTCTGCAAGGGAGACATTGTTGTTGTGACTGCAAGATGTGGAAATCAGTCAGTAAGCAAGACTGTCAACAACCTGCAGGAGAACAACCGCATTGTCGTTTTATCCCTTCTGCCAGATTTCGTCGGTTCGGACGAAGAAATAACAATTTCTGTTTCTTATGGATCAGAAAAATGGGAAAAAACATACAAAGCTAAGGACTTTATCAATCAGTCTGTCAAATTCAATGTTTCTAAAGCAAAATATGTAGCTGACAAGAGATCTGAGGGGGACAAGATTATCTTCTGGTCAGCTCCGATTCTTCTTATTTTGTTACTTGCAACGGGTGTATTTGCGTTCTTGCAGTGGAAAGAGAAAGGGAAGCTGAAGGATCAGTATGAATCTGTAATTCAGAATTATACGGACGAACCGCAAGGGAAGGCTATGTCTGTAGAAGAACCGAAAATACAAGAGTCAACTGTTCCTGCTGTTACAGTAAAGACGCTGACAGATAAGCAAAAACGAACTTTCAATAACGCATTAAGTGATCTGAAGAAAGAGAAGTTGACTTTTGAAACAGTTAATACACTATATAAAACTTACTCTGAGTTGGATAACGAACTGAAATCACAAGTTGACGAGACTTATCGACAAGCAGTGGATAAAATAAAAGCGTATCACGATGTTGTTTATATTCTTCAGAATGGAAACGCAGATGATATAAAGAAGCTTGATGTCGATAATGAGAATATGAAGCTGCTTAATGAATATCACAGAAACTTGGTTCTGGGGATATATTATGGTGATTATAGAGATAAATCATTATTATATGCTCTCGACAGTATGGAAAGTAATGGCGTTATGCGTTATGGTTCTGAGGATGGTTTAATCAAATATATTGATAACCGTGCGGACTACGATGATTTTAATGATTTGGAGTCTCTATTAAAAGATCGTAATACTCAGCAGCCGGAAAAATGAGAAACAGAAAAACTGAATAGTGAAAATCATTATGAAAACGCTCAAATTGATCGCGATATTCATAGGGGTGCTGGTTGTCATTGTCTGTGCCGTGCTGCTTGGCGGAGGCGGCGGGGCCGACAAGACGCCAAGAGGAAAGTCGGCCGATGATTACGAGAAGGCGAATACCAAAATTGATAAAGAGTGGCGGTCTGCAGATGACTGGTCTATAGAGAATTTTGATGAAATGACAGACTGGCTCAATATAAGAAAAAGGGATCTGCGTGACGGCTATGCGACTCTGGTGACCAAATTTCATAACAGAGCATTGGACTGTCTGCATGAAAAGACTGTCAAGACTTTCAATATGGAAACTTGCTCCAAAGCGCAGGCGGATGCCCTGCACAGGGATCTCTCTATATTCGTTGAGGCTGCTCCGGAGCAGAGAGGGGATGAAAAGGTGAATGCGATGAACAACATATATTCTCTGTATTCACGTGCGTATTCTCTGGCTGTAGCCTCGGCTGAGGACTTCGCTCATTCACCTGAGTTCAGCAGGCGTAAAGGAAGCTGGTATGATTTCGATTCCTACAAGGAGGGAGAAATAAAACGTCGTGACGCAATAAAAGACGACCCGTCATACGGCTATATAATGAACATATCGTTCATCTCGAATGGGCTTGATGCACTTGAAGGGAAATTGGACGCGGCTGAGGCAAAGTTTAGAGAGAGCCTTGCCTCTGAGATAATCTCTGCATATAAGATTGATGTCCCGATGGTCTCCAGAAGGTTGTCGGACATGAAGAGTCTCACAGAGATCCCTTTTGATGCGAAGCCGAAATATGAACAGATACTTAAGGATGCGAAGGAGACATTGACAAAAGGAGAATCTGCATTTCAGGACTTCTACAATGTCCTGATCAAATTCAATGCAGACGGGGCTGAAAACGACGCACTCAGTTCTTTTGCAGATGAATTCAGCGGAGCACTGACCAATTACAGACAGACTTTGAAGGATGCGGAGAAGGCTCTGGGATTCTGCCGTCTTGTCATTAATATTTAGAAGATGTAAGTATATGAGACATTTTACATTGACTTTTCTGTTTGTGTGCTTGCTCGGAGTGTTTGCGAATGCTCAGGAATTTGGGGAAACTTTGCTTCGTTCCTTATTTACTAAAGATGGAGTGCAAGTCATTCAGAACATGTCTGAAGAGGACAGGAATGCGCTGTATAACATGGTTTATCAGCGAGAAGATATGCAGAAGGAGATAGATGCGTATCGGCGGACAATTGCAGATTTGGAGAAGAGGGTCAGCAAATTGCAGCAGAAAGATTCGTTGGCTTCGGCCTTGAATGCTGAGATGGCTGCCAACGACAGCCTTGAGATGGAGTTGCGCCTCGCAGGAAAGACGATAGCCCGTCTTCAGCGGGATTCGATTGAGCATGAGGAGTATCTTGCCGGATTCAGGCCTTTTGTCCGGGAGTATACAAAAAATACTCTCATGTCCCGGAGAGATTGTCTCTCATGGCCTTATTCTCAGATGACACGGACAGGGCTTGATTCTCTTAGGAACGGACTGTCGCCATTTGCAAATGAAGAGGGCGGACAAGTGGCCGCTTTCATCAGGGATATAGATTCGGTGATGGTCTACAAGCGCCTGTATGACCGTGCGGACAGTCTTCTTCGTAGCCCCCTTGACGCTGCAGCTTTGTATGTGACGAGAGATGAGCTTATGCAGCTTAAGGAAGTGATGCCGGAGGCACAGTTCAGAGAATTTGACGAGCTTGACATCTCTCTCTCGAGATATAAGAGGTCTGTGGAGATCTTTTCGGAGTTTCTTGAGGCTGTTAAGAGCAACTATCTGGTAGACCTTGCGTTGAAGACAATTATAGATAAGGGCAGGTCCGCTGATGAAAAATCTGCTGCGGCGAAAAATGCGGCAGAACAAGTTAAAAGGACTGCATCTGAATACATTGATGACGATGTGATGACCAATCGCTTCAACAGGATACCATATATGAAGGAAATCTATGAGAACTATATGGGGCTGATGGCTCCGGAAAGCCTGCTTAAGTCCGGGACAAAAGAGAGACGGGACGAGATTGAAACTGTGGTGGAACAAATGCTTGAGCAGTCCAGAATGCTTTAAGATGCACGACGATGAAGAAGAAGGTATATGCCAATGAGGTGACCTGGCTCATGTCTCCGCGAATTAATGCGGGGGAGCAGGCCAACGGAATGCTGCGTAAGCTGTTGGGTCCGGAGCTGGCGGATAGTTTCGCTCCGATGAGCGGCGGACAGTATTTCGTCTGGGAATTTCCGGGCGATGGCTGGCTGGCTATGTCGGAGGTGACGGAAGCCGAAAAGGCTGCAGTAGACGGAGCGTTCTCAGCCATCGGAGCGGCCGTAAGGGCAAAGGTCAATGATCCGAAACTCGCAGATACGATACTTGAGCTGCCGTCGCCTCGGGAGAACTATTTGTTTTTCCGACGCCTGCCTGACGGTTCGATTCGGGTCATGGTCACGGGATGGGGATGCAGCAGTTTTGCGCGGACATCTTCGGCCGGACATAGGACAAAAGTGACAAAAGGCTCAGAAAAGCCTATGGTAAGACTTTCTTTCATGTCCAATGGGAATAGAATTCCCGGCAGAGAGTTTCTATTCCGTTTCCCGTATCAGGCTAAGCCGGGCTCCGCATCCACAGGAGAGGACGGGTATTATGTGTTTCCTGCTCCGCAGACGCCAGGGATGAAGATAGAGATTACGGACTGTGAGACGGGGCTGCAGTTTGACCTCATTGTGGCGGACGGGACTAATGATCATGTGTTTGACGTGACGGAAGAGAAGCCGGTGGAGGAGAAGCCGGATAACGGAGGAGACATCTCTGAGCAGTCTGTTGAGGAGACGGCTCAGGGCATTCAGGACACCCCGCATCCTGCTCCGGAGCCTCATCCCGCGCCAGGCCCGGACCCGGCACCAGAGCTGATAGTGCAGGTGAAGGCCTGCGTCGTTCGGGACGGGATTCCTGTTGCAGGCATACCTGTAGATCTGACCTATCGGGGGAACATGTCCCGGCTGTTTACCGACGAATATGGCTATGTGTCGAGAGGCTGTGTCTACTCCCCGGGGCAGGAAGTGTCGGCCTCAGCAGAGGGCATATATCGTGTGCAGGTCATTTCGGACGGAGGAAACTATTTCCTTTTCGAGACATTCTCTCCGCAGCCGCAGCCGGAACCGGATTCCGACCCAAGGCCGGAGGATTTCAAGGTGTATGTGTATGATTTCTCCGGCGAGCCGTTGAGGAACAGACAGGTGTTTATGTGCCAAGGCGACATGCGGATTCCGTACAGAACGGATGACAAAGGGTGTTTTATCGTCGGCCGTGAAGTCTTCGAGACCGGAGTTGACATGACGGCAGAGTTTGAGACAGAGGACTCTGTCGATGTGAGCGTACCTTTCCGTTTTGAGGAGGATGAGCTGATTTATCATATTGTAGGGAGAAAGGAGAAGAGCAGTTGGCGGCGTTTTCTGGAGATTCTTCTGCTGGTTCTGGCTGCGGCACTCCTTCTGTACCTGATGCCGTGGTTCGTCGTTGCGGCGGAAACTGTTGCCGAAATATTGTTGAACTGATATTGAAAAGCTGATCGGGAAATGAGTGACGCATCTTTTATGCCTGCGGTATTCTATGTGATGAATATTCTTGCATTCGCATTTTATGCTTGGGACAAGCATCTCGCCATATATGGCAGGAGACGGATTCCTGAGCTTGCTCTTCTGCTGCTTTCAGCGGCGGGAGGAGCATTTGGGGCATTGTGCTCCATGCTGTTTTTCAGGCACAAGACCCGCCATCCCAAGTTTTATATATGTGTTCCTTTGTTCCTGCTGCTGCAGGTGGTGATTTATGTTATAATCGTTTTGACTTGAAGCCATGCCTATTCTGAAGACTGCGTCAAAAAAGGAGGTGCACTGGACACTCCCGTGGAATGTGGAAAGTGAGGCTAACAGCAGGCTTGAGCAGCTGCTGGGGCATCTGAGTTCCAGTTTTGCCACTAATGTGGTGACTCATAGCGGATATGGCTGGGAGGCATCTGACGCCGACTGGAAGCCGCTGACTGCCGCTTCGTCTGTCGAAGAGGCTATGGCGAGGCAGGCCTTGTCCGACCTGTCGCAGCGGATTCGGGAGCATGTGTCCGCCACATTCTCTTCGTCTAAATCTCAGTATGCTGCTCTTGTCGAGAAGATCATTTCCGTTCCGAACGACAGCTATGTATTCTATAGGGCAAACAACGGCAGGACGGAGATTCTCCTCACAGGATGGGGTTTCAGGAATTATCTCAAGCCTAAGGTTGTGTCGCCTGCACCGGCGCCTTCTCCTGAAGTGCTTGTTCGCATTGGCTTCACAAAAGACGGGGAACTGCAGCCGAATTGTCCGTTCGCCATAATACGCAACACGGTAAATGAAGTGTCGACAGGCAGCGACGGTTACTTTGTCTTGGGCAAGTTGAGGTCAGGGACTTCTCTTCGGCTTGTGAACAGATTGAATGACGAGGAATTCACCCTTAATGTTCAGGATGGTAAATCCGATTATGTATTCGGACTTACGTTTGCCGAAACTGCGCCAGAACCGGAACCTGTTCCCACTCCTGTCCCAGAGCCTGTCCCCGAACCTGCTCCGGAACCAGAGCCTGAACCGCAGCCGGAGCCGGCTCCAGTACCTGAACCCGAACCCGAACCGGAGCCAACGCCCGAACCGGAGCCGATTTCTGAGCCTGAACCCGATCCGACACCTCAGTTTGTCACCGTCGAATTGCGTGATAAGAATGACGATGCCTTCATCGGGGCGGAGATGACTCTTAAGGGGCGTGACGGAAAGGTCTTCACTGCGACGACAGACTCCAGCGGGCAGATAAGCGTCCCTCGCGAATTTTTCACTGACGGAAAGAAAGTCCGGGTCACAGTCCGCAAGCCTGGCCATGACATAAGCGGATGCAAGTTCCGGTATCAGTCGGATCAGGACCATTATCTCATAAGACTTACCGACCGTAAGAAGTGCAGATGGCTGTGGTGGCTTCTTCTGCTCCTTCTGCCTTTCCTCCTTCTGATAAAGTGTGAACACGATCTCACCGTGACATGCATAGATGAGAAGACAAAGGCTCCGGTCCAGGGTGTAGAGGTGACGATGGATTACACTGCACATTTTCTCCTAGACAGTGCGAAGTTCTTTGTGTCAACTCCTTATTCGTTCAGTGGGCTGACGGACGCCGACGGAAGAGTGGTATTCGAGAATCTCCGCTGCAGCGTATGGTCTTACATTTTCCATGCGCGTAGCAAGGTGTATGTGACTGCGGACGAGGTCAATTCCGTTGAGCGCAATTTCCATTTTACCCGGCATATCCTTATGGAACTCGAGAATGTCGACTGTGAAGTGGACATCGTCATGTGCATAGACAACACCGGTAGCATGGTCGAATTTCTGCAGATGGTCAAGTCTAACGCCCTAAATTTTGGCGATGACCTGAAAAAGTATTGTTTGCAGAAACGGAGAAATATAGTAAGTACTCGGGTGAAGGTTGTCGTGTTCGGCGATCTTCGTGAATGCGGCATATCACAGTCTCCGATGTTTGTCCTTCCGGAGCAGTCCGAGGAATACAAGGCATTCATCGACGGAATTGAGTGCGGAGGAGGCGGAGATGACCCGGAAAACGGGCTACAGGCTTTGGCTCTGGCCATGCAGACTGACTGGAGAGAGTCAGTGTATAGGCATAGGCACATAATCATTATGTATACTGACGCTCCTGCCTTCCCTCTGGAAGATCCGGCGACTCACACCATATATTATCCTGAGGGCATACCTTCCGACATGAGAGGCCTTACCCGTCTATGGGGGAGAATGGAGAAGGATACTAAACGCCTGGTTCTCTATGCGCCTGCCGTGTATCCATGGCTTGATATCTCGACATCGTGGCCGGAGACATCTCTCTGTGATGATAATCTCTACAGCGTCTTTTCAGGAGAGAGCTACGGGAAGATTCTTGAAGAGATATGCCGTTCGCTCTGAGTGTATGAATGCCAAAAAGGCCGGACTCCGCTATGAGCCCGGCCTTCTTGTTATGATAGCGGATGGAAGGATCAGAGGTTGTCCTTCTCGATGTCCTTGAAGTATCTGTAGGTGTTCACCTTGAGTTCGCCGGCGGCAAGCTCGTCGCAGACGATGATGCCGTGCCGGTGCGCCTGAAGGGCAGAGAGGGTGCATGACTGGGAGTAGGCTCCCTCCACGGCCTGCTGCAGGGCGCGGGCCTTCTTGTGACCGAAGGCGAGCACCAGTACCTCTTTGGCGGAGAGCACCGTGCCTACGCCGACGGTGAGGGCGAGGGTAGGCACCTTATCGATGTCGTTGTCGAAGAATCTGGAGTTGACCACCCTCGTGTCGTAGGTGAGGGTCTTGACGCGGGTTCTGGACACCAGCGATGAGAACGGCTCGTTGAATGCGAGATGGCCGTCTTCGCCTACGCCGCCCATGAAGAGGTCGATGCCTCCTGCCGCCTCGATTCTCGCTTCGTAGGAAGCGCATTCAGCCGCGAGGTCTGGGGCGTTGCCGTTGAGGATGTTGATGTTCTCCTTCGGCACGTCCACATGGTCAAAGAAGTTCTTGGCCATGAAAGAGTGGTAGCTCTCCGGGTGTGACTCCGGAAGGCCGACATACTCGTCCATGTTGAAGGTGATGACGTTCTTGAACGATATTTCTCCGGCCCTGTTCATGCGTATGAGCTCCTTGTATGTCTCAATAGGCGTGGAGCCCGTAGGGAGGCCGAGAACGAACGGCTTGTCCGTCATCGCCGCCTTTTCCCTGATTCGTGAGGCAATGTATCTTGCGGCCCAGACCGAGCCCCTGCTGCTGTCACTTTCGATGATGAGTCTCATGTTTTCTGCTATTTATGTTTACTTTATTGTTCAGAAGAGTTTTACGAATACCTCAATGGCCTGATATTCAGCCATTCCGAGGTCGTTGTACAGCCTTGCCGTGTTCTGGGTGCGGTCTTCGGCCCTCTGCCAGAACTCGCGGGAGTCGTCTCCCGGGAACGGAACGATGTCCTTCTGTGACACGTGCCTGTAGATGGCGTGGCGCTTCTTGATGACCTCGTCCGGGCTGAGCGGCACTGCCATGTCCACCTTTCCGAGCTCCCATTCCATCCATGCGCCTCTATAGAGCCAAACATGGCACTCCTTGAGCCATTCAGCCGTTTCCTTGAGCTGGTCGAGAGCCTCGAGGACGGCTTCGGTACATACTCTGTGCGTGCCGTGCGGGTCTGCGAGGTCTCCGGCGAGGTAGATCTGGTGAGGCTTCACCTCGTTGAGCAGTCTGATGATGATGTCGATGTCCTTCTGGGTCCTTTCTCCTTTCTTGATGCCGCCGGTCTCATAGAACGGCAGGTTGAGGAAGTGGGCGTTGGTGTTCTCGTTGAGTCCGAACGATCTTACGGCGCCTCTGGCTTCGGCTCTGCGGATTGCCGCCTTGATGTCGAGGAGAGGTCGAGGTTCCGGCTCGCCCGGCTTCTTGGAAGCCACGAGTGCCTTCACCTCATCGAATTTGTCGGCGAAGCCGAGTTCATGAGCGGTGTCCATGTGCTGAAGCACCACGTCGTCATGCACTGCCACATTTCCTGAGGTCTCGTATGCGACATGCACGTCGTGACCCTGCTCCACGAGGCGGATGAAAGTGCCTCCCATCGAGATCACGTCATCGTCAGGATGCGGCGAGAAGATCACGACACGCTTCGGGAACGGAGTCGAGGACACCGGCCTTGTGGAATCGTCGGCGTTCGGCTTTCCTCCAGGCCAGCCGCTGATGGTGTGCTGGAGGTCGTTGAACACATCGATGTTTATCTTGTCGTATGCTCCCTTTGTCTCGAGAAGCTCTCCGAGCGAATTCTGGATATAGTCCTGATGCGTGAGCTTGAGTATTGGCTTGCCCACAGTCTCGCAGAGCCATACCACGGCTTTCCTTATGAATTTAGGAGTCCAGTCGCAAGGTCCCACGAGCCATGGCGCGACTACCCTCGTCAGCATGCTGGAGGCGTTGTCGTCCACATATATGCAGATGTTCTCATGCCTCTGGAGGTATGAGGCCGGACAGGAGGCAGTCATCGGGCCTTCCGCCACGTCCTTCACGGCGCGGGCCTTGTCTTCTCCCCATGCCATGATGATGATTCTCTTGGCGCTCATTATCGTGGCTAAGCCTATCGTGATGGCCGTCTTCGGCGTGTCGGCTATGTTGCCGTTGAAGTTTCTCGACTGTGCCTTCCTCGACTTGTAGGAGAGGAGCACCGTCCGTGTGCGGCTCTTGGCTGACGATCCGGACTCGTTGAAGCCGATCTGGCCTTCTTCTCCGATGCCCACCACGAGGAGGTCGAGGCCTGATATGGTGCGGTCGTAGTCGGCGCAGTATTCGGTTATGTTGTCCTTTCCGACTTTCCCGTCAGGAATGTGCACATTTTCTTTCCTTGCGTCCACAAGGTCAAGGAATTCTTCGTGGAGTCTGAAATTGCGGCTCTGTCTCTCTCCCGACCCTGTCGGATAGTACTCGTCGATGCTGAATATCTCCACGTCGGAGAATGACACTTTTCCGGCGTTGTACCTTTTGACAAGTTCTCTGTAGAGGGTCACCGGCGTCGCCCCCGTGCTCAGTCCGAGTCTGAATGTCCCGCCTTTGCGGCTGTTGATTTCAGCCGTTATCAGGTCAGCGAGGTCCGCGCTCGCGTCTTCCGGCGTACTGAAGATCTCGGCCGGTATTTTCTCATAGCTGTGGAGAATGTCCTTTGGCAGGCCGGATTCAATCAGTCCGCCGTCCTTTGGTAGAGAAAAGTGTTTCATGATATGCTGTTATGTGTTTTCGTCTTCTTCTTCTAAATCGATCATACAAAGATAGAAATAATATCAATCCGTTAGGATGCCCTATGATTTTAATCTGAAAAATTTTCTCCCTTTGCGCAAATGTGCTAAATTTACCGGAAATGAAATCCGCCTTCATACGGCGGACCATAACCCATGACACAAAACGTAACCAGTTAAAATCGTATGGTCAATCTGTTTTATCTTGTTCCTGTCGCCGCAGTGGCGGCTCTGGGCTTCGCCTGGCTGTTCTTCCGCCAGATGATGAAAGAGAGTGAAGGCACCGCCACCATGAAGGAGATCGCGCTTTATGTGCGTAAAGGGGCAATGGCCTATCTCAAGCAGCAGTACAAAGTAGTCACGATAGTTTTTGTCGTGCTCGCACTGTTTTTTGCCGTGCTTGCCTACGGATTCGGTGTGCAGAACCCGTGGGTGCCGTTCGCTTTCCTGACGGGAGGCTTCTTTTCCGGTCTGGCCGGATTCATCGGCATGAAGACTGCCACCTATGCGTCCGCGAGGACTGCGAACGCTGCGATGCGTTCCCTCAATTCCGGGCTCAAGCTCGCGTTCCGTTCAGGCGCTGTGATGGGGCTCACCGTGGTCGGTCTGGGCCTGCTCGACATCTCGCTCTGGTATCTGATATTGGACCGCTTCATTGATGCCGCCGGGCCTCAGAAGCTCGTCGTCATCACCACCACCATGCTGACGTTCGGAATGGGGGCCTCCACGCAGGCTCTCTTCGCCAGAGTCGGAGGCGGAATCTATACGAAAGCCGCGGACGTGGGCGCTGATCTCGTGGGCAAGGTCGAGGCAGGAATCCCGGAGGACGATCCCCGAAATCCGGCCACGGTGGCAGACAATGTGGGCGACAATGTGGGTGACGTCGCCGGAATGGGCGCCGATCTCTATGAGTCCTACTGTGGCTCGATCCTCGCGACGGCCGCACTGGGAGCTTCCGCATTCTACGGATTTGGGGAGGACATGCAGCTGAGGGCCGTCTTCGCCCCTATGATAATCGCCGCCGTCGGCGTGTTCCTCTCTCTCGTGGGCATCTATACGATCCGCACGAAGGAGGGGGCAGGCATGAGCCAGCTGCTCAAGTCGCTGGGCTTCGGAACAAACCTCAGCGCCGTGCTGATTGCCGTGGCCACTTTCGGAGTGCTCTGGCTGCTGAAGCTCGACAACTGGCTCGGAATCTCTTTCTCGGTCATTGTCGGTCTTCTTGCCGGGGTCATCATCGGCCAGTCCACGGAATATTACACCTCGCATTCCTATAGGCCTACGCAGAAACTGGCCGAAAGTGCCAAGACGGGGCCTGCGACGGTCATCATCTCAGGAATGGGACTCGGAATGATATCTACTGCCATTCCCGTCATAACTGTCGCGGTGGCCATCCTGCTGTCGTATCTCTGCGCCATCAATTTCGACATGGCCAACATGCTTACGGCTGAGAATCTCAGCCTCGGTCTCTATGGCATAGGCATAGCCGCCGTCGGAATGCTCTCCACCCTCGGAATCACCCTCGCGACCGACGCTTATGGCCCTATAGCCGACAACGCCGGAGGAAACGCGCAGATGAGCGGTCTTGATCCTGAGGTACGCCGCCGCACGGACATCCTCGACGCTCTCGGCAACACCACCGCTGCCACGGGAAAGGGCTTTGCGATAGGCTCTGCAGCGCTGACGGCTCTCGCCCTCCTCGCTTCCTACATGGAGGAGATCAAGATTGCTCTCAGCAATGCGGGAGACAAGATTGTAGGGGCGACCGGCACGCTTATCGATGCTGCAAATGCCACTATTCCTGATCTGATGGCATATTATAATGTGGACCTCATGAATCCTGCCGTTCTCGTGGGAGTGTTCATCGGAGCGATGATGTCCTTCCTGTTCTGCGGACTCACGATGAATGCCGTCGGACGCGCCGCACAGAAGATGGTCGAGGAGGTGCGCAGGCAGTTCCGTGAGATAAAGGGCATCCTGACCAGGGAGGCGGTGCCTGACTATGCGAGATGCGTGGAAATCTCCACTAAGGGAGCTCAGCACGAGATGCTTCTTCCGTCCGTGCTCGCGATCATCGTCCCTGTCGTGGTGGGGCTTGTTCTCGGAGTGGCCGGAGTCATGGGCCTTCTCATCGGCGGTCTCGGATCGGGCTTCGTCCTCGCGGTCTTCATGGCCAATTCCGGCGGCGCATGGGACAATGCCAAGAAATATGTGGAGGAAGGCAGCCTCGGAGGCAAGAATTCCGAGTGCCATAAGGCGACCGTCGTTGGCGACACCGTCGGCGATCCGTTCAAGGACACTTCCGGACCGTCCCTGAATATCCTCATCAAGCTCATGAGCATGGTGTCCATCGTCATGGCAGGTCTCACCGTCTGGATTCACTGACGGAATCATCCCGGCGGCTGCCAGATGCTTGCCGCAAAGGCGGACGGGCTCGGGACAAAAATGAAAGTGACCGGCTTCAGGGCATGAGGCCGGTCATATCGTATGCATGAGCCTGAGGGAAACCGTTTTCAGACTGTGGGCTGTTCATCCGTCACAATTGTCAAAATTTGTTATCTTTGCAAGTTCCGATAAGATATGACTATGGACGAAAAGACGGAAAAAGACATATTGCAGGAGATCACAGGGCAGGAATATGAGCACGGGTTTGTCACCGATGTCGAGCAGGAGTTCATTCCGAAAGGGCTCAACGAAGACATCATCAGGCTCATATCATCGAAGAAGCAGGAGCCTGAGTGGCTTCTGGAGTTCCGGCTCGACGCCTACAGACGCTGGCTTAAGATGAAGATGCCGACATGGGCGCACCTCGACATTCCGGAGATTGATTTTCAGGACATAATATATTATGCGGCGCCGAAGAGGGACAGCGACAGGCCGAAGGAGATAGATCCTGAGCTCGAAAAGACTTTTGACAAGCTCGGCATTCCGCTGAACGAGAGGGCTGCCCTCGCAGGCGTGGCGGTGGATGCGGTCTTTGATTCGGTGTCAGTGACCACCACTTTCCGTAAGGCTCTCGCAGACAAGGGGATTATCTTCTGCTCCTTCTCCGAGGCCGTCCGCGAGCATCCGGATCTCGTGCGGAAATATCTTGCGTCGGTCGTGCCTGCGGGGGACAATTTTTACGCAGCTCTCAATTCCGCCGTGTTCAGCGACGGTTCGTTCTGCTACATACCTAAGGGGGTGAGGTGCCCGATGGAGCTCTCCAGCTATTTCAGAATCAATGCGAAAGGCACAGGTCAGTTCGAGAGGACTCTGATAGTGGCCGACGAAGGCTCGTATGTCAGCTACATGGAGGGCTGCACTGCTCCTATGCGCGATGAGAACCAGCTCCATGCGGCCGTCGTCGAGATTGTGGTGGAGAAGGATGCGGAGGTGAAGTATTCAACTGTCCAGAACTGGTATCCGGGAGATGCGCAGGGCAAGGGGGGAATATTCAATTTTGTCACCAAAAGAGGAATATGCAAGGGAAGCGGGAGCCGTCTGTCGTGGACTCAGGTCGAGACGGGTTCAGCCATCACATGGAAATACCCGAGCACGATACTGAAGGGTGACAATTCCTCCTCTGAGTTCTATTCGGTCGCTGTCACCAACAATTTCCAGCAGGCCGACACGGGCACCAAGATGATTCATGTGGGGAGGAACACGCGCAGCCGCATCATAAGCAAGGGAATCTCGGCCGGACAGAGCCAGAACAGCTACCGAGGGCTTGTGAAGGTACTTCCGGGCGCGGACAACGCACGCAATTATTCCCAGTGTGACAGCCTTCTCATCGGGGACAGATGCGGGGCTCACACTTTCCCGGAGATAGAGAGCGCCAACAGTACGGCGGTGCTTGAGCACGAGGCGACGACCTCCAAGATAAGCGAAGAGCAGCTGTTTTACTGCAACCAGCGCGGCATAGGTCCGGAAGAGGCTGTCGGGCTTATCGTCAACGGATATGCGAGGGAGGTGCTTTCGAGGCTTCCGATGGAGTTCGCCGTAGAGGCACAAAAACTGCTTCAGGTGTCGCTGGAGGGATCTGTGGGATAGTTTTATGACGGGGAGGAGGGCTCCGGACTTCCGCGCCCTATGCCGTCAGGTTTTGAAATTTGATCGATTGTGAGGGATTTTTTGAATTATACGCTGTTTACCATAGGCGGAGACATACCGGTGCTTCTTATAGATCTGATCACTTCAGTTCTCGGACTCACCTGCGTCTTTCTCGCGGGTCGTAACAGCAAATACAATTTCTGGGTCGGCTATCTGTACACATTCTTCCTGTTCCTGATGTTCTGGAACAAGAATCTGTACGCCAGCCTGCTCCTGCAGCCGGTATCGCTCGGAATCAATATCCTCGGGCATTACCGGTGGACGCATCCGAAGAAGTCGGAGGAGAGTTCCCGGGACCACACCGCCTTGAAGGTGACCATGCTGACATGGCCTCAGAGGGGGGCGGCCGTGGTGTCGGTGTTTCTGATGGCATGGCTATGGGGATGGCTGCTGAGCCAGCTCGGCAACAGATGGTGTGTCGGGCTTTTCCCGTCGGACCCGATACCGTATCTCGACGCATGTGTCACAGTACTGATTCTCGTGGCCCAGTTTCTCTCGGCTCTGAAGAAATGGGACTGCTGGGTGGCGTGGCTGCTTGTCAACGTGACGCAGATGATGCTGCACATTTCGGTCGGCCACGTGTTCATGCCGATCGTCTCCGGGCTGTATCTGATCAACGGGGTGGTTTCTCTCTGGGGCTGGTACAGGCTGTATAAGAAAAAGGCCTGACGCAGGAAAAGGCCGGATGTCATACAAATCCCGGGCTCATGCGGAAGGACAAGAATGAAAAGAAAAATTTGTGAGAGATGAATGACATATTGTTGGAAATAAGGGGACTCAGGGCCTCGGTCGAGGACAAGGAGATCCTGAAGGGGGTGGATCTCACTATCCGCAGGGGTGAGACGCACGCTGTCATGGGACCTAACGGAGCCGGGAAAAGCACGCTGTCGGCCGTGCTCGCCGGCAAGGAGAATTTTACCGTCACCGCCGGCTCGGTGACTTTTCTGGGGCAGGATCTGCTGAAGATGTCTCCTGAAGAGCGGTCATGGGCAGGAATCTTTCTGTCGTTTCAGTACCCAGTCGAGATTTCTGGCGTGTCCATCACCAATTTCATGAAGACGGCCGTCAACTCGCACCGTCAGGCAAAGGGGCTTGAGCCAATGAAGGCGGGGGAGTTCCTCAAGCTTATGAGGGAGAAGATGGCGTTTGTGCAGATGAAGCCCGAATTTGCCAAGCGGGAAGTGAACGTCGGATTCTCGGGAGGCGAAAAGAAGCGCAATGAGATATTCCAGATGGCAATGCTCGATCCGACGCTTTCCATTCTGGATGAGACGGACAGCGGTCTCGATGTGGATGCCCTCAGGATAGTGGCTTCGGGAGTCAATGCTCTCCGCAGCCCTGAGAAGTCGGTTATCGTCATCACTCACTATCAGCGGCTTCTTGACTATATCGTGCCTGATTTCGTGCATGTGCTCAAGGACGGCAGGATCGTGAAGTCGGCCGGCAGGGAGCTCGTGGGCGAGATCGAGGAAAAGGGATATGATTCCATCTGTTGACAGGGAGGCGCACATGGAAACAGCAAGAACAGTGACCGTAGCTTCCGGAGACAGCCTTCAGCGTGTATTTGTGCTCAGGAATGCCGACAATGTCTCGCTTCCGGTGGACAGGCTGGTTCTTGAGGCCGGGTCCATGGCGGACGTGACGATAGTGGTCATGCCCGGGGTGAGCTGCGATCTCAGCCTCACAGTAGATCTGCGGGGGAATGACGCCAGATGCTCGCTTCAGGGGGTGTGTCTCTGTCCGGGCGACGAAAAGGTGTCCCTGTCGGTCCTCCTCAATCACAATATGCCTTCCTGCACCTCGAGCCAGCTTTTCAAAAGCATTGCCGGAGGATCATCCAGAGTGAACTTCAGCGGCAGGATAGTAGTCGCCCGCGGCGCGCAGAAGACAGATGCGACGCAGGAAAGCCACAGTCTTCTCCTTTCCGATTCGGCGAAGGTCGATTCCAAGCCTCAGCTCGAGATATATGCGGACGACGTGAAATGCTCCCACGGCTCTACGATCGGACGGCTCAATGAGGATGAACAGTTTTACATGCGCTCCCGCGGCATAACTCATCATGAGGCTAAAGTGCTTCAGATGATCTCTTTCCTCTCTCCGGTGTTCGCAGGTATCCCGGAGTCGGCAGTCAGGGATCAGATTCTCGAGGAGACAGAAGCTGCGGTCAGGAGGATGTAGGATGACGGTCTACCCTTGCGTGAAGATCAATCTCGGACTCAATGTCCTGAGGAAACGGGAGGACGGCTATCACGATCTTGAGACTCTTTTCGTGCCTTCCGATGAATATCATGATGTTCTGGAGATAATTTCCGGAGCCGACTACAGCACTACTTCCGCGCATCTGTTCTCTACATACGGTCCCTCTGCATGCGGTTCATGTGCAGGCCTTTCCATGTCCGTCCCTTCCGCTCTGGTCCAGGCCATATCTCCGGACGGAAAGCTGATGATTACGATAGCGAAGAGGGACGGCGTTGACTGGGATCCTCTGAAAGATCTGTGCGCGAGAGCGTATTTCCTGCTTGACCGCGACTTCAGCCTGCCTCCGGTAAAGATCTTCCTTGAGAAGATGTCTCCGGTGGGTGCCGGACTTGGCGGGGGGTCTGCTGATGCCGCATTCACGATCAGGGAGCTTGACCGGATGTTTTCTCTTGGACTTGACGAGGAGGCGATGACTTCCTATGCCGCCTCTCTCGGCAGCGACTGTCCTTTTTTCATCCGCTGCAGACCCATGTTCGGTGAGGGGAGGGGAGAGGTGCTCTCGGACTTCTGTCTTGACTGTCTCGAGGATTATGAGATCAAGATAGTCGTGCCTGAAGGAATATCGGTGTCAACGGCTCAGGCATACGCCGGGATCAGACCTCATGAGCCTGAGATCCCGCTGAGGGAAGTGCTCAGGATGCCCGTGTCGGAGTGGAGGGATCGTCTTGTCAATGACTTCGAGGCGACCGTATTTCCGAAGCATCCGGAACTGTCTGCGATAAAGCGCTCCCTTTATGACTCGGGCGCGGATTATGCTTCGATGTCAGGAAGTGGCTCTGCTCTGTTCGCTCTCTATAAAAAGAGAAAATAATCGAAAAAAAGAGAAAAAAGTGGCGAAATGCCTCATAGAGCGGCGGAATTTCACCTGAAATCCTGCTGATGCCTTTACTTTGCGTGAGGATGCCGGAATCCTTCATGATGAGGAGATGAGATAAGGGGAGGGAAGGATTATGCAAGTCATTGAAAACAAGAGTGAAGGAGGCTTTGTCGTCTTGGCGCGGGCTTTTTGCGGAGCATTGTCCGTCGTTTTGTCGGCCTGTATGGCCGCTGTCGCCTGCTGGACTGTGGAGATTGAACGTCCTCCGGATGCAGAGGACTGGGGAGTTGGCGACACCGCAGGGACTCCTGCTCTTCCTCCGGAGCCGGAGGAGGTTGTGAAAAAGGACATCTATGTGACCGGAGTGAAGTATAGGGACGGCTATGACTGGCACGCTGATTCTGATTATGGTCACGCCCTCTGTACGCTCTTCCTGATGAGGGGGACCGAGAGGATCCTGAGTCTCCCGGTCGGAGCGGAACACCTGATGAGCCCAGACGCGGATATGCACCGCTGCTTCGGCGGGCATCTGTACACGGATTTTTCAACTGATCATGAGACCGTCATAAAGAAAGACGGGGTCGAGCTTTTCCGTTATCAGGCGAGGGAGATGATCTGCGGCTTTCATGTGGAGAAAGGCGAGGTGCATACGCTCGGGATGGCGAGGGACGGTTCGGGATGGACATACCGAAAGAACGGCGATGTGGTGCTCGGCGGGGATGCGGGCCATTTGAAGACCGGATTCGGTACAGACGGCCGCGTTCTCTGGTTCGCCTACGCAGAATATGGGAATGCTGTTCTTTCACAGGATGAGGGCGCTGTCGCGAAGGCCGGAGGCGGCCGCTACTTTGTCGTCAGAAATGGCGTTCCGGAGGAAATTCGGCTGCAGCGGAATGTGTCAAGTGTCGATGACTTGGTCCTGCATGGCGGCGAGGTCAGTTATGTGGCGTGTCTTGGTGGAGCCGGTGCACATGCCGTGTTCACCGGAGCGAGTTCGGCTTTTCTTGAACTCGGAGGCATGAGCCAGACGAAGGATTGCCGTTTCCGTTGCGGCGAAGATTCTCCGATGCCGGTCTCGGGGCTGCGATATGGAGTTTCGGGGACTGCATGTGCGACTGTCTGGACTGACTGTGCCGTCACATTCGAGTATCCCGATGCGGAGATCTGCTGGTGCGGCGTTGAGGACGGGCAGCTGAATATGGTGCTGAAAGACATTTCCGAGGCTGAGCCACGGCTTGTCATCGTGGACGGTGCCGCTGCAGTTGATTACGGGAGGGAACATGAATATTCTTTTCTCTCTGAGGCCGGCGCCTGCGCGGACGCGGGGCGACTGTATGTCGCTCTGTACCCTAAGGAACAGGGTACACATCCAGCGATGATGTATGACGGAGTGTTCACAGAGTATGACTTCAACGGACATTTTACCTCCGTGACGGCGTGGTGACCGCCGGAAATATCAGTCCTCTTCCCAGGACAGGGTCCGGGACTGGTCCGGGTTAACGGTGAAGTGTACTCTGACGGTCTCATCTGGAAGCAGCTCCTCGATGTTCTCGGGCCATTCGATGATGCAGGTGTCCCCGCTGTAGAAATAGTCCCAGATGCCTATGTCGATGGCTTCAGACGTCTTGTTTATGCGATAGAAGTCAAAGTGATACAGAGGCCGTCCTTCTCCTGTCCTGTATTCGTTGACTATAGTGAATGTAGGGGAACAGACGGGATCCTTGACGCCGAGTCTGTTGCAGATTGCCGTTGTGAATGTGGTCTTCCCGGCCCCCATAGGGGCGAAAAAGGCGATTATCCGTCTGTCTCCCATCTTTTCGAGAAATTCCCCTGCCGCCCTGTCCAGATCGGCGATGTCTCTGATTGTCACTTCCTGTCTCATCTTCGTTCGCGATGTTACTTTTCATGTGCGCGGCAGTCCTTGCCTGAGGCCGTCGGCGCAGGTGCAAAAATACTCAAAATTCAAATCTTCAGCTCCATCTTGTCAAGGAATCTGTAGCCCGCCGCTTCTCCAAGATGAGCGGCAGAGATCTGTTCCTGTGCGTCAAGATCTGCTAATGTTCTGGCTATCTTCAATATTTTTGAGCAGGCTCTTGCGGAGAAGCCCATTTGTCCGGCGAGCCTCTCAAGAAACGCCCTCCCTTCACTGTCCAGACCACAATATCTCTGCGTCTGCCTCATGTCCATCTCTGCGTTGCAGAATATCCTTTCGGAGGCGAAGCGTTCCTGCTGTATCTTCCTTGCCTTCATGACTCTGTCTGCGATTGACCTGCTCGGCTCTCCGCGTTTCCCTCCGACGAGTTTCCCGGCCTCCACGGGGCGGACCCAGAGGTGTATGTCGATTCTGTCCATGAGCGGGCCGGAAAGCCTTGAAAGGTAGGCATCCCTTCGTGTCGGGCTGCATCTGCAGCGGTCTCCGTCTCCGTAGTAGCCGCACGGGCACGGATTAGTTGCCGCGACAAGCATGAATGACGCCGGGTACTCGACTTTCGTCCTGAGCCTCGAGACTGTCACCTTCCTCTCTTCAAGGGGGCCGCGGAGCGCTTCCGTCACGCGTTTCGGAGCTTCGAGAATCTCATCGATGAAAAGCACTCCGTTGTGCGCGAGAGAGACTTCCCCAGGCATTATGAAATCGCCGCCGCCTCCCGTGAGAGCGGCTGCGGAGATGCTGTAATGCGGAGCTCTGAAAGGCCTTTTCCGGATAAGTCCGCCACGTTCTCCGCCGAGCCCCGCCACCGAATATATCCTGCTTGTCTGCATCGACTCCTTCAGCGACATGGGCGGAAGAATCCCGGCAAGCGCTCTGGCCATTGTGCTTTTCCCGGATCCCGGAGGGCCTATCATTATCACGTTGTGTCCTCCCGCTGCCGCCGTTTCGAGACCTCTCTTTACTCCTTCCTGTCCCTTTACGTCGGCAAAGTCCGGAGCATCATCCCACGCTCCGCCTGTGCCTCGCTGGCATCCATCCGGTCTTGTCAGCAGTTCTTCCGGGCGGTCTCCCGACAGTATTCTGATCACGTCGGACAGCGTTTTCACCCCGTAGACCGGCACGATGTCATAATCGGCGGCTTCCCTGGCCGACTCTTCCGGAAGTATGCAGCCTCGGAAGCCCTGTCGTGAAGCGAGTTCAACGATAGGCAGAGCCCCGGGCACCTTCCTCACAGACCCGTCCAGTCCCAGTTCTCCCATCATCATGAAGTTCCCCGCATCGGGAATATTCTCCTGCCCTGATGATGCTATGATGCCTATGGCTATCGGAAGATCGAAGCCGCTTCCCTTTTTCTTCAGGTCGGCCGGGGCCAGATTGATCACTATCTTGCGGCCCGGAATCCGGTAATTCAGGTTGCGCAGGGCGGAAATCGTCCTCAGAAGGCTCTCCTTTACCGCAGTGTCTGCCAGTCCGACAAGATGTATCCCTATGCCTGAGGTCATCTCCACCTCCACCGTGACCGGAACCGCACTGATTCCGATGCATCTTGCTCCATAGATGTTCGTCAGCATTTCTTTTTTCCGTGAATATCGGCAGAGGAAAAAGAAAAAACCGTCAAAAAGAAAAAAATGTGGTGAAATGAAAAAATAAGTAAATTTGTGACCGTGGGATATAGATAGTTATGATAAGAAGATTTCTTGAGGCGACCGGCAGTTACTGTCTGTTTCTGAGGCAGGTGTTCCGCAGACCGGAAAAATGGCGCATTTTCTGGAGACAGTTCGTTCTCGAGACGGACAAACTGATCCTTTCGTCCATAGTCATAGTCGGCGTCATATCTGTCTTCATAGGCGGAGTGCTGGTGATACAGACGGCGTCCAACATGTCCAATCCTATGCTGGACAGGATGCTTGTCGGCTATATGGTCAGGGAGACTCTCGTCCTCGAGTTCTGCTCGACAGTCGTGGCTCTGATTCTCGCCGGAAAGATGGGGTCCAACATCGCTTCAGAGATCGGCAGCATGAGGATTTCCGGACAGATCGATGCCATGGACATGATGGGAGTCAATTCCGCCGGCTTTCTGGTTCTGCCCAAGGTGATGTCGGCCACTTTTCTCAGCCCTCTCCTCATGCTGCTCAGCTTTGCGCTCGGAATATTCGGCGGGTGGTGTGTCGTTGAGATGACCGAAATAATCCCTCCGGCCAAATATCTTGCCGGCCTCAAGTATTCCTACAACGGCTTCTATCTCTTCTACAGCGGATTCAAGATGGCGCTCTTCTGTTTCCTCATATCATCGATATCCTCATTCAACGGCTATTGCGCTACCGGAGGATCCATGGGAGTGGGCGCTTCGAGCACGAGGTCGATCGTCGTGACCAGTATTCTCATCCTTCTGTTCGACCTTATAGTGACCCAGCTGATGCTTTATTGACAATTTCGGAAGAATGATCAAGGTAGAACATCTGAACAAGAGTTTCGGCGACCTGCATGTGCTTAAGGACGTCAATCTGGAACTTGCTCCAGGCAAGTGCAACATGATCATCGGGGCAAGCGGTTCCGGCAAGACCGTGCTGCTGAAAAACCTGATCGGGCTTCTTGCTCCTGACTCGGGGGATATATGGTATGGAGGGCATCGTCTGTCCGAGATGGACTATGACGCGAAGAAGAGTCTGAGGCAGAAGATAGGCGTGCTGTTTCAGGGGTGCGCTCTCTTTGATTTCGAGACAGTCATCGGAAACGTCATCTTCCCGATGAACTTTTTTACTGACTGGCCTGAAGAGAAGAAGCGGGAGAGGGCCAGGTTCTGTCTGGACCGGGTTAACGTCAAGGATGCTGACGACAAATATCCGAGCGAGCTCAGCGGAGGAATGCAGAAGCGGGTGGGCATAGCGAGGGCGATAGCGCTGAATCCCGACTTCCTGTTCTGCGATGAACCCAACTCAGGGCTTGACCCCTATACTTCCAGCCTGATAGACAGGCTTATCCACGGCATTACCGAAGAGTTCAACATAACTACGGTGATAAATACCCACGACATGAATTCCATGCTGGAGATAGGAGACAGCATCCATTTCATCTGCGGCGGCACAGTGATGTGGAGCGGGGACAGACATTCCATCCTGCGCACAGAATGCGCCGAGCTTCGGGATTTCGTCGGCGCGAATGTGCTTGCCCGGCACGTCATCTCCGAATCCGTCTCCTCACGCTGAAATAATCTCTCGGGTCCCGCTGAAATTCGTCTAAGAAATCTCGCTGCTCGTGGCCAAGCTGTCGCCTGTATCAGAATCTGACTCTGAATCCGGCCTCGAAGCCGAGCATGAGCGGCTGTTCTGTCCTGATGCTCTTTGGCTGGCGGCTTTTGAAATAATATCTTATGCTCGGATCGACATAGAGCCCGAGCTGGTCGGCAAGGATGAACTCCACTCCGATCCCGGCGTTGGCCGACAGCTGCACGCCCCTGCTCTCTCCCCTATAGGTCAGCATTCTGTCAGGGGCGTCTATCGAGTATCTGTCGGCCACGCACTTTTCGACCGTTCCCCCGAGATATGCATAGAAGTCAACGAATTTCCCTTTTAGTATGTTGTAATACACATTGACCGGGATGCCTATGTAGCTTTGTCTGTTCCGTATGTCGGAATCGGAAAACGCCGTCCCTTCGGAATCGTAATATGTGCCGGAGAAAGACCTTGTCAGCAGGGAGTAGTTGACACCGACGCTCATAGACCATCGCTCCGTGAATGCAATCCTGGCTCCCATTCCGAAGGATAGCGGTATGCCGTAGGAATTGGAGCAGTCTTCGATGATTTCGTCCTTCGGCATTCTTCCCGGGCTTTGCATAGGTGCCATCCTGCCGTCGGACATCGAGTTGGAGGTGTTGCCGAGCGCATTTCCGAATATGGTCATTGATACGGCCGGCCGTCTTCCTCTCCTTTCAATGGCCTCGTCTTCAGGGAAGTCATCCGGGAGGTCCGCCATGGCGCTTCCCGAGAGCTTTCCGGACGGGCTCTGCGCCTCTGTCGTCTCATGAGAGACTGCCGCTTCCTCCTCCGTTTCCTGTCTTATTGCTGAGCTTGCGGGGTCGTCGTGCCTCGCAGAGCCGGAGCCCGACGGAGTTTCCGAATATGCGAGAAGTCTCTTGCCGGGATCGTGTGCCGGTCCTGCTGTCGGTACTGCCGGCTTGAGCCCGAAGTCCACGTCCACTTCCTCCGCCGGACCAGTGAGTACGGCTATGCGGTAGAGGTCTCCTCGTGCGTCATGTACAGGGGCATCGCTTTCAGGCCATGTCAGGAGCAGCGCAAAGACGGCCGCGGCCGCAGCGGCCGCGATGGCCGCTCCGCGCCGCAGCAGAATGATCGGCGCCGGCTTCTTCCTTCTTTCCGGCAGCCGTCCGCTTACGGCCTCCCATACACGGTCGGGCACTTCTTCCCGGCCGTCTTCCAGGATTGCCCTTATCCTGTCGTCGAACTGTCTGTCTTCGTTAAGCATCATCTACTTTCTGCCCATTTCCTGTATCTTGTTCTGCAGCCATGTCCTCGCCCTGCTGAGCTGGGTTCTGGACGTCGTTTCGGATATGCCAAGAGCTTCCGCTATCTCCTTGTGGGAATAGCCCTCCACGACATACATGTTGAAGACCGTCCTGAATCCCGCCGGGAGAGTGGTGATGAGTCTCATCAGCTCCTTGTATCCGATGTCGTCCATCTGTGAGGTCATGTCCGTGCTGAGATTTCTCGCGGAGTCTATCTCCTCGCTCATCTTCAGCGCGTCCTTTTTCCTCAGGTACATGAGTGCAGTGTTGACAAAGATCTTTCTCGCCCAGCCTTCAAAGGAGCCGTCTCCCTTAAAGCTGTCAAGACGGGTGAAGAGTGTCACGAAACCGTCCTGGAGTATGTCCTCGGCCACCTCGCGTTCTCCGACATAGCGAATGCACAAAGGGAACATGCGGGGGGCCAGACGGTCATATAGAGCCTTCTGGGCTATCCTGTCTCCTTTTATGCACAGACCAATCAGTTCTTGCTCTGGTGTCACGGTCACAGTGTAGTCTCAACTTACAGGTTTCGTATATAATCCCGCGAAAGATAAGATGCGGCATCTGAACGGAATGTTGCACCGGTTCAGAAATTCTTTCAGGCGCGTTCTGCAAATATACGAGATTTATGCTATTTTAAATATACAAGATTTTGTACTATTTTTGCAAGTCATCCGTTCCGGCCGGACAATGCAGGCCGGAGGATAAAGAAATTGGACAAGATGAGTAAAATCATATATGCCGCGCTCGTGTCGGCGATTCTGCTGTCTGTAGACGCCGTAGCGCAGGAGAAGAGCTCCGAAAGGGACATCGAGAACAGGATAATCACTGCGGTCCAGAAATATGACGAAAGGGACTTCCGGAAGGCTTCGGAGATACTCAGGGACGTGATCGCCGAAGCTCCGGACAATGACGCCGCGCATTTCTATCTCGGTCTTTCAGGCTTCTGTCTCAATGACATGGATACGGCGGAGAGGGAGATGTCGAAGGCAGTGAGCCTCGATCCTGGCAATTTCTGGTACAGATACCGTCTCGCAATGCTCTATTCCGCCACTGACCGGAAGGATCTCGCGATCTCGATGTACGAGGACATTCTTGAGGACTTCCCGAAGAAGAGCGACCTGTATTACGGGCTGATCGACCTGTACATATCGCAGAACGAGATGGACAAGGCTCTCGAAGTGCTCGCTCAGATAGAGACCGTGTTCGGTAGAACCGAGGCGACTGCTCTTGCGAGGTTCGACCTCCTGCTCAATCTCGGAAGGCGCGACGAGGCCTATGGGTCGCTGCAGAAGTTCAATGAAGAATATTCCTCTCCTCAGGTGCTCTCCATGCTGGGAGATTATCAGATGTCCATGTACAACGACTCTCTTGCGCTGGAGTCGTATGACGAGGCTCTGGAGCTTGTCCCGGACTATGCTCCGGCGATTCTCGGCAAGTCGGAAGTCTATCGCGTAACCCGCAGATATGATGAGTATTTCCCTCTGATGGAGACGTTCATGGCTTCAGAATCGGTCACTCCGGCCGGGAAGGCCGACTATATGCAGTCGCTGTTCCGCCGTTCCGACCCGCTGTTCCTGAAGTCATTCTCTGCGGAGCTCGACTCGATGGTGAACGGCTGCGTCTCCAGATATCCGAATGACAGTTCTATTCTCATGACGGCCGGAGTGTATTATTACGGGACCGAGCGCCCGGATGCGGCCAAAATGTATTTCAGAAGGAATATGGACTTTCATCCCGAGAGCCTTTCGGCGGCGGCAAGCTATGTCGAACTGCTGATGTACATGAGCGCATGGGACGAGCTCTCCTCGGAGGGCAGGGCTGCGTTCCGCAGATTCCCGTCTGAGCCTACTTTCCTTGAGATGGCCAGTGTCGCTGACTACAATCTCGGAGAATACGGCAAGGTGCTCGACATCTGTGACACCGTGCTCGCCGTGAGTGCAGGCGACAGCGTCACTGTGCTGAACGCCTATACCACGATGGGAGACATGTATCATCAGCTCGGGGAGACGAAAAAGGCATACAAGGCCTATGATGAGGCATTGAAGATCAATCCGGAGCATCTTCCGGTGCTCAACAACTACGCATATTTCCTGAGCATGGAGGGCCGCAGCCTCAAGAAGGCTTATGCGATGAGCCGCATCACGGTCGAGAAGGAGCCCGACAATCCCACATATCTCGACACTTTCGCGTGGATACTCCATCTTCAGGGAAAGGATCTTGAGGCAAAGCCGTTCTTCAAGCACGCCATGCTGTACGGCGGCAAGGAGAGCGCGGTGATTCTGGATCACTATGCCGAGGTCCTCTTCAGTCTCGGCGAGTACGATCTCGCCTTTGTCTATTGGAATCAGGCGAAAAGCCGCAACAATGGCGAGATTCCGGATCTGGACGAGCGTGTCAGAGTGAGGAAGGAGCAGATGAAGAACAGGTGAGATACAGATGAACAGGCTTGTACTGATGATTTTCGTTTCAGCGGCGGTCGCGGGCATTCTGCCTATGGCCGTCACTCCCGTCTTCGCCCAGGACACGAGAGCCTACGAGGACCGGGTAGCCACGCTTGAGAAGGAGATCGCCATTCTCGACAGGCAGCTGTCAGAGAACAGTGCCAGAAGCAGGGATCTGCTTTCGGATCTCACTCTCATAAGGAAGCGCATCTCAAACAGAAAGTCGCTCGTGGCTGAAGCCGACAGGCAGATACGCAGATACTCAGACGGCATATATTCGGCTCAGAGACAGATCAACAGGCTCGAGGCACGGATTGACACGCTGACGGAGCATTATGCCCGTCTGCTCAGAAGCGCCTATAAGAATCGTGATGCCAGAGTATGGTATATGTATATCCTCGCGAGCGACGATCTCGGTCAGGCATTCCGCCGCATAGGCTATTTCCGAAACATCTCGGCGGGCATCAGGGATCAGGCGGAGAAGATCGAGACCGCCAAGTCGGAGCTGACGGCAGAAAAAGAGAGGCTTCAGAGCCTCAAGAATGAGGCGGCGAAAGTCAGGGAGCAGCGGGCTTCCGAGCTCAGGTCGCTCCAGAAGGACGAGAACAAGGCCCAGCTGATGGCGGGCCGCCTCAAGCAGGACAGAAGGCGATATGAGCGTCAGCTTGCGGAGAAGAAGAAGCAGGTTGAGGCGCTCAATCGCGAGATAAAGCGTCTGGTGGAGGCGGCTATGAAAGCCTCGTCCGGCGGGGGAGGAAAAGAAGAAGAGATTGACTATGAACTCGCTTCAGAGTTCTCCAGAAACAAGGGCCGGCTTCCGTGGCCTGCCGACGGGCCTGTAGTCGACGGTTTCGGCCAGCGCTATCATCCGGTCTTCACAACCCTCAAGCTCCCGTTCAACAACGGAATAGATGTTGCCCTGTCTCCCGGCTCTGAGATAAGGGCGGTGTTTGACGGCGTCGTGAAGAAGATAGTCGTGATGCCCGGCTACAATATATGCGTTCTGGTCCAGCACGGCAATTATTTCTCATTCTACTGTAAGCTGCAGAGCTCGTCAGTTAAGGCTGGAGACAGGGTGAAGACAGGACAGCCGATAGGCCGCGTGGACACCATCAATGGAGAGACGAAGCTGCATTTTCAGATATGGCAAGGGCAAAAGCCTCAGAATCCGGAGCTGTGGCTCAGAAAAAAGTGAGACGAACAGATATAAGAATATGAAAAAAACTGTATTTCTGACCGGGGCCACAGGAAACATGGGGTGGGCCGGCTTTCAGGAGCTTCTTAAGAAAAGAGACAGGTTCAGAGTAAGGATATTGGCCAGACGCAGCGCCAAGAATGAGAAATTGTTAAAGCCATACCTCCATGATGAGGACGTCGAGATCGTATGGGGAGACCTGACGGTGTATGACGATGTGCTTGCCGGCGTGACGGGAGCCGATTTCGTTCTGCATGTCGGAGGCATGGTGTCTCCCAAGGCAGACTATTATCCGGAACAGACTAGAAAAGTAAATGTGACCGCCGCAGAGAATATAGTCAGGGCGGTTCTTGCCCAGCCGGACCATTCAAGCGTCAAGGTAGTCTACATAGGTTCGGTTGCACAGTGCGGCGACAGGATGCCGCCGGTCCATTGGGGGTGCGCGGGGGATCCTGTCTATGCGAGCGCGTATGACATGTATGCGGTCTCCAAATGCGAGGCTGAGAAACTGATAGCGGATTCCGGTCTTGAGCATTGGGTCTCGCTCCGCCAGACAGGGATTCTCTATCCGGGAATCTTCACTCAGATCAATCCGGTCATGTTCCATGTCCCGATCAGGGGAGTTCTCGAATGGGCGACCATCGAAGACTCAGGCCGACTTCTGGCCAATGTCTGTGAGGATTGGGTGCCGGAAGAGTTCTGGAACAGGTTTTACAATATCAGCAGCGGCGAGCAGTACCGTATGGACAACTATGAGTTCATGTCGAGGATGCTGAAGCCGATAGGTATCCGTTCTATAGAGAATATCTTTGAACCTCAGTGGTTTGCTACCCGCAATTTCCATGGAATGTGGTATACTGATGCGGACCGTCTCGATGAGTATCTCCACTTCAGGGCGAATGTCCCTGTCGATGAGTATTTCAGCCGCATCGCCGCCCGTCTTCCGTGGTTCTACTCCCTCGCCCGCTTCGTGCCGGCAGCTCTCATCAAACTCTTCATGAGGCCTATTGCCTATGCCAAGGGACTCGGGACTCAGTCCTGGGCAACGTCTGATCCTGACAAGCTCGAGGCCTATTACGGCTCGGAGCAGGAGTATCGCGACATCCGGAGCTGGGAACAGCTGCGTCCTGTGCCGCTCGAGAAAAATCTCGACAAGGCCCGTCAGTCCGGCGAAGTGGTGACTCTCTCCCACGGATATGACGTCACGAAATCAATCTATTCCCTTGATGCGGAGGAAATCGCTGAAGCGGCCGCCTTCAGGGGAGGAAAATTTCTCGGACCGGCGGAATCAGTCGGACTGAAGGGCGCCTTGTTTGAATGGGAGTGTGAACACGGCCACAGATTCTCCGCCTCTCTCGAATATGTGCTGCTCGGAGGCGGGTGGTGTCCCGAATGCGGAGCCCGCAACGTGAGGAAGACTGTCACGGCCAGAAACAGGTTCACTTCACAGGTATTGTCGGCACAGTGCCCGGAATGACGTCTTCAGCCCTGTCCTGCAGGTAGATGACCCTCTGATTTGCGCTGCCGCGGAAAAGAAGTTCCGTATCTCTCTGCGCGAGAATGAAAGGGCCGTCCACGATCACATCCAGATAAGGAAGGATCATGGACAGTCTTTTGTCTGCGCGTATCTGTTCAATGGTATAGCCGGTGTAGCACCAGATTGTCTTGTCCGACTTTTCTTTGATCTTCCGGGCGAGTTCGGTGAAGGCCTCGACCTGATAAAGCGGGTCTCCGCCAGTGAAAGTCACATTGCTGAACTCATCGTCGAGGATGACCTTCAGGATGTCGTCCACTTCCATCGGTCTGCCGTTTCCGATGTCCCATGACTGAGGATTGTGGCATCCGGGGCAGTGATGCCCGCAGCCGGAGCAATATATCGATGTCCGCAGCCCGGGCCCGTCGGCCATGGTCTCCTCAAGTATGTCCAGAACGCTGATAGTCATCTTCCGCGGTCTCCTGTAGGAACCTTTCCATGTCGGAGCGGTTCCATCCTGTGTTTCACTTGTGTACCACGCGGTCCTTGAGCTCGGCGAGCTTGGCGCTGTTCCAGCGGTCTGTCGTGCCCACGAGGTATCCGGTGATTCTCTGGAGCTTGTCTATGCGGTGGCTGTGGCAGCGAGGGCATTCCTCCAGGTCGGCGTCCGCGTTTTCGAATCCGCAGTCCATGCATCTGTTCCTGTTGTGGTTTACGGAGCCGTATCCCATGTTGTACCTGTCCATCAGGTCAACTATGGCCATGATGGCCTCCGGATTGTGTGTTGCGTCTCCGTCGATTTCGACATAGAAGATGTGTCCGCCGGTCGTGAGCGCATGGTAAGGCGCCTCCACCTCGGCCTTGTGCTTAGGCGTGCAGTGGTAGTATACAGGCACGTGGTTGGAGTTGGTGTAGTACTCCTTGTCGGTCACCCCCGGAATGATGCCGAACTTCTTTCTGTCAGCCTTGGTGAACTTGCCTGACAGACCTTCAGCCGGAGTCGCAAGTATGCTGAAGTTGTGCTGGAATTTTTCGGAATACTCGTTGGCCTTGTCCCTCATGTAGGTGATGATCCTGAGTCCGAGCTCCTGCGAGGATTCTGATTCGCCGTGATGCTTGCCGGTGAGGGCGATCAGAGCCTCAGCAAGGCCGATGAAGCCGATACCGAGCGTCCCCTGATTGATCACGGATTCGATGGTGTCGTCATCCTTGAGGTTTTCACTGCCGATCCAGAGCGACCCCATCAGCAGAGGAAACTGCTTCTTGAGGGCTGTCTTCTGGAAATTGTATCTCTCGCAGAGCTGCTTCGCAGTGATGTCGAGCGCGTGGTCGAGCTTATGGAAGAACATCCTGAGCTTCTCCTCCGGGTCCTTTTCCCCCATGCACTCTATCGCGAGTCTCACGAGGTTGATGGTAGTGAACGAGAGGTTGCCTCTTCCTATTGACGTTTTCGGCCCGAACCTGTTTTCAAACACTCTCGTGCGGCATCCCATCGTGGCCACTTCATACTGGTATCTCTCCGGGTCGTCCGCTCTCCAGAGCTCATGTCTGTTGAAGGTGGCGTCGAGGTTGAGGAAGTTCGGGAAGAATCTCCTCGCGGATACCTTGCATGCGAATCTGTAGAGGTCATAGTTCTTGTCCTCCGGCAGGTAGCTCACTCCTCTCTTCTTCTTCCATATCTGTATGGGGAAGATGGCGGTAGATCCGTTGCCCACGCCTTCGTATGTCGTGTTGAGAATCTCGCGGATTACGCATCTTCCTTCGGCGGAAGTGTCGGTGCCGTAGTTTATCGAGCTGAACACCACCTGATTTCCTCCGCGTGAGTGTATGGAGTTCATGTTGTGGACAAAGGCCTCCATCGACTGATGCACTCTGCTCACCGTCATGTTGATCGCGTGCTGCACCACTCTCTCCTCTCCCTGGATTCCGAGCAGGTCGCGCCTGATGTAGTCGTCTATCTCGATGTCCTTCAGCCTGCTGTAGTCGACACCCGTCATGTCGCTTATCTTGTCGATCTCCTCGTGGAATGTCTTTCTCACGAACGGCGCCATATAGAAGTCGAATGCAGGAATGGCCTGTCCTCCGTGCATCTCGTTCTGCACGGTCTCCATGGAGATGCAGCCGAGGATGCTGGCCGTCTCTATCCTCTTGGCAGGCCTCGACTCGCCGTGTCCGGCGAAAAAGCCGTACTTCAGGATCTTGTCGAGAGGATGCTGGACGCAGGTGAGGCTCTTCGTCGGATAATAGTCCTTGTCGTGTATGTGTATATAGGAGTTCTTCACCGCATCCTTCACCTCTTCCGAGAGAAGGCACTCGTCCACGAATGACTTTGTGGACTCCGACGCGAACTTCATCATCATCCCGGCAGGAGTGTCCGCGTTCATGTTGGCGTTCTCTCTGGTCACGTCTGTGGCCTGAGCCTCAATAATCTCCTTGAATATCTCGCGGGACTTTGCCTTTCTCGCGAGATTTCTCTGGTTTCTATAGGCTATGTACTTCTTGGCCACCTCCTTGCGCGGGCTCTTCATCAGCTCCATCTCCACATTGTCCTGAATGTCCTCGACGCTCATGCTGTCGGCGTCGATTCTGGAGATGGACGCCGCTATCTCTGCGGCGAGAACGATGTCCTCACCGGCTTCCGTTACGTCCATTGCCTTGAGAATGGCGTCAACTATCTTTCTCTTGTCGAAGTCCACGACTCTTCCGTCGCGCTTTATGACGTGCTTAATCATGATTCAGAAAATTCTAAGTTTGGAGATCCGGAGTCGGACCTTATTCAAGTGAAGACAAAGATAAGCCAAATATCGTTATCATGTCGGGAAATGAGCCGCAAAAGTTATCAACATATAGGAAAAATGCCTGTCAATTTGTTGATTGACAGGCATTTGTATCTACAGATAATTTTGAATTCTTCAAATTTGGATAACATGTTTGTTTTGCGTTCCGTTCTCGGGGAAGAGGCCGGCCGGCCCGTTTTCCCGGGCCTTCACGCGCTCGCCGCGGCTTGCTCAGCCCACGACCCACACGAGGACATGGCGGTCGAAAGTGATGTATCCGAGCTCGAACTCCTCCTCGTAGCCGTCCTTGTGTATGAATGTCGCCTCGAGCTCTCCCTCGTCCTTCGGATTGAACCTCCTTACCCGTATCTGTGAGGCGAAGTCGACCTTGTTCTGGGACATTCTCTTGAATATGGCCTCCTTTGCGCACCAGTACAGGGCCAGCTGTTCTCCACCGTTCTCTTCGTCATCGTCGAGATCGTCCCGCTCGTCATCCGAGAGCGCCTTTTCCCTGACGGCCGTGAAATCCCGGTCCATCGACTCCATATCTATGCCGAGGTCTTCTTCCTGATGGGTTATGATGGCGACATATTTATTCGTGTGCGTGATGCTTATGTTGGTTATGCAGTTCTCCAGAAACGGCTTGCCGTTGTCGTGGTGGCTGAGATACACCTTCTCTTCGAAGACTTCGTTAAGCAGCGCCCTCACGGCGAGTCTCTGCTTGCGGAGCTCCGCATTCCTTATTATAGAGATCTCCTCCAGCTCGTCGGAAGGCACGGAACTCAGTCTGAGCAGCTCTTCCTCAGTCTCCGTTATCTTCCACACCGAGATCTCGGCCTTGTTTTCAAGTGTCTTTCTTAAGTAAAGTCCCATTGTAAAGTCCTGATTGTCCTATGTCTGGAGCCTCATTCCGTCCCGTCTATGACGCGATTGGCCCGGATACGCCTATATATGACATACCCGTGCGCGCCGAATAGGTGCACACAAATCTCATCGCGGGGCCGTCTCCGGATTCCGCGCACGAATCGAATATCATGTAGACGCTGTCCGCCAGCGGGTCTTCAGATGACGGATCCGCCGGTACCTGAACGGTCAATGTTGGACTGGGAGGTTCCACGTGTCTTGCAAATTAAATTTCGTGCAAATATAGTCATTTTTTTATTATATTTGCAGCCATTGCGAAAATACATGTTTTAAATGAATCATACTATGAGTTTCTTGACAAATGACAAACTGACCATTGTAGGCGCAGCCGGAATGATCGGTTCCAACATGGCGCAGACCGCCATGATGATGAGGCTTACGCCGCACATCTGCCTGTATGACCCGTATGGTCCGGGCCTTGAGGGTGTGGCCGAGGAAATGTATCATTGCGCATTTGACGGGGCTGACATCACTTATACCACAGACATGAAGGAGGCCCTCACGGGTGCCAAGTACGTCATTTCTTCAGGCGGAGCTCCGCGCAAGCAGGGCATGACCCGCGAGGATCTTCTCAAGGGCAACTGCGAGATCGCCGAGCAGCTCGGGAAAGACATCAGGTCGTATTGTCCGGACGTGAAGCATGTGGTCATCATCTTCAATCCTGCCGACCTCACCGGCCTCGTTACCCTTCTCCATTCCGGTCTCAGGCCTTCGCAGGTGACCACTCTCGCCGCCCTTGACTCAACCCGTCTCCAGAGCGCTCTCGCCAAGGAGTTCGGCGTTCAGCAGTGCAAGGTGGAGAACTGCCACACCTACGGCGGACACGGAGAGCAGATGGCCGTATTCGCATCGAAGGTGACTGTTGACGGCAAGCCTTTCTCCGAGCTTCTCGGCACGAAGCTTCCGCTCGTGAGATGGGAAGAGATCAAAGGAAACGTCATCCAGGGAGGAAAGAGAATCATCGAGCTGCGCGGCCGCTCCTCATTCCAGAGCCCGGCTTACGTCTCAGTCGAGATGATTGCCGCCGCGATGGGAGGAAAGAAGTTCGAATGGCCTGCAGGCTGTTATGTGAACACTGAGAAATATCACAACGTGATGATGGCGATGCCTACCGTTATCGACGAGACCGGAGTCCACTATGGCCAGGTCGAAGGCTCTGCCGAGGAAATGGCGGCTCTCGACGCATCGTACGAGCACCTCTGCAAGATGCGCGACGAGATCATCGGACTCAACATTATTCCGCCGGTATCCGAGTGGCATACGCTGAACCCGAATCTCTGAGGCGGGCATTTTCCGCCCGGCCCGTCAGCATGACGGCGGGCATGGCGGCGACATATAATAATAAGGGGGACATGTCCGGACTGCCGGCGGTCCCCCTTTCCTTATGTTATGTGCCGGTGAGTGTCATCCGGGGTATCCTTGCGGCATCATTCCCGGCTGCGCGACGACAAGCCGGAAGGTTGCCGGATAATGTGTAAAAATAATTTCACTTGCTGAAAAAAAATAAGTAGTTTTGCGACTCCGAGTTATAATAAAAGACAGACTGCAATGGCAAGCATTGAAGAATTGAAGAGGATCGCTTCTCAGGTGAGGAGGGACATCATCAGGATGGTCACAGGTGCAGGGTCCGGACATCCGGGCGGCTCCATGAGCAGCGCGGATTTTCTGACCGCCTTGTATTTCAACGTCATGGAGCATGATCCGAAGACATGGACGCGAGAGAGCGCAGGGCAGGACGTGTTCGTCCTTTCCGCCGGGCATCTCAGTCCCGTCTATTATTCGATTCTCGCCAGATGCGGCTATTTTCCTGTCTCTGAGCTCGGTACTTTCCGCAGGCTCGGCACAAGGCTTCAGGGACATCCTTCGGTGGACAGGGATCTTCCGGGCGTAGTGCAGCCCTCCGGCTCTCTCGGGCAGGGACTTTCGGCTGCCGTCGGCATCGCGATGGGCAAGAAGCTTGACGGCGACCCGCATCTCACTTATGTGCTGGTCGGAGACGGGGAGTGCGAGGAAGGCCAGATATGGGAGGCGGCCATGTTTGCTGTCCATCACAAGATAGACAATCTTGTCGCCATCACAGACTGGAACGGACAGCAGATAGACGGCCCGATAGATGACGTCGCGGGAGTCGGCGACCTCAGAAAAAAATGGGAGGCTTTCGGATGGGTTGTGCTTGAGGCCGACGGACATGATTTCGATGCCATTCTAAAGGTCTATGCGGATGCCAGGGCCGAATGCGGCAAGGGACGTCCGGTGATGATTCTCATGAAGAGCGTCATGGGCGAGGGCGTGGACTTTATGGCCGGCACCAACCAGTGGCATGGCAAGGCACCGAATCAGGCGCAGTGCGAGGTCGCCCTTTCGCAGCTTGAGGAGACTCTCGGGGACTACTGACCCTGTGCAGGACAGCGCAAATGAGCTTTTTTCTGAAAAAGACCATATTATGAAAAGATACACGAATACAGGCAACAAGGACACCAGAAGCGGGTTCGGCGCCGGCCTCCATGAGGCGGGTAGGGCGGACGCAAGGATAATGGCTCTCACGGCTGATCTCGGCAGCTCGGTGAAGATGGACGCCTTCGCCCGAGAGTTTCCGGAAAGGTTCATCCAGTGCGGCATAGCCGAGGCCAACATGATCGGTGTAGCTGCCGGCCTTGCGATTACGGGCAAGATTCCGTTTGCGGGCTCTTTCGCGGAGTTCGTCACTGGCAGGGTCTATGACCAGATCAGGCAGGAAGTGGCCTATGGACAGGTGAACGTTAAGATAGCCGCTTCTCATTCCGGGCTCACTCTCGGTGAGGACGGGGCCACGCATCAGACGATGGAGGACATCGCTCTCATGAGGGCTCTTCCCGGCATGGTGGTGATCAATCCGTGCGACTACAATCAGACGAGGGCGGCGACACTTGCCGCAGCTGAGTATGTCGGCCCGGTGTATCTGCGCTTCGGCCGTCCGGCGATGCCTAACTTCACTCCTGCCGACTGGAAGTTCGAGATAGGCAAGGCGATTCTGCTGAGCGAAGGCACAGACGCAACGATCTTCGCTACCGGACATCTCGTGTGGGAGGCTCTTCAGGCCGCCGAGATTCTTGAGGCGGAAGGAGTATCGGCTGAAGTCATCGACATCGCGACCATCAAGCCGCTCGATACTGAAGCCGTCGTCGCTTCTGTGGCAAAAACCGGTGCTGCCGTGGTGGCTGAGGAACATAACTCCGCAGGCGGACTCGGGGAGATCATCGCATATTCCCTCGCGCTCAGGCATCCTGCTCCTCTCGAATTCATAAACGGAGGCGACCGTTTCGGCCAGTCCGGCACCCCTTCCGAGCTGCTCCGAGCCTATGGCCTTGACGCCATTCACATTGCGGAGGCGGTCAGGCGGGCTGTGGCGAGAAAGCACGTCTGACACTCGCCTGCACGCGAAGAGTCCTGTATGCGATGGGCGACGAGGAGATACTGGCTCTGCTCCGGGGCGGAGACCGCGAAGGGGCCTTCACCGAGATGGTCCGCAGCTACGGGGAGAGACTATATTGGCATATTCGAGGCTTCGCATGCTCTCATGAGGATGCTGACGACATCCTTCAGGACGTGTTCATGAAGATATGGAACGCGCTTCCCGGCTTCAGGGGGGAGGCGCGTCTTTTCACTTGGGTGTACAGGATAGCGACAAACGAGGTGCTCAACAGCATCCGCAGGCGGAAGTTCCGGGATCTGTTTTCCAGGATTTCCGACGAGCGTCAGGCGGTGGACAGGCTTGAGACAGATCCCTATTTCAACGGCGACGAGATTCAGCGGAAACTGCTGACGGCGGTGGGCAGGCTTCCCGAGAAGCAGCGTCTCGTATTTGTCATGAGATATTTTGAAGAGATGGAATACAAGGACATATCAGAGATTCTCAAGACATCCGTTGGCTCTTTGAAGGCGTCATATCATCATGCCTGCGTAAAAATAAAAGATGAACTTTCGAAGTGATTTTTAACTTCCGGCTCTTCGTGTGTCTAAATCAATGTTGCAGACAGAAGGCATCATTATGAAGAATCTTCCATTCAATGTTCCCGAGGGGTATTTTGACGGTCTTGAGAAACGGCTTGTCCGGCATGAGCCGCTTTCCGGACCGTCCCGGCATGGGAATCCGCGTCTTATGGCGGCTGTATTCAGCTGTGCCGCCGCCGTTGCCGCGGTCGTGCTGACCCTGACGCTGACGATCGGCAGCCGGAAATCGTCGGAAGCGTCTGTGGCGGGGGATCTTTATGTCGAGCTCATGATCTCCGACCTTATCCCGGTGTCGGAGCCTGAGTCGCTTTTTGCGCCATACGGGGAAGATGACGGAGCGGATTCGGATTATGCTGCCCTGTCTGAGGAGGATGTGGTGAACTATATGATAGAGACAGGTGTTTCTCTGGAAGATGCTTATCTCATTCTCGGAACTGAAGTTGAATGAATTAAAAGAAAATCACATGAAGAGATTTGTCATTTTGCTGGCCATAGGGCTCATGTCGGTGATGGCGTCTTATGCGCAGCCGCGTGGGCCGAGATGCGGTGATGACGGCTGGAGAGAGAGGATGAGAACGGAAAGGATCGCGTACCTCTCGACAGAAATGGATCTTACTTCCGCAGAGGCGGAGAAATTCTGGCCTGTCTACAATGGAGTGCAGGACAGGAAACGTGATGCCCAGAGGACGGTTCTCCAGACATACAAGGCGCTTGAAGAGGCTTCAGAGTCAGGAAAGCCGGAGGCAGAGGTGTCTGCCGCGCTTGACGCCTATCTTTCGGCCATAGAGACGAGGCACACCATAGAGTCCGGAGCGGTCGATGAGTTCCTCGCTGTCCTGCCTGCCGAGAAGGTGGCGAAGCTGTATGTGGCGGAGGAAAAATTCCGCAGACAGCAGATCCACAGACTGCATCCGAGGCCTTGACATGAGGGCCGCATTTGCGCGGCCGAAGCTGCTTTCCCGGACGGAATCCGTGCTGTTTTTCCGGACGGAATCCGTATTGAAGGGCGGCTCAGAAAATCAGAAGAAAATCCGCGAGGAGGGATCTGTACCCTGGGGTGTAGGTCCCTCCTTCCGTCATTACGAGTGTCTCTTTACGGACTTCCTCCTGTCGGCGTCCGGTCATCTCAAGCACGGTCCTCTTCGGCTCTTTGCTGCGGACTGTCCTGATCTGCAGTTCACGGCACAGGTATAGGCCGCAGGCGGCGGCGAATCTGACGGTATGAAGAGTCTGGTCCGAAGGGAGGATCATTGCCAGGCGACCTTCCTGTGTCAGTCTGCCTGCCGCGAATTCCGCTATGTCCATCCATGACAGTGAGCCGGAATGCCTGGCCCGGCATCTTCTCGGGTCCGGCGCCTTAAGTTCTCCGCCGTAGTATGGCGGGTTGGAAAATATCATGTCGAAACTGTCGCCCTCCCGCAGCGATGCCGCGTAGTCCTCAAGCGACGCCTTTTCCGCCTCAAGCTCTGCCGCCCAGGGCGAGCGGCTGAAGTTGGCTTCTGCCTCTTCTGCGGAGGCTTCGTCTATGTCTATGCCGGTGATGCGGAAGGCGGAGCCTTTGTCTGACAGTCTCTGTGCCGCCATCAGAGCTACTGTCCCTGTCCCTGTCCCGATGTCGAGCAGCCGGCGCTCATTCCCGGAGAGGGTCATTGCCGCTCCTAAAATCACCCCGTCAGTGTTCACTTTCATCGCGGACTTCTCGTTCAGCACGCTGAATCTCTTGAATCTGAATTCGCCGCGTTTTCCCTGTCCGTCTTCTCTCATGCCTCCCTCCCCGCGTGTCACATACTTTCCCTGAACAGTCCGTCCTCCATGAACATCGTCCTGTCGCACATTTCGGCGAGGGACGGATCATGGGTCACGATGATTATCGTCTGCCCGTATCTGTCCCTCAGAGAGAAGAACAGCCTGTGCAGCTCCTCCTTGGTCTTGCTGTCCAGATTGCCCGAAGGCTCGTCCGCAAAGAGGACGGAAGGGCTGTTGACGAGCGCTCTGGCTATGGCGACTCTCTGCTGCTCTCCTCCGGACAGTTCTGAAGGCTTGTGAGTCAGTCTTTCTCCGAGCCCGAGGTCTGAAAGCAGGTTTTCGGCGGCCTTCTTCGCCTCCTTGTCTTTCCTGCCTGCTATCAGGGCAGGGATCATCACATTTTCAAGAGAGGTGAATTCCGGAAGCAGGTGGTGGAACTGGAAGACAAATCCTATCTTCCTGTTTCTGAATTCGGAAAGCTTGTCCCTGCCGAGTCCGAGCACGTCTGTCCCGTCAATGGTCAGACTGCCGGAGTCGGGTCGCGACAAGGTGCCGAGTATCTGCAGAAGGGTGGACTTGCCGGCTCCTGACGCGCCCATTATGGACACGACTTCGGATTTTTCGGCGCGGAAATCTATTCCCTTGAGAACTTTGAGATTTCCGAATGATTTTTCTATTCCGACGGCCTGTATCATCTTGTCTTGTTATGCCGTGTCAAAGATAGCCATTTTGTCTGGTCTCTTCTGTGGGAAGAAAAAATTTTTTGAAAAATTTTGCATTTTGTAAAAATAAGAGTATCTTTGCAGTCCAATAAACAATCGGGGTGTGGCGCAGTTGGCTAGCGCATCTGGTTTGGGACCAGAGGGTCCTGTGTTCGAGTCACAGTACCCCGACTGATGGAGGCGCAATCATCTGGAGCTCAGGTGGTTGCGTTTTTTATGCGCCTCGGCAATCGCAAACGGGGTTTGCATTGCTCTCGGCTTCTGCGTATATTTGGCCTGAGGGCCATTTATACTGTTGCGCCTCGGCAATCGCAAACGGGGTTTGCATTGCTCTCGGCTTCTGCGTATATTTGCTCCGGTCAAATTTTTTCCGCATGAAGAACATAAGGAATTTTTGCATAATAGCGCACATCGACCACGGCAAGAGCACTCTTGCGGACAGGATGCTTGAGATTACAAATACATTGAGCAGCAGGGATATGGAAGCCCAGGTGCTAGACTCGATGGATCTTGAGAAGGAGAAGGGCATCACGATTAAGAGTCATGCCATACAGATGGACTATGTCTGTGACGGTGAGTCTTATGTGCTCAATCTCATCGACACTCCGGGTCATGTGGACTTCTCATACGAGGTGTCGAGGGCCATTGCCTCGTGCGAAGGGGCTCTTCTTGTGGTCGATGCCACTCAGGGTATACAGGCCCAGACCATTTCCAACCTCTATCTGGCTATCGAACACAATCTTGAGATAATCCCTGTGCTGAACAAGATAGACATGGACGCCGCCATGGTGGACGTGGTGACAGACCAGGTGACGGATCTGCTCGGCTGTGACCCGCAGGACGTGCTTCTGGCTTCCGGTAAGACCGGCGAGGGGGTGAAGGACATACTCGACGCCATCGTGCGCAGGGTTCCGCCTCCTCAGGGCGATCCCGATGCTCCGCTTCAGGCTCTGATCTTCGACTCCGTGTTCAATTCGTTCCGCGGAATCATCGCCTATTTCAAGGTCAGGAACGGCTCTGTCCGCACCGGGGACAAGGTAAAGTTCTTCAACACCGGAAAGGAATATGAGGCTGACGAGGTGGGCGTGCTCAAGATGAAGCTGTGCCCACAGGATGAGATACCATGCGGAAGCGTCGGATACATAATATCCGGCATCAAGACCGCTTCGGAGGTGAAGGTCGGAGACACGATAACTCATGTGGACAACCCTTGCTCTGAGGCGATTGCCGGGTTTGAGGAGGTGAAGCCGATGCTCTTTGCGGGGGTCTACCCTGTCGAGACCGATCAGTATGAGGAGCTCCGCTCTTCGATTGAGAAGCTCCAGCTCAACGATGCTTCACTCGTCTTCGAGCCTGAGTCTTCGCTTGCGCTCGGGTTCGGCTTCCGGTGCGGCTTCCTCGGCCTGCTCCATCTGGAGATTGTGCAGGAAAGGCTGTTCAGGGAGTTCGGCATGGATGTGATAACAACAGTTCCGAACGTTTCATATAAGGTCTACACCACTCAGGGCGATGTCGTCGACGTGCACAACCCTTCCGGGCTGCCGGCGCCTACCCTCATCTCCCGCATCGAAGAGCCGTATATCAAGGCGCAGGTCATCTCCAAGGCCGAATTCTACGGGCCTATAATGAAGCTTTGTCTTGACAAGAGGGGCGTACTCATCAATCAGCACTACATCACTGCGGACAGGCTTGAGCTCACTTACGAGATGCCGCTTTCGGAGATAGTCTTCGACTTTTATGACAAGCTCAAATCGATTTCAAAGGGTTATGCCTCCTTCGACTATCATCTCATAGGCTTCCGCGAGGCGCGTCTTGTCAAGCTCGACATTCTTTTGAACGGGGAGCCGGCAGATGCACTCTCGAGCCTGATTCACATTGACCATGCCTATGATTTCGGGCGGAAGATCTGCGAGAAGCTCAAGGAGCTCATTCCGCGTCAGCAGTTCGACATAGCGATACAGGCTGCCATCGGGGCCAAGATCATCGCAAGAGAGACTGTCAAGGCCGTGAGGAAGGATGTGACCGCAAAGTGTTACGGCGGCGACATCACCCGAAAGAGGAAGCTGCTCGAGAAGCAGAAGCAGGGCAAGAAGCGTATGAGGCAGATCGGTACGGTAGAGGTGCCTCAGAGCGCGTTCATGGCTGTGCTCAAACTCGATTGACGGAGGTGCCCTGATGAGTCGGCTCAAAGATACGCAGGCTGCTTCGCGGGTGGCCATCCTGATGTCCGTATTCAACAGGAGGGAGAAGACGCTGGCCTGTCTGTCGGCATGTTTCGCACAGATTGAGTCGCTGCGGCCCTGCGGTAATTATGAGTTTTCGGTCTGGCTGACGGAAGACGGCTGTACGGACGGGACTTCCGAGGCTGTGGCATCGGCATATCCGTCGGTCAACATCATTCACGGCGACGGAAATCTCTATTGGAACCGCGGAATGTGCGCCGCATGGGAGCAGGCCGCTGTTTCCGATCCCGATTTTTATATCTGGATAAATGACGATACCGTTCCGGTGCAGGGCGCGTTCTCTGTTCTGTTCGACACTTCTTCCGCACTCGGCGACAAGGCCATAGTCGCGGCGACTGCCGTCGGCTCGGACGGAAGTCTCAGCTACGGCGGACGCAACAGGAAAGGTCGGATAATACGGCCTGACGATACAATTCCTGTATGGTGTGCTTTTTTCAACGGCAATCTCGTCCTTGTGCCCCGTCACGTATATAGAAAAATAGGTGCTCTCGACAGTTTTTACTCTCACGGTTTCGGCGACTTTGACTATGGCGTCAGAGCGGCTAAGGCCGGGATAACTTCTGTGGTTGCGCCGGGCATTCTGGCGAAGTGCGACAGAAACGCCGGGATTCCGGCATGGCGGGACGCCTCTTTCTCTCTCCGTGAAAGATATGCAGCGATCACCTCTCCGAAGGGCCGTCCGTTTAAGGAGCAGTTTGTGTATGATCTCCGGTCGGAGGGGATATTGAAAGCGCTGACGCATTTCGTGACGCTGAATCTCCGCGTGCTTTTCCCGAAGAGACGCAGCTGATGTCCTTGCCCGTCCGCACGCCGGCATGGAGGCACTTGCAACTGCGGGAGGAGAAAACAAATGGAGCGACCCTGTCTCAGGGCAGCTCCATTCAAACCTCAAAAACTTTGAGGACCTGAGGGGGATTTCAAGTCAGAATTGCACACATTTCCCAGAAATCATCACCCTCAGATTGAGACGAATAAGATTCTTAACCGCTGACAAAGATCGCCAAACTGCTGTTTTCCGATGTTGTCGCTGCTGTTGTTTTAGTTGTTGTTTTAGTTGTTGTAGCATATTCAGAGGCCATTTTTGATGATGAGCAGAATAAAGTCATATGTTGTCGCAATGAGGCTGAGAACACTGCCTCTATCGCTTGCCGGAGTCACTCTCGGACTCCTTCTTTCCGCTGCGGACTACCATGTCAGGATACCGGTCGTCGTGTTCACTCTGCTTACGACTCTTTTCCTTCAGCTTCTCTCCAATGTGTCCAACGAACTCGGTGACACTCTGAAGGGGACTGACCGGGAGGACCGTCTCGGTCCTGCATATTCGCTTTCCTCCGGCCTTCTCCGTCCGTCTGACCTGAAGATGATGATATGGATCAGTGTGATTCTTTCCGTGGCATCCGGACTTGCCATGATCTGGTTCTCTTTCGGCACCCTCCTGTCCCTTGAGTCCATACTTCTGATGATTCTGGGTGCCGGTGCCATATCCGGCGCGATGAGATATACGCTTGGAAGCAATCCGTATGGCTACAGAGGATTCGGCGATCTGTCCGTGTTCATCTTCTTCGGCATCGTGGCCGTGCTCGGCTCGTATTTCGTCGCTTCGCATGAGATCCGCTCATGGAATATGCTGCTTCCTGCGGCAAGCATCGGCTTCTTCAGCGTGGCTGTTCTGAATGTCAACAATATCCGGGACATGAAGTCGGATGCCGCCACGAGGGTGACGATTCCCATAAAGATAGGAGAGCGCGGCGCGAAGATATATCAGACTGTGCTTATAGTTCTGGGTTGGGCGTGCATGACGGCCTATTGTCTTCTGAGGATGCACAGTCTGTGGCACTATCTCTATGTGCTCACTCTGCCCCTCTTTGTGGCGCATGTGGCGGGAGTCTGGAAAAGGCATGGGAAAGACCTTGATCCGATGCTGCCTCTGCTGGTCGTCTCGACTTTCTTTTTTGCGCTTCTGGCCGGGTTCGGCTTTGTGGTCTATCTGTTCTGACCCTTTGTGCCGACATACATTCGGCAGATGCCGAACGTGAACGACCTGTGGAAAACTTCCGAGAAGCCGCAGCTTGAGAGCATCTTCTTGAACTCTTCCGGCTTTGGGAATCTGAGCACTGAGGCCGGCAGGTATTCGTATGCCCCTCTGTTTCCTGACACTGCTCCTCCTATTGCGGGAAGCACATGCAGGAAATAGAGCCTGTAGAGAGCGAAAAGCAGTCTGTTCTCAGGGACGGAAAGCTCGAGAATCACGAGTTTGCCGCCCGGCTTCAGCACTCTGAGCATCTCTTTCAGCCCGGTCTCGAGGTGTTCGAAGTTTCTCACTCCGAAGGCTGCGGTGACGCGATCGTACAGACCGTCGCGGTACGGCAGATTTTCGCAGTCCCCGAGTTCGAGAGAGAGCATTGCGGACATTCCGGCCTTTTCGGCCTTTTCTCTGCCTATCCTGAGCATGCCTTCCGAAATGTCACTGCCGGTCACGGTGCTGCCGCTTTTAAGGTTCTTGGCGAGGCCGATGGCGAAGTCTCCTGTGCCGCAGGCCACGTCCAGAATCCTTGCCGAGTCTGTCGGCAGGTCTTTCAGTGTCTCATGTATGGCCTTTTTCCTCCATATTCTGTCTATGTCGAGCGACAGGATATGGTTCAGCCTGTCGTAATCCGGCGCAATGTTGTCGAAGAGCTTTCTTATTCCTTCTTTTCTTGGCATGGCATGTCTGTTTCTGATGTTCGTTCCGGGGTGCCGAACAGGGTGCATTTTTTGGGGACGGGGTCGTATCCGCTGCCTCCCCACGGGTGGCATTTCGCTATCCTGCGGACGGTGAGGAAGAATCCTCTTATCGGGCCATGGGTACGGAATGCCTCGAGGGCGTATGCCGAGCATGTCGGGGTGAACCGGCAGGATGGGGGAGTATGGGGCGATATGCAGATCTGATAGAATCGTATGAGGGCGATGAAGGGCGCCGAGAGCGTCTTCTTCAGAATGTCGCGGGCATGATTAAGTCCGCTCCCCTTATCCTTATTGCCGAGCGTCATTTCCCTGTGCCTGAGCATCTTTTTCAGGAGATTCGGCGGATGTGCGGCCGATAGTCCGCAAGGCCTGTCCCACTGACTCGTATATTTCACAGAAGGGCTTTATCTCTCTGGTGTTGTACACGAACATGATGTCATTCCCTCCAGAGGTGCCGAGCAGGTGCTTCTGAAGCCTGAAGCTTTCTCTCATGCGGCGCTTGATGAGATTGCGCTTGACCGCACGCCTGAAGAGCTTTTTTGGCACGGACACGAGTATGCGGTCCTTGCCGGCTCCGTTTCCGGTGAGGGCACAGTATCTGAGGCAGCCCGCGTTTGAGTAGCGGCCTTTTGACAGGAGTCTGCCTATGGCCTTTTTCCCGCAGATCCGCTCACTTTTATGCAGCGTCTTGTGGGACCGGCTTTCCATCAACTGTTCTTTTCAAGGTAGATCTCGATGGCCTTGGCTACGGACGGGGCCTCTGCCGTCGGCGCGGAAATCTCGATCTCGAGACCGGCTTCGGTCATGGCCTTGATCACGGATTTGCCGTAGGACACGAACTTGATGTTTCCCTGGCTGAAGTCCGGGAAATTCTCGAACAGCGACTTGACGTCGGCGGGATTGTACAGGACCATCATGTCGTAGCTTCTGATGTCGAGGCTGTGAAGATCCTGAGACACGGACTTTACGAATACGGCGCTCTCGTATCTGAATCCGTTTTCCTGAAAGATGCCTGTGATGTCGTTGTTCGCGGAGTCGGACATGGCTATTAGGAAATTCTCATCCTTGTGCTTGCTCCCTATCTGGGCGAGTATCGACGCCGGAGTGCCGTCGCCGAAGAATATCTTTCTCTTTCTGTAGACTATGTGCTTTTGGAGGTACATCGCCACGGCTTCCGAGAGACAAAAGTATTTCATCGTCTCCGGAATCTTGATCCTGAGCTCGTCGCACAGGTGGAAGAAGGCGTCGATCGTCGACCTTGCGGAGAATACGATGGCGCTGTGGTCAAGTATGTTTATTCTCTGTCCCCTGAATTCTCTGGACGACAGCGGTTCTATCTTGAAGAATGGCGCAAAGTCAAAATGTACTCCGTATTTCTCAGCTATGGAAGAATACGGGGAGGCTGCCTTCGGTGGCTGTTGTGAAATAAGGATATTCTTGATAGTCATCGTCTTATAAGTAATGCGGTCCTAAACCTGGACATTACGTGAACATAGCCGTAGCCACAAATGCGGCCATCGGCAGAATTTCGAGGGTGCAAAGATACAAAATTGCGGCGAATAGAGAGCAGGAGTTTTTAAAAATCTGCATTTTCCTGATGAGGAATATAAGCCAGAAAGCTGCCCCCAGATAGATTATGGTCATCCTTATCGCATTGTCGGAGCAGCCGCAGGCGGCCATTGTACCGGCAGCGGTCACCGAGGTCAGGGCGGTGGCGGTGAAGTAGGTGAAGAGGGCGTCGTTGCCGCATTTCCAGATCTTGACGTTCATTGATGCGGGCTTCAGGATTCTTGCCAGGGCAGCACGGATGAGAAGCAGCAGGATGATGCAGGCTGCGGTCAGGGAGATCGCGGCTCCCGGGCCGGGGCTGTCGACGAACGGGGGATTCCATACCCCGTATCTCCACAGCAGCACGCACCATACCGGGAAGAGGGTCATGGCGAAGAGATTTCTGTTGGCGGTAGCCTTGACGTCTGACTCGAGATTGACGTTCTCTTTCCAGCGGAGGATGCTTCCGGCGATTAGGGGAAGGACGCTCATGAGCCGTCTTGCCGAGAAGACGAATATCAGAGTCATTATGATTATTATGGCTTCCGGAACCGGTCCTCCTGTGTCTGTGGACTGGCGATCGGCGGAGACGTCTTCCGGTCTGACTACGGTTCCGGAAATGAAGGCCGGGCCTGCGTCGGGAAGTCGGAATGTCGTCCCGCAGGTGTCCGCCGCCGTCGTTTGCGTGCTGTCCGTCATCTGTGTCTCCATGATTGTCCGGCGCGTCAGTTGCCTCTTTTCGCCTTGTACCCCATTTCGTTCAGAAGCGCCGTGACCTTGTCCCTGAAGTCACCCTGAACGGTTATTTCGCCGTTTTTGGCGGAACCGCCGACTCCGCATTTCACCTTCAGCTTTCTCCCGAGTTCGGAAAGGTCTTCCTCAGTGCCGACGAAGCCGCTGACGAGCGTGACCTGCTTGCCCCCGCGGTTTCTCCTGTCGATGGTGACGGTCAGCCGCTGCGCAGACGGCGCGAGCGTCTCGGGCTCCTGCTCTTTCTCTTCTTCGTAGCTGAAGTCCGGGTCGGTAGAATATACTACTCCGAGTCGTTTTTTCCAGTCATTGTCCGCCATTGCCGAGCAATTAATTTTTGCAAATATAGTCATTAAGTTCGTATATTTGCCTTTTTGTTGACATAAGGGTTATGGACAGAAATAAATTCAATCTGATGAGCCGGATTTCCGCAGCGCTGGCCTTTGCGGTGTCGGCCGTCACTTATCTTCTGACGATAGAGCCCACCGCCTCGTTCTGGGACTGTGGAGAGTTCATCGCATCCTCATACAAGCTCGAGGTGGGACATCCGCCGGGAAACCCGGTGTTTCAGCTGATAGCAAGATTCTTCACCATGTTCACGGACAATATGCACGCGGCTGTCGCGGTGAACGTGATGAGTGCGCTCTGCTCGGCCCTGACCATATTTTTCCTCTATCTGACAATCGTCTTTCTCGTGAAGCGGCTCGTAAAGCCGGATGAGAACGGGAATTACCCGGTCGGACGGGCTGTGGCCGTGTGCGGATCGGGACTCGTGGGTGCTCTCGCGTACTGCTTCTCGGACACTTTCTGGTTCTCGGCCGTCGAAGGCGAGGTGTACGCGATGTCGTCGCTCTTCACGGCGATGGTGTTCTGGGCCATGACCAGATGGTACGAGCAGGCGGACAAGCCGCACTCCAACCGCTGGATTGTGCTGATTGCCTTTCTGATAGGTCTTTCGATAGGCATCCACCTTCTCAACCTCCTGACCATCCCCGCCCTGGTGTTCCTCTTTTATTACAGGAAAAGGGAGGACGGGCACTACTCCTTTAAGGAATATGTGAAGATATTTCTCATCTCATGCGTGATTCTCGCGCTGATACTCTTTGTCATAATACCTTATCTTCCGAAGACTGCGGCATATTTCGACCTGCTGTTCGTCAACACGTTCGGACTTCCGTTCAACAGCGGGGCGGTATTCTTCATGGTGCTGCTCTTCGCCCTGTGCTTCTGGGGGCTTTTCGTGACTCTCAGGCGCAGGAGAGTGTTCTGGAACACCGTGCTCCTTTGCTTCACCATGATTGTCACGGGCTTCTCCATATTCTCGATAGTCATCATAAGGTCATCGGCGAAGACTCCGACCAACGAGTATCAGCCGGACAATCCTTTTACTCTCGTCAGGTATCTCGCAAGGGAGCAGTATGGTTCGACGCCTCTCCTCTACGGACAGTATTTTGACGCCCCGTTTGACTGGAAGGACGGAAAGTACTGGGCGCCCATGGGGGACAAGTACATTCACGCCAATTCGACCGGAGCTCCCGTGTATCTGCGCGAGGGCAAGATGTTCTTCCCCCGCATGTGGAACGGCACTGATCAGAAGTATGTCGACTTCTATCAGGCTTATATAAAAAAGGGAAAGCCTGTGCCTGGAGCGGAGCACAACAAGCCGACGTTCGGGGACAACATGAGCTTTTTCTTCGACTATCAGCTCAACTGGATGTACTGGCGCTATTTCATGTGGAATTTCGCCGGAAGGCAGAATGAGATACACAGCCCCGTCCCCGGAGACCTGTTCATAGGCAACTGGGAAAGCGGGATCGGTTTTCTGGACAAGGCGAGGCTCGGAGACCAGAGCAATGCTCCCGCCTATCTCAAGGACAACAAGGGGAAAAACCACTATTATATGCTGCCGCTGCTCCTGGGCATAATCGGAATCTTCTTCCAGTTCGCCAGGGACAAGCGGGGCTCGTGGCTGACTTTCCTGCTGTTTTTCATGACAGGAATCGCGATTGTGATATATCTCAACCAGCCGCCTTATCAGGTAAGGGAGAGGGACTATGCTTATGCGGGGTCTTTCTACGCCTTCTCGATATGGATAGGGATTGCCGTCGCGGCGATTTATTCATGGGTTGAGAATCTGGCCGCCGGGAAGAAGGGGCAGGCGTCTCCGCGCGTGATGACGGCGGCCGCCTCGGTCGTGTCTCTGCTGTGTCTGGGAGTGCCTGCCCTGATGGCTCAGCAGAACTGGGATGACCACGACAGGAGCCACAGGTATACGTCGGTGGAGATGGCCCGGAACTATCTCAATTCCGTCGGCCCGAACGGGATTCTCGTGACGCACGGCGACAATGACACTTTCCCTCTCTGGTATGCTCAGGAGGTTGAGGGCGTGAGGACGGACGTGCGGATATGCAACACTTCCCTGCTCGGTACGGACTGGCACATAGACCAGATGAAGTATGCCTGCAACGAGTCGGCTCCGCTTGATCTCCAGATAGGTCCGGAGCAGTATCTCTATGGCACGAATGACTATGTGATGATATATGACACCCGCGAGCAGGCGCTGCCTATCGCGGACGTGATGGCGCTCTTCCGTCATCCGGACGTGAAGCTGCAGCTGGCGGACGGCAGCAGGGTGGACTATCTCATATCGCGCAAGCTGATTCTGCCGGTGAACAGGGAGAATGTGCTGAAATATGGAATACTCGACGAGAAGTATGCCGACATGATTCCGGATGAGATTGTGCTGACGATTCCGAAGGACAAGCAGTTTCTGACAAAGCCGGAGCTGTTCATGCTGGACCTCCTCTCCGGTTATCAGTGGGACAGGCCGCTGAATCTCCTCCAGATGGGCGGTGACATCAACATAGGGCTCAAGGAATATCTTATGTATGACGGGTTCTCGTTCCGGTTTGTTCCGATAAAGAACAGCATGAGCCTCTCCAACATAGGCTTCTCTGATCCGGACGACCTCTATCACAAGATGAAGGAGGTGTACTCATGGGATGCCCTCAAGCGAGAGGACTATTTTGCTGATTATCAGAATGTCACTACTTTCTGTGGGGTGCTTTCGCAGAGAAGGCTGTTCTACAATGTCGCGGAGGAGCTTCATGAGGCAGGCAAGGACGCAGAGGCCGAGGAGATTCTTGACATGTGTCAGGAGTGTGTTCCGGAGTCGCAGTATCCTCTCGACCTTTCCTATCTCAGGACCGGAAATGAGTTCGCGCTCGTGCAGATGGTGGATCTCTACTACAGGCTCGGCGCGACAGAAAAGGCTACGGATCTTGCGGAGCGCTTTGCTGAGGGACTTCTTTCTTCGGTCAGCTTCTATCTGGAGTTCTATGACTTCGCCAAGTCCGACTTTGAGGACGGTTGTCAGTATGTCTATTATCTGGCCGACGTCATGAGGTCGGGCGGGGCGACAGAGCAGGCTGACGCCCTGGAGCAGCGTCTCGAGGACATCTGGACGGCTGTCGTAGGATGAGACGGACCGGACAAGGCCCCGATCGTATGGACAGATAGGGGCTGACGGGTCCGGAAATCCGGTATTTTATGCGCAATTTATGCGCAAAGTGTCGTGAGATAAGAAAAAAATCATTATCTTTGCGACTCTTTTCGGGGAATTAGCTCAGTTGGCTAGAGCGCTTGCATGGCATGCAAGAGGTCACGAGTTCGACTCTCGTATTCTCCACAGCGCGACGGAGGCGGCTTCAGTCTGGACTGAAAGCCGCCTCCGCCGTTTTGCGTCTGTTCCGTTTTCGGCTGCTCCGTTCTTATGTCATGTATCTTTTTCGGGCTGCGCCGGTTGTGACATACGCCGTTTATGATCAGAAGTCTGATCTGGACATCTCGCGGCGTATATCCTTTTCCTTTATCGATTGGCGCTTGTCGTACTCCTTCTTTCCTCTTGCGAGGGCAATCAGCAGTTTGGCGTATCCGTTCTGGGCTATGTAGAGCTTGACCGCCACTATCGTGAGCCCCTTTTCCTTGACTGAACGCTGTAGGCGGCTGAGCTCCCTGCGGGTGAGCAGCAGCTTGCGGTCCCTTCTCGGGTCGTGCTTCCCCCATGAGCCCCAGTGATATTCCGCCACATGCATATTCTTGACATATAGCTCGTTGCCGTTGAAATAGCAGAAGGCGTCCACGAGTGATGCCTTTCCTGCGCGTATTGACTTGATCTCAGTGCCGCTCAGGACGATGCCTGCCGTGAACGTCTCAAGGAACTCATAGTCGAATGAGGCCCTTCTGTTCTTTATTTCCACATTGCTCTTTGCTTTCGGCATACCCTTCTCCTTTTCTTTGTCCCCTCTTTTCCGCCTTTCCTCTCTTTTCCGTCTTCCCCTCTTTCCCGCCTTCTTCGGTCCGGAAACGGGCGGCAGAAGCCGCAGCTCTTCATTCGGGCGGCGATTTCCGGGCAAAGTTAAGTTTTTTTCCTGACATTGGACTCCCCGGGTGGCCGTGTCGGCTTAAATTGCTATTTTTGGGGTTCACTTCATAATCGGATGAACATGAGAGAAGAGAGCGGATCAGAACGAAAGGGCAGGGGAGTGCCGCCGCCGGCACCGCTGCCTGAGCCGGAAACAGTAAGCCCCGAGGATGTGTTCGGCCGGGTCACTTCGGGAGAGTGCGACCTCGTGTGCGTGCTCGGTCCGACGGCTTCCGGAAAGACGAGATATGCCGTGGCCCTCGCGCGGGAGATGAACCGTCTGGCCGGGAGACAATGTGTTGAGATAATATCCGCCGATTCCCGCCAGGTGTATCGCGGGATGGATATCGGCACAGGCAAGGACTTGTCGGAATACGGGGAGATACCTCTTCATCTTACCGATATCGCAGAAGCCGGGCAGAAGTACAACGTGTTTCAGTATCAGCATGATTTCGAGAGGGTGTATGAGGACATCCGCTCCAGAGGAGGCATACCTCTGCTGTGCGGAGGTTCCGGGCTCTATATAGAGGCCGTGACCTGCGGCTACTCTCTTCCTGACGTGCCGGCTGACGCGCATCTGAGGGCGGAGCTTGAGATGGAGGACATGGAGGCTCTCAAGGCGAGGCTCGCTTCTCTCAGGTCTCTGCACAATGTCACGGACTTCGATTCCAAGAAACGCCTTATAAGGGCGATTGAGATAGCCGTCTATGAGCGTGACCATCCGGCCTCGACGACATCGTTCCTGCCCAAGAGCACATTCTACATCGGCACTCTCGTCAGCAGGGAAGAGCGTAACGCACGCATTGACGCCAGACTTGACGCGAGACTCGAGGAGGGCCTTGTGGAAGAGATAAGAGGCCTTCTGGACAGGGGAATCCCTGCAGAAGACCTCATATATTACGGTCTGGAATATAAGTTCGTCACGCTCTACCTGACCGGCAGTCTGTCCTATGAGCAGATGCGTGAACGGCTTGCGATTGCCATTCACCAGTTTGCAAAGCGGCAGATGACCTGGTTCAGGGGTATGGAGCGCAAGGGCATCCGCATCCGCTGGACACGGGTCTGAACCGGGTCTGGACGGCGTCGGGTCAGTCCTGACGGCCGTCTGTACCGAAGACTTCCTTTATTCTGTCGACAGAGTCGAGAAGCTCCCAGCCGAAGAACTGCACGTTCTCCAGAGTCTTCTTGCCGTGGATTCTCATCTCGACATTGGCCCTGTACGGAGCGCGTCCGACATGACCGTATGCGGCAGTAGGCTCGTAGATAGGCTTCTTGAGCTGGAACTTCTCGATTATTTTTGCCGGCCGCAGGTCGAAAAGCTCCCCTATCTTTTCGGCGATGAAGGCGTCGCTGAACTTCTGTCCGTCGCGGCCGCAGGCAGCCGTTCCGTAGGTGTCGACATAGATGCTGAGCGGTCGGGCCACGCCTATCGCGTAGGAAAGTTGAACGAGCATCTCCTTGGCGACGCCCGCCGCAACCATGTTCTTGGCGATGTATCTCGCTGCGTATGCCGCCGACCTGTCCACCTTGGAAGGGTCCTTGCCGGAGAACGCCCCGCCGCCGTGTGCTCCCTTTCCTCCGTAGGTGTCGACAATGATCTTGCGGCCGGTGAGGCCGGTGTCGCCGTGAGGGCCGCCGATGACGAACTTTCCGGTAGGATTGACATGGAGGATGAAGTCTCCCTTGAAGAGAGCCGCAGTGCGCTCAGGCAGGCGGCTGATGATCATCGGGATGAGAATCTCCTCGACATCCTTTCTGATCTTTGCCTGCATGGCGGCGTCCACTCTCTTGGCTCCGTATTGGGCGACCGCTTCCTCGACCGACATCCTGCCGAGCTCCTCCGGGACGAACTCGTCGTGCTGGGTGGAGATGACGATCGTGTGTACTCTAACCGGCCTGTTGTCCGCGTCGTCATACTCAATCGTAAACTGTGACTTGGCGTCAGGCCTGAGGTACGGCATCAGCTCAGGAGAGTTTTTCCTGATGTCTGACAGAGTCTTGAGGGCGAGATGCGCGAGGGCGAGAGGCAGAGGCATGTACTCATCCGTGTCACAGCAGGCGTAGCCGAACATCATGCCCTGGTCTCCCGCCCCCTGTTCGTCAGGGTCGGCCGTGACCACTCCCCTGTTGATGTCCTGGCTCTGCTCGTGAAGGGCGGAGAGCACTCCGCACGAGTTTCCGTCGAACATATAGGCAGCCTTGTCATATCCTATTCTGTTGATGACTCCTCTGGCGACAGTCTGTATGTCCACATAAGCGTCTTCGGACCTGACTTCTCCTCCTACGACCACGAGCCCGGTGCTGCAGAATGTCTCGCAGGCTACCTTCGCCTCGGGGTCCTGTCTGAGAAATTCGTCGAGGATGGCGTCTGAGATCTGGTCGGCCACCTTGTCCGGATGTCCTTCCGATACTGATTCTGATGTGAAAAGATATTTCATTTCTCCTCCTTATTTATACCTTTATTATATATATTTTATGCTTAGTCCGTTCATCGGGACAGCCGCCTCCGGCCGTCATTGTCCGTAGCCGTGCCGTCGCGTCGGCTTGTTCCGACAAAGCCGGCTTCGGATTACGGTGAAAAGGGAACGGGAGAAATGAAAAAAGCTCCATAAAATGGAGCCGTAGACACAAAACATAAATATTGAATGACGGTCATTGATGACCTTGAAATCAACATTTTAGCATTTTTTTGTGTGGTTGCAAGCAGCCAAATCTCTCCACATTCATTTTTTCAGACGGCAAATATATGCAATAGTTTGATAAAGACAAAATTTATTTCATCAGTGCTCTGTCGCGATCAGATGTCGAATCTGCGGACGGATGACGCTAATGGAAATGCCTCTGTTAAAATTATATTAAATGATGGGGTGAAAACGGGCTCTTTATTTTTAAATTTTGGACGGATATGCTATCTTCGCGGTTGAAAAACAATTCATAAATTCCCAAATCATTATGAAACAAGCGATTAAATGCTTTCTGACCGTTGTGGCGACAATGTTTGCCGGCGTAACGGCCTTCGCGCAGGTCACGACGTCGTCCCTGAGCGGACATGTCTATGACGAGAGCGGAGACGTGGCGGGAGCCGCAGTCATCGTCGTACACACGCCATCTGGTACGCAGTACCATGCGCTTACCGACGAACTCGGAAATTATCGTATCCACAACATGAGGGTCGGCGGACCGTATCTCATCGAGGTGGATATGCTCGGCTACGCTCCTGTGAAAGTGGAGGGAGTCACACTCAGACTCGGCGAGACTTTCGTATGGGACGTGAAGCTCGAGGAGGAGACTATCGCACTTGAGGCCGTCACCATCTCCGCAGAGTCGGAGAACACCGTGATGACTTCGGAAAAGGCCGGAACTTCGGCTAACTTCTCACGCAGGGACATGATCAACCTGCCGACGGGAAATCGTACCATCAACGACGTGGTGAAGCTCACTCCGCAGTCGAACGGCATGTCCTTCGGTGGCCGCGACAACAGGATGAACAACTTTTCCGTTGACGGTGCAGGCTTCAACAACAACTTCGGACTCAACTCCGACCTTCCGGGAGGAGACTCGGGCCCTATCTCATTCGACGCCATCGAGGAGATCAGCGTAAACATCGCCCCTTATGACGTGCGCCAGTCGAGATTTACCGGAGCCTCCATCAACGCCGTTACCAAGTCCGGTACTAACGAGTTTGACGGAAGCGTCTACACATATCAGCAGTTCAAGGGAATGCACGGCGACAAAGTCGGCGATCAGACAGTGAACGGAGCAAAGGACCTTACTCAGCAGACCTATGGTCTCAGCATCGGCGGTCCTATCGTGAAGAACAAGCTCTTCTTCTTCGTCAATGCCGAGTACTCTCCTATGACAGAGTCCGGCCCGTCATGGAGGCCGAGCACGGACGGAGTCGCCAACACTGAGCTGGGACTTTCGAGAACGACCGTCGCTGACCTTGCGAGAGTTAAGGAGCACCTCATCAATAACTACGGATATGATCCGGGTGAGTACGGCGAGAACGGCTGGTCATCTTTCAACAACTACAACTACAAGGTGATGGCCCGCATCGACTGGAACATCAGCGACAATCACAAGCTTATGATCCGTTACAACGATGTGCAGAACTCGGTGATGAACACGACTAACAACAATTCTGCACCGTCAGGTCTCGCCAGAAGCGACGCGCGTCTCAGCGCCTCTTCAATCGCTTTCAGCAACAGCTTCTACAGACAGAACGATAATGTGCGTTCAATCGCCGCCGAGCTCACCTCGAAGTTCTCTGAGACTGCATCCAACCAGCTTCTCCTCACCTACAACATGATTTCTACTAAGAGGGGGCTTCCTTCAGACCACATCTTCCCGTTTGTGGACATCTATAAGGACGGATCGCAGTACATGTCGTTCGGTACGGAGCTCTTCTCCTACAACAACGCGGTTCTCAACAACACCGCCAACATCACCGACAACCTCACGCTCAACCTCAACAAGCACACCCTCACCATCGGTGCGTCGTTTGAGTACATGTTCGTGAAGAACTCATACATCCGCGAGGGAACCTCTTACTACAGGTATGCCTCCCTTGACGACTTCCTCAACAACGCGTCGCCTATCGGCTTCGGACTCACCTACGGATTCAACGGTGAGGAAGCTCCTGGAGTGAAGCTCAACTATGGCCAGTTCAACGCCTACATCCAGGATGAGTATGAGATCAACAGAAAGTTCAAGCTCACCTACGGCGTGCGCTTCGAGCTGCCTGCATATCTCGACAATGACATGGTGACCAACTATTCCATTCTTAAGAAGGGCTATGACAACAACTTCGCCGGCGGACCGTGGGATACGGGCACATGGCCTAAGACACACATCTCGGTCAACCCTCGTGTAGGATTCAACTGGGATGTCCTCGGCGACCGCTCGCTGCAGATCCGTGGAGGTACAGGCCTCTTCACCGGAGTCAATCCGTTCGTATGGTTCACCAACCAGGCAAGTGCCGCCGGCTTCGTGCAGTCTCAGGAGATGGCTCTTCAGGGCGAGGCTCTCCAGAACACTCTTCCTGGCCTCACCTTCAATCCTGACTACAAGGCTCTGATGGCTGCATATCCGAGCGCCTTCCCTACCTCACCGAATCCTTCGGCAATCACTACCGGATCAGGTATCTGCCTTGTGGACAAGGACTTCAAGTTCCCTCAGGTATGGAGGAGCAACCTTGCGGTTGACGTGAAGCTTCCATGGAACATGGTGTTCACCGGAGAGGTTCTCTACACTAAGGACGTCGTAGGCGTATGGCAGCAGAACGTCAATCTCGCCGCTCCTACCGGACTTATGGCCGGAGCAGACAACAGATATGTGTGGGAGGGCGCCCGTTCGGTTGATTCGGACCTCTCGAGCGCAATGCTCCTGACCAACAACAACCGCGGACATGCATTCCAGGCTACCGCACAGCTCACCAAGAACTTCTCGCACGGTTTCTCCGGAATGATCGCCTACACTTATTCAAATGTGAAGGACATTACCGCAAACCCTGGTTCGACCGCATATTCTGTATGGCAGTCCAACAGGTCGGTGAACTCCCTCAACGTGCCTGAACTCGGATACTCAAACTTCTCGATTCCTCACAGGGTGGTCGCAAACCTCAGCTACAGGGTTGAGTATGCACGCAACTTCGCCACCACGATATCGCTCTTCTATCAGGGCTCTCATAACGGAAGAATCTCGTATGTGTATGACGGAGACGTGAACGGCGACGGCCAGAACGCAGACCTCATGTACGTGCCTGCCAGCAGAGACGAGATCAACTTCGTTGACCTCTGGCATGTCGTTGAGGAAAACGGCGTGGAGACTTCAAGGACTCAGCTCGCGACGGCAGAGGAGCAGGCTGACGCCTTCTTCGAGTACATCGAGAACAACAAGTACCTCAAGAGCCGCAAGGGCAAATATGTAGAGCGTTTCGGCGGTCTTCAGAAGTGGGTCAACGAGATCGACATCAAGATTCTCCAGGACATCTACACCAACTTCGGCACCGACAACAGGTATTCACTCCAGCTGTCCCTCGACATTCTCAATGTGGCTAATCTCCTGAACAGCAACTGGGGTTGCTACTATACGAGCGGAATGCTCGACTATCAGGACATGGCTCTTCTGAGCGTGGCTTCTCCGGGAACAACTACGACTGCTCCTACCTTCACTCTCAATACTGGCGGTACTGCCGGTGTCGCCGAGGGCCAGGGCGTGGCTGCATTCAACAACTACTCTTCATGGGAAAGGGCTCTTAACGCAGCGAACTGCTGGAGCATGCTTCTCGGAATCAGACTCACATTCTGATCCGTCTGACGGACAGAATCATTTGATAGGGGACTCCGACATGTGTCGGGGTCTCTTTTTTTGTATGTCGGGCTGCCGGCTCATTGCCTGCCTCCGACTTGTGTATGGCCTCCGGCTTGTGCCCCTCCGTCTCGAGCTGCCGGACGGCAGTCGGGCACATGCCCGTCCGACTTGCGGCAAAATGTCCGACTTGCGGCAAAATGTGTTATATTTGCTCCGGTCGCCCCGGAATCGGCGGCCTTACGAGAGACATGGAGACTCAAATCACCACGGACCCCGTCTCCCGCATCTGCGGAACGGCGTCTCCCTATACTTTTGATATTGCCGGCATTCGGCGTCTGTTCCCCGAATCCTCCTGCATCAGCATGGATGATGACCTCTGTGTGGTGGACCTGAGGTATCTTCCGGCTCCGGTTTTAAGGACAGCCTGCCGTTTTGACGGCTTCATTGCCTTTTTCTGCATATCCGGGAGGCTGCGCATCTCGATAAACATGACCGAATACGACATGAGGGAGAATACCATCCTCGTCAATCTTCCCGGAAACATAGTGAGCCTGACGGGGAACGATGACCTTCAGGCCGGAAGTCCCCATTTTGTGATCATGGCGATGACCCGCGCCTATATGCAGAGCATCAAGGTGGACATCAATTGCCTGGCCGGCAAGGGCGCCATCCTGTTCGGGAATCCGTGCTTTGTCCTCAGCGAGGAGGAGAGGGAGGTGGCGAAGGATTATCTGAAGCTGGCTGTCAAGGTGCTCCGCTCCGGACTGAAGAACAGGAGGGAGTGCATCTCGTCTCTGATCTCCTCGATATTCTATCTCGCCGGAGGAATGATGGAGCAGAAGGTGTCGGATGCCGTGGTGTGCAATGACCGGCATACTGAGCGCAGCAAGGAAATATTCAGCAGCTTCCTGTCCCTCGTCGTGGAGCATCATTTTCGGGAGAGGGGAGTGGCTTTCTATGCCGACAGGCTTTGTCTGACTCCGAAGTATCTGTCCAAGCTCGTGAAGAATGTCAGCGGGTATTCCGCTCCTGAATGGATAGATGCCTATGTGATATTGGAGGCCAAGAGCATGCTCATGTATTCGGACTGTACGGTGAAGCAGATTGTCGCGGATCTGAATTTTCCGAATCCTTCGGCATTCAACAAGTTCTTCAAGAAGAAGACGGGGATGACGCCAGTTCAGTACAGAAAACTCTAAACCGGACATTAAGAATGAAGACCGGAGATATGATGAAGACAGATATTTCAGCGGCTGCCGCTCTTCGGGAGGCCCGCAGACATTATGAGGAAGGCGTCGCCCTCAGACAGGCGGCCAGATTCGGTGAGGCCATCAATGAGTTTGAGGCGGTCATTGCCGCCGTAAGGCCGTTTTTAGACAATGTTCGGAAGGATGCGGCAGGGGAATCTGCCGAGAATGCTGCCGAAGAAATGAGGAAAGAGCTGCTGCGGCTGAAACACGGCTCGCAGGCGTCGATAGACCTCATAAATGAGATTGTCTTCTTTGTCAACGCCGATCTGATGAATCCTTAGCCGTCCGCCTCCATGGAGATTCGCATTGGCTGCCGCTGCCGGCTAAAGGGCGGATGTCGCCATAAAGAAAGAATGAGAGGGTGCGCCGAAGTCGTCAGGCACACCCTCTCTTAATTTCATTTTCAAAGCCGTGATTGTCCGGCCGGATGGTAGGCCGTTTGGCGGGCCTGCGGCCATTTTCTGCACAGCCCGGCGTCAGAATCTGTATCTGACTGAGATTGACGGAATGAATCCGTACAGACCGCCGGTGAAATAATCTGCACTGTGCTTGCCTATCCATGCTCCGAACTGAGGCTTCATATCCACTGAGAGCTGGAGAGGGAACCAGAATGTGTATTCGAGACCGACCTGTCCCTGAACGGCTATTGTGGTGCCGTTGAAGAATCCCAGCGCAAGACCGGGGCCGGCGTAGAAGCCCCATTCGCCTCTGCTTGTCCATGCAGGCTGGGCTATCATGAAGTTGTAGGTGGAGGAGATGTCCATGCTGTTGTAGCCGAACGTACCGAAGTTAGCCTCCACGAAATCAGAGCCGTTGACGGTATGCTGGTAGCTTGCCTCCATGTACCAACCCATTCTGAGACCGATGGCCTTAGGCTGCGCGGATGCGGCGACAGTAAAGCCGAGCGCCAGAGCTGCGATGATAAGAATCTTTTTCATGTTGTTTATGTTTTAAAGTTTCATTTCATGTCTGCATGAATGCATATCCATTCTGCGGTATCATCCATTCATGAACACACAACCAGAACAAAGTTACCCAATAGGAACGGCAATTCCTAATAAAAAGTGACAAATCTTCTTCCCTTTCCCTTGAAAAAGCCTTTCTGCGCCGTTCTGAACGGGGCGGAATGCGCATCGGACCGGCGAGCCGCTTCCGGCCGCGTGTGCCGCTTTCATTCTGGGCGAGTTGCTCCCTGCGGCCGGTCAGCGGCGGATGCTTTTGGTGGAGACGGGACTCCTGTCGGTCATCTCGGAGATGAAGAATTCTCCCCCTGACCTGTCGTAGAGGACTGAGGAGAGGGCATGCCGGCGGCTGTAGGTGCCGCTGCCGAGAACCGGATTGTCATAGCCGTAGCTGTAGACGGCTTCCGTGGAGACATTTCTCACCAGAAGGTGCTCCCGTTCAGCAGGATCGAGCTGTGCTTCTATTACCCAGTTCCCGAATGAGACGGAATTTCCTTCCCGGACGACCGCAGGAAGCTCCTCGTCGGCGTTCCCGACCTGTATGATGGCGAGGATTCTCGTGGTCGGGCAGTTCTCGGCGGTTGCAGTGAGATGCCACTGATCCGGATATTCGGGGTCGTTCTCTGCGTCTGTCGGCGGCACGGCGAACCGGTCGGTCTGGCTGACGCTGAAGTCGCTGCCGGAGAAGAAGGTGGTGACGGCGCGGCTGCCGCTTTCCTGGTATGTGGTGGTAAACGTTATTCCGGAGTGACTGCCGGCAAGGCTGGTGCCTGAACTGCCGCCGGAGGAGATGTCGAAGCGTACGGGGCTGTGCAGCAGCCAGTCCCAGCGCACTGGTTCGGAGGCTTCAAGCTCGTCATAGATGAGGACGGCGTCGGGATAGAGCATCAGGACCTGACGGCGGTATTTCGTCAGAGGAGTCGGCCCGAAGCCGTTTTCCGGGGTCTGCTCTATGCCGGCGGCGGCGAAGTTGTCTATCCACATCGGGTCGTCGCTGATGCCGCAGTAGGCGTGGGAGGCGTCGCCGAGACAGTAGGCGATGTCTTCACCTCCGTCGGCCCTGAGAATCATGCCGTAGCCCTGTGTGGAGTACGGCTGCCCGATGCCATTCACGAGAATGCTGTTGTGAGCGCGGGTGTGACGGTAGGACATGAGGTTGTGCGCATCGCTGAAGCCTGTGTAATATCCTGAATGATAGTAGATTTCATTCCCTTTCCAGAGAATGTTGAAGCTGTTTTGGTCGGCGAGGGTATGGCTTCCCGAGCCGAATGTGCTGGAGCGGAAGCTGAGAGTCAGATTGTTGTCCGTGTTCTCGAGGTCGGAGTGCATCACGACTTCCCCGATGTCCTCGTACCACTTCATCTTTGGTGCGTCGTCGGGAAAAGCCGTCGTGTACGAGGCCTGCGGCTTGCCCATACGGTATATCCTCATTTCCGTGTCCCTGAGCAGTTCGTCTCTGCAGGCGTCGGCATACCAGCCTGCGTATGCGTCGCCTGTCTCTCTGGCGAGAAAGTCCGCGAATGCCGCCCTCTGCCTCTGAGGGGTGTCATAGAGCTCGCTGTTGTCGCCGAATCCCGTGCTTTGCGAGTCCGGTGCCCAGGAATATGCGAGGGCTTCTCCGGCATTTCTGTACCAGGGGTGCTGCAGAAAATTCCTGCCGGTCACGTGCGACAGGATCATCGGCATGTAGTAGAGCGTCTTGACATTGGCATTGAAATAGCCGCTGCCGTTGATCCATGCTCCGTCGCGGTTGAATCCGGACGCGGGAGCGCGAGCCGTCCATATCTCATAGTAGTATTCGAGCATGTGTTCGGCCTCCTTCGACCATCTCTGCTTGTCGAAAAGGCAGAGCGCGGTCTGGAACTGCACTCTCATGTTCCTCTGCCAGAAGTGGTTGTCGAAGATGTGATTTTCCTGGTAGCCGCATGCCGACTGGAAATATCTTGTCGCGTAGCGCATCAGCAGAGCTTCAGTGGCCGTCCTTTCGGAGTCGGTGAGCCTGTCGTACAGCAGGTCGTATATGGCGAGATGCGAATAGGCTATGTCGCTCGCGCAGAAATTTGAAGTGAACAGCTCCTGATCGCTGAAGCCTCTGGTGAGAAGCAGACCGAGAATTTCGTGCAGCCTGTTCAGATATTCTTCATTCAGAGTGAGATATGCGGCCTGGTAAAGATGGTCTACATAGGTGGCTGCGCTGCTCATCGCCTCTTCGCTGAATGTAGGCAGAAGTGACTGCCAGTCTGCGTTCATGGCCGTTTCCGCCCTTCCGATGAGCATCCTGTATTCCTCGTGGGAGGAAAGGTTCTCCCTCGCGCTTCCGATATACGGGTCAAGCCAGCAGTAGAGGCGCGGATGGATGCGGGGAGCATTGTCAAGAAATGTCGCGAACTCTGGAGTGACGAACGACGGGACGGATGCGGCCACCTCAAAGGCGATGGGGTCGCTCCATGTCTCCGTGCCGTCCTGATCCACGTTGCAATAGCTCCAGTACCATGTCCCGGCCGCGAGCCTGATGTGCGGGTTGTACATGTTCCAGCTCAGCGTGTCCGAGATCATCGTTATCTCCGGAGGGAGGTTCTGGTCCTGGGAAAGTCTGAACTTCAGCCATCTCCCTGTCTTCATCTTCTGTGGTACGATGAGTGGAGAGGGATTGATGTACAGCTCGTTGGACATCTTTGGATAGGGCAGGACCCGGATCTTGTCATGCCACTCTTCAGGGTAGTCGGTCTCCTCCTCTTCGATCGGAGGCTGCTCCGGAGCGATCTCCTCTTTCCCGCAGGAGACGGCTGACGCCAGAGAGATAACAGCTGATGTCAGCGTAAGAATGAGTCTAAGCCTCATCTCGTGAGATCTTTCAAGCGTTTAAGAGCCTCGAGATAGTAATAGTCCGCATAGTTGATAGGGGAGTCTATCTCGAAGCCGTGAGGAAGCGAGCCGGTAGAATGCTTCAGGATAAAGCCGTTGTTGCCGCCCTTTTCGGCGAGATATTCCGGCGAGGATAGCGTCTTGAGCATCCTTTCCGCATAGTCGAAGTATTTTTCTCCGTCAGGGACGAATGTGCTGAGCTCGAGGAAGGCAGAGGCTATCAGCGCTCCTGCCGATGCGTCTCTCGGAGTTTCCGGGCGAACAGGCGCGTCGAAGTCCCAGTAGGGCACGAGGTCCGGAGCCGTGTTCCTCTCCATGATCATGTCCGCGATATGGATGGCCTGATTGAGGAATATGGTGTCTTTCGTCTCCCTGTAGCAAGAGGTGAAGCCGTAGACTCCCCATCCCTGTCCTCTCGACCATGAGGATTCGTCGTTCTTGCCCTGGTGCGTCTCCTTGAATTCGACGGTGCCGTCGTCATTGTAGCTCACGACATGATAAGAGGTGTAGTCCGGACGGAAATGGTTTTTCATCGTCGTCATGGCGTGTCTGACGGCGACCTGTCTGTATCTCGGGTCTCCGCTGAGCCTGCTGGCGGTGAAGAGAAGGTCGAGGTTCATCATGTTGTCGATGATGACAGGATAGTTCCAGTAGCCGAAATCCCATGAGCGGATGCAGCCCGTCATCGGGTTGAAGCGGGCCGCGAGGTTGTCCGCGGTCTCCATGATGACGTCTTTCACGGTGTCGGAAGGTGAGAGTCTGAGGGCGTTGCCGAAGCTGCATCCGACCATGAATCCGAGGTCGTGCGTGTCCTTGAACTTGCGCAGCGGACTGAGCAGATTGGTGTAGCTTATGGCCTCCTGCTTCAGCGTCTCATCGCCTGTGAGCTCGTAGGCATACCAGAGGCTGCCAGGGAAGAATCCGCTGGTCCAGTCGTAGATGTTGCAGGTTAGGAGGGTGCCGACGCGCTCTGCCGGAGGATTCGGCGTGAGTGAGTCCACGATGCCGGAGATGTCCCCTTCGATCTGTGACTCCAGAAATTCGAGGGTGTAGCCTGTGTATGTGGATCTCGGGAGCTCGCCCGTGCCTTCAAGCTTCTCTGCCGTCATCTTCAGCTGGAAGGATGCCGTGTCGATGGCCTCGCTTATCCATTTTTCCCGGCTGTCTCCGCAGGAGACGACAGCCAGAGCGGCCGCAATGGCCGCAGTTGCTCTGATCAGTTTCATGCGCTTAAAACCATCGATGTGTCTTGCAGCCCGAGTCTCGACTGCCGTCATGATCATGTTTCTCATCTTTCTGCCTTCGCTCCGGTTATCTGAGGCTCGACGTCGGCCATTTCCTGTACCTTCCATTCTCCTCCGATGAGGTCATAGAGGACTGATGAGCCTCTTTCCCTGCGGGAATATGTGGTGTCGCCGATTTTCACGTCTCCATTGCCATAGCTGAACACGACTCCGCGTCTCTCGTTGACGATTGTCAGATAGGCCGGTTTTGATATGTCCAGCCCTGCGTGGATAACCCACGGCCCGCAGACGAACTTGTCACCGTCCCTTGTCACGTCATATACGGTCTCAGAGCCGTCCGGCTCTATTTTGATGAAGGTTAAAATGCGGTTGACCGCACACGGCCTGAATGCTGCCGTAAGATGCCACTGATTCACATATTTGTCTTCAGTCCCTTTCTTTGCCAGCTTAAGATTCGGGGCGACGCAGAATTCGTCGGTCTGGCTGATTGAGCATGGCTGGTCACTGAAGATTTGGGCCACGGAAGTAAATTCCTTCTCGTCATATCTCGTGGTGAGGATATGCTTCTTCTGATTTATCTTGAATTCTACCGGGCTGTGCAGCAGCCAGTCCCAGGTGACCGGCCTGGATGCCTCGAGCTCGTCGTAGATGAGCACGATGTCCGGGTGCAGCAGGAAGATGTGGCGGCGGTATTTTGTCAGCGGGGTCTCTCCGAATCCGTTTTCGGGAGTCTGGGTGATGCCCGCCTTTTCGAAATTCTTTTCCCACATAGGGTATTCGCTGATGCCGCAGTATGCGTTGGATGCGTCTCCGAGCGCGTAGGAGATGTGGTCGCCGTTGAGCATTCTCGTGATCTTGCCGTATGCTCTGGTCGTGAAAGGCTGCCCGATGCCGTCCACGAGGATGGTGTTGTGCGCTCTCGTGTGGCGGTAGGACATGATGTTGTGCGCATCGCTGAAGTTGAGGTAGTAGCCCGTCGAGCGGTAAACAGGCACTCCGCGGAAGTGGAGGTTAAAGCTGTTCTGGTCTGCGAGTGTGTGGCTTCCTGAGCCGAACGGACTCGAGCGGAAGCTCAGGAACAGGTTGCGGCTCGTGTTCTGCAGGGCCGAGTGCGCGTCCATCTGGCCGATGTCCTCAAGCCAGAGGGCTTTTTCCGCCCCTTCCGGAAGCGGTTTGACGTTAGGATAGGCGATATGTCCTCGTGCCATGCGGTATATCCTCATGTCGAAGTCGTTTCGGACCTCCCTGTTGAGGTGACTTGCGTACCAGGCGGCGTAAGGGTCATCCAGCTCCCTCGCGAGGAAGTCCGCGAATGCGGCCCTCTGGCGGTCAGGAGTGAGCTGTCGCTCGTTTTGGTCACCGAATCCGGCACTCATCGTCCCCACGGGCCATGTGTAGAGCAGTGCGTGGCCTGCGTTCTGATACCACGGGTGCTTCATGAAGTCTACCCCGGTGATATGGGAGAAGAGGCTCGGCACATACCAGAGAGTATGTACATTGGCCGTGAAATATCCGGTGCCGTTGTGCCATTCCCCGTCACGGTTGAATCCGGATGCAGGGGCGCGTGCTGTCCAGAGTTCGTAGCAGTATTCAAGCATTTCCAGTGCGGTCGGGTCTGTATCCCAGAACACGAGACCTATCTGGAGCATTTCTCTGAACCCTCTCTGCCAGAAATGATTGTCGAAGATATGCGTCTCCTCGCTGCCTTGTCTCTGCATATTGTGGTGATATTTGGCTGATTCCATGACCAGATCCTTGATTCCGGCTTTCTCTCCGTCCGTAAGCAGGTCGTGGCAGGAATCGTAGGTGTGCAGGAGCACATATATCAGGTCTCCGGCGTAAAAGTCGTCTTTCATCCGCTCTGGAGACGGCTTCCCGGAGAGAAGAGAGCGAGTGAACGCCATCATCTTGTCGGCATACCTTCTGTCGCCGGTGGCCCTCCATGCCGTATGGAGATAGTTGGTCATCAGGGCCATCTGCTTCACCTGTCCATACGGGTCTCCGGCAGTCTCACAGGTCGCCTTCAGTCCGAGTGAGGCTCTGTGGAGCAGTTCCTTGTATTCTTTATGTTCTTGTACTGTCGCCTTGCCTTCCTCAAGCTCCTTGTCTATGAAGCAGTACAGGCGGGGCCATCCTGTCGGCAGGCCGGCTCTGAAAGTCTCGAAAGGCGGAGTGACGAACTGCGGCTCCTCTCCCGTTATTGAGAATCCAAAGGTCTCGCTCCACTCTCCGGTCTGTCCCGAAGCATTCACCGGCCGTACTCTCCAGTACCATTCTCCCTTGTCAAGGATCTTGTGCGGATTGAACATGCACCACGGCTTAGGCTCAGACGTCATGGCGGCGTCCCCGTTGAAGTCAGCATCCTGCGAAAGCTGGAACTGGAGCATATCGGCAGTCTTCATGCTTTTCGGAGGAAGAAGCGGAGCCGGATTGATATAGACATGATGGAATGACTGCGGGTAGGGAGTCTCCCTTACGTTTTCGTGCACCCTTTCGAGGGTTGTCTTCTGTGCGTAGATTGTCGTGCTGCTGCCGACGGCCAGAAGAAGGGCTGCGACAAGGACTGGCGTGTGTCTCATCATTTCAGTTGCATTATGTGGTTTTTGCAAAAATAGACTCTTTAAGCCGATTCTGCTTTTGAGCTTGTTCAAAAATATGTCAAATTTGTACACAAATGAACTGAGAAGGCGTCCGAGACGGCCTGTGAAGCTGACTGGAAGGCTTTTCCCGATTCTGTGGGGTCTGTTCAGGAAATACAGAAGCAGCAAAATAAATTCAAAGAGAACGGTATGTCCGGCTGCGTCAGAAGTGCGGCGGTTCTTTTAAAGAAAAAGGGGCTTTTAAAGAAAAAGGGGCTTGACTTTCGCCAGCCCCTTTAGGTATTGAGATTAGATGCCGTCAGAACATATCTGGATCGTTGTAGTCAGGCCTGTCGAATCCTGCGTCGTTGCCGTAGGACTCCGGCTGTCCGTAATCCTGTCTCGGCTGCCTGTGCCCGTTGTCCCGGCGAGGTCCCTTGCCCGGACGGCGGTCATCGGAAGACTTCCTGTCATCGCGGCGTGGCGCCGGACCGCGTCCTTCGCGGCGCGGACCCTTGTCTCCCGGAGCCTGACGCGGTCTGCGCACCGGCTCTACATAGTCCTCAGGCTTTTCGATGAGGGCCTTGCGTGAAAGCCTCATCTTGCCTGTCTTAGGATCTATCTCGAGGAGCTTCACGTCCACTTTGTCGCCGACGTTGAGCACGTCCTCCACCTTGTCGGTCTTGCCCCAGTCGATCTCGGAGATGTGGAGCAGGCCTTCCTTGCCCGGAAGAATCTCGACGAAGGCGCCGAACTCGAGAACTGATACCACCGTTCCGTGGTATACCTGGCCGACCTCAGGCACGGCGCAGATGTTCTTGATCCACTCGAGAGCCTTGTCCATGCTCTCCTTGTTCTCTCCGAAGATGTCCACAACACCCTCGCTGACGCCATTTGCGTTCTCCTCGGTGATGGTGACGACTGTGCCGGTCTCTCTCTGAATCTTCTGGATGACCTCTCCGCCCTTTCCGATGACGGCTCCGATGAACTCGCCCGGAATCCTGATCTGGACGATGCGCGGAACGAACGGCTTGTAGTCCTCACGCGGCTCGCTGATGCACTTCATCATCTCTCCCATGATGTGCATCCTTCCCTGACGGGCCTGCTCAAGCGCCTTTTCAAGCACGTCGTATGAGAGTCCGTCCACCTTGATGTCCATCTGGGTGGCTGTGATGCCGTCCTTTGTTCCGGTCACCTTGAAGTCCATGTCTCCGAGGTGGTCCTCGTCTCCGAGGATGTCGCTGAGGATGGCGTATCTGTCGTTAGGATTCTTCTCGTCTGTGATGAGTCCCATCGCGATTCCGGCGACAGGCTTCCTGATCTTCACTCCGGCGTCCATCAGGGCGAGACAGCCTGCGCAGACGGTGGCCATGGACGACGAGCCGTTGGACTCGAGGATGTCGGACACCACGCGCACTGCGTAAGGGTTCTCCGGAGCGAGCGGAACCATAGGCTTGAGAGCCCTCCATGCGAGGTTTCCGTGGCCGATCTCGCGGCGGCCTACGCCTCTCTGAGCCTTGGCCTCACCTGTCGAGAACGGAGGGAAGTTGTAGTGGAGGACGAACTGCTCGGTGCTCTGAACGAGGACCTCGTCGAGCTCCTTCATGTCGAGCTTTGTGCCGAGGGTCACGGTAGAGAGAGACTGGGTCTCGCCTCTTGTGAAGATTGCTGAGCCGTGAGCGCATGGCAGATAGCCTACTTCGCACCAGATCGGGCGAATCTGAGTTGTGGAGCGCCCGTCCAGACGGATGCCTTCGTCGAGGATCATGTTTCTCATGGCCGCCTTCTCCACGGCATGGTAATACCTCTCGACCATCATCTTCTTCTCCTCTCTTTCCTCTTCAGGGAGAGTCTGGTAAAATTCTTCCTTGAGGGCGTCGAAGGCGTCGGATCTCTCGTGCTTTCCCGAGCCGGACTTTGCGATGGCGTAGCACCTGTCGTAGCAGAACTTCTCGACGGCCTTGCGCAGCTCCTCGTCATTCTCTTCGTGGCAGTATGTCCTCTTTACGGTCTTTCCGGCCTCCTCCATGAGTTCCATCTGCACCTTGCAGTGCTTCTTGATCTCCTCATGGGCAAACTTGATGGCCTCAAGCATCTCGGCCTCGCTGACCTCCTTCATCTCTCCCTCGACCATCATGATGTTGTCGTATGTGGCGGCAACCATCAGGTCGATGTCGGCGTCGGCCATCTCGCTGAATCCGGGATTGATCTTGAACTGGCCTCCGATTCTTGCCACCCTTACTTCGGAGATCGGCCCTCCGAAAGGAATGTCGCTGACTGCGAGCGCTGAAGATGCGGCAAGGCCGGCAAGAGCGTCAGGCTGGATGTCCTTTTCGGCGGAGATGAGGTTGATGGTGACATATACCTCCGCATGGAAGTCTTCAGGGAACAGCGGCCTGAGGGCTCTGTCCACGAGCCTTGCGGTAAGGATCTCCGCATCGGATGCCTTTCCCTCTCGCTTCATGAATCCTCCAGGGAATCTTCCCGCAGAGGCGAACTTCTCCTTGTAGTCCACCTGAAGCGGCATGAAGTCCACGTCTTCTTTGGCGTCTTTCGCGCATGTGACGCAGGCAAGGAGCATGGTGCCGCCCATTTTCACCACGACTGATCCGTCGGCCTGTTTGGCCAGTTTGCCGGTTTCGATTTCGATTACCCTACCGTCGGATAATTCGATTCTTTTGTTGATGATGTTCATGAAATTTCTTTCGACCTGCCTCCCCCTATGGGAGTGGATTAATAATACTGTTTCCTCGTACTTCTTTCATATATGTTGACGTTCCGGTTCCTGCCGCAGGTCGTTTGTAAGCGGGAACAGACTATTCTTTCATGAAAAAGGGGACGTTCCATGCAGGAGTCCCCCTTTCAATTTGCGCAAAGTATCGTCTATCGGCGGAGTCCGAGCTCCTTCACGATCGTTCTGTATCTCTCGATGTCCTTCTCCTTGAGATAGTCAAGAAGACGGCGTCTCTTGCCGACCAGCTTGAGCAGGGACAGTCTTGTGACATGGTCCTTCTTGTTGCTCTTGAGGTGCTCGGTAAGATGAGCGATACGGTAGGAGAATAAGGCTACCTGACTCTCAGGGGAGCCGGTGTCGGTATTGGACTTTCCGTACTTCGCGAAAATCTCCTGCTTCTTTTCAGCCTGTAGATATTCAGCCATTCTGCAAAAAGATTAATGATTTGATGAAAAAATGTCGCATATTTGCCCACATCGGGAAATAAAGCGGCGCAAAGTTATATATAAAATCCGATTAAACAAGTTCTTGCCGTTAAAAATATTTATCATCAGACAATGATTTCATGAGAAGCGACAGTGAAACGAGGCTGGAGATTCCGGACATAGGGCAGGTCTCTTTCCGGAAAAGCGCCGTCGCCAGACGGGTCAGCATAAGGGTGCATCCTCTTAAGGGGGTGACCGTCACAATGCCGTCGCGTCTGCCGGTTGAGGAAGGGCTCAGATTTCTGATGCTCAAGAAGAAATGGGTGCATGACACCATGAGGCGGCAGCGCGAGAGACTGGAGCAGGCCGAGGAAGGCGGCAGGGCGGTCCAGACGCTTGGCGACGGCTCTGTCGTGAGGACCCTGCTTTCGGAGATAGTGTTCATAGGCGACGGGGAGGCAGGGCGGATCACCGTGCGGAAGTCCGTCGCGGAGGACGTGAAGCTCACCGGGCGTCTCTACCTCAGCCTCGAAAGGCCGCTCGTAAGGAAGGAAGTCCATTATCCTCTGTCGCTGACTTCCGGGCAGGGGACGGGAGCGGACCGGTCGGCTGTGTCCGGGCATGCGGCTGCCGCAGCCGCCGGTCAGGCGCAGCTGCTGGACGCCCTCGTGCGCATACTCAGGGCCGAGGCGGCGTCGCTGCTCCCGGCACGGCTCGCCTTTCTCGCGGAAAGATACGGGTTCAGGTATGGGAAAGTGACCGTGAGGCACAATGTCTCCAACTGGGGCAGCTGCTCTTCCAGAGGGAATCTGAGTCTCAATCTCAATCTCGTCCGTCTGCCCGAGCCTCTGTGCGACTATGTCCTGCTTCACGAGCTGTCGCATCTGCGGCATCACGACCACGGGCCCCGGTTTCACGACCTGCTGGAGCGCCTCTGCGCAGACAACCTTGCCCGCCTCTCGGCCCTCGGCGACCCTGCGGTCGGAGAACTCCTGAAGTCGGTGAGAGCCAGCCGTTCGGCGAGGCCGTTCAGCCATGTGCTCGAAAGGGAGATCAAGAGATACCGTCCCGTGTGACGGAGAGTCTGCGCACCTTGCTCCGGAATCTCAGGAAATAGAATATTCCCGCCGTCGTCAGCCCTATCGGGAAGCCCAGCCAGATGCCGGAGATTCCCATCCCCGCCTTGAATCCGAGAAGATATGCGGCCGGGATGGCGGTGAGGTAGTAGCTTATGAAGGCCATGACCATGATCGGCTTGACGTCCTGGATGCCGCGGAGGGCGTTGCAGTAGCAGAGCTGGAGCCCGTCGCCGAACTGGTAGGTGAAGAGGACGAGCAGCAGGGACAGGGCCAGAGCCTTTACCTCGGCCGAATCGGTGAACATCCCTATTATCGGATTCCTGAAGATGTAGATCATCACGCAGAAGAACACTGACACGGACAGCGTCATCAGATAGCCTTTCGTGGCGTATTCCTTCACGGACTTCATGTCCCCTTTCCCGTAAGAGCCGCTGACGAGGACGGACACTGCGGTGGCGAGCCCTGTCATCAGCATGAAGCATATCTGCGATATGGTCAGCGTGACCTGATGGGCGGCAAGAGCCGTGGCCCCGAGCCATCCCGCCATGATCGCGCTAACAGAGAAAGTGGACGTCTCCATGCCGGTCTGAAGGGCGAGCGGGTAGCCCATGCCGAAGAGTCTCCGCATCCCGGCACCGTTTACGGAGGAGGAGAGGAATCCGGCGCGGTATTCGCGGAACTGCCTCGCGTTCATCAGGTAGATGACGAAGACTGCGAGCATCACGACTCTGGAGAAGAGTGTGCTCAGTCCCGCTCCGAGCAGCCCGAGCTCCGGAAGTCCCATCTTGCCGTAGATCAGCATCCAGTTGCCCAGGATGTTGAGCAGGTTGCCTCCCATCAGGATGGACATCGACACCACCGGGCGGCAGATGCCGTCCGTAAACTGCTTCAGAGTGTTGAATCCCAATGCGAAGACTGTCGAGATGCCGACCACGGCGAAATACGGCCTTATCAGCGGAAGCAGGTGCGGCTCCTGGCCGAATCGGTCGAGGAAGGCATAGATCACGGCCAGCAGAACGAGACCTGCAACGCCGATGATGCCGTTGACAGCCATGCTGTTTCTGAGCGTGGCCCCGATGCCGGCGGAGTCGCCCCTGCCGAACATGGCGCCCACTATGGGAGTCATGCCGCAGGTGAAGCCGAGCTCAGTGAATATGAACAGGTTGATGATGCCGTTGACAAACGACGAGGCGGCGAGGTCGTCAACCCCGTACCAGCCTATCATTATGTTGTCGGCGAAACTCAGTATTATCACGCAGGCCTGTCCCAGCATTATCGGGACGCCTATTCTGAGGATGTCTCTTATCTTCTGCATAAGTGTTCCTGATTGGGGAGAGTCGGGGACACCCGCGCAGCCTATTCAAAAGAGACGAGAGGGGCCTTCATGGCCTCCTTCAGCTGCCTGTCGTATCTGAGGGAAATCTTCACTCCTGCCTCCTGATACCAGTAGCGTACCGCAAGCTCTTCCTCGAGGAAAGGCACGATCTCATCCTTCTTGAGCCTTATCATTTTCTCCTTGTCCATGTCGAGAGCCTTTTCGAGGGCCTCGAGCTCAGCCTTCATGGCCTCTGTGAGCCCGTCCTTCTCGATTTCCTTCTTCATCTGGTCGAAGAGAGTCTTCGCGCTGCTCCTGTAGTCGAACTCCTGAGTCTTCGCGAAGCTGATGAAATCCTCGAAGTCCTTGTCGGACAGGTGGAACTCATCCGCAGCAGGGATGCCGTCATGCTCGCGGACATACTTCAGCACGAAGTTGTCGATCACTCCGGAGAGCACGAGGGAGTAGACGAGACGGCTGTATGACGGGGAGTCTATCATTACGTCGGGAGTGATGCCGCCGCCGTCGCGCACGATGCGTCCGCGAGAGGTCTTGAACTCATGGGTGAGTGAGTCGGGGATGTGTCCCACGCTTCCGTCCTCATTGCGGTGGCTGTAGTCGATGGCCTGTACGCATCTTCCGCTCGGAGTGTAGTATTTTGCGGTCGTCACCTTCAGCTGCCCGTTGTAGGTGATCGGGCGGATGGACTGCACGAGTCCCTTGCCGTAGGTGCGCTGGCCCATTATAGTGCCTCTGTCGAGATCCTGAATGGCTCCGGAGACGATTTCAGACGACGAAGCCGAGCCGGAGTCCACCAGCACCACGAGAGGAATCTCCGTGTCGACGGGCTCGGATGCGGTTCTGTATTCCTTTACGGACTCAGGCGTGTTGCCTCTGGACGTCACCACGAGAGAGCCTTTCGGAACGAAGAGGGACACTATCTCGATGGCCTCGTTCATCAGTCCGCCTCCGTTGCCCCTGAGGTCGAGGATGAGCTTCGTCATGCCCTGCTCCTTGAGCCTGAAATAGCCGTTGCGCACTTCGGAGGACACGTTCTCCGTGAATCCGGTCTGTCTGATGTAGCCCGTGGTGTCGTCGAGCATCCCTACATATTCCACGTCGGGGATGTGAATCCTCTCCCGGACGATGGCCACGTCCACAGTGTCGCCTCCGCGCACCTTCTTCACCTTGAAATTGACCGTAGTGCCGGGCTTCCCCTTCATCCTGTCGCTGCTCTCGGCCGCCGTGAGTCCCTTCGTCGGCGTTCCGTCGATGCTTATGATCTCATCGCCGCAGACAAGTCCGCTCCTGTAGGCCGGAGAGCCTGAGTAGGGCTCGTTTATCACCACGTTGCTGTCGACCTGCTTGTATATGATGGCGCCGATGCCTCCATAGGTCTTCGAGAGCATCATCTCCAGATCCTCGTTCTCCTCCTCGGGTATATATATGGTATAGGGGTCAAGAGTGGAGAGCATCGCATCTATCCCGTTCCTGACCATCCTGTCCAGAGGAAGTGAGTCCACGTATGAGCGGTTGAGCTCCTTCAGCACCGAATTCCCGATCTCCACCCACTGCCCGAGCCTGAAGCTTCTGGACTGGGCCGACACGGACGTCACCGTGATCACGGCGACAATCGCCGTCAGCATGAGTCTGATTCCTTTCATTTCCGTCAGATGTGTTCAAAAAATGCAGTACACAAAAATGCAAGCCACAAAATTAATAAAAAATACTGATTTTCTCGCAGATTTAATACCTTTGCACCGATTTCAGAAGTAATAATATAAAGCAGTTGAAAATGAAGATTGTGTTTGCAACGGGCAACGGCGGAAAACTGCGTGAGGCATCAGAGATCTTAGGCGAGGGATTTGAGCTCGTTACCCTCGCACAGGCAGGCATCGGCGAAGATATCCCGGAGACCGGGAAGACGCTCAAGGCCAATTCGATACTCAAGGCGGAACATGTGTGGAACAGATGCGGTCTCACATGTTTCGCGGATGACACCGGGCTTGAGGTCGACGCTCTCGGCGGAGCTCCGGGCGTCTACACCGCGAGATACGCCGGAGACGGCAAGGACTTCAGCCGCAACATCGACAAACTCCTCCACGAGCTGTCTGTGCGTGAGGCGGAGGCTTCTATGGCGTCGGCTCTTGGCGTCAGGATGAAGAAGGTGTCCCGCAGGGCAAGATTCGTCAGCGTCGTCACCCTCATCATCGGTGGCGAGAGGCATATCTTCGAGGGCGTCCTCGAGGGGACGATAGCAAGGTCAAGGTCAGGCTCGGGCGGATTCGGCTACGATCCGGTCTTCATCCCTGACGAATATCCCGGCAAGACTCTCGCCGAGATCACCGAGGAACAGAAGAATGCCATATCCCACAGGGGAAAGGCCCTCAGGGCGATGGCTGAGTTTCTCAAAGAGACGGAGGCGCGTTGAAGACGGCGTCCGAACTCATAGTGCTGCACACCACGAAATTCGGAGAGAGCTCGCTGGTAATCCACACTCTCAGCCGGGAATACGGGCGGCGCAGCTTTCTGGTCAAAAACGTGGGCAGGAAGGCGGCCATGTCGCTTTTCCTGCCCATGAACATCATAGAGGCCGACATAATCGAATCTCCGAGGGCGAAGCTCTATACTGCGCGTAACCTTTCGTCTGCGCATCCACTCGTAGGCATCAGAAACAGCATCGGCAAAAATTCGATCACGCTCTTCCTGAGCGAAGTCCTGTATCGTGTCATTAAGGACGGGGCGATGGAGCCGGGGCTCTTCGAGTGGTGCGAGAAGAGCATGTTCCTGCTGGATGCGATTGAGACGGACTACAGCAATTTCCACATACGTTTTCTTCTCGAGCTCTCCGTTGTTCTGGGCTTTTCTCCGGACAGGGAGGGGCTGGCTCCCTTCGCGGCAGGGCACATGGACATTCTGGAGCGTTTCCTCGTCTCTCCTTTCGGCGAGTCAATGACCATCCCCCTGTCGGGAGCTGTACGCAATGAGCTGGCGGAGTCCATTCTGCGCTACATCGAGTATCACAGCGAGTCTTCGGTCAACGTCAAATCCCTGAAGGTCCTCCGGGAGCTCTTCTGTCAGGACGTCTCCGGCGGCTCCGCCCCGGCTGGCGCCGCCTCGGACGGCGGAGGGAGCGTGTGCGGATAATACCTCTGGCGGTGACGTCCGGAAAGGCAAGGCGGCGCGCAGGTCTTTTCCCTGGCGCCGCCCTTTCCGTGCGATGGAGCGTCTCTCCTACTCTTCCGGCTTGAAGTCCTCTTTCCCGACTCCGCAGAGCGGGCAGACCCAATCTTCGGGCAGATCCTCGAAAGCTGTTCCAGGAGCGATTCCGCTGTCTTCGTCACCGGCTGCCGGATCATACACATATCCGCAGACCACACATACATATTTTTTCATTTCCCTGTGAGATTTGTTTGCCCAAAAGTAGGACAAATTTCCTTCTTTTCCTAATTGTTCGGCCGGACTGGTGCGGGAAGTGCGGAATTTGCTATCTTTGCACGGCTTTTCATCCGGAAAAGTTCCGGAGCTTTAACGGTTAGCAGAAAAACGCCAAAATGAATGTTCTGATGATGCTGACGGCCGTGTCGGCTTTCGCCTATGCGCCTGATTTCACATATGCCTCCGAGGAGGGCATAGAGATGTCTGACACGCTTTCCGCCGTTACGGTAGTGACGGATTTCAAGCAGTCCCTGCCGCTTTCGAGCCTCGCCTCGCCGGTCTCTACCTTTTATCTTAACGATATCGATGACAAGGGGCTGTCCAGCCCCAAGCAGCTTTCCGGAATGGTGCCGAATCTCCATATTCCCGACTACGGGTCTGCCATGACTTCGTCGGTGTATCTCCGCGGGTTCGGGTCGAGGATGGACAATCCGGTGATGGGCCTGTATGTGGACGGGATACCGGTCCTCAACAAGAACAATTATGAGTTCGACATGCTCGACATACGGAGGCTGGATCTCTACAGAGGGCCGCAGGGCACTCTGTACGGCCGTAATTCGCTTTGCGGAGTCTTGTCCGTAAGCACTTTGTCCCCTTCTCTGTATCAGGGCGTCCGGGCCGAACTGGAATACGGCTCCGCCAACACCGTCTCGGCCGGGGTCTCGGCCTATGGCGTGAACGCGAAAGGACTTGCCGCAGGGGCGGTCCTCAGCTGGCGTCATACCGACGGCTTTTATGTCAATGAATATACGGGGGAGAACTGCGATCCGTCTGACGCGCTCTCGTTCCGGCTCAGGATAGAAAAGGACTTTACTTCAAGGCTGCATTTCGAGAATGTCCTCTCGGCTTCGGCTCTCTCTCAGGGAGGGTGGCCGTACCGGCATTATTCCGAAGGCGTCCTTTTGCCGACAGCCTATGACGGCGAGTCTTCATATCGTCGTCTCAACATTACGGAAGGCCTGATTTTCAGGTATGAGGCGGAGAGACTGGCCTTGAGTTCGGTGACCAGCTGGCAGTTTCTTGCGGATGACATGAAGCTGGACCAGGACTTCACCGCATCTCCGGTCTTCTCCCTGAACCAGATGCAGAGGGAGCACGCGGTCACCCAGGAATTCGTTTTGAAGCCAAGGGGAGAGCGCCGCTGCAGGTGGTGGAACTGGCAGACCGGGGTGTCCGGGTTTTTCAGGCACAATGACCTCTCTGCCCCTGTCACTTTTCTTCCCGACGGCATATCGTCTCTGATTGAGGACAATGTCAACGGCGTCTTTCAGAATCCGTCTATCCCGTTCGGGATGACTTTTGACCTCGTAGAGGACAATTTTGTGATAAGCAGCGACTTCGCCCTGATGTCGTGGAATGCGGCGGTCTATCATGAGTCGTATTTCACTGTAGGAAAATGGCTCTTCACCGCCGGCCTCAGGCTTGACTACGAGGGAGGTCGGATGGACTATGACAGCGGGGCTGACGTCCATTATTCGCTTTCTCCGTTTTTTGAGGACAGGCCTTTCTCGACAGAATATGCCGGGACGGTGCGGAACGGCTGGCTCGAGGTGATACCTAAGGTGTCAGTGCTTTATGATGCCTCGGATTTCGGAGGACGCGGTTCTCTGCGCCTGTTTGCCGTCGCCTCGAAGGGTTACAGGGCAGGAGGATTCAATACGCAGATCTTCTCAGACATACTTCAGAATATGATGATGTCCGGGATGATGTCAGACGCCATGTCTCAGGTGATGCCTGGAGGCGGACAGGGCGGATCGGGACGTCCGGGGGCCGGACAGGGAGAGACAGGAGAGGCTGCTGCAGGCGGTTCTTCCGTCCCTGACGCGATGAGCACCGCATACCGTCCGGAGCGCAGCTTCAATTACGAAGTCGGCGGAAACTTCGACCTGTCCCTGCCGTCATGTGGCGGCCCGCTGGATCTCAGCGGCTCTTTCTCGGCTTTCTGGATAGACTGCCGGGACCAGCAGATGACATATTTCCCTCCCGGACAGGGAACTGGAAGGATGATGACAAACATAGGCCGTTCGAGAAGCATAGGCCTGGAGGCCCGTCTGGGGTGCAGCTGGCGCGGGCTTCATGTTGCCGCGTCATACGGACTCTCGGACGCGAGGTTCGTCGAATACGATGACGGTACGGCGGACTGGAGCGGAAACAGGATCCCGTATTCTCCGGCCAATACCCTCTATGCCGAGGCCGGCTACAGGTTCGGCATCCCTTCCGACATTCTCAGAAGCGTCTCGGTGACGGCGGACGTGTCCGGGCTCGGCCAGATATGGTGGAATGAGGCGAACACGCTCTCGCAGCCGTTCCGTGCAGAGGTAGGTGCGGATATGTCTTTGGCATTCAAGATGTTTACCTTGAGCTTCAGGGCAGATAACATCAACGGGGCGGAGTATGATCTGTTTTATTTCCGTTCGGTGGAGAACGACTTTTTTCAGGTTTCGCGCCCGTTCAGGTGGACAGTCTCTCTCCGTTTCGAGATCTGAATCCGTCTCCGCGGTATTATATTTTCAAGGGAAAATGCCGGATGACGAAGCAATGTAGAATGAATTTCGTAAAAATTACGAAAAATATTTATAAAAAATTTGGAGTATCGTTTTAAATTAATATCTTTGCAGTGGACATAAGAAAAACTATTTTTCGTGTCTATTTGTTAAGTTCGTTTTATATACAGGCCGGTTCCTTGGGGAGGGGACCGGTCTTCTTTTTTTGCGACCTTTTGAAAAAAATTCTAACTTTACGCGATTTTAAGATTCTGCCTGTCAGGAAGCCTCCGGCAGTTCAGGCTGAAGGCGTCTCTGCGGGCATGAAGAGCTGACCATATTAATTATTAACATAAAAATCTGAACAATGAAGAAAAACGGAAATGTCCTCGCGATTGTCATCATGTTCTTCCTCTTTGCCATGATCTCATTCGTGACCGGACTTCAGAACCCGATGGCAATCATCGTCAAGTCTCAGTTCGAGGCGACAAACGCAATGTCCCAGCTCGGCAATCTCGCCAATTTCATCGCTTACGCGTTCATGGGGCTTCCAGCAGGTTTCATCCTCAAGAAGTATGGTTATAAGGTCACTTCTCTTGCCGCTGTCGCGGTGGGATTCGTGGGCGTAGGCATCTCGTTCCTGTCGGGAATTGCAGAGAGCTTCGCCGTGTACCTTATCGGCGCCTTCGTATCCGGATTCTCGATGTGTATGCTCAACACCGTCGTGAACCCGATGCTCAACACTCTGGGCGGCGGCGGAAACAGGGGCAACCAGCTGATTCAGTTCGGCGGCTCGCTCAATTCGCTCGCGGCTACGATCGTCCCTGTGCTTGTCGGCTATCTGATCGGTGAGGTCACTTCCGAGACAGCCATCAGCGACGCCGATCCGGCCCTCTTCATCGCGATGGGAGTGTTCGCTCTGGCGTTCGTGATCATCCTCTTCTCGCAGATTCCTGAGCCTGAGCTCGAGGCTGCCAAGGCGGCCGGACAGCCTAAGGAGAACACTATGGAGAGCATCTCCAAGGCTCTTTCGCATAAGAATCTCGTATTCGGAGTCATCGCCATATTCCTTTATGTGGGCATCGAGGTCGGCATTCCGAACATCGCCAATCTCTACATGACTTCTCCTGAAGTCGGCATATCTGCCGGAGTCGCAGGTACAGTCGTCGGAATGTACTGGCTGCTCATGCTCGTTGGCCGTCTTGTCGGCGGAATCGTCGGCGGCAAGGTGTCCAGCAAGGTGATGATGGCCGTGGTAAGCTCAGTGGCCATCGTGTTCATCGTCACCGGAATGTTCCTGCCTGACAAGTTCGTCAAGTTCCCGGCCTTCAATTCGGACCTTTCCTTCAGTCTTGTCGAAGTGCCGCTCGGCGTGGTGTTCTTCGTGCTCTGCGGCCTCTGCACTTCCGTGATGTGGGGCTCTATCTTCAATCTTGCCGTTGAAGGGCTCGGTAAATACACTTCAATCGCTTCGGGTCTGTTCATGGTGATGGTGTGCGGCGGCGGAGTCCTCCCTCTGATTCAGGGTGCGATTGCCGACAGCTGCGGCTATGTCGAGAGCTACTGGCTGCTCGTGGCCGCTCTGGCATACATATTTATCTTCGCGCTCATCCTTTCGAAGCCGACGCCTGAGAAAAAAGCCTGAGGCAGACATGACGAATTCCGGTCCGGGAAAGGACCGGATTTCTTCTGTTGACTGAAGAATAACATCTAAAGACATAAAGAAATGAATGCAGTCGAAAAACCGTATGTGGTGGGCATAGACATCGGAGGCCAGACCTCGAAGATGGGCATAGTTGACACGAGGGGGCAGGTGCTGTCCCAGACGGTCATACGCACTGACACTTATGATGATGTGGATCTGTACATCGATGAGCTCGCTGCGGCTCTTGAGAAGATAGTCAAGGAGTCGGAGTCCGAGGGCAAGATCCGTGGCATAGGCGTGGGCGCGCCCAACGGAAATTATTACACGGGCACAATAGAGAACGCCGTGAACCTTGTCTGGGGAGGGCCTAAGACCATTCCGTTCGCATCCATGCTTTCGAAGAGGACCGGCGGTCTGAAAGTCGCTCTCACCAATGACGCCAATGCTGCCGCAGTGGGAGAGATGACCTACGGAGCCGCCAGGGGCATGAAGAACTTTATCATGATCACTCTCGGCACCGGGGTGGGAAGCGGAATAGTCATCAATGGCGAGGTGGTCTACGGACATGACGGCTTTGCCGGAGAGCTTGGCCATACCTGTGCCGTGCGACACAACGGAAGAATCTGCAACTGCGGCAAGACCGGCTGCCTTGAGACATACTGCTCCGCAACGGGAGTGTCTCGCACCGCACGCGAATGGCTTGAGATGTCGGATGAGCCGTCTGTACTGAGAAGTCTGGACAACATAACTTCAAAGGACGTCTATGAGGCGGCCAAGGAGGGGGACAGGCTCGCTCTCAAGATATTCGAGTTCACGGGCAGGATTCTCGGCGAGTCCTTCGCCGACTTCGTGGCCTTCAGTGCGCCTGAGGCCATAGTCCTCTTCGGCGGGCTCGCAAGGGCTAAGGAATATCTCTATGAGCCGATCATGACGGCAATGAACGCCAATCTGCTTCCGCTGTGGAAGGACAAGATCAAGATCGTCTTCTCCCAGCTCAAGGAGTCGGATGCGGCGATTCTCGGAGCTTCGGCTCTTGCATGGGAGCTCTGATCCCTGACTTCTGATACATTGAACAGTCGACTGCGGGACCGCGACATTCAAGGACGCGGCCCCGCTTTTTTATGCTTTCGGCGCAATTAATTGCCGTATTGAAGTACAATCGCCTGATAATTTTTTTATATTTAAGCGATTTTTTACAAAAATCGGAAATGTGTTAACGCTAAACCCTACCATGATGACCAAGAAAAGTTATATCCCGGCGATAGCCATCATGTTTGCCCTGTTTTTCATGATAGCCTTCATTACGGGACTTCACAATCCTCTGGGCATTATCGTCAAATTCCAGTTCGGATTCTCGAACGCCGCCTCACAGCTCGGCAATCTCATCAATTTTCTCGCATACGCCTGTATGGGAATCCCCGCAGGTCTGATTCTCAAGAGGTATGGCTATAAGGTGTCTTCGCTCATGGCCGTGTCCGTGGGCATTCTCGGAGTCGGCACATTCTGGCTTGCCGGACAGCTGGACAGCTTCGGCCTGTATCTTCTCGGGGCATTCGTCTCCGGCTTTGCGGCCTGTATGCTTAACGCTGTCGTCAATCCGATGCTCAATACCATAGGCGGTGGGGGAAAGAAAGGCAATCAGCTCCTGCAGTATGGAAATTCACTCAATTCGCTGGCTGCCACCTTTGTGCCGTTTTTCATCGGATGGCTCACAGGCCGCCACGCCAGCCATGAGATAGCTGACGCCAATGCGGCATTCTTCATTGCCATAGGCGTATTCGTGCTCGCGTTCATCATTCTTATCTTCACGAAGATTCCGGAGCCTTCGTCCGAAGCGGAGATGTTCAAGATGGAGCTCCCTCACAAGAACGGCACCTACAGCTGTTTTTCTTTCAGACACTTCGTCCTCGGCGCTGTGGCTATCTTCATCTATACCGGGCTTGAAGTCGGCATAGCGAACACCACCAATCTCTACCTTACCCATGAGATCGGGCTGCTGCCGGGCAAGGCTGGCGTGATAGTGAGCCTCTACTGGTTCTGCATGTTCATAGGCCGTCTGATCGGAGGCTATTTCGGTTCGCGCTTCGCCAGCCATGACATGCTGTCTTTTGCCACTTTCGGCGCCATGACGCTCCTTGTGATGGCCATATTCACTCCTTCGGATCTGCTTGTGTCGTTCGGGGAACGTATTTTCACCGACATTCCGATCAATGCCGTATTCCTCATTCTCTCCGGGCTCTTCACTTCCGTGATGTGGGGCAACATCTTCAACATGGCTGTGGAAGGTCTCGGCAAGTACACCCCGTCGGCCACAGGATTCTTCATGTTCATGGTGTGCGGAGGCGGCATAATTCCTGCCATTCAGGGCGCTCTGGCCGACCTCATCGGCTATATGCCGTCGTTCTGGCTTCTGATTCTCTGCCTCGCGTATCTGCTTTTCTACGCCTCGTCGGGCTACAAGAACGTCAACAGGAAGATACCTGTGCAATAGTCAGATTCTGGCGCCTTTCCAGCGTCCGCTGCGGAGGTACAGGCCGCAGATGAGAAGCATGGCCGAGGCGTAGACGACTTCCGCAAGCCAGCAGACGGACACATCAGGCCTGATGACTGCTATCACCACGATGCAGAAGACCACATAGACCGTAAGCGCCGTCATCTCGAGTATGAATGCGGCGCGTGTCTTTCCTGTGCCTGAGATGGCGTTGAAGCAGATCAGCGCCGGCACCGTGAACAGGTATGAGAAGCACATCACCCTTAGTGATGCGACGGATGCCGTCATGAGGTCCGGAATGTCCGTGTAGATGCCGAGCACAGTCTGCGGAAGCAGCATAAACACCAGCGCAAGTGCTCCGACAGGCAGGTAGGCTATCTTTATTATCCTGCGGATGAGTCTCGGTACGGAGTCCGTGTGCCCCTCGCCGATGAGATTGCTCACGAGAGAGCTGCATGTCGAGGCGAAGGCGGACACGAATACCCACAGAAAGCCTGAAATGCTGCGGACCAGATTGGATATGGCGAGGGATCTCTCGCCGAGGTGCTCGACGAACATGAAGAAGATGAACCAGGTAGACACTGAAAAGAAGTTCTGCACCATGGTCCAGACAGAAACGGAGAGGATGTCTTTGAGTTTTTTCCAGCTGAACCGTATTCTTCTGTTGAGTCCGTATTTTTTGCAGTCCGTCCGTGTGAGCGTATAGATGATGAAGAAGATGAGCGACACGAGCTCGGCAAGGGAGGTGCCTATGGCGGCTCCGGCTATGCCGAGAGCAGGGCAGCCGAGCTTCCCGAACACGAGAATCCAGTTGAACACGATGTTGGACAGGACCATCACTATGGAGTTGAAGGTGAGTGTCTTCGTCTGTGTGGTGCCTATGTAGAAGGCTCTGAACATCACCGTGACGAAGGCGAATATGAAGCCGATGAGCCTCCACCTTACATAGTCCATGGCCGCGTCCGCGATCTCTTCGGATTCGATCAGCAGGCCGAGCAGCGCAGGTGAGGCTGCCTCGGAAAGGAGTATCACGATGACGGCCATGCACGAGAGGAAATACACTCCGTGCCAGAACACGTTGCCTGTCTCCTTGAAGTTTCCCTCCCCGTTACGTCTTGCTATGATGATCTGCGAGCCGATTCCGAAACCGAATCCTGTGACGAAGATGGCGAGGCAGTAGACGCCGGCGATGGCGGATGCGGCGAGCTCCACTTCTCCCACTCTGCCGAGAAATGCCGTGTCTGTCATTCCGAGCAGCTGTTCCATTATCAGACTGATCAGAATGGGGTAGGCCACTTTCCAGATGTGGCCGTATGAATAGTTGAGAGTCTTTGTCATTGATTGTCAATTTCTGAACAGGGAGACGGCCTCGTCTATTTTGAGGGCCTTCTCCATGCGGAATTCTCCGCTTCGGCTGCGCCTGAGAAAACTCAGGTGAGCCCCGCTGTCAAGCGCTTCGCCGAGATCTCTGGCGAAGGCTCTGACGTATGTGCCTTTGCTGCATTCGAGCCTTATGACCGCCTCCGGCAGATTCAGGCTCGAGTTGTCCGTGACGTTTATCCTCAGGCTTCTGCCGTCCGTTCCCGACTGTCCGTGCGTTCCGTCCGCCTCGGCCTGTCCGCAGGCGGCTTCCTCCCTTCGTCCCTGCGGATGGAAGCTGAGAAGCTCGATGTCCGAGATGGTGATGACGGATGTCCGGATGAGTCCCGCTGCGGTCGGATCAATGCTCTCCCCGCGCCGGTATAGCTTTCTCGCGATCTCGTATGCCCTGATTCCGTCCACAGACTTTGCCGAGAAGAGAGGGGCGATCTGCTCCTGCTCTCCTATAAATCCCGGAAGTACGGCCTCAATCGAGCTTTTCGTCACGTGGCTGTGGGGAAAGAGCCTGTCGATTTCCTTCTCAAGATCGTATGAAGGCGTCGTCGCGCCGAATGTTATGCCTGCGACATATTCCTTATCGTGGCTCTGCAGCTGTTCCGCAAGTCTTGTCGCCTTGCCGATGCAGACAAGGAGCACTCCTGTGGCCAGAGGGTCAAGCGTGCCGGCGTGGCCAACCTTGAGATTCTTTTTTCTGAAATGTCTTGTCGCGATGTTTCTGATCTTGCGTATGACGTCGGCTGACGTCCATCTGTAGGGCTTGTCAACCGGTATGATGATGCCCCCCGGATAGTCGTCCGCCACATCCGACAGAAGCGGGCGGACCTCGTCGTGGCCCGCCCTTTCCAGATAGTCCCTGTCCGCGATAAGCGGCAGAGCCGTAATAGCTGTTTCAGCCGCCATCTCCTTCATTCACTTGTTTGCTGCGATCGGGATCTTTTCTATCCTTCTGTTGTGCCTTCCTCCTTCAAAAGGAGTGTCAAGCCAGGCTTCTGTTATCACGAGAGCCTCCTCGAAGGCGATGAACCTCGCGGGCATCACGAGCACGTTGGCGTTGTTGTGCATCTTTATCAGCTCGCCGATCTCTCTGTTCCATGCAAGTCCGGCGCGGATGCCCTGATGCTTGTTGAGGGTCATCGCCATGCCGTTGCCTGTGCCGCACATCGCTATTCCGAGATCCACCTCTCCGCTCTCAACTGCCGAAGCCAGCGGATGGGCGACGTCGGGGTAGTCCATGCTCGCCGTGGAGTCCGTTCCGAAATCCACGGTCTCATATCCTCTCTTGCGCAGGGCTTCCACAAGTCTCGACTTGTATTCAAATCCCGCGTGATCGCTGCATATTCCTATTTTCATATATCTTTTTTAAATGTCTCGACTTTCAGTGGCATACCCGGGGATGCCGACCTGTCGTGCAGGCAGCACCGCGCTCCGGCGTCCTATCTGCGGCGCGAGTCTCTGCGTCTGGTGCTGATGAACTGCAGTGCGTTTCCTATGCCGATGACGCCGTTTCCGATCGCCATAATCCAGTTGAGCGGGTCGTGGTCGCCTTCGGTTATGCGTGTGGCGTAGATAGAGGCCACGGATATCGCCGCAAGGGCTATCGTGAGGTAGAGGATCTGCATCCACGGAAATCGGCTCCTCTTCTTGTCCTGCTGCCTCTTCTTGTCCTGCTGTCTGTCTGTGCCGCTCATCATCCGTTCGTCTTCTCGCCTGTTCCGAGCGTGTTCCTGATATGGTCCATTCTCGCCGCGAGCTCCCTCTTGCCGATGAGCGCCACTATGTCGGCGATGCCAAGACCGCTTGAGGCCCCTGCAAGAGCAAGCCTGAGGCAGTTCATCACCTTGCCCATAGGCCATCCGCTGGTCCTTATGTAGTCTTCGAGCGGCCCTTCTATCTGTTCTTTTGTGAACTCCGGCCCTGCCGATATTTCCGGCCCGAAGCCGCAGATGAATTCGGCCGCCTTGAAGGCGAGGGTGACATTCTCCTCTTTCCAGAATTTGGCTGCGTCCTTCTCGGAGAATGAGGCCGGTGCCGCGAAGAGATAAGATGCTATGTCCCAGAAGTCGGCCACGAAGGTCGCTCTCTCCTTTATCAGATGGACGACCTTCTCCACGTAGCCTCTCGTGAAGATGCGGTTTCTGAAGTCCGCTCCCTGCGGCGTGAGCTCGGCGCCGGCTGTGACGGCGCATTTCGGGCAGTCCACTACCTGCATCCCGTGGCTTTCGAGCACCGGAATGAAGAGCCCGGCAAGCTCTGCGTCACTCTTCATCCTGAGATATTCCCTGTTGAACCATCTGGCCTTGTCCGGGTTGAAGCGTGCGCCGGACTTGATGACCCTCTCAAGAGAGAAGGCCTGAATGAGATCTTCCATGCTGAACAGCTCCCTGTCGTCGCCGGGATTCCATCCGAGCATGGCGAGCATGTTCACGAACGCTTCAGGGAAATAGCCGTCCTCGCGGTATCCTCTCGACACTTCTCCCTCGGCGTTGGTCCATCTGAGCGGGAACACGGGAAATCCGAGCCTGTCTCCGTCCCTCTTGCTGAGCTTGCCTTTGCCGTCCGGCTTAAGCAGCAGCGAGAGATGGGCGAATCTCGGCATGGTGTCCTGCCAGCCGAACGCCTCGTAGAGCAGATAGTGAAGAGGCAGTGACGGAAGCCACTCCTCGCCTCTTATGACCTCGGTGATCTCCATGAGATGGTCGTCGACGATGTTGGCGAGATGGTAGGTGGGGAGTTCGTCCGCCCTTTTCCAGAGCACCTTGTCGTCGAGGGTGTCGGTGTTGACCTCCACATGTCCTCTGATGAGGTCGTCCATCTTCACGACCCTGTCTTCAGGCATTTTGAAGCGTATCGTCCAGTCCGTCCGGCTCTCCAGAAGAGGCTTCCACTCGCTCTCCGGCATTGAGAGGGAGTTGCGCATGGACATTCTTGTGGCATGGCTGTAGATGAAGGTCTTTTTCTCCGCCTCCATTTCTGCTCTTTTGGCCGAAAGCTCTTCAGCCGTGTCGAAGGCGTAGTATGCGCAGCCCTTCTCCACGAGTTCTTCGGCGTATCTGCGGTAGATGCCCTTTCTCTGCGACTGCCTGTATGGTGCGTGGGGATGCCTGTCTGACGGCGTCTCTACCACGTTACCCTCGGCGTCCACCCCCTCGTCAGGGATGATGCCGCACCAGTTGAGGGCTTCTATGATGTATTTTTCCGCTCCCGGCACGAATCTCTGTGAGTCCGTGTCCTCGATTCTTATGATGAAGTCTCCTCCGTGCCTCTTGGCGTAGAGATAGTTGTATAGGGCCGTCCTGACCCCTCCCATGTGGAGGGGCCCCGTAGGAGACGGCGCAAATCTTACTCTTGTTCTTCTTTCCATATTCTCATGCGTGCGGTTCGGCGTGCAAAGATAGTCATATTTGTCCTAAGACGGCTGCGGAGTCGGTCTTTTTCTTCAGCGCCCTATGTATCGCCGTCTCGGCCAGAAGGCGGCTGTATGCCTCTCCGGATTCTACGATGAGCTCCGGCCTGTTCGCCTCCGAGAAATTGAATCTGCGTATGTTCAGATTGTTGGTCGGCCCGACCTTCCTCATGACAGGCTCTTCAGGCTCACTGTCTTCCGTTCCGCCCGGAGTCTTGTCTTCATATACGAAGTCGGCCGGAATCATGATCATGTTGCCCAGACTCACGTCCGTTATCCTGCCCAGATCGCTCATCTTGAAGCCGGTCGCGATTATTGTGATGCTTATGCGGTCGCCGGTCGCCGGATCTTCATCGAAGATGATGCCCCGCTTGAATCTGTCGGCATTGCCGGTGTATTCCTTGATCTTGGCGTCGATGGCGTTCAGCTCCCTCATGGAGACGCCGTTCTCGTTCTTGCCTATTGTGATGTTTATCAGGACGCTTTTGGCGGTCTTCAGATCAAAGTCGTTGAGGAGAGGAGATTCGATTGCCTGTGTGATGGCGTCGTCTATCCTGTTCGCTCCGCTTCCGGTGCCGCAGCCCATAAGCGCCATTCCGCTGCCCGCCATCATCTTCTTGACGTCGGCGAAGTCCACGTTGATGTATCCAGGCTTCTGGATGATTTCGATTATGCCCTTTACGGCCGTTGCAAGTATCTCGTCAACTTTCGGGAAGGCGTCCTGGACAAGCAGGTCGGCATAGTGGTCATACAGCTTCTCGTTGTTGATTATCAGCAGGCTGTCCACGCTCTTTTCCAGCTCGTGAATGCCGTCGATGGCCTTTGACAGGGCCTCCTTGCCCTCATGTTCGAACGGGATGGTGACTACGGCTACCGTGAGAATCTTGTGCTCCTTTGCAAGCCGCGCTATCTCAGGTGCTGCTCCGGTGCCGGTCCCTCCGCCCATGCCTGCCGTGATGAAGAGCATCTTTGTGTTGCTTTCCATCACTATCCGCACGATTTCATCCTGCGCCTCTATCGCGGCGTTTCGTCCCTTGATGGGGTCGGTCCCGGCTCCCAGTCCCTCTCCGAGCTGTACCTTGGTCGGTACCGGACTCTTGCTGAGAGCCTGCTTGTCGGTGTTGCAGACAATGAAGCTGCATCCGACGATATTCTGCCTGTACATGTAGGAGACGGCGTTGCAGCCTCCGCCTCCGACACCGATGACCTTGATTATCGAGTTGTCCTGACTCCAGTCTACAGGCGTGACGTTGATGTTGTCGAGCTCGTTCGTGTTGTTTTCCATATCTGTTTTCCTCCGGTCGATTTTCAGTTTCCCTCCCGTCTGTCGCGATCGTCGTCGTAGTTGTCAGGGTCGGTTATGGTCTCGTAGGCGTCGGTGAAGAGCCTGCCCGTCTTCTCCACCACTTTTGTGGCTCCCGTCTTCTCCATCAGGTCCCTGATCCATGAGAAGGTCCTTTTGCTGCTGTCCTTCCCTTCTTCTCCTGTGTCTTTTCTGTTCTTGTCCTTTTTGTCGCTCTTCTTTCCGGTCTTCCCGTGAGGCGTGTCCGTTTCCTCTTCAGGGAATATGGTATCGCTGTAGCTTTCGCTCTTTCCGGTGTCGCCGGCGTCTGCATCCCCGTCCTCCGCCGTGTGTCCGGACGACTTCTCGACTTCGAACGGGACATTGAGCGCGGCTTCGGCGTCCTCGGTCTCCGCCGTGCAGTCGGTCACCATGTCGTCTTTTGCCATGAGAATGAGGCCCGCTGCCGTGGCGGCGTCTGTCGCGTTGATGGCGTCATAGCCTGAGCTTGAGAAGAGCGGTCTGACTCTGCCTGTCCTCACTTCATATCCCGAGAGTTCCTTGAGATATGCGGCGCAGTTCATCAGGGAGGCGCCGCCGCCCGTGAGCACGACTCCGTTGCGGAGACTGTCGGCGAGGCCGCTTTCCTGAATGAGATAGAGTACGGCCTCTATGATCTCCTTCACTCTTGCCGTGATGATCTCGGAGAGATACTTGACGGAGATCTGGGTGTCCGGACCAGGCATCGACGGGCTGCTCGATATGTTGAGCACCTTTTCGCTGAGAGTCAGAAGCCTGTCGGGCATACAGCCTCCGAAGGCCTTTTTGATGTTCTCTGCAAGCTCCTCCTGAATGGTGCATTCTTTCCTGATGTCGTCGGTGACTGACGCACCTCCGAACGGGATGGAGGCATAGTATCTCATCACGTTGCCGAGATAGATGCTCACTGAAGTCACTCCCGCTCCGAAGTCTATCAGCGCCACGCCGTTGCTCATCTCGTAGCTTGTCAGTACGGCCTGGGCCACCGCCTCCGGGGTGAAGTATTTTCTCGCCACTGAGATTCCTGTCCCCTTGAACACCTTGTCTATGTTCTGGAGATATTTCTTCTTGCCGATGAACAGCTTGAAGGCGCCTTCGAGGACAGGGCTGTACATCCCGATGACGTCGCTTTCCACAAGCCCTATCTCGTCTCCGTTTGAGAATGACTGTGCCACTGCTCCGTAAAGTTCCTCAATGTCGGGATTTTCCGGGTGATATTTGTCCTGTGCGGCCCTCTTGAGCTCCTCGACATCCTCTCTGGTTATGCTGTTCTCCTGGTCGATGCCTTCGAGCCTTCCGATCTCCAGTCTCTGGCTCACGCCGAAGCGGGGCATCCCCACCACTACCTGCGTCACCTTGAGCTGCAGCTCATTCTCCGCCTGCCGGATGAGCCCCATCACCTTCCTGCACACTTTGTCCGGATTGTAGACGCAGCTGTTGCGTATCCCGTCCGATGGAGCTTTCAGACAACTGATTATCTGTATGTCATTGCCTGTGACATAAGCGATTGTGAGCATGATTTTCGACGTGCCCAGATCTATTGCCGCTATGTGTTTTCCGTCCATGTTCCCTGCGCTTTATTTGTCCTGTTTTCTGCAGATTATCCTGTCCTTGAACTTGAGGTTCACCGACGAATAGAATCCTTCGCCTTTCGCCGGGACCACGCTTGTGTAGTACAGCCCCATCTTTCTGAACTTGTCCTCAATGTCAACAGGGGGGCCGAAGATGAACCTCTCATTTCCCTCACGGGGAATCATGACGAGGTCGCCGTTCTCGCGGACATTTATCTGGACTATGTTCTCTGCCCAGACTCCGCTCTCGTTCATGTGTCTGACGAGCCGTATTATCCGCTCCGTCCATTCCTTCTCCTCGGGACTCTGAGGCGTGCCTACGTAGCCGCTCGCGACCTTGATCGGCACCGCCCCGTCAATCACCGGCACATAGGCCGTGCCGTTCTTCTGAAGCGGGAAGAGGAAGCCGTCCTCATCGGCATAGAAGCCGCCGTCCTTCTTCTGGAATCTTACCATCGGCGTTCTCTGGACGACGTCTATGTGCAGAACTCCGTCTCTGGTCATGTAGACTTCGCTCTTTTTCACCGCGCTTCTCCCGTCCACCGCCTTTTCTATCTCTGTTACGCTGATCTCCGGCACCGGCCTGCCTTTCAGCGAGCCGAAACGGCTGTCGAGGAATGCCCCGATGTCCGCTCCGGAGATGAAATCGTTGTCCATGCTGTCTGAGATGGTGATTTCAGTCCGGTCCCAGGTCACTCTGGATCTCTTCACGGCACCTGCAGTGAAGGCCGCAATCATCAGAAGCGACATCAGCCCGGCGAAAAACGCGGCGGATATGTATCTTGCCGACCGTTTCATTTCTCTTTCAGCCTGTCCTCAAGCAGCCGTGTCACAGGGCCGATGAAACGGTCGATGTCTCCCGCTCCGAGAGTCATCAGCACGTCCACGGGCTCGTCTTTGAGGAGATCCATCAGCCCGTCTTTTCTGACGAGCACCTTCTGTCTCGCGTTCACCTTGTTGAATATCAGCTCTGAAGTCACTCCGGGGATGGGCTCTTCCCTTGCGGGGTAGATGTCCAGAAGGATGAGCTTGTCGACATGGCTTAGAGCTTCGGCAAAATCGTCCGCAAAGTCTCTCGTCCTCGTGTACAGATGCGGCTGGAAGATCACGGTGAGCTTCCTGTCCGGGTATATGTCCCTTATCGAGCTGACGGCGGCCGCGATTTCCTTCGGATGATGGGCGTAGTCGTCTATGTAGGTGCATCCGGGAGTGTTGACGTGCACGTCGAATCTCCTCTTCACTCCTCTGTAGCTTGCTATCGCCGCCTTCACTTTTTCAGGAGGAATGCCGTATGTGAGGGCCGCTGCCGCAGCGGCGACGCTGTTCTCCACATTCACCCAGCCGGGGATTCCGCAGCGGCAGCCGCGTATCGTGCCGTCCGGAGTGTTGAGATCGAAGGTGAAATGTCCGTCTGTGTCTTTGCTGAGATTGCTCGCATAGAAGTCGCATGGCTCGCGGAACGAGTATCTGAGTATTCTTGCGGACGTGTCTTTCCCGGTGATGTCCAGGCCAGGCTTGGTGATCAGGGTGCCCGTCACCTGTGACGCGAACTGTCTGAAAGCCTCCTGCACGTGCCTGAGGTCCGAGTAGATGTCGAGATGGTCGGCGTCCATGGCGGTGATTACGGCGATTTCAGGGTGGAGCTGCAGGAATGAACGGTCGAATTCGTCTGCCTCGGCCACCATCACGTCGTTGTCCGATACGAGCAGGTTGCTGTCGTAGTTCTTGGATATCCCTCCTAAAAATGCCGAACAGCCTTCTCCGCTTTCGGTGAAGATATGCGCGAGAAGAGTGCTCGTGGTCGTCTTCCCGTGCGTCCCGGCCACGGCGAGGCATCTCTGCCCATGTGAAATCTCTCCCAGCGCCTTCGACCTTTTGACCACTCTGTAGCCGTTGTCCTGCGCGAACACGAGTTCCCTGAGGTCGTGCGGCACCGCCGGTGTGTAGATCACGAGAGTGTCGTCCCTGTCGGCAGGGATCAGATCCGGCCTGTCCTCGTAGTGGATTGCCATTCCCTCTTGCTCAAGCCTGCGCGTGAGTTCGCTCGGGGTGCGGTCATATCCGGCCACTGAATGCCCTTTCCGGAGGCAGTATCTCGCGATGGCGCTCATTCCTATGCCTCCGATTCCTATGAAGTATGTGTTTCTGTATCTCATTGCGGTAGCCTCATTTCTTCAGGATTGAATATATCTCACGGACTATGGCGTCTGCGGCTTCCGGTCTGGCGAGTTTCCCGATGTTTTCCTCCATCGCCGCCACCCTTGCCGGGTCGTTCAGCAGCCCGCAGGCTGTCCTGAGCAGTTTCTGCGGGGCTTCAGCATCAGTCACCAGCAGCGCGGCGTCCTTCTTGACGAGAGCCGTGGCGTTGTGTGTCTGGTGGTCTTCCGCCACATTCGGCGAAGGAACGAAGATCACCGCCTTGTGCGCGGCGCACAGCTCCGACACCGAGCTCGCTCCTGCTCTGGATATGACCACGTCTGCCGCAGCGTAGGCCAGATCCATCCGTCCTATGAAGTCGTGATGGCGGATCATTCCGGCTGTCTCCGGCTGCACTCCCGCCATGAAGGCGTCAACCTGCGGCTTATAGTACTTTCCGCACTGCCACAGCACCTGCACTCCCTCTCCTCCCGGACATCCGGCCGAGATCCATTCTGTCATTGCCTTGTTGAGAGTGCCGCTTCCGAGGCTCCCGCCCATCACGAAGAGATGTTTCTTGTCCGGGTCGAGTCCGTAGTGGCGCAAGGCCTCGAGTCTCGTCTGTGCGTCGGCCGGCTTTATCGAGCCGCGTATCGGGTTGCCTGTCAGTACTATTCTGTCTGCCGGGAAGAATCTCTCCATGCCCTCGTATGCGACGCAGATTCTGTCTGCACGCTTGCCGAGCAGCCTGTTGGTGAGCCCAGCAAAGCCGTTCTGCTCCTGGATGAGGGTAGGAATGCCCTTGCGGCACGCGCTCCAGAGCAGGGGAGCGCTCGCATAGCCCCCGACCCCAATCGCGACGTCCGGTCTGAAGCCGTCAATCAGCCTGCCCGCGCCGGAGAGGCTTCTGATCAGCTTGAACGGCAGCGCGAGATTGTCCGCCGTCAGTCTTCTCTGCAGTCCTGCGATGGGCAGTCCCTCTATCCGGTAGCCTGCGGCCGGCACCTTCTCCATCTCCATCCGTCCTTCAGCTCCGACGAAAAGTATTTCCGTCTCCGGATTGAGCTCCTTAAGCCTGTCGGCTATAGAGAGGGCGGGGTAGATGTGGCCGCCCGTCCCGCCGCCGCTTATCATGGCTCTTATCTTTCTTCCGTATCGTTCCATCATTTTCCGTTTTCAGTTTCACTTGCCGTCTCCGGTCCCGTCTGTTCTTCCGGCATGAGCGAAGGTGCCGCCTCGGTCTCCTCCCGTATCGGTGCGTATGCCTTCTTGCTGATTCTGAGTATCACTCCGAAGGCTATGCAGAAGCACAGCAGAGAACTGTTGCCGTGGCTTATCATAGGCAGGGTCTGGCCTGTGAGGATGCCCATGTCGAGGTTGATGAAGATGTGCATGAGGGCCTGGCACGTGATCAGCAGTGTCAGCCCTCCGACCGCGACTTTGTCGAACGTGTCGTCGCAGTGCCGGACTATCAGTATGCCTCGGGCCAGCAGGCTCACATACAGGATCATGACCAGTATTCCTCCCCACAATCCGTACTCCTCGAGAATGAAGCTGAACATGAAGTCGCTGAACATCAGCCGCACAGAATATTTCTGGGTGCTGTTGCCGGGCCCTTTGCCGAGCAGTCCGCCCTCATGTATGGCTATCTTGGCGCTCTGCGGCTGCATTATGTCATTGAGAAAGTCGGCAAACTTCACGCGGTCCATCTTCATTTCTCCGTACAGCATCATCTCCACAGTGTCGAGCTTCGTTCCGAGTGTGGTTCGTCCGACAAATGTGCCGAATCTCTGTGCCTTTTCTCCGTCACTTATATAAAAGATCGACGCGAATACTCCGAAGAAAACCGCGATTCCCGTCGCTATGATGGCGACGTCACGCTTGTCAATTCCTCCGATGAATGCTGTCAGAGCCATGATGCCTCCGATGAAGATGGCACTGGACATGCCGCCCGGGAGAATCATGGCGAATGTTGCGATGATTGGCGCATAGATGAATATGGCTCTCTTTGCAAGCGGCGTGTCGAGGAATGCCAGCTTCGGCTGAGCCTTGGTCAGACGCCTCAGGAACTTGAATCCCCCGTTCTTGTATTCGTCTGAAGCCCAGGCGATATAGAGCACCATCGCCACTTTCACCACTTCATACACGTGGATGGACGGGAGCGGTCCGAACTTGACGGACCTTACGGCCTGATTCTTCTCCTCCGTCCCTATGTCTAAAAGAAGACAGCTCAGAAGGGCGATCGATATTGTGAAGCCCAGGACTCCCGACAGGTTGCGGATCCATTTCACAGGCATCAGGTAGACGATGAACACGAAGCCGAGGCCGACGGCGACCATCTGAAGCTGCTCGAGGAATATGTTTATCCTGCTCACCCCCTTGGTCATGTTGGCGAGCTGTGTAGTTGAGGAGAATATGGACACGATTGAGAAGAGGATGAGGAGTATGAGTATCATCCATACCACCTTGTCCCCCTGTATCCTGTCGATGAGCCTCCAGATCCCTTTCGGGTCTTCTGCCGTTTCCCTGTTGTCAGCCATTGTCCTTTATCTTCCTTTTCTTGCCTTAAGCGTCATATCATGTGTACTGGTCGTCCGGAGAGTTTTTCTCCCTTCCCCGGGTCAGAGTTTCCTCACGGCCTCCTTGAACTTCTTTCCCCTGTCCTCGTAGTTCCTGAAGAGATCGAAGCTTGCACAGCACGGCGAGAGAAGCACCACGTCTCCGCTTTCTGCTATGTCGTGCGCCATCTTCACCGCCTCTTCCGCCGAAGTGACATCGTGGATTTCGGGCACAATCCCTTCAAAAGACTCGTGGAACTTCCTGTTGTCGAGTCCCATGCAGATCATCGCCTTCACCTTTTCCTTAGCAAGGTCGAGCAGGACCGAGTAGTCGTTGCCCTTGTCCGTGCCGCCGACAATCCACACCACGGGTCTCGTCTGGCATTCGAGCGCGTACCATGCCGCGTCGACGTTCGTTGCCTTGGAGTCGTTGATGTACAGCACGCCTCCGACGCTGAGCACCTTCTCGAGGCGATGTTCCACAGGCTGGAAGCTCGACAGGCCTCGTCTGATGACCTCGTTGTCGATGTCCATCACCTTTCCCGCTATGGCGGCCGCCATCGAGTTGTACACGTTGTGCCTGCCTCCGAGAGCGAGCTCGTTTATGAACATCTCGCATTCCGACTCCCCGTAGCGCACGCGCATCTTGTCTCCGTCGAGGAAGGCGCCTTCCTCCACCTCGTGCTTCTGCGTGAAAGGCAGCATCTTGGCCTTGATCACTATCTTGTTGAGGTGGCTCACGGTGATCTCGTCGTCGGAGCAGAAGATGAAGCAGTCTTCGCTGTTCATGTTTCTTGTGATGCGGAACTTGGCCTTCACATAGTTCTCGAGGTCGTGTCCGTATCTGTCCAGATGGTCCGGTGTGATGTTGGTGATGACCGCGATGTCTGCCTTGAAGTCGTAAGTGTCGTCAAGCTGGAAACTGCTGATTTCCAGAACATATATGTCGTGCCTTTCCGTGGCCACCTGATAGGCGTAGCTCTTTCCTATGTTGCCCCCGAGCCCGACGTCGAGCCCGGCCTGCTGCAGGAGATGGTATATCAGGGACGTCGTCGTGGTCTTGCCGTTGCTTCCCGTGACGCATATCTTTCTGGCTGTGTCGTATCTTCCGGCAAACTCTATTTCCGATATTATGCCTATGCCGGCCTCGGCGATTTTCTTCACCATCGGGGCGTCTGACGGTATCCCCGGACTCTTGATCACTTCGTCCGCGCTGAGGATCAGGCTCTCGGTGTGCCTGCCCTGCTCGAACGGAATCCCCCATTTCGTCAGGGTCTCCACATGCTTTTCCGCAATGGTCCCCTTGTCGGAGAGGAACACGTCGAATCCTTTGACCTTGGCGAGAACCGCTGCTCCCGTACCGCTTTCACCTCCTCCGAGGACCACTATTCTCGGGACAGATCCCGTATTTTCTTCCTTTCTCATCATGTCTTTTTCTCACGCGTCCTGTCGCGTCATCTTATCTTGAGCAGCGCTATCGTGAACACTGCCAGAAGTATTCCTATTATCCAGAACCTCACCACTATCTTGGCCTCAGGCACGGCTCGCTTCGGCGCTGTTATCAGGGCCGGTATTCCCTCTTTCTGGAAGTGGTGGTGGAGCGGGGCCATCTTGAACACCCTCTTTCCGGTCCCGTATTTCCTCTTGGTGTATTTGAAGTAGAATCTCTGCACGAGCACTGAGAGACTCTCCACCATGAATATCCCGCAGAGAATGGGCAGAAGGAGCTCCTTTCTGATGAGGATCGCGCAGACTCCGATGATGCCGCCCAGCGCCAGACTGCCCGTGTCGCCCATGAACACCTGGGCAGGGTAGGAGTTGTACCACAGGAAGCCTATCAGCGCCCCGGTGAAAGCGGCCATGAAGACTGCGACCTCACCCGTTCCGGGGATGTACATTATGTTGAGATAGTCCGCGTTAATGATGTTTCCCGACAGGTAGGCGAAGATGCCGAGCACCACGCCGACTATCGCCGAAGTGCCTGTCGAGAGGCCGTCCATGCCGTCCGTGAGGTTGGTGCCGTTGGAACAGGCTGTGATCACGAACACTATCATCAGTACATAGATGGCCCATTTGCAGTACCATCCGAGAGCCCCCTTGAACGGGGAGAGGTATTTGTAGTCGAACTCATGGTTCTTGACGAACGGTATGGTGGTCTTGGTGCTCTTGATGACGTCCTCTCCGACAGTAGCTGCCGCGCTCTCCGATACGGCGTCCGCAGCGGCTGCCGTGATGGCGGCATCGACTGTCGCGTCTGCAGCGGCTGCCGTGATGGCGTCGTCGACCGTCGCGTCTGCTGCCGGGCCGCCGGAGCCGGTCTGTTCTGCGGCAGCGGCCGGAATCTCCTCTCTGACGACGATCTCGTCGCTGAAGCATACCGTGAGCCCGATGGCAAGCCCGAGCGCCACCTGCGCAAGGAGCTTCGCCTTTTCGCTGAGGCCTTCCTTGTTGTGCCTGAACACCTTGATCCAGTCATCCGTAAATCCTAAAAGTCCCAGCCAGGCCGTGGTGAGAATCAGCAGCTGGATGTAGATGTTCGTCAGGTCGGCAAAAAGCAGGACAGAGATGAGGATGGACAGGATGATGATGATTCCGCCCATTGTCGGCGTACCCTTCTTCTGCATCTGTCCCTCCAGTCCGAGGTCCCTGATGTCCTCTCCGATCTGCTTCTTCCTCAGCCACAGGATTATCTTCTTCCCGAGCACGAGGGATATGAGAATTGACACGGCGCTGGCGAACAGCGCCCTGAAGGACAGGTAGGTGAAAAGCCTCTGCCCCGGGATGTCAAGATCTTTAAGCGCTTCAAACAAATGGTATATCATCTCTTCCTCATCATTTCAAATGTTTCCTCCACTATCTCCTTCTCGTCGAAATGTCTCTTTTCGGTGCCGATTATCTGGTAGGTCTCATGCCCTTTTCCCGCGAGAAGCACCGTGCTTCCCTGTGGCGCGGTCATGACGGCCGTTCGGATGGCCTGCTCCCTGTCCTCGATGAACAGAGACTTCGCCTTTCCGGAGATGTCCATGCCTGCCTTTATCTCGGCCATTATGTCTGAGGTCTTCTCTGTCCTGCTGTTGTCGGAGGTGACGATGATTCTGTCGGCGAGTCTCTGCGCCACCTGCGCCATTTCAGGCCTCTTTGTCCTGTCTCTGTCGCCTCCGCAGCCGAAGAGGCAGATGAGCGTCCTTTCAGGCGCGATTTCCCTCAGAGTCTTGAGCACGTTCTCGAGGGCGTCCGGGGTATGGGCGTAGTCTATGACTACCGACAGGTCCTCCGGTCCTCTGAGTGTCTCCAGCCTGCCGGGCGCGGACTCCAGCCGGCTCATTTCCACAAGCACCTCGTCCGGATCTGCCCCGAGGGTGACTGCCGTGCTGTATATCGCAAGCAGATTGTAGGCGTTGTGCTCTCCGATGAGTCTGCACCATGTCTCTTTCCCGTCGATTTTCAGCAGCATTCCGTCAAAGCCCTCCTCGAGGATTCTGCAGGTGTGGTCGGCGGCTATTGTCCTGCAGGCATAGGTGACGATGGCGGCTCTGGTGTTCTGTACCATGACCATTCCGTTGCGGTCGTCAGCGTTCGTTATGGCGAAGGCGTCAGACGGCAGGGAGTCGAAGAAGAGCTTTTTGCATCTCAGATATTCGGCGAAGGTCTTGTGGTAGTCGAGATGGTCGTGGGTGAGGTTGGAGAATATCCCGACCTTGAACTTCAGTCCTGCCACCCTGTCCTGTTCCATCCCGATGGAGCTTACCTCCATGAAACAGTATTCGCATCCCTCGTCCGCCATCTCCGCGAGCAGGGAATTGATGGTGATCGGGTCCGATGTCGTGTTGACTGCCTCGTAGCGCCTGTCTCCGACCCTGTTCTCGATGGTGGAGAGCAGGCCGCAGTGGTATCCGAGACCGGTGAACAGCCTGTAGAGCAGGGTCACGGTAGTCGTCTTGCCGTTAGTGCCGGTGATGCCCACGAGGGTGAGCCTGCGGGACGGGTTGCCATAGAAGTTGGCGGCGATCACGGCGAGAGCCCGTCTTGATGAGTCGGTCTTGAGGAATACTGGGCCTCCGTCCTGATTTCTTTCGGACCTCATGCCAGTCCGGCCCTCCTCGGCCTCGGCTGAGGCAAGCATCGCCTCCTCGTCCTGATACACTATCGCTGCGGCCCCCATGCTGATGGCCGTCCCTATATATGCGTGGCCGTCTCCGGCAAATCCCTTCACAGCCACGAACAGCGCTCCCGGAATGACTTTCCTCGAGTCGCTGCAGACTGCCGTGATCTCCGGATTGCCTGATCCGTGGAGCAATGCGGCCCCGCTTCCCTCAATCGTTTCCTTCAGTTTCATCTCAATGTCAGTCTGACGGTTTCACCTTTCTTTTTCTTGGCCCCTGCCGCCGGGCTCTGGCTCACCACATGTCCTGTGCCCTCGTACACACATTCGTAGCCGCAGTTCTCAACCGACCACAGGGCATCGGCGAGTCCCAGTCCACGGACATCCGGCACCTCTTCGATGTTGTCCGCCCCGGATGTCACTCCGGAGTTCCGCATGACCGGAACGCTTCCCGTGCTGACGATCTCGTTCCCCTTGTCGGGAGAGAGGGCGCAGATGCCGTTCACTATCTCGAGAAATGTGGCAGCCGGGATGCCTCCTCCGTAGAAGTCCGTTCCGGACGGCTGGGAATACACGACGACTATGGCCGAATATTGAGGGTCGTCTGCCGGGAAGAAGCCCGCGAACGAGCCCTGATGCTTCCTGAATCCCTTGCCGTTCTTATAGACCGATTTCCCCGTCTCCTTGTCGGTAAACAGCATCTGGGCCGTTCCCGTCTTGCCGGCGACAGGGCATTTGGCGTTCTTGAGCTTGCTTCCCGTACCCTCGGTGACAACGAGTCTGAGCGCTCTGACCAGCGTGTCCGCCGTGGCTTCGGAGCATATCGCTCCGCTGAGCAGGCCTCCTCCGAATTCATGCTCCGTCCTTCCTTCATATTCCGAGTCTTCGGCGATGTATGGGCGGACCATCTTTCCTCCGTTGGCTATTGCGTTGTAGAATGAGAGTATGTGGAGCGGCGTCACGAGCACACTGTAGCCTATGGCTATCGACGGCAGGGTGGTGGCGCTCCAGCCGTTGCTCCCGGGATCGGGAATATCCGGAGGAGCGAGTCCTTCCAGATCAAAGTCGAACGTCTCGCCCATCTTGTATTCATAGAGCTTTTCCACAAATCTCTTCTGGCTTTCGAGGTCATTGCCGTAGTGGGTGCAGGCAAGGTATCTGAACACATGGTTAGATGAGATCTTTAACCCGTCCGCCACGGTTATCATGTCTCCGCGTTCTCTGAGATATGTGTCTGTCGGCAGCTTTATTCCCTTCCACGACCATTCACCTCTGAAAGTGGGCACTTTCGTATCGAGAGTCACCTTGCCGTCCTCAAGCAGGGTCATCAGCGTGGTGAGCTTGAACACGGAGCCGGGATCGGCCGCCCGCCCTATTGCGTAGTTAGTCGTCTCTCCGAAGCGGTCCCCGTCTTTCTTCAGGTTGACCATGGCGCGTATGGCCCCGGTCTTGACGTCCATCACCACCACGCATCCGCCCTCGATGTGCTCCTTTCCCTCGAAGTTCTTTCTCAGAGCCCTGTCCGCGATGTCCTGGATGTCGATGTCTATCGTCGTGCGGATGTCTGCCCCGTTCACGGCGTCAAACGAGGTGCTGTCGAAGTCGGGAATCATCTTCTGCCCGTCGGTCGGCTTGAGCCATGCGATTCCCGGCGTCCCCTTCAGGATGTAGTTGTATTTTCCCTCGATGCCGATTCTCGTCTTGCCGGTGTCCCTGTTGTCCTTCACATATCCTATCGCCCTTCTTGCGAGTGATTCGTACGGGTATTTCCTCGTGTCGTATTTTTCCATTATGATGCCGCCGAAGTTCTTGCCTTCATTGAAGAGAGGGAACTTCTCTATCCTGCGCATCTCCTTATGCGTGATTATTCCGCCTATCTTCATGTAGCCTACGTTGTGACGACGGCCGCTGATTATCTTCTCATAGTATTGTTCCCCGGTCATGTCTCCATAGAATGCGGCGAGGCTGTCGGCCAGACCTCTTGCCTTTTCGCACCATTCTCTCTCTTTTTCCTTTCCCTTCGCGGGGTTTTTCATGTTCGCGAACTCCCGTTTCCGCACGGCGCAGTCCATATAGAGCTGATATGTGGGGATTGTGGAGGCGAGCAGCCTGCCGTCGCAGGCGAGAATGGATCCTCTTTCAGGCTCGAGTATCTCTTTGGTGCTCATTGTGCTGAGATACTTCTCGAGTTTCGGGTCCGGCTTGAATATGAGGTCGATATAGAGAATCCTCAGCACGAAGACGGCGCATAGGGCCATGCACGCCAGATAGATCGTGAACATGGTTCCCCCGACACGGTCCATCTTGCCTTTTTCTCTGTTCTCCATATCGTTTCCCTTTGCCATCTTTCGCCCTATTTCTCCTTTATGACATCGGCCGGCCTGTCAGGTATGGTCAGGGCCGAGCCTTTCTCCTGAAGCATCGTCTGCACCGTGGTGAGCCTGTCGAGCTTCACTGCCTCGTAAGTCTTCTGCGCATGATAGATCCTGTAGTCCATGACCCTTTCCCTGTTTTCCTCCATCACAGCCATGGTCTGCTCTATCTCCAGCTTCATCCATATCGCCATCACGAACAGGAAGAAGATGTATATGATGTGCAGGAAATATCTGTCTATATGCGCCCTTTTCAGGAAATCAGCCCGGAATGCGGCCTGGATGCTGTTGATTATGAATCCGCCCGCTCTGGACGCCTTCCTCCTGTCTCCCTGTCTTCCGTCCTCTTCCCGGGACTGCCTGTGCTCCTCTTCCGGAGTCCGTGTCCCGGCCTCTTCCGGAGCCGGAGCGGCTTCTTCAGTCATTATGTCTGGTCTTTCGTCTGTCTCCATTTCACACCTCCGGCGTCATTTCTCCGTTGTCATCCTTTGTTGCCCCGATCTTTTCCGCTACTCTGAGCTTTGCGCTTCTGGCTCTGGTGTTGCGTCCGATCTCCTCTTCCTGCGGCAGGACCGGCTTGCGTGTCACCGCCCTGAGCGGAGCCTTCACGTTGCCGTAGATGTCCTTCTCCTCATTTCCGTCAACATTTCCGCAGCGGATGAAGTTCTTGACCATCCTGTCCTCGAGGGAGTGGTATGTGATCACCGCGAGCCTTCCTCCCGGTCTCAGGGATTCGGCCGCGCCGCAGAGAAATTTCTCCAGAGACCTCATCTCCTGATTGACCTCTATCCTGAGCGCCTGATATATCTTCGCCAGAGCCTTATGTCTTGCGTTCTGCGGAAGTGCCTGTGCTATTGCGCTTTCCAGTCCGGTGGTCGTGAGGATGGGGGAAGCTTCTCTTGCCTTGCATATCAGTCTGGCTATCCTGCGGCTGTCCGTCACCTCTCCGTATGTCCGGAATATCTTTTCGAGCTCCTGCTCTGACCTTCCGTTGACGACGTCCGCCGCCGTCTCTGTCCCGGAGCCGGCGTCCATCCTCATGTCCAGTCTTGCCTCGTATCTGAACGAGAAGCCTCTGTCCGGCGTGTCGAACTGGTGCGACGATACGCCCAGATCGGCGAGAATCCCGTCAATCCCGTCCCTGTATCCTTCGAGCAGAAGGAAGTTGCGGATGAATCTGAAGTTGTTGCGGATGAGGGTGAACCTACTGTCTTCCGGCGCATTTTCCCTTGCGTCGGCGTCTCTGTCGAAGGCGATCAGGCGACCTTCGGCAGAAAGTCTCGACAATATTTCACGTGAGTGGCCTCCTCCCCCGAAAGTGGCATCGGCATAGACCCCGGCCGGGTCCGTCAGGAGTGCGGAAACGCTTTCTTGAAGCAGAACCGGTATATGATATTCAGACATTTCACACCTCCCGGATTTACAGCTTCGCAAGTCTGTCGGCAATGGCGATGAAGGCTTCGTCGGAGATGCAGCCTCCTTCAAACTTCTCCTTTGCCCATATCTCTATCTTATGGTCGGCTCCGGCAAAGATCACCTCCTTGATGACCCCTATCGACTCGAGCATCTTTCTGGGGACGGTGATTCTGCCGGTCTTCGGGTCGACCTCCAGCATGGACTGGCTGCGCATGAACTTGCGCCAGAATGCCTTATGCTCCTCGTTGAGGAAGTTCAGCTTGGCCTTGAGCTCATCGGATCTCCGGCTCCATTCCTGAAGGGTGAAGAGCTCGAGGCAGTCTGAGAATATGTCTTTTCTCACCACGAGAGACATCTCATCGGCGGACATGAGGCTTTTGAAGGCAGAGGGCAGCACCATGCGCCCCTTGTCATCCATTTTGCCGCTGTATTCCCCGATGAATCTTATCATTTTCACTCCTTCTGCAGGTCCGGTTTTCCGCGTCTGCTTTTCGTTCCGGCCTCTCGCGGCAAAAGTACGAATTATTTTCCACTTTCTTCCATTCTTATACATTTTTTTCCACAAAATGTCCCGGCCGGTTTGCGCGAGTCTTTTTAAAGACTAACTTTGCTCTCCTTTTATAATGTTATTGTCCTCCATGAAAGACGTTTTGACGATATTCTGTGCAGTTTCGGCCGCACTGCTTGCGCTTTCGGGCTGCGGCGGCCGCAATGACGAGGCTGGCTGTCAGGCGGGCTCTGCGCCGGAAGCCGCAACGGAATGTGCTGCGGAAGATGTTTCTGCCCTGCCTCCGGGCTTCAGTCCGGATTCGCTCATGGCCGTGGACGGCAAGGTTGGGAGAGGGGAGTTCTTCTCCACTCTCCTGATGCGGCTCGGCATGTCGGCTTCAGAGGCGTATGCCCTCTCGGCTGCCTGTGACACGGTCTTTGACGTGCGGTCGCTCAGAGTCGGCAATGCCTATACCGCATATTATTCGGACCCGGTCTCCTCTCCGGACCGCTCCGGCTCAGATTCCGCGTCTGACCGGGACGGCAGTTCTCCGGAATGGCTTGTCTATTGGCAGGACAGGGTGCATGGCGTAGTTTTCAGCTGCCGTCCTCCTTACGGAGTCACTAAGATTGCGAAGGAGATTTCGGAGGTCTCCCGCTATGCCGACGTGACCATCACTTCCTCTCTCTGGGAAGATATGCTTGAGGCAGGGGTCTCCCCTCTGCTCATCCTGAATCTGTCCGACATCTATGCGTGGACGGTTGACTTTTTCGGGCTGCAGAAGGGAGACAGGTTCAGGGTTTTCTATGACGAAAAGACGTGCGATGGAGAGGTCATAGCCGTGGATACGGTCAGATATGCCGTCTTCACCCATGCCGGAGAGGATTTCCCTGCCGTGATGTTCAATCAGGGCGACGGCGGCAACGTGTACTGGAATGAAAAGGGGGAGAGCATGCGCAAGGCGTTTCTCAAGGCCCCTCTGCACTATTCGAGGATAAGCTCCGGCTTCAGCTATGCCAGAAGACATCCTGTCACGCGGCGAGTCCAGCCCCATACCGGCGTCGACTATGCGGCCCCGGCAGGCACTCCGGTCATGACCATCGGTGACGGAGTCGTGACCAGCCGCCGCTACGAGGGCGCGGGCGGCAATGTCGTGCGCATCAGACATAATTCTGTCTATTCCACTGCCTATCTGCATCTTTCGAGATATGCTCCCGGACTTCAGGTCGGAAAGCGTGTCCGTCAGGGAGAGGTCATCGGCTATGTGGGCTCCACCGGAAGGAGCACCGGCCCGCATCTGGATTTCCGCGTGTGGAAGAACGGGAGTCCTATCAATCCGCTCAAGATGGAGTCTCCTCCTGCTGAGCCGCTCAAGCCGGAGAGCAAGGATGCCTTCTCCGCCGTCGTCGGCGCGTATGAGCACAGGCTGGACTCTCTGGAGGCCATTCCGGTCGCCGAAAGGCTCTTCGGCCTGTTCTGATTCCGGCCGCGCCAGCCTCTACAGTATCGGAGCGAAAAGCTGCATGACGGACTGCCCGAGCTTGCTGTACCACGGCCGCTTGCGCCACCGGTTCAGGGTTATTTCCCTGCAGAGCTTCATGTCTCTCATGAATATGGCCTTGTTTGCCAGCGCGACATCCTTGCTGTAGATGTAGGAGTTTACTTCATAATTGATTTCGAGGCTTCTGAAGTCCATGTTGGCCGAGCCTATCACTGAAAGGTAGTCGTCGGACACAATGGTCTTTGAGTGTATGAACGTGCCTGTCCATTCGTAGATTTTTATCCCGGCCTCGAGACATTCGTGATAATAGGATCTGTTTGCCGGCCCCATGTAGACCGAGTCAGGCTTCTGCGGGACCATCAGTCTCACGTCCGTGCCTTTGAGTGCCGTGCTCTTCAGGGCGAGCAGCAGCGGTTCCGGAGGGACGAAATACGGAGTCTGTATATAGATGTAGTCTCTGGCGTGCTCCACCGTCCACACCGTGCCCATCTGGAGTATCGGCCAGTTGTCTTCCGGCTCGTCCGGCACAATCTGCATCAGGAGGTCGTTCCCCAGCTGCTTCTCCTGTACCGGGAAGTACGGCCCCAGATTGTCTTCAATCTTTCCTCCGGAATTGATGAATGACGCCATGAAGCTGTACTGGAGGCTCGCCACGGCGTTCCCGGTGATCCGGATGTGGGTGTCTCTCCATCTGATGAAATAGTCGTCGCTGATGTTCATCCCGCCCGTGTAGCCGATCTTTCCGTCAATCACCACTATCTTCCTGTGGTCCCTGTAGTTGAGCAGGGCGCTCAGCCTGAGTGCGGAGAATTTCGGGTCGGTGAACGAGACCACCTCCACTCCGGCTTTCCTCATTTCCTTGAAGTACCTCGGCCTGATGTTGATGTTGGCGATGTTTTCATAGATGAACCGTACCTTCACGCCCTCTTTCGCCTTCTGCATAAGCAGCTTTTTGATCATCTTGCTGCTCTTGTCCTTCTTGAACAGGAAATATTCCACATGGATGTGGTGCCTGGCGTTCCTTATGTCTTCGGACAGGGCCTCGAACTTGCGCTTCCCGGAGGTTATTATCTCGATGCCGTTGCCGTCGGTCACGGAAGTGCCGTTGCTCTTTGAGAGCAGCGTCGCCAGATCCCGGTATCTCGCGTCCACCTTCATCGTCGCGTCGTTCCCGAACAGGATTCTTCTCGTCCTTGCGTCGGACCGGCTGTGGAAGAAGCGCAGAAAATCTCTCCTTCTTGTCCTGAACAGTCTTACCCGACGGATGTCGAAGCCGAGCATTATGTACAGTATGATGCCTATGACCGGGAGGAAGGTTATCACCAGAATCCATGAAATCTTCTTTCCAGAATCTCTCTCGTCCGTTATTACGACCAGCAGGGTTCCGATGATCAGCAGGACGAAGACAAATGACCAGAAGCTGCCGTTCAGATAGGAAAACATCTTCGGAATATCAGTGTTGCTTGAGTTTCGCTATGAGTGTGGCGGAAGTGCAGGACACGACCTCCACTTCCAGATATTCTCCCTTTCCATGGCCCTCGGCAGGGAACACGCAGACCTTATTTGAGCTTGTCCGGCCGAAAAGTTCCCCCTCGCTCTTCTTTGACGTGCCCTCGGTCAGCACCCTGAACGTCTTGCCCACATCCTTCTCGTTGCTCAGCAGGCTCATACGGCTCTGGAGTGCTATTATCTCGTTGAGCCTCCTTGTCTTGGTCTCTTCGGGCACGTCATCAGGATATTTCCTCGCGGCAAGCGTTCCGGGCCTTTCGGAATACTGGAACATGAACGCCGAGTCGAAGCCGACCTCCTCCATGAGCGATAGCGTGGCCTTGTGGTCCTCCTCGGTCTCCGAGCAGAATCCTGCGATGACGTCGGTCGTCAGTCCGCAGTCCGGAATCACGCTGCGGATCTTCCTCACGCGCTCCAGATACCATTCCCTCGTGTATTTCCTCCGCATCTTCTCGAGCATTACGTCGCTTCCCGACTGCACCGGAAGATGGATGTGCCGGCAGATGTTTTCGTACATGGCCATCGTATAGATGACCTCGTCGCTTATGTCCTTAGGATGTGAGGTGGAGAATCTCACGCGGAGGTCGGGGCTTATCTTTGCCACGGCCTCAAGCAGCTGTGCGAAATTGACGTTGCCGTCGGCCGACTCCGGATCCTCCCAGAAATACGAGTCCACATTCTGCCCCAGCAGGCACACTTCCCTGTAGCCTCTGGAGAAGAGATCCTCCGCCTCCCTGAGTATCGTCTTCGGATCCCTGCTCCTCTCCGCCCCTCTCGTGTACGGGACGACGCAGTATGAGCACGCGTTGTTGCATCCGCGCATGATGGATATGTAGGCCGACACGCCGTTCTTGTCCGTCCTGACCGGAACTATGTCTGCGTAGGTCTCCTCGTGCGACAGCAGCACGTTGATCTGCGGATTGTCCGGAGACACGTTCCTCAGCATCTCCGGCAGGCTTCTGTACGAGTCCGGCCCGGCCACGAGGTCGACGACATGGTTGTCCAGCAGCTTGTCCTTGAGCCTTTCCGCCATACAGCCCGTGATGCCTATGATGACTCCGCCGCGCTTCTTCTTCTCAAGCCTGAACCTGTCTATTCTGCCCCATACGCGCTGCTCGGCGTTCTCCCTGATGGAACACGTGTTGGCGAGGATGACGTCGGCTTCCTCCATCGTTTCGGCGGGCTCGTAGCCTGCGTCCTCAAGTATGGAGAGCATAACCTCGGTGTCATTCACGTTCATCTGGCAGCCGTAAGTCTCGATGTACACTTTCTTCTTTTCCATGTCGCTTGCCTTCATGTAGAGTGGGTTTCCTTTTGGGTAGGGTGTCTGTTGGGGAACGCAAATATAAGGTTTTTAATCTGATTTCTTTTATTATCTTTGCAAAGATGTAACAGTTGATATGGCAGATTCAAAAGGGAGAACATGGCTTTTCATTGTGCTGCTTGCGGCACTTTCGCTCATTCAGAGCTGTTCCGGGATAAAGGACGTGAGGATCGTGTCGTGCGGAGTTGAGTCGGTCTCGCTCCGCGGGCTCAGGTCGGTTGTGGCCAATGTCATGCTCGGAGTGGACAATCCCTCCGTGGGCATGACTCTGTCCGATGTCCGGGGCACGGTCCGTATCGGCGGAGATGAGGTGGGCACCTTCACGGTCGACCCCGTCACGCTGAACAGACGCAGCAGGGAAGAGTATCCCGTCACCGGTGTGTTCACTCTCTCCCCTTCGGTACAGCCGCTTCAGCTTGTCCCGCTCCTCAGAAATGCCGATCTCTCCAAAGTCACTACGGATATCTCTCTGAAGGTGAAGATAAAGGGAGGCGCATCCAGACGGTTCAGCCTCGAGGACGTGCCGCTGTCGTCCTTCTTCAGCGGCAGTGATTCTCTTCAGATGCCTGACCTGCCCCCGCTGTTCCTGTAGGCTGCCGATGGCCGGCCGCCGAAACAAGTCTGATGAAAAATTCAAACGGATGGAAATGAAAGGAAAGTTTTTTTTCACGCTCATATTGTCTTCATTGTTAATGCTGACGGAGACGCTTGCGCAGGAAAGGCCGGCAGAGGGCTTCATCCCTGCCCCCGGCTCGCAGCCGGAAGACTCGGTGTCGATGTTCCCGGCGAGGGATTCCTCCGGCGCGTATGTGGTTCCGGAAGGCTATGCCTTGAAGGATACGGTCCTGTATGTGTTCGCTCCGGCGGCAGACACTCTTCTGGTCGGGAGGAACGTCTTTGACGAGATGCCGTCCGGGCATGACGCTCCGGCTGAAGTGACGGTCCGCCAGTCCGAGGAGATAAGGAGGGCGATGGACGCGCACTTCGAGAGCAACAGGGCGAGGAGCATAAGCGGATACAGGGTGCGCATCTTCTTCGACAACAGGCAGACGGCCCGAGACGAGTCCGAGAAGATAATGAGGCAGTTCATGATCTCGCATCCCGACGTCCCGGTGTACAGAAGCTACGTCAATCCATATTTTAAGGTTACGGCGGGGGATTTCCGTTCCAAGTCCGAGGCGATGCAGCTGCTCCAGCAGATCCGAGGGGAGTTTCCGTCCGCCTTCATAGTGAAGGAGAAGTCGATATGCTATCCTGCGGTCGACAGGCACAATGCGGTCGAGGCGGATACGGTCAAGATCCTGTACCGGCTCCCTGAAGAAGTGACGGCCTGAAACTTAACCGACTGACTCTTAAATTTCACGCCATGCTGAAACAAGGACTTGAACTCAAGCAGACTCAGAAGCTGTCTCCTCTGCAGATCCAGACGATAAAGCTGATAGAGCTCCCCACGCAGGAGCTGGAGCAGCGCATTAGGAAGGAACTGGAGGAGAATCCTGTTCTGGATGAGAGCGTAGCCAAGGAATCGGAGGAGTCGGAAGACGGGCCGAGGGAGGTCTCCCTCTCCGACTACAAGGAAGATGACTCAATCCCGAGCTACAAGCTTCGCGTCAACAATTACGGCAAGGACGAGAGGCCGCAGTACAACACCTTTTCAGTGAAGCAGAGCTTCACGCAGAGCCTCATGGATCAGCTCGGCTTCAGAAACCTGACCGAGCACCAGCATTCAGTGGCCGCGTTCATCATAGGCAGCCTCGACGATGACGGCTATCTCAGGCGTGACATCTCGAGCCTTGTGGACGACATAGCCTTCAGGGCCGGGATTGAGACCGATGAGAAGGAGGTGACCGACATGCTCCATGTCATTCAGGAGTTCGAGCCTGCCGGAGTGGGCGCGAGAGACCTGAGGGAGTGTCTTCTTCTGCAGATACGCAATATGAAGCATACTCCCGAGGTCGACAACGCCGAAAAGATCCTGAAAGACTATTTTTCTGAGTTCACCAACAAGCATTTCCAGAAGATAATGTCCCGCATGGGCATCAGCGAGTCCGAGATGAAGGCCGCAATGTCCAAGATTCTCAAGCTCAACCCGTCTCCGGGAGGGCAGATAGACGATTCCTACAACGATCAGGCGCAGCAGATTGTGCCGGACTTTGTGCTCACTCTCGAGGACGGGGAGCTGAAGCTCACCATGCCGAGGTTCTCCATTCCGGAGCTGCGCGTCAATAAGAAGTACGCCAACATCCTTCTCGAGGCTGCAAATTCGTCGGAGCGGGAGAAGCGCGAGGCCGCCACGTTCGTCAAGAAGAAGCTGGATTCGGCCAAGTGGTTCGTCGAGGCCATCAAGCAGAGGCATAATACGCTTGAAAGCACAATGAAGGCCATAATCGACTATCAGAAGGAATATTTCACCGATGGCGACGAGGCTCATCTGAAGCCGATGGTGCTCAAGGATATCGCAGAAAAGACCGGCTTTGACATCTCCACAATTTCAAGAGTTGTCAACAGCAAGTACATAGAGACTCCATTCGGAATCTACTCTCTCAAGTATTTCTTCTCTGAAGGTCTTGAGAATCAGGATGGCGAGGAGGTGTCCACAAGAGAGATCAAGAAGGCTCTTCAGGAGTGTGTGGACGCCGAGGACAAACACAGGCCTCTCACTGACGACCAGCTCGTAGAGGAGATGAACAGAAGAGGCTATAAGGTTGCCCGCAGGACCATCGCCAAATACCGCGATCAGCTCAACATCCCGAAAGCCCGTCTCCGCAAGGAATTGTGACAGGAGCCGGACCGGCGCGGTCAGAGCTTGTCTCCGTAGGCAAGATCGCCGGCGTCCCCGAGCCCCGGGACTATATAGGAATGTGTCGTGAGCTCTTCATCCATCGCGGCCACCCAGAGCGTGACGCTGTCGGACGGAAGATGCCCCTTGAGGTAGTCGACGGCATAGACGCTTGAAATCGGGCACACGAGATGAGTGTGCCGGGGCTCTCCGTATTCGCGCAGCCTGTTGTAGGTTATTTCAAGCGAAGCTCCGGTCGCGAGCATCGTGTCCGCGAGAATCAGAGTCTTTCCGGTCAGGTCCGGAGAGCTTGCGTACTCTATGTTGATGTGGAAGTCATCCCCCTTGTCGTATTTGCGGTAGGCTGCGACAAAGGCGTTCTGCGCGTCGTCAAAAAAATTCAGAAGTCCTTGATGCAGAGGAAGTCCTGCCCTGAGAATGGTGGCGATCACGAGTTTGTCGTCATGTGTCGGGATCTCTGCGATTCCGAGCGGCGTGCGCACCTGTTTGCGTGAATACTCAAGTTCACCGCTGATTTCGTAGGCGAAGATTTCTCCGACCCTTTCAAGATTTCTGCGAAACCTCATTGGGTCTTTCTGAATGTCCTTGTCTCTCATCTGGGACACGAACGTGTTGAGTACGGAATTCTTTTCGCCGAGATTGATGATTTTCATGATCAGACTGTTTCTGAGTGAGTTCCCGATTGTCGCCTTGCCGGCTTCGTGATTCGGCCGGTTCTGCAAAGATACTTTTAAATTTTCCGGATTCAAAAAAAACGTTTTCTGATGCAAGATTTGTCATCTCCTGCGTTTAAACAACAGAGTACTCAGGAAAGCGGACGGATTTCCGGCGGATGCGATGTCCTGTCCGGCGGCTTTCCCGAAGGACGGATTGAAATGACTCAAAATGATTCAAAATGACTGGAAAAATGAAGCGTATCATCAGCGGAATCGCGCCCTTTGCCGCATTGGCGGCAGCGGCGCTCATGTCCCAGTCCTGTCTGAATGACGACGGGTATGACTATAGCCAATATTCTCCGAATGCCATCGTCACTTTCAAGCCTCTGGCTGACGGCGGCTTCTATATGCAGCTCAATGACGAGACCACTCTCTTCGCGACCAATGTGAGCGACTGTCCGTATGACGAGGAGACAAGGGCCTTCGTCAATTATTCGGAGACGGACGCTGACGCCGGAGAGTATGACGCGGCCGTGAATCTCAACTGGTACAGTGACATTCTCACCAAAGACATGGTGCAGGTGCCGGATGATGTCACTGATCTGGACGCGGAGTATGGGAATGATCCTCTCGACATTGTGGTGGGCAGCTGGATGACAGTGATAGAGGACGGGTATTTTACCATCCACTTTGAGACTTATTCGGACGGCTCCGGAAGGAAGCACAAGGTGAATCTGATTCAGCCTGACCCGTCAAAGCCTTATGAGCTTGAGTTCAGGCATGATGCCGACGGAGACTTGACAGGCGGCCGTGTGTGGAGCGTGGCGGCATTCAGGCTTTCGGCCCTCGATCTTCCTGAGGGTGAGTCTGTTGAGATTACCTTGAAGTGGAATTCCTTTGGTACTGAAATGTCCCGCGTCTTCAGCTATGTGCCCGCCGGCTCCGGCGTGAACGACGGTGCGGGCTCCGGTGCCGGAGCGGTACCTTCGCTCAACCTCATCTGACGGACATTTAGACGGGCATTTTGCGGCTTCGCCCGAGAGCATGACGGCGGCCGGCGGACCTTTTCGGGTGGCAAGGTAATTGAATGCGTCCCAGACGATGACAAATGACAGAGATCGGCAGACGGTATATTCTATCTTGAAAGGCAGCAGGTCCGCAATGGCGGATCTGTATCGCCGTTATGCCGGCTATCTGACGGCGGTCGTCTCCAGATATGTCTCGGACCGGGACGATGTCAAGGACATTCTTCAGACGAGTTTCGTGAAGATTTTTACTTCGATGGACCGCTTTGAATACAGGGGAAACGGCTCTGTGAAGGCGTGGATGACGAGGATTACGGTCAATGAGACCCTGAAGTTTCTCAAGCGAGACGAGAAGTTTCTGTCGGCGGAGGTAGTGGGGATTCCAGACTCCGGAACGGATGAGGTGCCAGATGCTGACGGGATTCCGGCGGCAGTGATTCAAGATATGATAAGTCGGCTTCCTCAGGGCTACAGGACTGTTTTCAATCTGTATGTGTTTGAGGAGAAGTCCCATAAGGAGATAGCCGCTCTTCTGGGCATAAGCGAGGGGACGTCGGCGTCGCAGTTCCACAGGGCCAAGGCGATGCTGGCGACAAAGATAAGGGAATATCGCAAACGCAATGAATGACAAGCAGCACACGCAATGAATGACGAGAGCGAAAGAGACCGACAGGCCGGCTATGACGGCGACTGGGTCGGCGGCCTGCGCGAGAAGATGCGCGGGTACAGCATGGATGAGCCGGAAGGCCTCTGGGAGGAGATCTCCTCGTCTGAGGAGATTGCCGGTCTTCCCTATCTCAGGAAGGGCAGGCGGAGGAAAGTGGCGCGTATCGCGATTTTTTCCGCTTCGGCGGCGGCCGCTCTGGCTCTTGTGCTGACTCTGGCCCATGTTCCGTCTGAGCCGCACAGCTCCGGTTTGCAGGTGCAGGCCTCGGCTGGGACAGACTGTGTTCAGGTACTTGCCGGCTCTTCAGCCCCCCTTATGGCGGCAGCCCTGTCTCCTCTTCCGGATCATGTCGAGCCTCTTGCGGACCCTTTGCGGCCACATCGTTCTTCCGTAGGGGAGGATTCGTGCTTGTCATCCCAAGCGCAGGGCCAGCCGCTTCCGTCCGGCGCGGACGGGTTTGACGACTATGTTTCCGCCGATTCAGGGAATGATACTTCTGCAGAGGCGGAACCCGATGATATAATGACAGATGCGGGTGAGAGAGACGCATGGCCGGACGATCTTTTGCAGGAATCACGAGTCGGTAGACGTCCGGAAGGTAAATTTTCAAGCATCATAAGTACAGATCTGTTCTTCTCGAACATTCCCGGATCTGCAGGCCGCAGTTCCGGCTATGAATCTCTCTTTGCTTCACCCGTGACACTTACACAGGACCAGGTCTACAAAATCGTGACAGGTTCTGACGAGGCGGCGGACGGCAGCGTCACTCTTTACAGCGGGCTTGATGAAGTAGGGACTGACGTCCGCCACAGACAGCCCGTAAGAGTCGGCGTCACCGTCGGTTTCGACATCACTCCGAGATGGACCGTCGGGACCGGCCTCACTTATTCGGTTCTTGCCACTGACATTACCGCAGGCAGCGAGGACAGACATTACCTCACCGAGAGGAGGCTTCATTATATAGGGATTCCGCTCAGGGTGAGCTGTACCCTGTACGGGAAAGAACGCTGGAGAATTTATGCGGCTGCGGGCGGAATGCTCGAAAAGTGCATATCAGGCAGGGACGACATCTTCTATGTCGTCAGGGGAGTCACAGACAGCGAATCGTCCAGAAGCGTCGTGGAAAAGCAGCTGCAGTGGTCGCTGAATGCGGCAGCCGGGGTTCAGTTCAGTTTCACTCCCCACATAGGCATCTATGCTGAGCCCGGCCTGAGCTGGTTCATTGACAATGGCAGCGGCATCGAAAACGTCTACAAGGACAGACCCCTGAACTTCAACTTTGAATGCGGTCTCAGATTCTCCTTCAGATGATGCTGCCGGGCTTCCGCCCGAGGCTGTCCTGTCCGCTTTCCCCTGTCCTGTCCTCTCTTCTCTTCTCTTCTCACGGGATGTTTACCGCCTCGTCTGCAAAACTGTAGTATCTGTCGTCGCAGACTATCACATGGTCTACAAGCGATATGTCGAACGTGTCGAGAGCCTTCTTCAGTCTTTCTGTCACCCTGATGTCTGCCGAGCCGGGAAGAGGATTGCCGGAAGGGTGGTTATGGACGAGGATTATCCCGCTCGCCAGTTTCTCAAGCGCTGTCCTGACTATCATCTTCACGTCTACAACGGTGGACTCGAGCCCTCCGATGCTGAACCTCTCCCTTGCCATGACATAGTTCGCCCTGTTGAGGTATATCACCCAGCACTCCTCGTGGCGCATTTCTTTCATCTGGGGCCTCATCATCCGCCATACCATCCCGGCATCGGTCACTGATACTTTTCTGATGCCGCTCTTTTCCGCCCCGGCTCTTCTCCCGAGTTCAAGTGCCGCCGCAATTGTTGCGGCCTTCCCGCTTCCTATTCCTGCTATGCCGCACATCCTTTCCACGGACAGTCCGGACAGCTCCGAAAGGCTGCCTCCGGCGAGCTGCAGCAGGGATCTGGCGGTCTCCACCGCGTTCTGTCCTCCGGTCCCCGTTCTCAGCAGTATCGCAAGCAGCTCCGCATTGCTCAGGCTGTCCTTCCCTTTTGACAGCATCTTTTCCCTCGGCCTGTCGTCCTGACACAATTCCTTCATCTTCATATTTCCTGCTCTGTCAAAGTTTTCCTGCTCTGTCAAAGTTGTAAATTTATCTCTTCCGGCGCTTCCCGCTTCCTCCTCAGAAGCGGATTTTTCTCTTTTTATATGAAGATTTTTCTCTTTTTTGCTGTCCTCCTTTGCGAGGCGTCATGTGGCGGCTTTGCAAAAGGGGCAGCCCCGTCGGAGCTGCCCCTGTCTGTTGCGTGCGGCCTGGGCCGCCTGTCCTGAACTTCTTATTATTTTACGAACGCTATGATCTCGCCTTTGGCTACCATGTCTCCCTGCTTTGAGCAGATGGCCACGATGCGGCCGTCGACTGCCGGGATGACCTCCTCCATTCCGTAGTAGGACTGGATGTAGCTCATGGCATGACCGGCCTTCACTTCCGTTCCGACCACAGGCGCCGTGGATGCGTCATCGACATCGACCTGCCAGATGAGCTGACCCTTCACAGGAGCCTGTATCGGGGTCGCATCCGGATATTTCTCCGCGATTTTTTCGACATCGTATTTAGGCATCTCCACGACAGGGCGGGTGATGACGATCGGAGCTCCCGCCTTCTCTTTGGCAGCCTCAAGATCCTTCTTGAAGCGCTCCTTTGCCACGCCGCTCTTGTAGTCGCGGTACTGCCTCTCGTGCATTGCGAATTCGAAGAGCTCCTCGTCGTCCTCTCCGAAGTCCCAGCCTTCCTCCTCCATCATCTTGCGGTATTTGTCAAGCTCGTTCGGGAATGCGTCCTGAGGGTTGCCGGTGTAGAACTCGAGGCCTTTTGCCTTTGCGATCTCGACGATTTCAGGAGCAAGCTCTCCCGGGAGCTTTCCCATCTTGCCGAGTATCATGTTCCAGGTGTCCTTGTCGATGGTCGTCCATCTCGGCTGGCCCTTGAGGATGTTCATGAGGTTCATCAGCGCCGTATTCTTTACATACTGGCTGAAAGGTGTCACGAGCGGCGGGTACCCGAGGCGCGGCCATACGTACTCGACTTCCTGGAACAGCATCACCATGAGGTTGTCAAGAGTGAGCTCCTGCTTGCCCTGAGCCCTGAGCGAAGCGTTGATTGCGCCGTGGAAGCCCTTGAGGTCGGCCATCATCGAGCCCATCATGCCGCCCGGCAGTCCGCAGCCCACCAGAAGCGAAGACATGTGCGAGTTGTTCGGGTCGATCCAGTAGCCGAGAAATTCGTCGATGAATTTCTGGGTGAGGCGGCGCACTTCCATGTATGCGTCCATGTTGAGATCCTTCACGAGGAAGCCGTCGGCCTTCATCATCTCGCGGATGGTGATCACGTCAGGATGAACCTTTCCCCATGAGAGCGGCTCGACTGCCACGTCGAGGAAGTCGGCGCCCGCTCTCGCCACTTCGAGCATCGAGGCAGGGGAGAATCCCGGTCCGCAGTGCCCGTGATACTGTATCTTGATGTGTGGATATTTCTTCTTTATCGATCTGGTGAGCTCTCCGAGCATGGTAGGGCGTCCGATTCCGGCCATGTCCTTAAGGCAGATCTCGTCGCAGCCGTATTCAACCACCTTGTCGACGATCCCCATGTAGTATTCCACGGTGTGGATAGGGGAGTTCGTGATGGAGAGGGCCACCTGTGAGATCATTCCGCCTTTCTTTGCGTATTCCACGGAGAGCCTGAGGTTCCTGTGGTCGTTCAGGCCGCAGAAGGATCTCGATATGTTGGTGCCCTGCTTGCCCTTGACCTTGTACATCAGCTCCCTGATGTCGGCAGGCACCGGATTCATCCTGAGTGCGTTGAGTCCTCTCTCGAGCATGTGCGTCTGGATGCCGGCCCTGTTGAACGGAGCTGTCCATTCGCGCACCGCCTTGTTCGGATTCTCGCCGAAGAGAAGGTTCACCTGCTCGAATGCGCCTCCGTTGGTCTCGACTCTGTCGAAGCATCCCATGTCAATGATGGCCGGAGCAACTTCCTTGAGCTGGCTGACAGTCGGTACATATTTTCCCGAAGACTGCCACATGTCTCTGTATACGAGAGAAAATTTTATTTCACGCGCCATAATCTTTTGGTTTAAATTTTATTTCAACCTACAAATATACTCAGAAGCCGAGAGCAGAGCAAATTTATTTGCTATGCCGAGGCTTCTTCGAGGTATGGAACTTGCAGGAAATGCCGTCCCGCCTTATTGGCGGCTACCATCCAGCTGACGAAATGTACAGAATCCATATTCTTGCGGCAGCAGCGCTGATGACGGTGTTTTCGGCGTCATGCGACAGCCGCGGCCCGGAGGACCCCGATCCTCTTGAAGAAATCGGGGAATATGTCTTTGACCGCCCTGACAGCGCCTTGAATGCGCTTTCGGAAATTTCTCCTTCACAGCTTGAGACGAGGGAGGAGAAGGCCCGCTGTGTCCTTCTTTCGTCGATAGCTTCGGAACTCTCGGCAGACGGGATGCTGAGCGACAGTCTCAGAGATGCCACATACGGCTATTATGAGAAGTTCGGCACTTCGCGGAGGCGGCTCTCCTCAAGGGACAGGCGCGAGGCCAATTTTCTGGTGGGGAAAATATGTGCCTTCTACGGCAATGAGAATGCTGCGATGTCATGTTTCGTGCGTGCCGAGCATGACCTGGACGGGACCGAGAGCCCGGAATTCGCCGGCCGGCTGCGTTTTGCGAAGGCTATTCTATATGAGGACGGTTTCGGCTACAGGGACGCGACAGACGACTATGACAAGGCGTCGAAGAGTTTTCTTGAAGCAGGGAACGCGGAACGCTACGCAGAATCATGTATACGTGCGGCAAACTGCTGTCTGTCATTGGGCGACAGAGACAGGGCGAGGTCATTCCTGTCGAGGATGGATTCCCGCTGGGACGAGATGCGGGACTCGGACAAGGTCAGATACCTGAGGCTGCTCGCGCGGGCTGATGACGACGTCACTCCGGATGACGTGCTAAAGGCCGTTGACGCGATGATAGAGTATCCGGGGACGCTCGATGCGGGCAATCTGCTCGCAATCTCGGATCTCTATCTGCAGTCGGGCTATGTGGATTCCGCGATGGTCTATCTCAACAGGTATTCGGTGATGAATGCAGGTTTCAGGAGCAGCCCGACCTTCTGGCTCAGGCTGTCCAACGCCTATGACTCTCTCGGACTGGACGACCGCGCCCTTGCCGCCTACCGGAAGCATGTCGTGCTCAAGGACTCCATCTATATGGACCGTCTTCAGGAGAACGTGCGCTTTGTGGAGAAGCGTTTTCTCGATCAGGTCCGCACTTATAATACGCGGATCGTATGGATGTGGGTGTTCATCGCGCTTGCCCTGATGACTGTGACGGCAGTCTTCTTCATATTCAGGTTCAGACGGAAATTCTGGAGGCAGAGCCGCCGGGCGGAGCATCTGGAGGAACTGTACAGGTCTGCTTCGGCGGAGAAGGACGCGCTTTCCTCCATCATGAAGGGGGCCGTGCTGATCGACGAGCCTACACGCAAGGTGCTGGAAAACAGACTGTCGGTGCTGGACGAGCTGCTGACTGTGCGTCTGCTTGACAGGGAGCGCTATTCTCCGGAGAAGGCTTCGGAAATGATAGAGTCCATCGCTCTGGACAGAGACGCCTATCTCAATTCATTGGGACTGATGTTCTCTCTCAGGCATCCTGCCGTAGCGGACCGCTTCCGCACCCTTCAGCTGAGCACATGGGAGATAGGCTACTGCAGCCTCTATTGCATGGGCTACAAGGGCAAGGATGTCGGAAATATCCTCAGCTCGAGCCGCTATTACAAGATCAACAGCGTGATAAGGAAGAAGCTCGGCATCGGGCCGAAGGACACCAACATCGACATCTATCTCCGAAAGATGATGTCGGACATCGAGTCCGGGAAGGATGCGGCCGTGGCAGGGGAGAACTGACTGTAGAAGCCGTTTCACTTGTAAAAATCGTCACCGGCGTGCCAGACGGCAGACAAATGGGGGCAAAGGGAAGACTTTTGCCGTCTGTCTGGCGTCAAATGTTTGAAAATCAATGATGGCATAGAGTGTAAATGTCAAACTTCCGTTTTGTCTTGAAAACTTTTCAGGTCTAATTTTGCGTCTCTGTTTTGCGGACGCTTACGGCGTCTTTGAATTTTGACGTGAAAAATATGATGAAGAAAAGTATTGCCTTTCTGTTTCGGATGTCACTGGCTTTTGCCCTGTGTCTTCTCGCCTGTGCATGGGAGGCTGCCGCCGAGACCATGCTTTCGGGAGGGCCGGGGGAAGATCACGATAGCGGGGAGATGGCGGCGCCACAGAGTTATGTGCTCACAGGGCAGATTACTGACGACCTCGGAAATCCCCTTGTCGGAGCGAGCATCCTGATCAAGGACGCGCCGCTTTCGTCAGGTGTCATAACGGATCTTGAAGGAAACTTCTCGATGACCGTCTCTCCTAAGTCTGTCCTGCTCATCTCATACATCGGATTCAGGGACATGCGGCTTCCGGTGCTCGGCAGAAAGAAGCTCAGCGTGGTTCTGGAGGCGGATACGGAGTATCTCGACGATGTCGTGGTCGTGGGCTACGGCACTCAGAAGAAGTCGGATCTCACGGGCTCCATCGCCTCTGTGGATTCGAAAGACATAAGGAATGTGCCGGCAAGATCGATGGCCGAGGCTCTGCAGGGCAAGGTCGCCGGAGTGATGGTCTCCAAGACTGACGGCACTCCGGGCAGCGGATCCGACATAGTCATCCGCGGAGTCGGCTCCATCAACGGTCTGAATCCTCTCTTCGTGATAGACGGTGTCGCCGTGGAGAATACCGCCGACTACAATCTCAGCGACATAGAGTCCATCGAGATAATAAAAGACGCGAGCGCGGCGGCCATCTATGGTTCGAGGGCTGCCGGAGGCGTGGTCCTCGTCACGACGAAGAAAGGAAACTACAACTCCGCCCCGAAACTTTCGTTTTCTGCGCGTGTTGGGGTGCGCTCTCTTTCCGACATGTATGAAATGCTCGACACCCGGGATTATATTATGGTAAAGCAGGCTCTCGGAGAGAACTATTCCCTCTGGAATGACCCGTCCTCGCTCCCATATACCGACTGGGTGGACGAGATCTATCGCAACGGTCTGGAGCACAGCTACAACCTCTCCCTGTCCGGGGGAAGCGGCAAGATACGCTACTATCTGGCAGGGACATACGAGAGGGAGAACGGGACTCAGGTCGACAACTGGTGGGAAAGGATTTCCGCCAGAGTCAATGTGGACTATGCCGTCAACAGGGCCGTCACCGTCGGAACGAGAGTATATTTCGCCCGTCTGAGGGAGAATCCCTACACCATGTCATTCCCGTGGGTTTCAATCCCGTTCATGACCGTAACCGACCCGGACGGCTCGTGGTCCGCAATCCCCGACGGGATCGACACTTCCGCAGGCAATCCGAGGGCTGACATCGGCCTCCACCATTACAAGTCGTCCGACCTGGTTGGCAATGCCGACCTCTATCTGGACTGGAACATAATCGACGGACTGAAGCTGAATGTGACCGGTGCGGCTCATTTCGGCGGCGGATATGACGACAATTATACAGAGGCCAATGACCTCGGCCGCTCTCCCACGACGGACAGCTACTATAAATATCAGGACTACAGCGAGGAGTACACTCTGACCACCACTCTTTCGTACGGAAAGGTCTTCGGCGGCAGGCATGATTTCAACGTGATGGCCGGATTTGAGGTCAAGAACGCCAATTACGCGTTCACAGGCGCCACGGCCACCGGCTTCCCGATTTCTGACCCTGAATCGTTCGCCCTCTCCACTATAGACGACATGACAGCCTCGGGGACGCTTAGCCACGACCGCTTCATGTCATTCTTCGGCAGACTCACCTATTCCTATGCCGGAAGATACCTCTTTACCGCCAATTTCCGCCGTGACGGATCGCCTAAGTTCGGCCCGAGCCACAGGTGGGGCAATTTCCCGTCATTCTCCGCAGGATGGAAGATCTCCGAGGAGCCGTTCTTCAAGAACTGGGCGCAGAACTGGCTCACTTCTCTGAAGCCGCGCGTCAGCTGGGGAATCCTCGGCAACGACACCGCCCTCGACAGCTATTCTTACCTGTCCTCATTCCGCAACGTCACCCTGCATTCCTTCGACGGAGCGTCCGATGTCGCAGGATACAACAATCCGAAGGTCATCAACGAAGACATAAAATGGGAGTCCATACGCACTCTTGACGTCGGGCTCGATGCCGACTTCTTCGGCAACAGGCTCTCGCTCTCGTTCGACTGGTATCGGAGGGTCACAAGAGACATGATCTATGCGCTTTCCGTTCCGCCTTCCTCAGGCATTACCTCTCCGTCCTCGCTCGGCACGATGTCCACCATGCCGGTCAATCTCGGCCGCATCGACAACAGCGGTTGGGAGCTTCTCGTGAGCTACCGCAACAATGTCGGAGGACTCAACTACTCCATCAGTGCCAATGTGTCGCAGAACTGGAACAAGGTCGTGGACCTCGGTCTCCCGACAGCCTACATCTACGGAGGAGGCGGGCATCCGAATGACGGGCCGAGTCCGTGCAAGACGGTCAACGGCATGCCTGTGAGCAGCTTCTGGGGACTCAAGACAGACGGGATGATCACTTCACAGGAGGAGATAGACGAGCTCAACGCGATAGCCCGGGCCAATGGACATGACTATTATCATCAGAGGCTTACGGGCGTGGGAGACCTCAAGTTCGTCGATCTGAACGGGGACGGCACCATCAATGACGACGACTGCACCTTCATCGGCAACCCGTGGCCGAAGGTCCAGTACGGTTTCACCATCTCGCTGGACTACAGGGGGCTCGACTTCACAGCTGATTTCATCGGCATCGCCGGGAACGACGTCATGAATCTCTCGAAGTCCTATACTCAGAGCGTGGTGCAGAGCTCCAACACTACGGCGGACGTCTTCGGCGCGTCATACTTCCTCGGCAACGGCCTCACGGACAGGCCGAGGATAATGGCAGTCGACCAGGCCAACGGGAACGCAGTGGTAAAGGATCCGAACCTCAATTATGTCAGATATTCGGACTATTTCATCGAAGACGGCTCGTATCTCAAGCTGAAGAACGTCACCATCGGATACACTTTCCCACGCAAGTGGACGAGAAAGGCCAAAATAGACAGGCTGAGACTGTATGTCACCGGCAACAATCTCGTGACATTCACGAAATTCACCGGTCTCGACCCTGAGTTTGCCGGGTCTGCCAAGACCGCCTACGGCCTTTATTATGGCAGTACCTATCCGCAGACGAGAATGGTCGCCTTCGGAGTGGATCTCACCTTCTGATCAAACGGATTCTGATTAAACGGATGAAGACAATGAAGCACTTTTACAAGAATATCATATTGGCTCCGGCCGTAGCTCTGGGCCTTTCAGGTCTCGCTTCCTGTGCGGACTTTCTCAATCTTAGCGACCCGGAGTCCCTTTCGGACGGAAATTTCCCGACGGACATCGAGCATGTCGGCCTTATCGTCAACTCTGTCTACGGAGCCCAGCACCATTGGTATTTTCTCGGCAACTACTGGGCAGGCTATGTCATGTACTGCATTGACCACACCATAGATCTTCAGTGGCATGAGGACCAGGAATGGGTCGACATCCTCGCGGGGGAGGTCAAGACCGGCAATGAGAAGGTCACAGACCCGTGGACGGCGCTGAGTCTCGGGGTCTACTATTCCAACACCGCCCTCGAGGAGATTGCGGAGTATCGTCAGACGGCTCCGGAGTCTGAAAGGGAGACGCTTGACAATTATGAGGGCGAATGCCTGTTCTTCAGAGCGTTCTACCGCTGGCACATGCTTTCGCTGTACGGTCAGCCGGACATGGACGGGGTGGGGATTCCCATCATCCAGTCGGTGCCGAAGACCCTTGAGGAGATGTATGTCGGGCGTGCGACTACAGGGGAGTGCTATCAGGCGATAATCGACGACCTGACGGCTGCCGTGCCTCTGCTCACACAGACCGACAACCACAGGGTGACGGCCTGGTCGGCCAAGGCGTTCCTCGCGAAGGCCTGCTTTTTCGCCGGAAGGAATGAGGAGGCAAAGGCATATCTTGAGGACTGCATCAGCAACAGCGGGAAGTCTCTCGTATCCTACGACGACTACAGGATGATGTTCAACGGCTATGATGAGTACGAATTCAACAGCGAGTCTTTCTATGAGGTCGGCAATACGGCCGATCCTACCGGCGGCGCAGCCTACGGCAATCCGAACGCCGGCTCGACTCTCTCGCTGTACTACCCTCCGTTCTGCATAGGCCCGGACGGCTCGCGTACCGCCATGTCATACGGCAACCAGTATATGCACGACCGCAATCTGCCGCGTTTCGGCTACAACGACCCGGCCCCTCTCTCGTCTCAGGTGCTGCAGGTCTCAGGTTCAGGAGACGATGCAGTGTATTCTCTTTCGGAGGACTATATGGCTCGGCAGCAGGAGTACAGGGACAGGCTCGGAACGCCGTCCTATGATTATGAGGCATATCCTGACCCTCGGCTCTTCGTCTGTGCCCTCCAGCCTTTCGTTGACGAGGTCCAGATGACTTTCGACGGAGTGAAGGGGTATCACAAGGTGGCTCAGGTGGAATTCGGCCACTGGTGGGAGATGGACGCTACCACCGGCAACGACCCGGAAACCTTCTACGGCTGGCCTGTAAGGAAATACAATTATCTTGACGGCCATCTTGCCAATGACACCAGAAACGTGGCTGGCTACAACATATATTTCATACGTCTTCCCGAGCTCTACCTTATATATGCGAGCCTGCTCAGGGACACCGATCCGGGTACGGCTCTGGAGTATGTCAACAAGGTGCACCGCCGTGCCTATGGCTATTCACCGGATTCGCCGTCGGCGGTTGACTACCAGAGTCTCACGGACAGGACCAAGACCGCCTCGGATGATCATCTCGCCAATGATCCCGTTCTCTATGAGCTCTGGGCCGAGACTTTCGGCGAGATGCGCTGGTGGGAGTATGTGAGGCATTTCCGCCTCGGCCCTAAGGAGGCTGCGTGGTACAGGACGGTGTCCGGCCCGGGAGCCGCCAAGACCAATATAGTATGGCAGGACAGGAATTACGCCATGCCTATCCCTACTAAGGAGTTTGAGTCAAACCCCAATCCGGACATGGTCCAGACGCCTGGGTATTGATCCGGACTCTGTGTCGGGATGCCGATCCTGACTTGTTTCGGACTGCCCTTTTCGGACTGCCGATAAAAAATTTGCAGGATGAATAAATTTTTCTATCTTTGCAGTCCCGAATGAATATGGTGCCCATAGTTCAGTTGGTTAGAGCGTCAGATTGTGGTTCTGAATGTCGTCGGTTCGAATCCGACTGGGCACCCTTCCGAATGTCCTTGAAATGCTGATTTCAAGGACTTTTTCGTATATAAAGTCAGTTTGTCATGCTCAAGCCAGGAGACAGGATGCCGGATTTCGAGGTCGTGGACCAGAACGGCGACATCGTGAGGTCGTCCGACCTCATCGGAAAGAAGACGATAATATATTTTTACCCGAAGGACAGCACGCCGGGATGCACTTCCGAAGCGTGCAGCCTCAGGGACGGCTATGCCGACCTTGTCGCTGCCGGCTACAATGTCATCGGAGTAAGCCGTGACAGCGTGGCCTCGCATCAGAGGTTCATCCTGAAGAATGAGCTTCCGTTCACCCTGCTGTCGGATCCGTCTACACAGATGCTCCAGGCCTTCGGCGCCTGGGGAGAGAAAAAGATGTACGGCAAGACGACTATGGGTACGCTCCGCAAGACGTTCATCTTTTCTGAGGACGGGACTCTCGAGCGCGTGATCGACAAGGTCGACGTGAAAAATCACGCCGGGCAGATTCTCGCCTGACGGGCGTATGGAACTGATGTCATAGCCCGGGGCTGGGGAGTCCGGGATACTGTCATTTAATCCGGGATACTGTCATTTAAGATGATCGGAAAGAATCCTGCGGTAGACTGCCGTGAGTTCGGACGCGATCTTCTTCGGGTCGTGCCGCGCCGCCGCGGCGGCGGCCGCATTGCGGCCGAGAGCCGCAGCCTTCTGCGGCTCTGCGGCAAGTGTGGCTATGGAACGCGCTGTGGATTCGTGGTCTCCGACAGGGACAAGGACGCCTGTGTCCCCGTCTCTGATGAGACTCGGCACTCCGCCCGAAGCTGCCGCCACGACCGGCATGCCCAGCATCTGAGCTTCGCACACGCTGTTCGGGGAATTCTCTATGTAGGCCGGATGGACATAGACATCCGACTCGAGCAGCATCGCGGCAAGGGCGTCTGGCTCCATCACGCCGCAGAATCTCACCCCGCATCGCTCCGCATTCAGCCCTGTCTTCTTCTCGTAAATCTCCACTATGTCCGAGCCTGCGGATATGCCGGCCACATTCCAGATATGCCTGACGCCCATCGACGAAAGGGCGGCGGAAGCTTTGAGAATCACGTCCACTCCCTTGTACGGCACCGGCGAGATTGTGGAGGCGATGCGGACTCCTTCTGCGGAGCGCTCTCCCGGCGTCCATCTGCCTGCCGCAGCGGTGAAGTCATCGCGAAGAGCCTCATCCACATGGAAATATTCCGCTCCTGAGTATCTGGATACAGCCTCGCGGTCCCAGTCGGTCCTTCCCATGGCATATTTCAGCGACCGCAGGAACTCACGCTCCTTCGCGGAGCGCAGAACATAGTCATCGAAAAGATGCCTGAATCCGTTGTTGAGTATGATTTCGTTGAAGAACGTCCTTCGCGTCACCATGTCCGCCTTGCATGTGTCTTTCGGGAAGAAACAGCCGACATATTCGGAGAGAATACCCTGGATGTGAGCCACTACGGGGATGCCGTCTATATGGGCTGCTGCCGGAGCGAGCTTGGTCTCACAGCCGAATACCTGCACGATGTCGGGACGGAAATCCCCGACGATTTCCTTCACGCGGTCTCCGTATTCTTCGGCCGCTCCGCCGGTCCAGTTGGAGCGCAGCTTGCGGAGTCCTTTAGGTGATTTTCTGAGAATCTTATAATATGTAATGCCGTCCCGGAGTATGGCCTCCGAGTCCTCATTGCTCAGAAACGCCACTCCGAGCTCTATTTCAGGCGCATATTCCGTCACCGCGTTCTGAAGGGACGCTATCCAGCCTTTCCCGTTGTAGGCACGGTCCCCCTTCTCAAAACAGAGCGTGTTAGCGGATGACAGCCATAACACTTTCATGATCAAGACGGTTAATCGGAGTTTATGCTGCGGTCAGGCGGTGCGGTATTTTCTTCTGGTCGGCACTCCGACGAGCTGTATGTCCACATGCTCGATCCTGAAGCCTCTGAACCTCTTGCGCTTGAGGTGGTCTTCGACGATTCCCATCAGCTCGTCGTCGATGAGGTCTCTGTACTGGTGGTTTTCCCTGTCATACAGGTGGATGTGCGGGAACGTGTTGATGTCGAAGTACATCTTGTTGTTGGAGCTCATCCTGTAGTCGTAGATTCCGAGCAGTGCGAGCTGCGTGAGTATGTTGTAGACCGAGGCCACCGTCACACGGGTCTCGCCCTTTGTCTTTATGGCTTCCGTGACCATGTCCGCGGAGGCGTGTCCGAGGCTCATCATCGCCTCATGCACGGCAAGTCTCTGAGCCGTCGCTTTCAGAGAATGTTTTTTAAGAAGCAGCCGGAACTGCTCCAGATTTGTATGATTTTTGTTTATATTGCCAGTCATTTTCCGTCGGAATTGTTCTGCAAAAGTATGAATAATTCACAACCGCACAAAATAAAATTGAAAAATTCAAAATTATAAGCCCGTTTCCGGCCTTGGCGGCCGTTCGGGGCTTATGTTTCAGAGGGTAATGATTTGACAGGGATGAGAAGGACCGAAGCTTTCAGGAATTATGAGGCATTCGCTCTGGTGACCGGAGCGGCGTCGGGAATGGGACGCGAATACGCCAGAAGTCTGGCAGGCATGGGCTACAGCCTGCTGCTCGTCGACATAAACGGGAAGGGGCTTGAGGAGACGTCGGAAATCGTCTCCCGGGAGGTCTCTGCCTCTGGTCGGGACACCGGCGGCGGGTTCAGGGCCGTGCTCTGCGTTCAGGATCTCTCGCTTCCGGATGCTGCTGCTTCGGTGGCGGCAGCAGCGGACGGGAACGGATGCGACGTCGAGGTGCTGGTCAACAACGCCGGAATGTTCTTCTTCAGGGAGACTTCTGAGGTGCCTCCGAAGCTTCTGTCCAGAATGATGATGCTGCACACCCACACTCCGCTGATGCTCTGCCGGGAGTTTGTGCCGAGAATGAGGGCAAGAGGATGCGGCTATGTGCTCAACATATCCTCTCTGGCGGCGTGGATGCCGTGGCCCGGCGTGGGTATGTACGGCAACACAAAGCGTTTCATCAAGGGGTTTTCGAGGTCTCTGCGCATCGAATGCCGGGGGACCGGCGTCAGCGTGACGACTGCCTGCTTCGGAGCCGTGGACACGGATCTGTTCGGTCTCCCTCCGTTCTATCGCCGGCTGGCGCGTCGGCTCGGTGTGATGGTCACTGTGGAGAAGGCGGTGAAGTCTGCGCTCAGGGCCACTTTCAGACGCCGGAGAAACACGATGCCCGGGCTGATCAACCACATCGCTCTCCCTGTTCTGGTGATTCTTCCGGATTCCTTCCTGCATTTCATCTACAGGAAGCTGCGGTTCGCCTGGACGAAGTTCTGACCTGTGCGCCACTTGTGCGTCACCTGTGCGCTACTTGTGCGCCGGCCTCGGAGGGGTTGGGAGGCTCGTTAAAATTACATATCTTTGCAGATTGCGATGCGGATGACGGATCGCGAGAAGATTTTGAGGACTGATAATTTTGATATATGGAGAAGGAACATGTAAAATGTCTGATAGTCGGCGGGGGGCCCGCAGGCTATACTGCCGCGATATATGCGGCGAGAGCGGGACTCTCGCCCGTGCTTTATGAGGGGGTGCAGCCGGGAGGTCAGCTCACGACTACCACAGACATAGAGAATTTCCCGGGCTTCGAGAACGGCATTGACGGGACCCGGCTCATGGATACGATGAGGGCTCAGGCCGTAAGGCTCGGTGCCGACGTGCGCATGGGGGCAATTACTTCTGCCGACCTGTCGTCAAGGCCGTTTTCCGTAACGGCTGATGAAAAGACGCCAATCGAGGCGGAGACGCTGATCATAGCGACGGGGGCTGCGGCAAAGTACCTCGGGCTGCCGTCTGAGCAGGCCTTCAGGGGAATGGGGGTGTCTGCCTGCGCCACCTGCGACGGATTTTTCTATCGCGGGAAGGATGTCGCGGTAGTCGGCGGCGGAGACACGGCCTGCGAGGAGGCCACTTACCTTGCCTCGATCTGCCGCAAGGTCTATATGATCGTGAGACGGGACGTGCTCAGAGCCTCCACGGCCATGCAGGAGAGGGTGATGAATACTCCGAACATAGAGATTCTCTGGAACTGCAACACGCAGGAAGTGCTCGGTGACCAGTCCGGCGTGACCGGCGCGAGGCTTCTCCGCAAGGACGGGGAGACGTTCGACATAGCCGTCGACGGCTTTTTCCTCGCCATCGGACACCATCCTAATTCCGAGATTTTCAGCGCATGGGTGAACGTGGATTCTGAGGGTTACATAATCACGGACGGAAAGACGTCAAGGACCAGTGTCGAAGGCGTGTTCGCTGCAGGAGACGTGCAGGATCCGCTCTACAGGCAGGCCGTCACGGCAGCCGCTTCCGGATGCCGGGCAGCCCTCGACGCCGAGAAATTCCTGATTTCACATAAAAACGCATGACGATGAACAGGCTGACAATGACATTGGCGGTCATCCTGCCTGCGGCGATGCTTCTGTCGTCCTGCAAGTCCCAGTATGAGATACTGCTCAACAGCAACGATGTGGATCTCAAGTACGAGGCTGCCTTCCAGTATTTCAACGACAGCAAGTACAGCAAGGCTGCCGCCCTGTTCGAGTCCATGTCAGTGCTCACGAGCGGCACCGAGAGGGATGACACCGTGCAGTATTACTGGGGGCTGAGCAACTATAGGGCAAAGGATTACGCCACTGCCGAGACCAATTTCCAGAAGTTTACAGAGAGTTTCCCTCGCAGCCCGTTCGCTTCGGAGGCGAGATTTCTCCGTCTGGACTGTCTCTATCGCTCCACTCTCAGGTACGAGCTCGACCAGTCTCCTACCTACAGGGCGATGACTGCGATAGCCGAATACATGTCCGAATATCCCGAGGCATCCAACATCGACATTTGCAGAAGCATGCTCAAAGACCTCAATGACAGGCTTGACACGAAGTCCTTTGAGGCGGCGAGGCTGTATTACAAGATGGAGGACTACATCGCTTCGAGGGTGGCCTTCAGGAACATACTCAAGGACGATTCAGACAATATCTACCGCGAGGACATCCTCTATTACATAGCGATGTCATCCTTCAGGTATGCGCATCTGAGCGTGCCGCAGAAGCAGAAGGAGCGGTATATGACCTTCGTGGACGACTATCTCAACTTCGTCGGCGAGTATCCGGTTTCGGACTATCGCAGGGAGCTCGACATGATCTACCGCAGGGTACAGCGTCTGCTCGGGCGCTATTCAGACGGTCAGGAGGCGCTTCCTGACATCGAATCGGATACCAGGGCGTTCGAGAAGGAGCGCAGGAAGGTCACAAGGGAAGAGCGCGCGGCACTTCGCAAGGGAGCGGCCTCTGACGAGAAGATCGTGGACGAGAGCGAGGAAAGGGTGATTCTTGACGGCATGTCCAATGAGGCGGAGGCCAAGTCCATTCCTCTCGGGTCCGGGAAAGAGAGGAAAGGGAAAAGAAACTGAAAAAATTTTTGAACCCCGAACCTTCCCGTCAAGTATAATTTAAATGGAGGGACTTTTTTTCGCGACGGAGATCCGCCGCGGGGAAGGTCCGCTCCGATGACAACAAAAAGACAAAACGACAAAACCGATCTTATCATGACAAAGAAAGTTCCGACCAATACCATCACGAGGGATCTTTGCGACCTCGCTGCTCCGACCGGCAACATCTATGAGACTGTGGTCATTCTCTCCAAGAGGGCCAATCAGATCTCGCTCGCGGAGAAGAAGGAGCTGACCAAGAAGCTCGAGGACTTCAAGAATGACAGGGACACTATGGAGGAAGTGTTCGAGAACCGCGAACAGATAGAGATCTCCAAATTCTATGAGAAGCAGCCGAAGCCGGCGCTCGTTGCCATTTCGGAGTTCGAGAATAACGAGATATACTGGCGCGTGGCAAAGAAGGAAGACAACGAGTAGTCTTTCCCCCGCCGCGTCCATACGGACAGATAAAACGATAAGCTGATGCTCAGCCGCCTGCAGGTAAATAATTACGTCCTCATAGATTCTCTGGACATAGAATTTCCCGAGGGTCTTGTCATTATCACCGGTCAGACCGGTGCCGGCAAGTCCATACTTATGGGAGCGCTCAACCTTGCACTCGGAGCAAAGGCGGACGCATCGGTGATAGGCACGAAGGGAGGCAACTGCGTCGTCGAGGCGGAATTTGCCGTCGGGGACTTGCTCAAGGACATCGCAGGACAGCTTGACGAGAACGGGGTGGATGCCGAAGACGGTCGTCTCGTGATACGCCGTGTCGTCAATCCGACCGGACGCTCGAGAGCCTTCGTCAACGATTCCCCGGTCACTCTGCAGTTCCTTTCCTCTCTGGTCTCACGGCTTGTCGACATACACTCCCAGCATCAGACTCTGATGCTTTCCGACAGGAAGTTCAGGCTTTCCTCCCTTGACACCTATGCCGGAGATTCTGATCTTCTCGACGACTTCGGCTCGGCATATTCTGAGCTTGCTTCCCTTACGGAGAGAGTGACGGATCTTGAGACGTCGCTGCGCAGGGCGCTGGAGGAGCGCTCGTACAATGAGGCCCGCTTCAGCCAGCTCGATTCTGCCGGTTTGAGGCAGGGTGAGATTGAGGAGCTTGAGGCGGAGCAGAAGCAGCTTGCCAATGCAGAAGAGATAAAGGGCACTCTGTGTGAGGCGGAGACGCTTTTTTTCGGAGGAGAGTCGGACGATTCGCCCGGAGTTGATTCCATGCTGAAGGAGATTGAGAGGTGTCTTGAGAAAATATCCGGCTTCGTGTCCCGTGCGGCCTCATTGTCGGAGCGTATGTCTTCATGCAGGGTCGAGCTCGACGACATAATGTCCGAGATTTCTTCGCTCAGTTCGAGGACAGAGATTTCTCCGGAGCGTCTTCAGTGTGTTGAAGACAGACTCTCACTGCTTTACGGTCTTCTGCAGAAGTTCGGATGCGCCACTGTTGACGAGCTGATTGCCGAGCGCGACTCGCTTTCGTCTCGGCTGGACGATACTGCCGGAATGGAGGGTTCTCTTGAAGAGCTGAAGGCAGAGTGTGCTTCCGCAAGGGCAAGGGTGAACCGGCTTGCGGATGCTCTTCATGAGGCGAGAGCCGGTGCGGCTCCGTCCTTCGCATCCGCCATTACAGATGCTCTCAGATGGCTTGAGCTTCCTCATGCCGTCTTCAATGTGGAGGTAAAGCCTTCGGAACTCACTTCTTCCGGAGGGGATGCCGTGCATTTCATGTTCTCGGCGACCGGCAAGAATCCCGCCGACGTGTCAAAGTGCGCATCAGGCGGTGAACTCTCGCGCATAATGTTGGCACTCAAGGCTATGATGGCAAAGTATATGGATATGCCGACAATGGTTTTCGACGAGATCGACACCGGAGTCTCCGGCAGCGTGGCCGACAGAATGGGATCCATGATCTGTGAAATGGGCCGGGATATGCAGGTCTTTGCCATAACGCATCTGCCTCAGGTGGCCGCCAAGGGCAATGCGCACTATCTTGTCTCAAAGGAGATTGATCCGGAGACGTCAGATGCGGTCACCACAATCCGCAGACTCGGCGATGAAGAGCGCGTGATGGAAGTGGCCCGGATGCTCAGCGGCTCGGCTCTCACCGATGCCGCCGTCGCCAACGCCCGGTCTCTCCTCAGAGGAGAATGATTCTTTCTCTGGATGGGGTGCGCGCTCTGGGATGGGGTGCGCGACGCTTTGAGCCCCTCTGTCATTTCTGCTGTGTGACTGAATAGCCGCTTCCGTAGACTACACGTCTTATTCCGCTGTTTTCCAGACCTCCCTCTCCCTTTCTTCTGAATCTGAAGTCAGACTGGAGCATACGCTCTGTCCCGGTTTCCGAAAGGCGGTCCGTCCAGTCCTTGCCGTATCTCGTCCTCATGCGGACAAAATATGTCATGATGTCATATCCCTGAAAGGCGAAAGCTCCGGGCTCCGTGTTGAACAATGCTCTGTACTTGAGCAGAAACTCCTGTACTTCAGGGCTGTCGTAGTCCACATAGTAGGAGAGCGAGACATGTAGATTGACTGCGTGAAGATCGTCCACGTCCAGTGTCTCAAAACCTCTCGTCCGTGACGGGCCATACAGCACGATGCCGTATTTGTCATGGATCATCAGCTTGAGGTTTCTCACCACGTCATTTACGAAAGCCTCGCTTTCAGACACGATCAGAACGCGGTTTACCGATGCGGGATTCATGAGTGACTCAAGCGATGAAAGCACGTTCCTTCCTTCGAGAATGCTGTATGAGAAAGAGGACCATGTTCTTCCTGACTTTTGCATAAGCGAGTCAACGGCAGCGGTCTCCGGGGTCTCTCTCATCCCTTTTTCGTATATCACCACTATCCTGTCTTCTGGACCCGCCTCCTCGTTCATCCAGCTGACAAGGTCGGCATACTGGGCCAGGGTCGAGGCAGGGGTCTGGATGAAGTTGACATGCCCTTTCGCCAGGACTTCGGCCCTCGGATCTATCGGGGATATCACCGGGATTGAAGAAGGCACGCCCGTAAGTACTTCCCTCAGGTCTCCTGTCGATATGGGGCCTATGATGAAGTCACAGCCTGACGCGGCCTCATTCACGGCTCTTGCAGATCCTCGTGAGATATCGTAGGTGCACAGCTCGATGTCCGTCCCGTTCAGTCCGAGGTCTCTGGCGGCCAGAAGGACTCCGCAGTAGAAATCCATGTTGTTCTCGCTGCCTGTCATCCCCGTTCCCGTGTTAAGGGGAAGCATCAGCATGGCCTTCACGGTTTTTGAGACAGGCGTTTCCTGAGACTTCGGATCGGAAGAAATGTTTTCTCCGGTAGTGTCTGCGGCAGGAGTAGTTTCCTGTTCCTGACGTGAGGCCGCCGACTCCGGATGCCTGATGAGATATGCCTCAAGGTCGGCCGGGATCTTGAGCTTCTGCCTGTTGGTGAGCTTGCGGCCTGTAAGGCCGTTGACTTTCATTATGATATCCACCGGGACTCCATATTTTTCGGATATGACGTCAAGGTCCTCATACCATCTGACTGTATGAGTGACGAATACGTCATCGTCCTTTCCGGCAGTCCCCTTCTTCTTTTTTCTGTCCTTCTTCGGACTGTCGACGTCATCGGCATCCGCCTCTTTCCCTCCGTCTTGTGCAGGCGCGGCGACCGCCGTCTCCATGTCCGCCGCTTCATGGCTTCTCTCTCCCGCGGCCTGCGTCGCATCGTCTTCTCTGCGGGGGGCTGCGGCGGCGTCAGCGGATGACTCAGGTATGAGAATTATCGCGTTTTTCTTGAGCCCGCTCTCTTTCAGCGCCGGATTCGCATCGAGAATGTCATCGATGCTTACGCCGTAGGCCTTGCTTATCGAATAGAGGGTCTGCTTCTCAAGTACAATATGGGAGTAGTACACCTTCCCTCCCATTCTGACTTTCTCTTTAGAAATGGTCACAGGCGCCTGCTGATACTGAGCGTAAGACTCCGCAGAAGCCGCCATCATGCATACAGCCGCTGCGGCCGTGATCCAAAATCTGCCTCTCATATCTTTTCCCGTTTATCTTTCATTCCGTCCGGCTCCCGGCTTCCGCTCTGTCCGGCTCCAAGTTCGTGTTTCGTAGCTCGCAGCTCTTCCGCGAAGTCCATGAGTTTCCCGCAGAAAGAGCTCCACGACAGCCGTTCCTTTTCCTCCCTTATGCAGGCTATGCAGCTGTCCCGTATTCCCGGATCGGAGAAATACCTCCTGATCTCTTCAAGAACGGCCTCCGGAGTGCATTCCTCCGCCACAAGTCCTGTGCCTCGGTCTCCTATCGTCTCTTTCAGACCGCCTGTGGCGGTGACGATCATCGGGACCTCGAAATGGTATGAGACTGAGCTGATGCCGCTCTGTGTCGCGCTCCTGTAAGGAAGGACGGTGACGTCGGCTGCCGAGAAGAAGTCCGATACCTCCGAGTCCTTCACGTATCTTAAGAAGGTCTTGACCCTGTCGGGGGCCGGCAGACGGCTGATTATCTCCTGATACCTTTCGAACGAGCCGTAGGGCTCGCCTGCCACGATGAGCTGATATTCAGGTCCAAGCTCGCCGAATGCCTCAAGAAGCACGTCGAGTCCCTTGTATTCCCGTATCAGGCCGAAGAAGAGTATGTTCTTTTTCCCGGGCTCCAGTCCGAGCTTCCTCTCCGCCTCCTCCCTCGGCTTCTTCAGTCCGAAATGCGAGTACAACGGATGCTGGATCACGATATGCCTCGCGTCGGGCTTCAGCCTGAGCAGGTCTTTGCCCACGGCTTCGCACAGGGTCACGCAGCCGTCGCTTCCGCCGAGAAAATACTTCGTCAGGGGAGTGTCGAAGAATCTCCTCTCGTGAGGAACGACATTGTCGAGGATGGATATCACGGTGCAGTCCTTTCTGAGTCGTCTGGTGATATAGCCGAGCGACGGGGCGAAGTACGACATCCAGTATCTGACCAGCAGAAGATCCGGTTTCCATGCGCGTATGGCCTCGGCCGTCCTGCCGTATGTAAGAGGATTGGCCGTATCCAGCAGGGAGACGCTCTCCACCGGTACGGCCTCATCGTCTTCCGTCACATACTGAGTCTTTCCTGGGAACAGCAGCGACGGATATTGTCTCTTGAAGTTGAACGCCTTTACGGTATGCCTCTTCCCGAGTTCGCCGTACAGGCAGGCGTTGAACTGGGAAATGCCACCTCTGTAGGGGTAAAAGCAGGACAGTATGGCTATTTTCAACTCTGAGTATAATCTATTCGTTCTTTTTGCTCTTGGTCTTGACGTACTCCTCATTGAGCCCTGCGAGCACCTCGTCCGTGATGTCAAGGCCTGCATCGCCGGTTATGACCGGAGCTCCGCCCTGATTGGTGAGGATGAGGGCGTACTGTTTCTCCTGATTGTATTTGTCGAGATAGGTCTTGATGGCATCCGCGAGCTGGTTCATCATCACGGTCTGCTCTTCGATGATCTCGTTGTTCTTCTGGTTGGCGAAGTTGTTGAACTCGGCCTCCTGCTGCTGGAGTTTGGCTCCCTGCGCCTCGGCCACCGATCTTGTCATCAGCCCCTTGTTGATCTTGTTCTGGAAGTCGTTGACGTCGCTCTCGAGCTTCTTGCCTCTTCTGTCCACTTCCGCCTGGATGTTCTGTATCTTGGTCTCCACCACGGATCTCAGGTCATTGGCCATGTCGTATTCCTGAAGAATCCGGTCGAGCTGGATGTACACAATGTCTCCCTTCACCGCTGATACGGCGGTGCTGTCATTGGCCGAAACCGTTGAGGAGGACTTGCCCCCGTTGTCTGTCAAAGACAGAGTCCCGAATACAGCAACAGCAGCTAAGGCAATGATGCTGATGATTAAAGATGCGTTTTTCATCGTCTGTGAATTATCTTTTAATTATTATAGTCATGCGTGTCTTGGAATCGGCGGACGCAACCATGTTCCGGCAGTCCGCGGATCGTACAAATTGCCGGAACGGCAAATATAACGAAAAATCCGTAATGTCTAAAAATTATTGGTTTCCATGCCTTCCGCCGCTTTCGTGCGCTTGAGATATTCGGCGATCGTCTTTTCCAGGCCCAGATAGAGGGCGTCGCAGATTATGGCGTGGCCGATCGACACTTCGGCGGTCCACGGGATGCTCCTTACGAAAAATTCAAGATTGTCAAGGTTGAGATCATGACCCGCATTCACTCCCAGTCCGCATTCCCTGGCTTTACGCGCAGTCAGGATGAAAGGGCTCACGGCTCCGGCCCTGTCGGAAGCATAGCCTGCCGCGTATGGCTCGGTGTAGAGCTCGACCCGGTCGCATCCGCACATGGCAGCCCCCTCCGCCATCGCGGGATCTGCCCCGATGAATATTGAGGTGCGTATCCCCTTCTCTCTGAAGGCGGCGCACACGTCGGTCAGGAAGCTCCTGTTCCTTATGGTGTCCCATCCGGCATTGGACGTTATGGCGTCGGCCGCGTCGGGCACGAGCGTCACCTGGTCCGGCACGACCTCAAGGACAAGGTCGATGAACGAAGGTATGGGATTGCCCTCGATATTGAATTCTGTCCTGACGAGCGGCCTGATCTCTCTCACGTCGGAATACCTTATGTGTCTCTCGTCCGGCCTCGGATGAACCGTGATGCCTTCGGCGCCGAATCTTTCGCAGTCAAGCGCGGCTTTCGTCACGTCGGGCATGTTTCCGCCTCTGGCGTTTCTCAATGTCGCTATCTTGTTTATGTTTACGCTGAGTCTCGTCATTTCCTGTCATGTTTTTGCGGGACAAAAATAGGCATTATTGTTCAAAATCTTCAGGAAACTTGTAACTTTACTGATGAAAACCGGTGAAGATGAAGATAGGCGTATATTTGAGAAACCGGAAGCTGACGGGAGACGGCCGGATATTGAGGCTGAAGGAACGGCTTTCGGACGGGGGATGTGAGGTCTATGACGTGGAGGACAAGGCCGGACTGAGCGTCGGCGACACGGACATGCTCGTGAGCATAGGAGGGGACGGCACGTTCCTCTCCTCGGCTGTTCTGGTCGGCGACTCCGGCATCCCTGTGCTGGGCATGAATCTCGGACGCCTCGGCTTCCTGTCGGAGAACGGTCCCGACCAGGTGGCTGACGCCGTCCTCAGCGGGAAGTATTCGCTGGAGGAGCGTTCCCTGCTCCATGCCTGCCTGTCCGGCCCGACCGGTTGCCCGGCTGTGGACTCATGGCCTTTTGCCCTGAACGAGATGACGGTACACCGCTTCGGGGCGGCGATGCTCGGGGTTGACGTGTCGATAGACGGGACAGCTCTCCCGACTTACTGGGCTGACGGCCTTCTTGTGGCCACAAGTTCCGGCTCGACGGCTTATTCGCTGAGCGTCGGGGGGCCGATCGTGCTTCCGGAGTCGAAAGTGCTGATAATCTCGCCGATCTCTCCGCACAATCTCAACGTCCGGCCTCTCATAGTCCCGGATTCGTCCAGAATAAGTCTCGGGCTGCGTTCGAGAGACTCCTCGGTGATGTTCACAATGGACAACAGGACAGTGGAGGCGGGACCGGAGCTTAAGGTGGTCATATCAGTGGCACAATTTTCGCTTAAGCGTGTCCGTCTCGACGGATCCAACTTCATAAACGCCTTGACGAGCAAATTGTTCTGGGGAGAAGACATCAGAAACGGAAGAGACCTGTAAATCGCGGTCTGAATGTTTTAATTTTAGGATTTCATAATCAACGGATGGAAGAGAACGGTAGAATCCCGGCTCACGTGTCCATAATAATGGACGGAAACGGCCGCTGGGCCGAGGAGCGCGGAAAGGAGAGGGTGTATGGGCACGCCTCGGGGGTGGACAGTGTGCGTGCATGTACGGAGGCCGCCGTGGAGGAAGGAGTGAAATATCTGTCGCTGTTCGCCTTCTCGGAGGAGAACTGGAACAGGCCGGAGCATGAGGTGCACACTCTCATGGAGTTGATGGTCAAGGCTATGCGGAATGAGCTTCCGGTCATGATGCGGAACGGCGTGAAATTCGTCGTCCTCGGCAACAGGAAGCGGCTCTCGGACGGGCTGAATGCGATGATAGACGACTGTATGTCGCAGACGGCCGCGAATGACAGGCTCACTCTGGTGATATTCCTGAGCTACAGCGGCAAGTGGGACATGCTCGAGGCGGCGAAAAAGCTTGCGCTGGAACTCGCCGACCATCCTGAGAGGAGGGCAGACGTGGAGAATATGCGGACGGAAGATTTCTCCGGGTATCTCGTGACTGCGGGCATACCCGATCCCGACCTGATAATCAGAACTTCCGGAGAGTGCCGGCTCAGCAATTACATGCTTTGGCAGGCGGCGTATTCAGAGTTCCTCTTCACCGAAGTCCTTTGGCCCGATTTCCGTAAGGATGAGTTCAGGGCAGCCCTCGCCGAATATGCAAAACGGGACAGACGGTATGGAAAAGTCAAATAAATCCCTATATTTGCACTTCTTATTGAATTTTAATTGAACAGATTTTCACTTTTGTTACAGAAGAAGAGATGATATTACGCCGAACATTCTTTCTTGTGCTGCTGTCCGCATTCTGTCTCCCCGCAATGGCTCAGCTCAAGCAAAGTGAAATAACGGTAGATTACAATAATCCGCGGAAATATGTCGTAGGAGGCGTCACGGTAGAGGGGAATCACTACTTCAGTCCTGATCAGATAATTCAGGTGTCCGGTCTGCAGAAGGGGCTTTCGGTGACGGTTCCGGGCGACGACGTCTCTTCAATCGTGGAAAGGCTGTGGTTCCAGCGCTATTTCGAGGATGTGGCGATCGCGATCGACTCCATAACCCCGACAAGGGACACCGCCTTCTTCAAGATCTGCATCACAGAGCGGCCCAGAGTGTCGAGATGGACATTCACCGGAGTGAAGTCGGGGGAGCAGAAGGAGCTCATGGAGAGACTCAATCTCCGCAGGGGAGGCGAATTTTCGGACTATGTGGCCAAGACCGCCACGGACATAATCAAGAGATATTATAAGGAAAAGGGCTTCCTGCTCACCGAAGTGGACATTCAGACCAAGAGGGACACTCTGGTAAAGAGCGCGATAAGGGTCAATTTCGCTGTAGACAGGAAGAGCAAGGTGAAGATCAAGAAGATAACTTTCACCGGCAACGACAACGTGAAGGAGTCGAAGCTCGTAAGATCGATGAAGAAGACTAAGGACGCAAGACTGATCAACTTCTTCAGCTCCAAGAAATTCAATGAGAAGGAATATGCCAATGACAAGCGCAGCCTGATCAGCGCCTTCAATGAGGCGGGATTCAGGGACGCCAGGATTGTCAAGGACACGATGTATTATGTGGAGCCTGACAGGCTCGAGATCGACTTCACGATAGACGAGGGTCAGCGCTATTATTTCCGCAACATAACCTGGACAGGAAATTCCGTCTACTCCTCCGACGTGCTCAACGGCATACTTATGATCAACAAGGGCGACGTCTATGACGTGGTCACGATGGAGAAGAGGCTTTTCGGCGGCGGGAAGCAGAATGAATATGACGTCTCCAAGCTGTACAGGGACAACGGATATCTCTTTTTCAACATCCAGCCTGTCGAGCTGAACATAGTCGGTGACTCCGTCGACGTGGAGATGCGGATCGTGGAGGGCAAGCCGGCCACGCTCAACAATATCATCATCAACGGAAATGACCTTACCAATGAAAGGGTCGTGCGCCGTCAGATATTCACAAGGCCGGGGTATCTGTTCAGCCAGACCGACTTTGAACGCTCAATAAGGGAAATCGCATCGATGGGGCAGTTCGATCCGGAAGCCATAACCGACCCGTCGACCGGATATTCGATTATTCCTAACCAGCTCAACAACACCGTCGACATAGTATATAACGTGACGGAGAAGCCTTCGAGTACGCTTGAGCTTTCGGGAGGATGGGGCGGAAACACCTTCGTGGCGACCGTCGGAGTCAGCTTCAACAACTTTTCGACGAGAAGACTCTTCGACAAGTCCGCATGGAGGCCTGTGCCGCTGGGCGACGCGCAGAATCTCGCTATAAGGTTCCAGACGAACGGAACATATTACACCAGCCTTTCGGCGAGCTTCATGGAGCCGTGGCTTTTCGGAAAGAAGCCTACTTCGCTGAGCGTGTCTGCATACTACACGAGGCAGACCAACTCATACATAGCATTCAATATTCTCAACAATGACGAATATATGGAGGTGTACGGTCTTGCGGCCGGAATAGGAACGCGCCTCAAATGGCCGGACAACTATTTCGTGCTCTACAACCAGCTCAGCTGGCAGACGTACAAGCTCCAGAACTGGAACTACAACTTCCTCTTCAACACCGGTATCTCTCATAACCTCAGCTATACGATAAGCCTTTCGAGGACTTCCACCGACCAGCAGATATATCCGCGTCAGGGCTCGGAGTTCAGCCTTTCACTTCAGCTGACGCCGCCATATTCGCTGCTCAGGAAGAAGAACAAGGGAGTGCTCGACGAGAACGGCAACCCTACGAGAGTGTCCAGCTGGAGGGACATCAACTATGATCTCCAGTCTTCGGAAGACCGCTACAAATGGATTGAATATCACAAGTGGTCGTTCAAGGGGGCCATATACACCAAGCTTGTCGGAGATCTTGTCCTTATGGCACGCGCACAGTTCGGCTATCTGGGCTACTACAACAGAAACTGGGGCTATTCGCCGTTCGAGGGCTTCCTTCTCGGAGGAGACGGAATGTCGGGATACAACACTTACGGAACGGAGGTCATCTCTCTGAGGGGATACGAGAACTACTCCCTCACCCCTACGACTCTGACCCCGTACAGCAACGGAGGATCGGCATATTCCGGAAATGTGTACGACAAGTTCACGGTTGAGCTGCGTTATCCTGTTGTGCTTCAGCCTCAGTCCACGATCTTTGCGCTCATCTTCCTTGAGGGAGGAAACTGCTGGTCGGACATCAGGGATTTCAATCCGTTCCAGATCAAGAGGTCGGCGGGAGTCGGAGTCAGGGTCTTCCTTCCGATGATCGGACTTCTCGGAGTCGACTGGGGATATGGATTTGATGATCCTACATACGGCGGAAGCCAGTTCCACTTCGTGATCGGACAGCAGTTCTGATGCGGCGGAGAATCGGCAGGAGCCGGCGGAAGGTTTTGTTAAGAAAGTTTTATTGATAAGATAAATAGACAATTACAACCACTAAAGTTATGAAAAAGTCAATTATGATCATCGCAGCTCTTGTACTCGTATGTACGGCTGCATCTGCACAGAATCTCAAATTCGCTCACGTGAACTTCAACGAGCTCGTCCAGCTCATGCCTGAGATGGATTCGGCGAGGGTTCAGATAGACGCCGCAACCAAGGAGACTCAGGAGACATATCAGAGCATGATAATGGAATTCCAGTCAAAATACGAACAGTACAATCAGAAGCAGGCGACATGGACTCCGGCAGTTCGCGACAGCAAGCAGAAGGAGCTCACAGACATCCAGACCCGTATTCAGGAGTTCGAGCAGGCAAGCCAGCAGGATCTGAACCAGCTTCAGAACACGCTCATGGCTCCTATCTATCAGAAGGCTCAGGAGAAGATTCAGGAGCTTGCGAAGGCTCAGGGCGTGATCTATGTTTTTGACGAGTCTTCACTTCATTATGTGGATGACACTCAGAGTCTCGATCTGACTCCGGCTGCGAGAGAGGCTCTCGGCATACCTGCCGACAGGACGCTTGAGTCGCTGCAGGCTGAGCTTCAGGCACAGTATCAGGGTCAGCAGCAGTAATGGCGGCCAGCAGCAGTAAAGTAATGGCGGTCAGCTGAGGCGGCGGTCAGCGGCAGAGTCCGGCGATGAAATTCGCCGTCCGTAGAGAATCCAGACCGTCGATGTCGATGATCAGATCTGCAGAATCTTCGTAGACGGACGATCTGACGGCCATCAGCCGGCTGATGCGATTCATGAGGGCTTCCCGAAGAGGGAGGCCTTCTTCATTTATGCCCGCAAGCATGGGTCTTCCGCTGAAGTCATTGAGCAGATTGTCGGCAAGTGTCTCCAGACGGGCTCTCATGTAGACGCAGAACGCATTTTCTTTTATCAGTCCGACGCATCCGGGGGCCATGAGAGTGCCTCCTCCGAGGGAAAGTGTCAGTGGCTTTTCTCTGTGGGGAGGAAGCAGAATGCTCTCAAGACATTCTCTTTCTATGGATCTGAACAGGGGTTCTCCGCCAGAAGAGAATATTTCCGGAATAGTCATGCCCTCTCTCTTTTCGATGAAGTCGTCGAGATCGATGAAGTCTCCGCCGATGATTTTCGAGAGTTCCTTGCCGACGGAGCTCTTGCCGCAGCCCATGAAGCCGGTCAGGGCAATCGTCCTGTGGCTTGGCCCGGCGGCTCCGTTTCCGGGTTTCCGGGGCATGGCTGCGGCTGTATGTTCCTCAGAGTTATGGCAATCCATTTCAGAGTTATGGCAATCCATGATCAGTGGAAATCAGAAGAGGGAAGGAGTCGTCATGTCGTCTGCCTGATCGTCTGTGCTGTCCCCGCTGTCCGGGGCAGGCGCCTCGGTGGCGTCCGGCAGCTCGATGTCGTCCTCCGGCCTGTGGACAGGCTCGACAAATGCGGCCTTGGCCACTTCATACTGGCTGACTTTCTTTCCTTTAGCCTGTATGCCCTTCTTGGCGATGAATGCCTCGACATCCACATGTTCAGGCTCGCGGTATTCGTGCTTTCCTCCGAACGTCAGTTCCATCTGAGGATGCCTGTCGTCAGTGAGCTGTACAAGGTACGAGCCTTTGGTCTCGGGGATGAACGTCACTGTGGTGTTGTCGCTGATATCGAATGAAAATCTCTTGATATACAGACATTTCTGTGTCCCGTCGCAGTAGATGGCAGAGAATGTCTTGCCCGGCTCGAATTTCTCGATAAGGAGCAGGTCTCCCTGATATCTGTTGCTCAGGTCGAAGGAAGTGGTGTAATAGGTGCCGTTGCGGAATACGGCGAGAATGTGGTCTCCGGAATTGAACTGTCCGAGGTATCTGCCACGTCCGTCTTCGTTGAGCCTGTTGATGTCCTCGTCGAACCAGAGATCCTTGCCTCCGATTGTTGACACGCCCTTCGATTTCAGGGTGATTTTCCTGATTGCATTCTTGGAGACGAGGTTGCCTCTCGAGGCCCTGCCTTTTATCATGAGCTTCGAGAAGTCGTATTCGTCGCTGCTCTTCTTCAGCTTCGGCTTGGGTGCGAAGTTGATTCTGACGGTCTCCGCCTCTCCGTTGCGGTTGGCCGAGAACCACAGCAGGACGGAGCCGGGAGTTCCCTGCGTCACGTCATATTCCTTGTCTCTCGTGATGCTCGTGACTGCAAATCTCTTGGCATAGCTCACCGGACTCTTTCCGTCTCTGTAGATGGCGTTGTAGATGGTCCTTTCGTCGTTTCTGCTGAAAACGGCAACATAGATTATGTCCTTTCCGAGAAACGCCTTGTTGCTGACTTTGGTGACGAGATATTTGCCGTCCCTGTGGAAGACTATTATCTCCGACATGTCGGAGCAGTCGCACACATATTCCGCGTTGTCCTCCTTCTTGAGGCTGATGCCAACGAATCCTTCGGCCATGTTGGCGTAGAGCTTGGCGTTGTTGTTGACCACCCTGGTGACGGCGATCGACTCGAAGTTGACGATTTCTGTGTGCCGAGGATATGCTTCTCCGTATCTTTTCTTGAGACTCCTGAAGTATTTGACGGCATATTCGTCGAGATGCTCGAGGTCTCCGCTGATTTTCTCCATCTCCTCCTCGAGCCCCCGCAGCTTCTCGTCCATAGCCTTGACGTCGAATTTGGAGATTTTTCGCACAGGTTTTTCGACGAGCTTCGTTATGTCCTCCTCCACTATCTCCTTCTTGAGCAGGTGCTGATACTTCTTCATTTCGGAGAACACTCTGGCGAGCTGTTCCTCCCAGCTGCTGAAAGAGCGGTCCTCGAGAATCTTGTACACCTGATTTTCGAAGAATATCTTTTCGAGAGAGCCATAGTGCCATTCCGACGCGAGCTCTTCGAGCCGGATGCGCAGCTCTTCCCCGAGAAGGTCTCTCGTGCGGAACGTGTTGTAAGTCAGTATCTCGTTGACGTCGAGAAACTGCGGCTTGCCGTCCTTGATCACGCAGGCGTTCGTAGAGATGGATACTTCGCAGTCGGTGAATGCGTAGAGTGCGTCTATGGTCTTGTCTGGCGAGACGTCGTTCGGAAGGTGGATGATGATGTTGGCCGTGCTGGCGGTAAGGTCGTCTATCTTCCTGAATTTGATTTTTCCCTTGTCCTTGGCCTTGATTATGGACTCGATGAGGGTGCCGGTGTTTTTGCCGAACGGAATCTCGGTAATGGCTATGGTGTTTTTGTCGATCTTCTCGATCTTGGCCCTTACCTTGACCACTCCTCCGCGTCGTCCGCGGCAGTATTTCGAACAGTCCGCGTATCCTCCGGTGACAAAGTCAGGATATAGCTCGAAGTCCTTGCCCTGAAGAACGGCCACAGATGCGTCAAGCAGCTCGTTGAAGTTGTGCGGGAGAATCTTTGACGCCAGACCTACGGCTATGCCCTCGGCTCCCTGCGCCAGAAGCAGAGGGAACTTGACCGGAAGCTGGACCGGCTCCCTGTTGCGGCCGTCGTATGAATTCATCCATTCGGTGGTCTTCGGATTGAAGACCACCTCCTTGGCGAACTTGCTGAGTCTGGCTTCGATGTACCTTCCGGCAGCGTTCGGGTCGCCGGTCAGGATGTTTCCCCAGTTACCCTGACAGTCGATCAGCAGATTCTTCTGCCCGAGGTTGACGAGGGCCTCCTCAATTGACTGGTTGCCGTGGGGATGATATTCCATGGCCTTGCCCACGAGGGTTGCCACTTTGGTGTGCGCCCCGTCGTCCTTGGTGTACATGGCGTGGAGGATTCTCCTCTGCACCGGCTTCAGTCCGTCTATGATGTCGGGAACAGCCCTCTGGAGAATGACGTATGACGAGAAGTCAAGAAACCAGTCCCGGAACATTCCGGAGAGCCTGTAGTTCCTGCCCCCGTCATTCAGCATCTTGTCGTATTTTCCTCCGTTGTCTTTCGGAGCTCCTTCTGCGGAATCTTCCCGCATGAGGTCATCCATTTCGTCGTTCCTGTCATCCATTTGCATTTCTCCTGTCTTCAGCCCGCCTCCTGTCTTCAGCCCGCCGCCTGTCTTCAGCCTGTCGCCTGTGGCCTTCAGCCCGGCTCAGCCCGTCGCCTCAGTGCTCGTAGCCGAATTTCCTCAGTTCTTTTCTGTTTTCCCTCCAGTCAGGGTCGACTTTCACGAAAGTCTTGAGAAACACCTTCTTCTGGAAGAAGTCCTCCATGTCTATTCTTGCCTGGGTGCCGACCCGTTTGAGAGCCTGTCCGCCCTTGCCTATGATGATGCCCTTCTGGGACTCGCGCATCACATATATGACGGCGCTGATCTCGTATCTCTCCTTGCCCTCGACAAATTCCTCGATGCCGACTTCGCAGCAGTAGGGAATCTCCTGACTGTAGTTGAGAAGAATCTTCTCCCTGATGATCTCGGAGGCGAAGAATCTGAGATTCCTGTCCGTGAACACGTCCTTGTCGTACCAGGCCGGGGCTACCGGCAGCCTCTCCAGAATGCTGTCGAAAACGTTTTCAAGATTGAATCTCTCCTGTGCCGAGGCGGGGATGATCTCCGCTCCCGGAAGCTGCTTCTCCCACCAGTCGATGAGCTTGACCACATGCTCCTGAGTGCTTATGTCGATCTTGTTGATGACGAGGATGACCGGACATTCGAGTCTGCGCAGCTTCTCGACATATTCGAGATTCTTGTCCTGCTTCTCCACGGTGTCCGTCACATACAGTACGATGTCGGCGTCTCCGAGGGCGTCGTCGACAAAGTTCAGCATGTTCTGCTGTAGCCGGTAGTTGGGCTTCAGGATGCCCGGAGTGTCGGAATAGACTATCTGCCAGTCCTCTCCGTTCACGATGCCCATGATCCTGTGTCTGGTGGTCTGCGCCTTCGCCGTCACTATCGACAGCTTCTCTCCGACAAGCGCATTCATGAGAGTGGATTTGCCGACATTCGGATTACCGATGATGTTGACAAATCCAGCTCTGTGCCTCTTTTCTGTAGGTTCTGTCATAACAGCTTGATAGCCTTTTGTTCAGACAATCAGTTGTAGGCGCCCATCTTGAGAATGTTCTCCTCGCCCTGGGTCAGGAACCTCCACTGTCCGCGCTTGAGCCCCTTCTTGGTGAGGCCAGCGAAATATACGCGGTCGAGTCCCCTGACTTCATATCCGAGCGATTCGAATATCCTTCTGACGATGCGGTTCTTGCCCGAGTGGATCTCGATGCCGAGTTTCTTCTTGTCGTCGTCATCCACATATTCGAGCTCGTCTGCGGCGATCTCTCCGTCGGTCAGCATGATTCCGCTCTTGATCTTGTCGAAGTCCTCCTGAGTGAGGTCCTTGTCGAGGGTCACCTGATATATCTTCTTCTTGTCGTATGACGGATGGGTCAGCTTCTCCGCTATCTCTCCGTCATTTGTGAACATGAGCACTCCTGTAGTGTACTTGTCGAGCCTGCCGACAGGGAACACCCTTGACTTGCATCCCTTGAGCAGGTCCATCACGGTCTTCTCCGCGTGCGGGTCGCTTGCCGTCGTGACAAATCCCTTCGGCTTGTTCATCACGATGTAGACCTTCTCCTCTCCCTTGAGTCTCTCGCCGTTGAACCTCACGTCGTCGGTGTAGATGTTGACCTTGGAGCCGAGCTCGGTCACCACGGTGCCGTTTACCGTCACCACTCCCGCGAGAATGTAGTTGTCGGCCTCTCGCCTTGAGCAGATTCCGGAGTTGGCGATGAACTTGTTGAGTCTCACCTCCTCCTTTACCGGTATGTTTATCGTGTCGTTGTCCGAGAATCTTGTCTCGTCCTGCACCTGCTTTCTGCTGAGCATCCTGTTGATGCCGTTCGGAGTCTGAGGCGCCTTCGGCCTGCGGCTGTCATTGAATCCTTTTCCCGGTCTGGAGGAGTTTCCTCTGCCCGGCTTTGCTCCTCTCCTGTCGCTGAATCCTCTCTGTCCGCCCTCTGACGAATGCCTGCGGTCTCCGCCGAAGCCTCTGCGGTCTCCTCCGAAACTTCTTCTCTCGCCGGAGAATCCTCTCCTGTCTTCGGAATAGCCTCCTTCCTGGCCTCTTCTCTCGTCTGAGTAGGACCTTCTGTCATCGGAGTAGCCCCTTCTCTCGGAGAATCCTCTTCTGTCGTCCGTGTAGCTTCTTCTTGCTGAATACCCGGTGCCGTATCCTGACGCCGGTCTTTCCTGAGCCGGCATGCTTCTGATCTCTCCGTCCTTGCCTCGGATCACTCTCGGTCTGCGTTTCGGTGCAGCCTGAGCTTCCTCGGCGGAGCCGAAGTCGTCCCTTCTCGGCCTCCTGTCATAATTCCCGGAATAGCCCTCTGTCGAGTATCTGCCGTTCCTGTTTCCTGAAAAATTCCTTTCAGTGCTTCTCCTGCCGTAATCGCTACGGCCTTCCGTTCTGCGGTCTCCGCCGCCTCTTCTGAAGTTTTCCATTTTCTACATCCCCTCCCGGGGTCACATTTAAATGATGATGAATAAAATATTGTCGCTGATGGCTCACGCCATCTGATGTCTATTTTCCTGTCGTATAATTGAATATGTATGTTATCGTTCCTTTCTGCAGCTCCGGCGCGTCGGCCTTCATGTTGAACTGCGACTTCATGGCCACGTTCTTTGCCGCCTCCCACAGAGTCCTGTCCGTCACGGTCGTGCCCTGCGCTCCCGGATTGGCTCTCTGAACTTTGCCGTTCCTGTCCACCCATATCTCAACCACCACTGTCCCCGTCGTGAGCACGGAGTATTCCGGCGAAGGAAGAGTGCCGAGCACCGTGCGTCCTTCAAGGCTCGCGTTCGGCTCGCCCTTCGTCTCTCCCGTGACGGTATTGCCGGATGCATGTCCCGCCTTCAGGGCGTCGCTCACCCGGGCTGCGGTCTGCGCCGCAAGAGTGTCCTTCTGCGTCTTGTTGTCAGTCGCACGGAAAAGGGCCCTCCTGTCTATCTCCTTCTCTTTCGGAGGGTTCTTCACTTCCACATCTCCGAATTCGTCCACGTCGGCCTCTTTCGCCTCGTTCAGCTTCGAGCCCTCGTGCTGTCCCTGGGACTGCTGGATGAGCTCCGTCTCTCTTTCCGGGTCAGCGTTTTCGGAGCGTGGCTCGGTTCCTGTCCGTATCTGCTTCGGTATTTCGGCCTCATAGGATGAGAAGTCGAGGAGCAGCGCCTCTTCCTCCGGCGGCGGATAAACATATTTCATGCCGGAAACGCTGCCGACTCCGACAACGGACGCATGAATCACCACGGCTGCCGAGATTCCGATCACCCGTGACATCCTCTCCTGCCTGAGTCTCTCCCTTTTGTATTCTCTATCCATTCTGTCCGGCCCTATTCGGGTCTTGTGGCCATTATCACCTTATAATGGTTCCTTTTCGCGATGTTCATTATCTCCACGACCACCTTTATCGGAACCGTCTCGTCCGCGTAGATCGAGAAAGTCGGGTCCTCCTCGTTCTGAAGCAGTCCGACCAGCTCGTCCTCCACTCTGCTGAACGGCACCGGAGCCTCATCCCCGTTGATGTGGTAGGTGAAGGTGTCCGTGTCCAGATGGTGCTTGATCGAGACGCTCACCGTGGCCTTTGCCGACACCTGTCCCGTGCTCTTCGGCAGCAGGAGCTTGAGCGCGTTCGGGTTGACGAGAGTGGACGTGACGAGGAAGAATATCAGCAGAAGGAACACGATGTCAGTCATGGACGACATCGAGAAGTTCGGTTCAGCCTTCGTTGTCCGTTTCAGAGCCATCTCTTCGTCACTTTAGATTTGCGGATCCCCGGTTTCCCCGGACTCGGCCGGCTCGTGAAGGAGATCCATGAAGTCTATTATCGTGCTCTCCATCTTGAACACGAGGTCGGATATCTGGGACGTCAGGTAGTTGTAGCCGAAATAGGCGATGATTCCGACTATCAGACCGCCGACAGTGGTCACCATGGCCACATAGATGCCGCCCGAGAGCAGCGAGATGTCGATGTTGCTTCCGGCCTGCGCCATGTTGAAGAACGCCTGCACCATGCCTATGACAGTGCCGAGGAAGCCGATCATCGGGGCCCCTCCGGCTATCGTGGCGAGGATCGGCAGTCCCTTCTCGAGCCTTGCGACCTCCACGTTGCCCGTGTTCTCGATGGCCGTCTGGATATCCGAAAGCGGCCTGCCGATGCGCTCTATGCCCTTCTCCACGAGCCTTGCGACAGGTGAGTCATACTTCTGGCAGAGCGACACTGCCGACTTTATCTTCCCGTCGTGTATCAGGTCGTGAATGTCGTTCATGAAGTTTCTGTCAGTCTTGCCGGCCTTGTGGATCATCCACCATTTCTTGCCGAAGATGTAGATGGCCACGAACGAGAGGGCGAGCAGCACCCACATCAGCGCCCCTCCCTTGAGGAAGAGGTCGAAGAAGGATAGGGTCATTTCCTGCTGCTGAGGCACGCTCTCGACAGGCACGGCGTCAAGACCCGATTGCAAAAGAAGGGAAATCATCTCTGTCAAAAAAATTTATCAGACCGCAAAAATAGACAAAAAATTTTATTCCGGAAGCGGATATTCCACTTTGCAGAGGAAAAGGGCATGGCCCGGAACCGACTCCCCGGCGGCCGACCTGCTGCCGCTGCGCACGAGCTCCCTTACCCATTCCGGCTTTCGCTTGCCGCGCCCCACGTCGACCAGCGTGCCGACAATAGCCCTCACCATGTTGCGGAGAAATCTGTCTGCCCGGATTCTGAACACGAGAAAGTCCCCCTCTTCACATGGGTAGCCCATCATTGAGACGTGCGGAGGTGTCCAGAGGCTCCATCCGGCGTCGCTTATGGTGCAGATTGAAGTGCGGTTGTTGCCTCCCGTCTTCTCGAAGCAGCTGAAATCGTGAGTCCCGAGCAGGAATCCCGCCGCAGAGTTCATCTTCTCCATGTCCAGAGGGTAGCGGCAGCGCCATGAGAAGCTTTCCATGAAGGGGTCTTTTTTCCTGTGCAGGAAGTAGCGGTACTCCCTCGCGGTCGCCGAAAAACGCGCGTGGAAATCCTGCCCCGCAGGTCTGATTTCATGTACCGTTATTCCTCTTGGCAGGATGGCATTTATTTTGTAGACGAATTGCGCCGGCTCGGGGACGAATTCGCCGTCAGCGGTTTCGAAATGAGCGACGCAATTCACGGCGTTCACTCCCGTGTCCGTTCTCCCCGCTCCCGTGACGGAGACGTCCTCTCTGAGGAATGTGGAAAGGGCTCTCTCCATTTCCCCCTGGATTGATCTTGCGTCGGGCTGACGCTGCCAGCCGAAGAAGTCGGCCCCATTGTAGGAAAAGCGGATGATGTAGCGCATAGGCGATGCTGTCAAATGAATTCGGGTGCGAGGGATATGTGAAAACGATGCAAAATTACAAAAATATATTATGGACAGCGTAAACATTAAAGAATTGAATGACCGCATCCAGCGAGAAAGCTCCTTCGTGGACATCCTCACTATGGAGATGGGCAAGGTGATCGTGGGTCAGAAGCATCTCGTGGAGAATCTCCTCATCGGTCTCCTCGCCAACGGACACATTCTTCTCGAGGGTGTTCCCGGGCTTGCGAAGACCTTGGCAATCAATACTCTCGCCTCTTGCGTAGATGCCAAGTTCAGCAGAATACAGTTTACTCCGGACCTCCTTCCTGCCGACGTGATAGGAACGCTCATCTACTCGCAGAAGAGCGAGCAGTTCCAGATCCGCAAGGGCCCGATCTTCGCCAATTTCGTGCTTGCGGATGAGATCAACCGTTCTCCGGCAAAAGTGCAGTCGGCTCTGCTCGAGGCCATGCAGGAGCGTCAGGTGACGATTGGCGACGAGACTTTCCGGCTGCCGGAGCCGTTCCTCGTGATGGCGACGCAGAACCCTATCGAGCAGGAGGGCACCTACCCTCTCCCGGAGGCCCAGGTGGACAGGTTCATGCTCAAGGTGGTGGTGTCCTATCCTAAGAAGGAGGAGGAGAAGCTGATCGTCAGGATGAACAACACGGGAGAATTTCCGAAGCCGACCCCGGTGATGAAGCCGGAGGACATCGTCCGCGCCCGACAGGTCGTGAGGGACGTGTACATGGACGAGAAGATCGAGAGATACATCGTGGACATCGTCTATGCCACGAGGACTCCGCAGGAGTACGGGCTCGGCAAGCTCACCAGTCTCATATCCTACGGCGCTTCGCCGCGTGCCAGCATCTCGCTCTCGATGGCGTCCAAGGCATACGCATTCATAAAGAGAAGAGGATATGTGATCCCGGAGGACGTGAGGGCGGTCTGCAACGAGGTGCTCAGGCACAGGATCGGGCTCTCATACGAGGCGGAGGCCGAGAACGTGACTTCCGAGAACATCATTTCTGAGATAATAAATGCCGTAGAGGTTCCGTAATGGATAAGGAAAGGAGTGCCAACGACCTTCTCAAGAAGGTCAGGAAAATAGAGATAAAGACCAGGGCCCTCTCCCACCAGATCTTTGCCGGAGAGTACCATTCGGCCTTCAAGGGCCGAGGTATGGCCTTCAGCGAGGTGCGTGAGTACCAGTTCGGGGACGATGTCCGCAACATGGACTGGAACGTGACGGCCAGGCTGAGGTCTCCGTATGTGAAGGTCTTTGACGAGGAGAGGGAGCTGACCGTGGTCCTGCTCATCGACATCAGCCGCTCGGGGCTTTTCGGCACTTCCGGAATGAACAAGAGGGATCTCATCGCGGAGATAGCCGCCGTGCTCTCGTTTTCGGCCATCATCAACAACGACAAGGTGGGCGCCCTCTTCTTCAGCGACAGGGTGGAGAAGTTCATCCCCCCGAAGAAGGGCCGCAGCCATCTCCTCCATATAATAAGGGAGATCATCGAGTTCAGGCCGCAGTATGACGGAACGGACGTCAGCGAGGCTCTGAGGTATCTCACCAATGCCATCAAGAAGCGCTGCACGGCATTTCTCCTTTCGGACCTGCTGGACGTGAATGAGGACGGCACGCCGAGATACGAGGACGCCCTGAAGGTGGCGGCGGGACGGCATGACCTCTCCGTGATCGAGGTGTATGACCCTCGGGAGCGGACACTGCCGGAAGTCGGCCTTGTGCACGTCAAGGATTCTGAGACGATGCGGGACGCCTGGGTGGACACCTCGAGCCGCAGGATGCGGAAGGCTTATGAAGAATGGTTCGAGACTGTGGCGCAGACTTCTTCGAGGATGTTCATGAAGTACAAGATAGACAGCGTGAGCATAGCCACGGATCAGGATTATGTAAAGGGACTGATGACGTTCTTCCAAAAGAGATAGACGCTTATGAATTTGTTTCAGAAATACGCTTCCGCCTTGTCGGCGGTCGTCCTGACGGCTTCGGTCGCGGCTGTTCCGGCAGGGGCTGCCGCTCAGGCTGCCGCCGGGCCGTCGGCCGCTGATGGGACGCACGGCCGCCTGCCGGGACGGATCGAGATGGAGGGGCTCTTCCTCAATCCGCTTCAGGAGAGGGACAGCGTGCTCATCGCCGACCAGCTGGAGTACGGCTTTGTGCTGAACGGAGTAGGGGAGGGCACAGGCCTGTCGCTTCCGGACTATTCCCGGGGATTCTGCGAAGGTGTGGAAGTGGTTGAAAACTGGAAGCTGGACACCCTTGCCTTCAGAAAGGGCAGGAAGGGAGCTCCGGCTTCAATGGATCTGAAGGCGAGCATCAGGATAACGTCGTTTGACGAGGGTGTCTATGACCTGCCGGTGCTGGCCGCGCTCAGGATGACGCCTGACGGGGCGGTGGACACTCTTGTGTTCGGCTCGAAGACTCTTGACGTGAAGACGCTTGCGGTCGATCCCGAGACCTTCTCTCTCAACGATATAAAGGATCAGGCCCGCTATCCGGTGACTTTCAGGGAGCTTCTTCCTTACATTGCCGGGCTTGTCGTTCTTGCGGGGCTCATCGTCCTTGCCGTCTGGCTGATACGCAGATGGCGTTCCCGCGCAGTTGACGCCGCCCAGAAGCGCGATCCGGCCCATATCGTCGCCCTGCGCCGTCTCGAGGGCATGAGGGGCAACGGAATGTGGATTCCGGAGAAGCAGAAGGCCTTTTATTCCGGAGTCACCGACATCCTGAGGGAATATATCGTGGCGAGATACGGCATTCAGGCCGTGGAGATGACCACGGCGGAGATCTTCAGCCGTCTTGCCGAGAAGGACGTGCCGTCCGACTTGTATGACGAGATCCGGGGGCTCTTCGACAGGGCCGATTTCGTGAAGTTCGCCAAATATGTGGCTTCGGACGATGAGAACTCCTCTGTCGTGCCGACGGCAGTGCGTTTCGTGACGCAGACCTACCAGCAGGAGATCGACGCTGCCGGCTCCGCCGCGACGGGCCGGAAGACTGATGCTGATGGCACCTTGAAGGCGACCGCCCTTGCCGACGCGTCGGGACAGCCGACCGGGGCTGCGGATAGTGAAGGGACTGAAATGAAGGAGGGAGAGAAAGATGTACTTTGAATATCCTAAGCTGCTCTGGCTTGAGGTCATTCCTCTGCTGCTCGTGCTCCATTATCTCTATCTGGAGCTTATGGCGCGTCGTCCGCATCTCCGCGTGTCGGTTCTCACCCCGTGGATGAGGGGCGGCTTCTCGTCGATGCGTGTCCTGAGGCATGTGCCTTTCGCCTTGAAGATACTCGCCCTTGTCATGATAATCATCGCCATAGCGCGTCCGCGCTCTTCCGAGAAGATGGACAGGGTCAACAGCGAGGGCATCGACATAATGCTCACGATGGACGTCTCCACCAGTATGCTCGCCAGAGACTTCACTCCCGACAGGATAAGCGCTGCCAAGGACATCGCCATAGAGTTCATCTCCCAGAGGCCTTATGACAGGATCGGAATCGTCGTGTTCGCCGGAGAGAGCTACACCCAGTGTCCGCTCACCACCGACCGCGCCTCGCTGATCAATCTGATGAAGGAGGTGCAGACCGACCTCATCGAGGACGGCACGGCCATAGGAAACGGACTTGCGACCGCCGTGGCAAGGCTCAAGGACTCTGACGCGAAGAGCCGCGTGGTGATTCTGCTCACGGACGGAGTCAACAACAGGGGCGAGATTACCCCGCAGATGGCGGCCGAGATCGCGTCGACATACGGAGTGAGGGTCTATACGATAGGCGTCGGCAAGGAAGGAATGGCTCCGTACCCGGTGATGACGCCGTGGGGAGTGGAGATTCAGCAGGTGAAGGTAGAGATAGACGAGGCTCTGCTCAAGGACATCGCCGAGGCGACTGGAGGACGCTATTTCCGCGCCACCGACAACACCAAGCTCATGGAGATCTACAGTGAGATCAACGAGATGGAGAAGGACCGCATAACCATCGACAGTTTCCCTGTCTATAAGGAGCTGTTCACAGGCTATGCCCTTGTGGCCCTTGTGGCTCTTCTGCTCGCGCTCGCGCTGGACATGTTTGTGATAAGAAGATTGCCATAAAAAGGGGAGGATTCGTGCCATGATCAATTTTGCGCAGCCGCAGTATCTGCTTCTCATATTTCTCATACCTCTCTTTTTCGCCGCTTATGCGCTCATGCTGCATTTCAGGAAAAGGAGACTGAGGCGGTTCGGGGACGGGGCTCTCGTCTCGGGGCTCATGCCGTCCGTCTCAAGCGCCAAGGGATGGGTGAGAATCACGCTTTTCTCGCTGGCATTCTTCTTTTTTGCGATAGGCCTGTCCAGACCTCAGATCGGGGCCAAGCTGAAGGAGCACAAGACTAAGGGAGTGGAGATAATGATCGCTCTCGACGTCTCCAACTCGATGCTGGCGGAGGACTATTCACCGAACCGTCTGGACCGGGCCAAACTCGCAATCTCCAAGCTCGTGGACAGGCTGAGGGATGACCGCATAGGTCTGATCGTCTTTGCGGGCAGCTCGTTCGTGCAGCTGCCGATAACCACGGATTACGTGTCGGCGAAGATGTTTCTCAACTCCATCTCCACTGAGTCCGTTCCGATTCAGGGTACGGCGATGGGAGACGCCATCAACACCGCCATCAGGAGTTTCAGCGCCCAGAGCGAGAAGAGCCGCGCCATAATCGTCATCACTGACGGAGAGAATCACGAGGATGATCCGGTGGCAGCCGCAAGAGAGGCCGCATCAATGGGCATCCGGGTGTTTACGATAGGCGTGGGCTCCGACCAGGGCAAGCCGATACCGATGAACGGCGAGCTGCTGAAGGACAAGAACGGGGAGATAGTGGTCACCCGCCTCGAGGAAAATACGCTCAGGGAGGTGGCTTCGGCAGGCAACGGAATGTATGTCCGGGCCGGAAACAGCGAGTTCGGACTCAATCCGATCATTGACGAGATAAAGAAGATGGACGCGGAGGAGTTCAGTTCCGTGATCTTCGAGGAATATGATGAGCAGTACATGTATTTCTTCGCCATTGCGCTGGCTCTGTTCGTGATAGAGATGCTTATAGGAGAAAGGAGGATCCGCCGCCGTCTGTTTTAGACGCTGGCGGTCCGCCGTTTCGGAAGAACACTGATGAAAAAAGGAACGCTGATGAGAAAGTTGATGGTCTGCATATTTGCCCTGACTCTTGTCTCCGCATTCTCCCTTTCCGCCCAGCCGGACAGGAGGGAGGTCAGACACGGGAACAGGGACTTCAGGAAAAGTGACTGGAAATCCGCCGAGATCGACTACAGGAAGGCTCTCGTGAAGGATTCCCTGTCTTTCGCCGCGAACTACAATCTCGCCAATACCCTCTACAGGATGGGGGATTATGAGCAGGCGACGAAGACATACGACGCAGTAAAGGATATGGCCGGGGGCTCTCCACAGGCCTCTGACTGGCATTTCAATGCGGGCAACGCCGCTTCGCAGCAGGAGAACTGGGAGGCCGCGGTCGCTCACTATAAGGAGTCTCTGCTTCTTAATCCGGGAGACATGGCGGCCAAGGAGAATTATATCTACGCCAAGGGAAAGCTCCAGGAGCAGCAGAACAACCAGTCCGGCGGAGGTCAGCAGGACCAGCAGAATGACCAGAATCAGGATCAGAACGGCGACAACAGTCAGGATCAGAACCAGGATGGTCAGGACAATAAGGATGATCAGGGGCAGAACAATGACGACAACGGACAGAATCAGGACCAGAACCAGGGCGATCAGAATGATCAGCAGGGACAGGGCGATCAGAATCAGGGAAATGGACAGCCCCGACCTCAGCCGAACATAACTCCGCAGGCCGCCCAGCAGATGCTTCAGGCCATTCAGGCCAAGGAGAAGGAGACTCAGGAGAAGGTCAAGAAGGAGAAGGCAGAAGCTCTGAAGTCAAGGCAGAAGGAGAAGAACTGGTAGAACAGAAGAAATAGAGACTGAAGATGATGAAAAGGGTATTCTTGACGGCCGTCATGGCTATTGCGACGGTCTGCGCGTGGGCTCAGACCACCATCAGGGTGGATGTGCCTAATGTGGTGGCGGCGGACGAGCAGTTCACCGTCGTGTTCATTGTGGAGGGCGACAAGTCGCCGTCTGACTTCCAGTGGAGTCAGGGGGACGACTTTCAGCTTGTGTGGGGGCCGCAGACAGGCCGTTCCACGAGCGTGCAGATCATAAACGGCAAGTCCACGAGATCGTCTCAGTACACCTATACCTACATCCTGATGCCGAAGAAGACCGGCAGGTTCACTCTGCCTGCAGCGACTGCAAAGATAAAGGGCAAGGAAATAACTTCCGGGGCCGCGACAGTCGAGGTGGTGTCCAACGGCTCATCCTCAGGCTCTTCTCAGGGCGGCTCGTCGTCTTCGGGCTCTTCCGGAGCAGTGCCGGGCGGCAGGACGGACGCGACCGGGATTTCCGACGAGGACATCTTCATGAGGCTCACCCTCAGCCGATCGGACGTCGTGGTGGGCGAGCCGATCACAGCCACTCTGAAACTATATCAGAGGGTGAACATCGCTGGATTTGAGGACGCCAGATTCCCTTCCTTCAACGGCTTCTGGAGTCAGGAGGTGGAGTCTCCGACCAATATCGAGTTTACGCGCGAGAGCTACAACGACATGATATACAACACGGCCGTCCTCCGCAAATGGGTGCTCGTGCCTCAGCAGGCAGGTCAGATCACGATAGATCCTGCCGAGCTCGTGTGTCTCGTGAGCGTCCGGGTGTCCTCCGGCGGTCCGGCAAGCATATTCGACGGCTTCTTCGACGACTACAGGACGATGAGGAAGAGGGTATATTCCTCCTCGGCCAAAGTCAATGTCTCTCCGCTTCCGTCCGGAGCTCCGGCCTCGTTCGGCGGCGGTGTGGGCAAATTCACCATCTCGGCGGCTCTAAGCAAGGACTCTCTGACCACTCATGAGGCCGCTTCTCTGACGGTGACGATCAAGGGACGCGGAAACGTGTCTCTGCTTGAGGCTCCAAAAGTGACCTTCCCGCCTGATTTCGAGGTGTATGACACGAAGGTGACAGAAAATACAGACAAGGCTTCCGGCGGCACGTCCGGCAGCAAGACATACGAATATCCGTTCATCCCGCGCAGTCACGGCGACTTCACGATAGAGCCGGTGACATACAGCTATTATGACGTCAGCCAGGGGAGGTATGTGACCCTCAAGACTCCGCCTGTCAATTTCACCGTCAAGAAGGGACGCGAGTCTGACGCAGAGGCGGCCGTCGTCGCTCCGGGCGTTACGAGACACGGAGTGAAGAGCCTCAATGAGGACATACGCTATGTCAGCACCAGACTCCCGGCCCTTTCCGCAAAGGGCGACTTCTTCGTGGGGTCGGGCCTCTTCTGGGCAATGACGGCAGGAGCTGTGGCCGTGGTATTCCTCATGTGGCTGCTCTTCCGCACGATGGCGGCCCGCAGGGCTGATGTGGCCGGCACAAGGACGCGTAAGGCTACCAAGATGGCGCTCAAGCGTCTCGCCCTCGCAGGGGACTATCTCAAGCAGAATCTCTATTCTGCCTTTTACGAGGAGCTTCACAAGGCCCTCCTCGGCTTCATCTCCGACAAGCTAAATATCCCGGCATCGGAACTCAACCGGGAAAGAGTGTCGGAGTCTCTGACGGCAGCCGGAGTCGGCTCCGGGCTTACGGAGGACTTCATCGCCCTCATAGATGCGTGCGAGTTCGCGAGATATTCGCCTAATCCGGGGCATGACGCGATGAACGCGCATTATCAGGATGCCGTAAAGGTCATATCTTCAATCGACTCAATGATGAAAGGCAAAAAGACGACGTCAGCTGCTGCCGTTTCTGCAGCTCTGATCCTCTTCTTCTCCCTCACGCTGCCGACGGCAGCTTCAGCCGCGACTGTGGATCCGTATGTCGATTCGCTCTGGACGAGGGCGACTGCGGCCTATGCGGAAGGAAAATGGGCGGATGCCATCTCCGGCTATGAGACCATAGCGCGTTCCGGCCTGGAGTCCGCCGCGCTCTATTGCAACATAGGCAGCGCCTACTTCAAGGCGGGAGACTATCCTCACGCCATCCTCTATTATGAGAGGGCGCTCAAGCTTGATCCGTCTTATTCGGATGCGAGATACAATCTCGAAGTCGTCTCCGGATTCATTCAGGACCGCATCGACCCTGTCCCGGAGTTCGTACTCAAGACATGGACCAAATCCGTGTGCTATATCCTCGACTCCGACGCATGGGCATGGCTTTTCATCGTCTTCCTGCTGCTGACCGGGGTGATGACCGTAGTTCTTCTGCTGTCGGCGTCATCTGCGTGGAAGCGCACCGGGTTCTTCTCCGGCCTCGTCTTCCTCCTGCTGTCGGCGGCCTGCCTCAGCTTCTCGCTCTGGCAGAAGTCGGACTACATGAAGGCAGACAGCGCCGTCGTCATGCGTCCTGTCAGCTCCGTGAAGAGCTCTCCGTCCGACGAAGCCTCCACAGATCTGTTCATCCTGCACGAGGGCACCACTGTCCGCATCCTGGATGAAGTGGGCGACTGGAACAACATCGAGCTCGCCGACGGCCGTCAGGGCTGGATCCTCTCCCGCGACCTCGAGGTCATCTGACCGGGAGAGGTCATTGTATTATCATTCCGAGCTTGAACATAGGCATATACATGGCGATGAGTACAAATGCCACTATGCCTCCAATGCAAAGAATCAGAGCGGGTTCAAGAATATTGTTCATCTGTCTTATGCCGAATTCCAATTCGGATGCGGTATCGTCCGCCTGATCCTTGAACATGCGGTCCAGAGAAGATGTTTCCTCTCCCACGCGGACAAGGACAATGAACTTCTTTCCGTAGAGATGCTCTCCGGCTGATAGTCCGTCAGTCAGATTTCCTCCTTTTTCTATGGTGTCGCATATATGACGGACAGACTCCCTGTAGGGATAAAAAGTCATGATTCCGGACATCATGCGGAGAGCCTGGAGAACCGGAACTCCGGAGCTTGTCATAAGGTGCATGAGTCTGCAGAAGCGGGACACCTGATATTTCTTTACGAGTTCCCCGGCGACTGGAATTCTGAGTAAGAGACCGGATGTCAGCCTGCTGTATCTGTCAGAGTCCTTGAACAGCTTTCTGATGATTGTCAGGGCGGCTGCAGATACGGCAAGAACTGCAAGAACGGAAGGCATCGCATCAGAAAGTCGGACTATCATCATGGTGACGGGCGGCAGTTCTCCTCCCATTCTGGCATACACTTGTCTGAACATCGGGACAACAACAAGCAGCATGAACATAAGGACTGCCACGGCGACGCACAAGGTTATCAGCGGATAACTGACGGCGTTGACAATCATGCGTTTCTGCTCCTCTTTCTTTGTGTAGTATCCGGATAGAAAATCAAGAGCGTCATATAGCCGTCCGGTCTCTTCTCCAATGCGAATCACGCCTGTGTCCAATTGAGAGAATGATTTTTCTTCTCCCATTGCCTCCCATAGGCTTTTTCCGGCGATGACTCTGTTGAAGACATGAGAAAGCACATTTCTGTCTCCGCTTTCTGCCCCGTCAATGATAAGGGCGAAAGAACGCGAAAAACTGAGTCCCGATTTCAGAAGAGATTGAAGTTGAGAGAAGAAGGACAGTTTCTTCTTGTCATTTAGTTTATAGTCCATCTTGTTGTGAATCAATCCTGTACAATGTTTCAATATATGTAGAGGTCTCAGTGTCATAATGGAGAAGAAGAGTGTCATTTCCGGAGTCCGGAAGGAGTATGTCCAGACTCTTCATCAGTCCGACACCCTCAGCGGAATATGTTTCGGCTTTCATCACGGCTTTTTTGAACAAAGTCTCGTCAGAGCCGTTTTTCCTGTACTTTATGGCTCCTCCTGATATATAGACAGTGTCTGACGGTATTCCTGAAGAATAGAACAGAAGTTCGGTTTCGGATGCCCGTATGCTGTCTGCCTTCCACACAAGATTTTCAATCAGGGCATGAGAACGCAAAAGCTGCCAGTTGCCCGACTCCTGTCGTGATATGCCGAGTCTCTTCTGCAGCAGTCCGAGCCCTTCATAGGCAAAAAATAATACCAGACCGGCAAGCACCATGGCCACAAGAAGTTCCGGTAAGGTACTTGCCCGAAGGTACCTTTGTCGTTCTCTGCTTTCCATATTATAGCGCCTGTGACTCATCTGCTGGAATAAGTACGGTATATGTCACTGTCTGGCCTCCGTTCATGTCGGCGGTCATGTCTACAGACCGGATGTTCTCAGAATATTGTGTCTCGCAGATGGATATTGTCCCCCAGTCATATTTGTATTCGTGTTTTTCATGTCCGTGATTCTCATTAAGATACTCTTTCAGACAGAGACTGAATCCCCGCTCCATCTCAAGCAGGTCTCCGGCGTTCGGGACGGACATTATGGATGTCGCCGCTCTCATCGTGATGAGGAACACGGTCATGAACAGAACGCCTGCAACAAGCGTCTCCATGAGGGTTGATGCACTGATTGTCCTGCGTCCGGTTTTTTTCATATATCTGTTGTCTGTGATACGAATCAATTGACTTTCAGTATGTATTTCTTGCCTTTCTTCAGAAGGACAAGTTCGTCATGTGAAAATTCCTGCACTGTGAATCCGAGTATCTGATCTCCTTTTCTGAGCATGACGGACATGCCGTTTTCCATGACTATGGCCATCTTCATTTCAGAGCAGCACATCAGTCCCTTGTAAGTAATTGGCGGAGGACCGACCTCTCCTTCAGCCGGAGGTCTTTCGGATGGGCGATTCTCTGTAGTTTTGGGGTGATTCCGTCCCAATTCCTTCAGGAACGGATCGGAATAGTCCATTTTTATGGTTTCTGCAGTTCGTGGAGCAGACGGATGCGGAGCACTTTTCACGGGATATGCCGTCTCCTTTTCCGGCCGCGTCCAGCGCACGACCTGAACTGCCACCAGAGCCCATATCAGTACGGCCGATATGGCGAGAATATATGTCGTCGTCTTCCTGTTCTTCATTTTAAAGTCTTTATTGCCTTGCGTACATAATCTCCCTGCATGAATATCGGAAAGGCGAGCCTTTCGTCTCGAACTATTGTGGCGGATGAGATAGTTCCGGGATATTTTATGCCGTCTTCCACATGAAAGCAGTCCCGGACATACGCCGCTCCGTTTATTTCACCTTCTATCTCACACGAACAGTCCGCATACAGCAGGCCGTTAAGTCTGGCGCCGTGCCGCTGCACATATCCGGGGTATTTCAGGTCGTGATCGGGTTTTGCTCCTGTCACGACGACATATCCGTCAATTCTTCCGCCTTGCCCTACCTCGACATGCGGAAAACCGGATTCTGAAGCCACGCAGATGCCTGAAGGCCATTCGAGTCTGCTCCCGGATTCCAGACATACGGAATCGGTGCAGAATATCTGTACGCAGCCCCGGAAGCCGCTACGCACCGTGGCTTTTCTTGCGCAGATGATGGCGTCGTGGATTATGGAGTTTCCCGAAATGCAGATTTCGTCACCATGAAGCATGACCATTCCGTCAATCATCAATACGGAATCTTCCGGAGACACCGACATGATTACGGGGCTGAGCATGAAGCTGCGCTTCAGATTGTCGTCATGGAGGTTCGGGGACGGTCTGCCGCATCGGCTGAAGACATTGTGAATGCGCCGGATGCCTGCGCTGTCTATATCCGGAAGTTCATGAGAGGATATTCGCATCTTTCCATACGGAATAATGTGCATGTCTTTTTCTGTCCCGGAATAATTTACTCCGTTTGGCGGAATGTATGCCGTTCCTTCGATGCGTGCTCCGGCATCAAGTGTGAGGGCTCTGTTCCGGTCACATAGCCAGAATGCGGCTTTCTCCTGAGATTCCGCCACTCTTCCATAGAGTCTGACGATGGAGTGCCCGAATCCGTCTGATGCTGCTACGCATTCATACAGTCCCCAATCTCTTCTGACAAGCGATACTTTGGCGTCAGCATATCCGGAGTGGGCATCCATGATGACTGAGTCTGTCTCATGAAAAATCTCGCTGTCGTATCTGTATATGGTCAGGGCGGACTCCAGATCCATAATCCTCTGTTTGTCCCGATGGTAATCGCCATAGACACGGCTGTCCATGGTGACAAACGACAGGACCATAGCCATGACAGTCATTATCAGCGCTGAAATGACGATGACCGCCGGCAGTGCGAATCCTGATATGCGTCTCTGATGTGTATTCACTTAATAACCTTCTATTCAGTTGTCTTTTGGTCGCCGGTCAGCAGTTCCAACTGTACCAGTTCAAGTCTCAGTTGGATTCTGTTCTCTTTCCGCATCCTTTCGTCGCATTTGAATTCCGCTGAGGCAGTCTTTATCTGGGACAGATTCGAGATGCTGTCCATGACCGTCAGCAGCGGACAGAATCTGCCGGAGAGAATCAGCTCGGCTCTGCATAGTCCCATGCCGGTTGCCGTTGCCTCCATCTCCGGAGAATAGCTCACTACTGATACGTCCGCAGAGCTGCATGATGACATCACGGATTCCAATATTCCCCCAGTGCTCAGCAGAGGTGCGCTTGCCCTGACTTCTCCTGATGACGTGTCAGTCGGTGCATCTCGGACATTTCTCTCAAGATTCTGATATTCTTGCCATAGCCTGACTGTCTTGGACAGTGATGCGGAGTATATCACTATCGGCGCTATCACAAGCAGAGTGACAACCTTCAGTATGGGAATGAACCGTCTCATACTATCTGCTCGCCTCTATTTTGAACTTCAGCATACCCTTATGCCTTCCGTCTGTCTCTATTGACGATATGTCGGCCTGTCTGAACTCTGTCTCATCGGCAAGCCGCCGTGACATCTCCACAATCTCTTCCGGGTTCAGCGCTTCTCCTGATATCGAGATTACTGCACTGCCTCCCTGTGATGAACCGGCGTCCTTTTCGGAAGATATGGACAGACCTGTGAGCCTGATGCCTGCTGGTACGGATGCTGCGACACTTCCTGCGGCCGAACATGCGGAGAGGTCGGGCAGGCCGGAAAACTTTCGTTCGAGTCCTTTCTGTCTGCTGTCAGACTCTTCCGCAGCCTTCCTGCTTCTGATCATGGCTTCATGTTCAGTTCTCCTCTGCTGAAGTTTCTCGTTTATGTTGCTGAAAAATACCCAGTTCGCGGAAAGAATGACGAGATATGCAATAAGAAGCGGAAGTCTGAGCCCCCTGTAAAGCTGTCCGCACAATGCTGAAAGCAGATGCGGGTCCGACGGCAGCTTCTTCATTGCAAGCCTTTGGTCGCAGGCCTCTTCTATCAATGACTCAATGCACTCTTCTGACTTTGTCACCAGGATTTCGATGATCAGAGCGCAGTCATGTTCAAGTTCCGACACAAGCTCCGAGACCGAATCCTTCCTGATGAATTCGACAACAGGGCAGTCAGCTCCTTTTGTGTGAACAGTCACATGCAGTTCTCCGCTTTTCATTATTTTTGCTACGGAGGGGTCGCGGTCTGTGATCTCCTTTGATGACACTCCCTCTCCGGTTATGATTATTACTGTCGGTCTGGACATGGAAGAGGCTCTGTCTTCCTCTTTCTCGATGTTGATAAGGCGCATGACCCCGCCGTGTCTTTTAAGCCGGGCTTTGCTGAATCTGACGGCCGGGCCTTCACTATTCATGTCCAAGATTGCTGCTGTCACTTTCCAGATGGTATCCATATCTTCTTGTCTTGAACTGATCCTGTCACATGATGACCGTAGGACGAATGAACACATTGAGCGTCTGGTCGTTTCTTGTCCTGCGTGAATTTCCGAAAATGTGTCTTAGGACCGGGACTCTCGCAATGAAGGGGAGTCCGCGGGATGAATCGTCCGTGAGATTCTTTTCTATGCCTCCGAGAAGCACTGTCTCTCCGTTCTTTACCTTCACGATGGAGTTGAAGCTGCGTCTTGTCAGACCAGGCGGAGCATATTCATCCTTCTTGCTCGTAGAGGTGCTCTCTGTAAACTCGTCCTGACTCAGGCTGATCTTCAGGGTGATGGTAGTGTCAAGACTCACATACGGGGTCATGTCCAGTATGAAGTTGGCTTCCACATCTTTCCAGATGTATGATTCAGACTGCATCGGGTTCTGGGTGCCGATGATGTTGACCTGACTCTCTTTGTAGTATCTGATTTCTCCGCTTTTCAGAACAGCCTTATGTCCGTTGAGAGTGGCGAGTTTCGGCGTTGAACGGAGGGTGATTTTACCGGCATCCTCAAGAAACTGAAGATTGGCGAAAAAATTTTGCGTCACATGTCCGAGGTTCAGTGAGCCGAATCCGTTGAAGGATGAGAGTATGTCGTTGATTGATTCCGCGTTGAGAGTGACGTCAATGCCCGGACCGACTGTCCCTCCTGTGGCAGCCGGAGCAGTTCCGACTCCGAGACCGAGCCCTATGGAGCGTGACGTCGTCTTTGTGGCATCAACGATAATGACGTCAATTGAGATCAGAGGAACGCTTCTGTCCACCGTTTCAAGAAATTCTGTCACCCTGCCTACGGCAAGGACCTCTCCGCACAGAACCAGACTGTTGAGGTCAGGAAAGACCTGTATCTGTACTCCCTGCCTGATTTCTTCCGGAATGATGCCGGATATTTCGTCGACTGCCCGGAACTTCATCTGAAACAGAGAGACATCCGCGAGTCTGTTCTCTCCATTGCGGTTTCCGATCATGTAGACGCCTGATTCCTTTCTCCATGTGACGGGACTTCCCGCCAGAAGCATGTTCAGCATAGTGTCAAGCGGCACATGGTTCACATCTATGTCAGCTGTGAAATCTATGTCCTCAGATATGAAATAGTTTTTGCCAAGTCTTCCCAGCACTTCCGGTATGATTCTGCCGATGTTGCCGTCAGGCATCTTTGCCGTAATCAGACCTGTGGAGTCTATCTCTATGCTGCTCTCGGAGAAGATGCCGTCTTGATTTCGTCCGCTCCTCTTCTGGAATATGCTCCATGTCCTGGGACCTGTCATTCTTGATGACAACCCGTTGACAGAGGCAATTGAAGCGATTGCCTCGTTGAATTTCATCGATATGCCGTATGCGGAAATTGTGGTTCCGGCCATTTCCGCCGGAATAAGGATGTTGTATCCTGTAGAGTCGCTGAGCATTTTGGCCGCCTCGTCGAGCCTGCAGCCGGAAAAGGCGAACGATACGCTGGTCTTCGTGCTGTCTGGTGTGACGCTCATTACGGGGCCTACGGGAGGTGGGCTGTAGTCGGTAAGTGTGATTATGTCTCCGGTGAATTCGGCTGAGAGAGATTTCTCTTTGCAGAGAAAGAAGAGAGCGTCCTTCACTGGAATCCCGTCCATGTTGCAGGTTATTCTTTTTGTGCGGCCGAGGGATATGTCTATGCTGAGTCCGTTCGCAATTGCGATGTTCCTCACAAGTTCCGCTATGGAGAAATCCGTGACGGATATGTCTATGGGCTTAGAATATGACGAATTCCGGGCGGCAAGAGAGTCCAGAGCAGTTCTGATGGCTTCAAGCTCCTCCGCTCTGTCTTCTTGCCCCTGCTCTTCAGGAATATGCAGGCCGCCCGTGACTCCGGAAGCCGCTTGCGCTGTCATCAGTAAAAGTATCGCTGCTGCAATTGAGATTGCTGTTTTCATGGCATCTTCATGTGTGTCCGTCGCGAGCTTTCAGTTCAGGACTGTAATGGATGATATTATAGGATAGATTTCTTCAAGAGATGTTTTGCCTGAGAGATACAGGGACAGAGCAGAGTCCATGAGAGTCTTGATTCCTCTTTCTTTCAGCAGTCTGCCTTCGTCTGTGCTGCCGTTTCTTATCGCTTCCCTCAGCCCCCGGTCTATGGCTATGACCTCGTATATGGCCACTCTTCCGGAATAGCCGGTGAAGTAGCAGTTTCTGCACCCTGCTGCCTCGAATGCGGTTGCCTTTCCGGATATGCCGAATTTCTGCAGAAATCCATCGGGCGGCTCAACAGGCCTTTTGCAGTGCGGACATAAAAGTCTGACGAGACGTTGAGCGATGCACGCTGCCAGTGTCTCCGACAGAAGATATGGATGTATTCCCATGTCTGAAAGGCGGGTAATGCAGCCCCAGGCGCTGTTCGTGTGCAGGGTCGACAGCAGAAGATGGCCGGTAAGCGAACTCCGTACCGCCATTTCCGCCGTCTCGCTGTCACGGATTTCTCCGAGCATGATTATGTCCGGGTCTTGCCTGAGAAAGGTACGCAGAGCTACCGGGAAGGTGAGGCCAATCTCCTCCTTGAGCTGCATCTGGCTGATGCCCTCAATTGTATATTCCACGGGGTCCTCTATCGTCAGTATGTTGTTGTCAGGCCTGTTGAGCCTTTCCAGTGTGGCGTAGAGTGTCGTGCTCTTGCCCGAGCCGGTCGGGCCGCTTATCAGTATCATTCCATGCGGCCTTGACACCACTTCCACATAGTCCCGGTATTGTCTCTCGTCAAGTCCGAGATTTTCCAGAGAAAGTCGTCCGCGGTCTGAGATCAGAAGCCGCAGCACGATTTTTTCTCCGTGAATTGTCGGCATGACAGATGTCCTGATGTCGAATCTGACGCCGTTGCGTGAATATAAGATTCTTCCGTCCTGTGGCAGCCGTTTTTCCGATATGTCGAGTCCTGACATTATCTTTATTCTGTTCACTACAGCTGGATATGCGCTCCTTTCTATGACATGGCGTTCCATCAGTCTGCCGTCAATGCGGAATCTTACTCTGCATCTGTCTTCCGCTGGTTCGATGTGTATGTCGCTGGCTTTCATTGAGTATGCTTCTGAAAGGAGCGACACGACGCTGTCCTCGTCATCTTGCATGACATGCGCTGCGCCTTGTCCCGGATCGTGGCGGTAGCAGGTGCTCAGCAATCTTGACAGTTCAGTCCGGGAGACGGGGAGCACATCAACTTCGAAGCCGTATATCGCCTTAATCTCCGATATGGTCGCAGAATAGTCCCGTTCTTCTTCTCCAAAACATGATACCCTGCCGCTCCCGTCTCTGTTGTACGGGAGCAGCCTGTAGTAGGAGGCTTCGTCTGCTGAGAACAGCTGCAGCGCCTCGGTATGAATATCCGGTCGTTCTGTCATACGATGATGAAGTCAAGACTGATGAAACGATACAGGTCAAGCGCATGAGCCGTCAGGTGTATCGACAGACAGATTCCGAGGCCTGATATGAGCGGTATGGAACCATTGACTGCCTCTTGTTTACGGCGGCAGGAGATTGAGATGTATGCGGCCCATGCCGCAAGAGTGAACAGCGAGGATGCCGTCATGAACAGAAGAAACTCCTGTATTGAGAACAGGGGTGTCAGGGCAAGAATGAAAAATATGTCGCCGCTTCCGATGGCGTCGCGACATCTTATTCCTCTTGCCTTAAGATACCCTAAGACGCATAGTCCGATGAGAATACATGCAGGTATGTTGAAGAGCATGTTAGTCATGGCGGCACGGATTCCTGATTCAATTATTGATATATAGGCTATGATGAGGCATGTCACGGCCAGTGTCCATATTTCCACCGTCCTGTGCCTGAAGTCGGACACGACCATCACCGCGAGGAATGGTATCGCAAGCAGCCCCCACATCGCTCAGTCCTTTATGATTTCCTTGAGGCTCTTGTCCTGGTCTATCTCCCAAGTGCTGAAGTTGCCGTCCTTGTCAAAATCTACAACTGATATAGCCTGAGCCCTGAATCCTTTTTCTCCGGCCTCGACAATCTCTATCCGATAGTTGGCCGAGCCTCCGTCCGTGACAAGAGTCTGCTGTTCAAAGCCTATGTCCTCCAAGTCATCAGAATATCTGGAGTAGGTATAGAAGTAGCTCTTCTCCAATGAATGGAGAAAAGCCAGCTGCTGTTGCGCCTCTGTGCTCTTTGCCCTTGAGATCAGCGGCATCATATTGGGAAGCGCTATCAGCACGAGTATTCCGATTATGACCAGAACTACCAGCAGTTCCGGCAGAGAGAAGGCTTCAAGTTTCCTTCCGTGTCCGGCGATGTCTTTTCTTCCGGTATAATTGCCCGATGTGTGTTTCATGTGATCAGTCGTAATGATATATGAAGAATGTCCTATTGTCTCAGAACCTGTATCCGAATCCGACATAGTATTGGGTCATCTTCAGGTCGTGGGTGTCTCCGTAGGCCCTGTTGAATCTGTCGAAGACTCCGAAAGTGTAGCCGAACCTGAGTTCCCAGTGGTCTTTGAATCTGAATCCGATGCCGCCGTCAATCTGCAGGTCGATGTATCTCTGCGTGATTCCCCGGTTGTCTAATTCCGGCTGAAAATCATCTATGAGAGCCTGTTCTCTCTCTTCGTTTATGTTATAATTTGTGAGTGTCAGTTTCCTTATGGCACCGGAATAGTTGTCAATGTATAGGTTATATGTAAAACCTGATACATCTATGTGAGCCGCAAGTTCTGATGCCATGCCTACTGAAAGAACTGGCCCGGCATACAGATACAGATCCAATTTGTTTGGCTTTAAGTTGAAGCTGTATTTCAAATAAACTGGTATGTTGATCTGGTGGTCCGCCTGTCTTTCATCCAAATTGTAGCGACCCAGTTGGTAGTGTCTGGCATGGGTGAAGTTGTAGTAAAGACCAGGCGTGATGTGAAATCCCTTTATTATATGTATGTCATAGTCAACACCTGCATAAGCTCCGATTCCTCCTCTGTCGTCCCGATCGTATGGGTCGTGTTGTGTCATCTTCTGATGTGACACTGATGCTCCCGCCTGAATGCTTATCTGCGCATTGGCGGCAAGCCCTGCGGCGGCAAGAATGACCGCCGCAAGGATAAATCTGGCATAAAGTTTCATTAATTGTTGTTATCTGACTAAAGTTAATGAGTGATTCATCTTCAGAACCGATATCCGAATCCTATGTAGCCCTGCACCGTCTTCAGGTCGTGATTGTCGCCGTAGTCCCTGTTGAACCTGTCGAAGACTCCGAAAGAATAGCCCAATCTGAGCTCCCAATGCTTCCGGAACATGAATCCGATGCCGCAGTCTACCTGCAGGTCGAGATGCCTCTGCGTGATTCCCTGTCTGTCCAATGTCGGCTGCACCTCGTCTATGATGGTCTGCTTTTCTTCGTCGCTCAGCTGAAGGCTTGCGATCTCCAGGTTTTTGATAGCTCCGGTATGGTTGTCGACATAGACATCGATGTTTTCTCCGAAGCCGTTTATCCGGCCTTTCAGCCGTGATGCGGCGCTTAATGAAAAGACAGGGCCTGCGTACAGATACAGGCCGAACTTGTCCGGCTTTATGTTGAAGGCGTACTTCAGGTGAACCGGGATACTGATCAGGTGGTCCGTCTGAGTCTCTTTCGTCTCTATGCCGCTCTCGGCTTCGCTGTGGCTGACTTGAGTGAAGCTGTAGTAAAGCCCCGGGGTGATGTGGAATCCCTTGACGATATGTATGTCATAGTCGACTCCCGCATAAGCCCCGATTCCTCCTCTGGCATAGCGGTCGGAAGGGTCATGTTGGGTCATCTTCTGATATGGCAATGATGCTCCCGCCTGAACGCTTATCTGTGCGTTTGCGGCAAGTCCTGCGGCGGCAAGCAGAGCCGCCGCAAGGATAAATTTGATGTGAAATTTCATAGTTACTCTACAATTGTGCTGTCTCGTTTAGCAAGGGACTTGATAATCTGATCAATTATGTAATCCTGAGGAATCGGGACATCTAAATAGATTCTTGCATAATTAGTCGTTGTCTTATCGGTGAGTTTGTCAGGGACATATCGTACAACATATTGCCTCATTTCAACGGCTAAGCCGAAAAGCTCATTGTCCTGGCTTATGCCGACATACCTGCGTCCTTCGTGATAAAATTCAAACTGTATTAAGGTATAACTATGTTTCCCACCGACGATACCTGCGTTTATGACGGTTCCGATTCCGTATACACCCTCATTGTCGATGATTTCGTTTATATGACGATTGTGAATTCCGTAGACTAAAGCCCCGATGAGAAAAATCGCCACTAGTATAACAGTCGTCACTAGATTTGTTTTGTTTTTCATGATTGTGCGTTATCTTGATTGTACAGTATATGATTGTGGTGGTGTCCAGTATCTATTCGAGGTAATTGCAAATTGACAATTGTCTGTCTCAGAACCTGTATCCGAATCCTATGTAACCCTGCGCCGCCTTCATGTCGTGGTTGTCTCCGTAGTCCCTGTTGAATCTGTCGATGACTCCGAAGGTATAGCCAAATAAAAGCTCCCAATGACCATTGAATCGGAATCCGGCACCGCAGTCAATCTGCAGGTCGAATCGTCTCTGTGTAAGACCCAGAGAGTCCATCTTTGGTTGAATCTTATCCATGATGTCCAGCTCTTTGTCTGCATCTGTGTCTGGATTTCTAAAATCCATATCTTTAATGATGCCTGTGTAGTTATCAAAGTATATGTCAAAACTGTTAGACACATTTACACGAGTTTGCGATACGGTTCCCAATGAAAGGGCAGGACCTGCATACAGATATAAAGCAAACTTGTCAGGTTTTATGTTAAAAACATACTTTAAATGAATCGGTATGTTGATCAGGTGGTCTGTCTGCCATTCATCTATGGTGTAGCCTTCCTTCACTACGATAGCTTCGGTATGGGCTAAGTTATAATGCAACCCCGGCGTAACTCGGAATCCTTTTACGATTCGTATCTCATAATCAAGTCCCAAATTAACTCCCATGCCATATCTCCCATATCGGTTGAAAGGATTGTGGCGTGTCATCTCTTGATATGGGACGGTTACTCTTGCCTGAATGCCGACCTGGGCACTGGAGGCAAGTCCTGTGGCGGCAAATATGGCCGCCGCAAGGATGAGTTTAAAGACAACATTCATTTGGCATCATTTCTTGTTTCCTGTCAGCTGCTCATATCCCGGATACATCTTGATATCCTTCATTTCTGGAGTGGGCGGATAATGAACGCGAACTAGGCCGTCATCATCACGCAGGTGATTCATGTCCTCATGTGATAGGTCATAACGTGCCATGATCTTGTAGTTTAAGATTGCATCATCCCATGCCGGATTTTCAAAATGTCCTCCATCCTCGCCCGGAACCCAAACTTCGCTGTTCAGATAATATGAGTCAAAGATGTATAGAGACAAAGTGTCAGACTCTCTGAATAGGTAGATGTCGTTTACCAGACCGTTTTCAAATTCGTGGCAGCCGCCAGGTGGTACTGGTCCCTCTAAAAACCACCAGGCATAGGCCATTGTCGTGTCAGGGTACATTTTGTAAGGATACTCTTCTACCGGATAATCATTATATCCGTCAGAAGGGAAAAAATATCCGATTTCAGTATCAGAATCATTGTAAATCCACAAGTCCGCAGGTGGAGGTGGATCAAATAGCCCGCATGAAGACAGGAACAACGCTGTCAGTAATCCGAGTCTTTTCATGTAGTTATTTTTTATTTAAAATAGTCGTATTGACGATACTGCTAATTATAAAAGGATCAAAAAAATCATACCAGTTCAGTTTTATGGTATTCAGTAATGCTACTTGATTTGCATTGTCAAGATAGCCGTTTGAGTGGTTGAAGCCATTTATTTCATTGTCTGTTGAAACTTTATCCCACAAAGTATCATATAACCCATTTTCATAATAATATTTGAGTGATCTGATATTTGCATCTTGTTCAGCATGGTGATCATTATGCGTACCTTTGGAGAATGCACTTGGTATACCGAATTTACAGTAGTATAGATAGCCAAATTGCTGACTCTGTATGTAATGCCCATATTCGTGCTGGAAAAGAGCATTTGACGGGTCCGCTTTTAAACTTGAGTCACCTACAATGAAATTGCCTTGTGTAACTGCACCCCATCCATCATTTGCCGTGCTGACGACTGTTGCACCATATACATGTCCAACAGATTCAACTCCACCAGATATGCGGAATGTGTTGAAGGCATGTGCTGTCAAAAAACCTGCAATAGTTTGTATCGGTTGCCAAAGGAATCTTGAGGTGACTTCCCAGATTCTGTCTCCCAAAGATTTATTTGGATCAGACATAAATAGGCCTTGCCATATTTTAATATCATTCTTTGCCATTTGCACGGCTCTTTTCCATCCTCCGGTGAATAATCCTACGAGAAATGAATCTATTACAAAAAATTCTCCGGTTTCATCTAAAAGAATAAGCGGATTATTGAGACAATATGAATACCTGTTGAAATTCTGAGTGAAGTCTGGCATCTGTATATATGGGTCAGGGGAGAGGAAGCGTCCGATGACTGGGTCGTACAGGCGTGCGTTCATGTTTATCAGGCCGAACCACGGCAGGTGCTCATGCCCCGTGAACCCACGCCCGAGGAAGAGCGCCGGCTCCTGTCCCGGAAGATAGATCTCGTGAGTCTCTGGGTCTCGCAGTCTTCCCCATGCGTCATAGCTGTACTCTGCAATGAGGATTCCGTCCGCGGTGGCGATGTGGGTGATGCTTCCGAGGTAGTCGCGTCCTATGTTGTAAGGGACCCATCCGGCAGTTCCGTCCTTGACCAGCACCATAGGAGCGGAGTACGCGTTGCCGTTCAGGTACAGCCTCTCCACGGTCTTTCCGGCGGTCAGGTCGATCTCGTATTGCCCTCCGATGTAGTATCTGGAGAGCACAGGCGCAGCGCCGTCGGCCACATACATCTTTACCCTCTCGTTGCTTCCGTTGTAAGTGAAGGCAGCGCTTCTGCCACCCTCATTGAGCCTTGACGGCCGGGCGAAGCAGGTGTATGATACGGACTGCTCCCTGTCCAGGACGACCGCCCCGTCAGTCAGGTCTGCGCCTGTTATCTGATACGGCCTGTTGGAGTCCGAATAGCTGAACTCCCCGACTGACGCCACAGTCATGATGTTGCCGTTGTCAGAGTAAGAGATTGATTTTCCGTTGTTGTCCGTAAGCCTGTTCAGGCTGTCGTATCCGAACGCCTCGACCAGGTTTCTTGTCCGGTCCGTTCTGGAGAGGAGGTTGCCAGTCATGGTGGAGAACGAGTAAGCGAACCGCTGCACGTCTCCCAGCGACCTACCCGTTATCTGCCCGGATCCGGAGTAGGAGTATGAGCGCTCAACGGATCCCGTCATCGCCTTAGAGGTAAGCCCGAGGCTGTTTTCCTCGGTTACGGCCCAGACGGTATATCCGTCCACGGTGCTGACGGATGTGACGTGCCCGTTGTTGTAGGTGTAGACCTCGGTCGTGATTTCGCCGGACTGAGCGGTGTACCTGATGGCGGAGATTCTGCTTCCTTCGGTGTAGGTGTAGTCTTTCCTCAGCCATTTGCCGTCAGGGACGGTCTCGGTCTCCGCAGTCAGGCGGTCAAACGCATCATAGGCAAAAGTCTTGGACGTGCCGTTTGTCGACGACTCGCTAATGAGCAGCCCGTCATCGTTGTAGGTGTAAGATGTCGTGTATTCACCGACCCTTTCGATTTTTACTATCCGTTCAAATTGGTCCCGTCTGGTAATGATTGTCCCGTTCGGGTTGTTGTGGGTTATGGATGAGGTGCCTTCCGCTGTCCATTGTTCTGTGTCTGTCTGCAGCCCGGCACTCGGATCTTTAATTGAACATCTCCGGCCTATATGGTCATATCCCAGTTCTATGATTTCTGGTGCGTACTCTTTTATGTCGGATGGGTTCATGTCCGATGTGTCAATAATGATCGGAGGATCTATTCCGACTCCTATGCCATTTTTATGAGCCTGAATTAAACTGTCCCTGATTCCTGTTGAAAGTTTTGTTTTCCTTCCGATTCGCGTCGGCTGTCCATCTGATCTGTATACGTATATTACCTCTCCTCCATCGTCTTTGATTGAGGCCGTAGTGCCGTCCGGGTTTATTGTCCGCGTCTTCGTTATGCCGTTATGCGTCTCGGTCTCCTGAAGCTCGTCGTAGCTCCATGTGGTCACGTTCCCTGACGCTTCAGTTAATTTGACGTTTCGGTTGAATTCATCGTACTCATAGGTGTTCCACAAAGTTGCGGATTCACCTTTGAACGGCATTGACACCTTTTCGAGCCTTCCCTTTTCGTCGTAGACATAGTCGGTGTAGAGCCATGATCCGTCAAAGCGGATGCTTCCCGTTCTGAGTTTCCTGTCAGCTGCATCGTAGTGTACGATCTCTGTCGGCTTGCCGGTTATCTGTCTGGTGACAGTGAACGCGCCTAATCCGCCCCAGTCAAGGATGGTCTTTTCTACTGTGCCGTCAGGGTATGTCCGAGACGCTTCATTTCCCCATTCATCGTATGATATTTCGGTCACTCTGCCTTTGTGGTCGGTCACTCTCCCCGGTTTCCCGAATTTGTTGTAGTCGGCGTATGTCACCGTTCGTCCGAGAGCATCTGTGTGGCTCAGGAGGTATCGGCTGTTGTCGTCATAGGTGTAAGAGTCACCTATGAAGTTGCGGGAATTGTGCTTGGCAGTTTTGAGTGACGTGACATGCCCGGCTTCATCATATGTCCATACCGTTTCCTGGATTTTGATTCCAGCCGTACTTCCTGCATATTGAATTTCCTTAACCGGGAGCTTTGTTTCAGGGTCATATTCATAAGTTTGCCGTTCTGCCCATTGTGTCGCTCCGGGGCGTGTCCTGGTCTTTGTGCAGGAAGCGACCTGACCGAGAAGGTACAGCGAGCCGGACACATGATTCGAGTAAGTGTACTGCGTGGCTTCCTGTATCCCGGGAGACTTCATCAGTTTGCTCGTCTTGTTGACGGTTATTGATGACGGCAGGTCGTAGTCTGAGTATTCGTATGATGTATGTGTCGTTACTCCTGTAAGAAAGTTGTTTTCAGTGGAGGAAATCAGTCTTGGATTAAGCTTTTTATAAGTATAACTGAGCCTGCTGTATTCATTGGTCGTTTGGCTGAAAGGGGAGTCCTGCTCCTGTCTGAGGGCCTGTTCTGTCCGGATGATGATACCGAATGTCGTCGGGTCATAGGTGATAGATTGGACAATCTCCTTGTTTGTGATTGTCATGTAATCTGTCGTCGTCACTTTCCCGAAACCACAGAAGCCGAGGCCCTGCAGACTGATGACAGCATCGTAATAGCGGTAGAACAAATATGTTACCATATTCCCCGCCTTTAAGTCGGACGATGTGTATGTTCTGGTATTGTGCAGAAGATATATAGGCATACTTTTTCTCGTGAATCCGGCTTCGTATTCCCTTTCTCTGTCGACCTCGTATACATAAACGGAGGACATGTCCTCATAATCATTGACGGTAGTCTTGCCGTGGCTGTCGATGACTGTCGTCAGTAGCCTGTCTCGAGTTTTATTCTGAGAGAAGTCGTATGTGTAGACATACGCTCCGTCTATTGCGACAAAATTGGTGAGCTGGTTGTAATTCATGGAATTACAAGGCAGAAATCCCGCCTTTCCTGACATGGATACTGATGATGTGATCTTGTCCGTAAGGCTGAGCCGGCCTCTTTTGTTCAGGAAGAAATACAGCGAGGAGCCGCTTCTATGTATCAGATCTGCCAGACCGTCCCTGTTTATGTCATAGAACATCAGCTCGTCTTCTTCCGCAGGAGCCTGCAGTTGCATGTTCAATGAAACGAACTGGTTGCCAGTATATCTGTATGCGACATAGGATGAGCCGGATCTTTGTATGATATCCGGATAGCCGTCACCATTCATGTCGGCTATGAATATGTCTCTATTGGAGTCGTCTGATGGCGGAAAGATCGCACTGGTCAGCCCGCTTACGGTTCTTGTTCTGGTGAACCTGTGTCCGGAAATATTGTATATGTCAATTCCGGATGATGTCGCACAGCACAGTTCTGTTCTGCAGTCATTATCGATGTCAACCGAAAGCATGCACCTGTCATTGACTTTACGGGACAGCCCGATGATATGTTCCTCGCTCAGTTTTACTTGCGAATTTATGTCAATAAGCGCACTATATGAAGTTCTGGCGTTCTCGTTCCAGTCACTGTCATAAAGCGTTGTCAGCAGCAGGGCTTTCCCGTCACCTCTGTAATCTCCGAAGGCATAGATTCTCTCTGCCGGGCTATATGCTATGTTGCCGTTATTGACGACCCCTTGTACTTCTACATTGAAAGTTGACTTCAGGGTAATTATCCTTGAAGAATCGAATTCGTATACGGTTATGTTCAGTATGGTGTTGTTCCCGTTGATTCCGGCGAAATTCACTTTCACAATCTCGTCCAAACCGTCTGCGTCAGTATCTACCGCATCGATGTACTGGAATCCTTCTCCGGCTGTAATACTTTGAACATTAGTGGAATAAGATAGTGTAGGTGCTATGAGTATCTTTTGGTTAGGAGAATATCGGCTGCCGTATAAATCGTATTTCTTCCCTAAAGCCCAATTCTGTTTGTGGCCAATGATGTGGTATGTACTGAAGAGGGGAAGAGCTATCATTCCGTCCCCTACAGGACCTTCGATGAATTTGCCGCTCCTGTACATTATGTCAGTATCGCCATTTGTATTGAAATACGATGACAGGAACAGCTGGTCTTTTCTTATTAGGTCTGCAGAGCCGTTTCCGGTTGGTGTTCGAGACGATTCCTCTCCGTATGAAAATCTGATCGGATTCAGCTGTTTCCCGTCACTCTTGCATGCTATTCCCGTGAGCATCAAATCATCGTTGATCGTATTGTGGTGCAGCGTGTACCGACATATTTCTTCGGTGCCGTTATAGCTGGATATTGAGTTGAGCACACGCTTAAACTGTCTTTCTATTCCGGCGAAATACTTTGGGTAATAGAATGTGTCCGGCGAGTAGCTGAACTGAATTTTACCGGCAGGTGTGCCGCTGTCGTCAAATCCGTATTCTATTGACGAGATGTAATAGTTGTTGCCGTCTGTCTCATACAGCAGATACTTGAAGACAATCCGGTTCCCGTGCATATCTTCAATTTCAGTGACCGGATAAGTGTATCTCAGAGGCCCGGTATATCCGTCTTGACCAAATGTGGCTTTTGTGCCGTCAGGATACAGGGCCGTAAAGTGCGTAATTTTGCCGTTGCTGACATGTTTCTTTACCGCTACATGGCCTCTTGCCGTTTCCAGCTGGAATTCGTAGCGGAGAGATGGGGTCGCGTTACTTACAAGCTGTATTCCGTCTAAAGAGTATACGGCGTCAGTGTCCTTGTAGTTTGCCGGTCTTGGACTTCCGTTATAGTATTCGGTCATGTTGGCGATTGTGATGGCAGACAGTCCGCTGATGTTCCAGCCGAAGCCAAATAAGCCCTGACCGCTCTGACTGTTATAATATAGGGCTATCTGAGGGGCCAGATCTATCGACGGAGCGACCGTGATAGGTATAGAGTATGTTCTGGCACCTGATGGCGTGGTACCTTCCTGAATGGGAATCTTTCCCACTGCATGGGTTTCGTCGATGTCTTCCGGCACCGACATTTTCATCATGCGCGGCACAGCTGTCCTTAGCCTCTTCAGATCCCTGTTGAACGCCTCAAGTCTTAGAGCGTCAATTTCTTGCTCTGTCGCAAACGGTGAGTCTGCCGGTATGACTTCATGCATATCAGGTGACCCCGGATTAGGAGTTCCGAAATCATAGAAATCACGCTCGTATAGGACAATGCTGTCACCGTCTTCAGTGACCGTCACCTTGTCTATGCCCCTTTCCTGTCCGTAAGTCTGAAGCGATGATACTAAAAGGCAGCAAGTGAGAGTCAGAGCCGTGGAGAATATTCTTAGCCGGTTCATAGTTTCCTCATTTAGATTTCGTTTCCTGCTGAGTCTTGACTTTCCTCACAGTACGGTTCCCCGCCTCATCATATTCGAAAATGACGGTTTTGGCGGCAGATTTCGGCTGCGCTTTTTCCTTGCTGTCTGCAGTCTGTGATGTGGAGTCCCCTCTCTGTATAGGGTCAGTCTTACGGGTTGCGGTCACAATGACAGAAGTTCTTTTTCTGTTTTCAGTCTTGTCATAACAGCCGCTGCATAGATCCGACGAAACGCACAAAGATAATAGGGTTATAAAAATGAGTCGTTTCATAGAAAAAATGTTTGTTTTACAGAATAAAAGTATACACAACGGCTGATTTCTGAAAAATTAAAGTTTCATTTTTCAGATTATGCAATATATTTAATGATAGGCTTTTGACTGTTTTGTTGTCTTGATGCCGAATTGATGGATGATTGTGGTTTTACTTTATATTTATTTGGTTATTAGAGTGATATGTTCGCGTTTCCGGATGATGAAAAGATGAAACTCAATGTCAGTCCATGCTGTGCATTTTTTCGAAGAAAGCTGTGCAATCTGTTTTATCGACTTCATTTTTTCTGTCTCAGAACCTGTATCCGAATCCGACATAGTATTGGGTCATCTGCAGGTCGTGGGTGTCTCCGTAGGCTCTGTTGAATCTGTCGAAGACTCCGAAGGAGTAGCCGAACCTGAGTTCCCAGTGGTCTTTGAATCTGAATCCGATGCCGCCGTCAATCTGCAGGTCGAGATACCTCTGCGTGATTCCCTTACTGTCGATGCTCGCTTGAACCATATCTATAATCATTGTCCTGTAATCGCCATAATTCGCCAATTGAATTTTTTTGATTGCGCCTGAATAGTTATCAATGTGAATTATATCGCCAGCAACGTCATCGATTATTGCTTTGCAGAGTGTGTTGAGCTGTGACGCCAAACCGACTGAAAAGACAGGCCCGGCATACAGATATATGGCGAACTTGCCGGGTTTTATATTGAAGTTGTATTTCAAATAAACGGGTATTTTGATCAGGTGGTCTATCTGCTCAAAATATATGAAATTGTAAGGATCGTTATTGATGTACTCGCTAAAAGTGTAGTTATAATAAATTCCCGGAGTGATGAGGAATCCCTTTATGATATGTATGTCATAGTCAGCTCCCACATAAGCTCCGTACCCATATCTGTCGGTTCGTTTGAAAGAGTCGTGATGTGTCATCTTCTGATGTGGTGCTAAAACTCCCGCCTGAACGCTTATCTGTGCGTTTGCGGCAAGTCCTGCGGCGGCAAGCAGAGCCGCCGCAAAGATGAGTCTGATGGTAGTATTCATGATAGCTCACTCTTGTTTGGTCCTGATTGCCTCCTCAAAAGGCGGGAACATGTGCATTCCGCGCATCTCTTCGGTCGGCGGATATGTGATGTAGCCATTCATTTTCCTTAAGTCTTCGATGCTGAGGTCATATCTCTGAAGTATCAGATATTCATTGCAGATAGTCTCCCAGGGAATGGTCTCTATTGTTTCAACGTCGAAAAAGAATACGGAGATGGTATCATTAGGGAAATAACTGAACCAATTTTCCAGACTATTTGATTCGACGCCAGGATATCTGATACCCTGCTTTGGTATGAGGTGATATTCTTCGTAATATATTGTCGTGTCCGGGTAAAACCGAAAGCCATCGTCGTATATGATACTAAGGGAAGGATAGGAAAAAAAGACATCGGATGATGAATTGTTTTGAACGCACAGCACATACTCGCCCCAATCTCTGCATCCGCAGCAGGTCATGAACATTATTGTTGCCGCGAGAGATAAGTTCGTGAAATTCTTGATTGCTTTCATTTTTTTAAAGGGTATTTTAATGTGTCCCAATTGATGTTATAATGATTTGTAAAATATCTGTAGGCTTTTATGTTTGCACGAATTTCTGTCCAGAAGTCTTTGTGTGTATATCCTGGAACTTTGCCTACTTTGCCGGCACTACTTCGTCGCTCAGCTGAAGGCTTGCGATCTCCAGGTTTTTGATGGCTCCGGTATGGTTGTCGATATAGACATCGATGTTTTCTTCGAAGCCGTTTACCCGGCCTTTCAGGCGTGATGCGGCGCTTAATGAAAAGACAGGACCTACCTACAGATACAGGCCGAACTTGTCCGGCTTAATGTTGAAGGCGTACTTCAGGTGAACCGGGATGCAGATCAGGTGGTCCGTCTGAGTCTCTTTCATCTCTATGCCGCTCTCGGCTTCGCTGTGGCTGACCTGAGTGAAGCCGTAGTAAAGCCCCGGAGTGATGTGGCATCCCTTTATGATATGTATGTCATAATCGACTCCCGCATAGGCCCCGATTCCGCCTCTGGCATAGCGGTCGGAAGGGTCATGTTGGGTCATCTTCTGATATGGCAATGATGTTCCCGCCTGAACGCTTATCTGTGCGTTTGCGGCAAGTCCTGCGGCGGCAAGCAGAGCCGCCGCAAAGATGAGTCTGATGGTAGTATTCATGATAGCTCACTCTTGTTTGGTCCTGATTGCCTCCTCAAAAGGCGGGAACATGTGCATTCCGCGCATCTCTTCGGTCGGCGGATATGTGATGTAGCCATTCATTTTCCTTAAGTCTTCGATGCTGAGGTCATATCTCTGAAGTATCAGATATTCATTGCAGATAGTCTCCCAGGGAATGGTCTCTATTGTTTCAACGTCGAGAAAGAATACGGAGATGGTATCATTAGGGAAGTAACTGAACCAATTTTCCAGACTTTTTGTTTCGACGCCTAAATATCTAAAATCTTGTCTTGGTATGAGGTGATATTCTTCGTAATATATTGTCGTGTCCGGGTAAAACCGAAAGCCATCGTCGTATATAATACTAAGGGAAGGATAGGAAAAAAAGACATCGGATGATGAATTGTTTTGAACGCGCACCGCATACTCGGCAAATAAATCCATGCATCCGCAGCAGGTCATTAACATTATTGTTGTCGCAAGAGATATGTTCGTGAAATTCTTGATTGCTTTCATTTTTTTTAAAGGGTATTTTAATGTGTCCCAATTGATGTTATAATGATTTGTAAAATATCTGTAGGCTTTCAGTTTTTCATCCGGATTCCCATGTCTGTTGTACCACTTGACGGCTATGTTTATGAGGCTGTCATCTCTTCATCGCAGAGTCTTAGATAAAGTAATCACTTTGTTCCTGACGGCTTCTTTGGTTGAAGGTTTGTCTGTTCAAATGGTTGAAGGTTTGTCTGTTCAAATGGTTGAAGGTTTGTCTGTTCAAATGGTTGAAGGTTTGTCAGGTCAAATATAGGTAAAAAATGTTCTGATTGTCCTGTCTGAGGTGAAAATATGTCACAAAAAGCTGCGGTATGCAGAAAAAAAGAAAGGCTGAGGCAGATGATTCTGCTCCAGCCTTTCTGTCGGGATGAGGCGACTCGAACGCCCGACCCCTACGTCCCGAACGTAGTGCGCTACCAACTGCGCTACATCCCGAATCTCTTATGAAAAAGAAGCAGCCCTGTTGACTGCTTCTTTCACAGCTATAAGAAAACCTTTAGGGCTACTTTCCTTTATGAAAGCTTGTTAATGTATATCGCTATGCCGCTCTTGAGGTTGGCTGCCTTGTTCTTGTGGATGACTCCGATCTTTGCGAGCTTGTCGATCATTGAGTAAACCTTAGGAGCGTTGGCCTCTGCGGTGCTCTTGTCTGTAGTGTTTCTCAAGGCGCGGATCGCGTTCCTTGTAGTCTTCGCATAATACTTGTTATGCAGTCTGCGTCTCTCGCTCTGGCGATAACGCTTGTCAGCTGATGCGTGATTTGCCATACTTTACATTTTTATATTTCTGTAGTGGGTAGGGGAATCGAACCCCTATTGCAAGAATGAAAATCTTGAGTACTAGCCGTTATACGAACCCACCCTACGCGCCATTCTTACCAAATGGGAGTGCAAAGGTATAAAATAATTTCCTTACGGCAAAATATTTTTATCTTTTTTCCTGTTCGTCCTCCCACTGGAACGAGTATATTATGGATTCAACCTGTCTGAGATAGTTTCTCTTGTCGTATTTCGGGGCGTAGACGAACGCTTCGAGAACTATCACCTCCTTTCCGTCCCTGCTGTAGAACGAGTGGGAGATGAACGGGCCGCCCATGTAGTCGTTGTGGACTTCCCAGAAGCCTCTCACCTGGGCGAACTCCCTGTTTTTGTACTTGATGTACTCGAGGTTGGGCGTCACGGCTTCGGCTGTGGTCATGTAGGTGTTCTCGAACATTCCCGGCACATTGTTCTTGAGCATCTCGTTCCTTCTGCTGATGATGTTGTCGAGGGTGAGATCGTTCCCCTCGACCGGGTATCTGTACACGAAGACGCCCTGAATGGTGTACTGCGTGTCGTAGCCGATCCAGAAGAAGTCGTCCGTCTGCTTCTTGAGGTTGTATCCGGTCGGGAAATAAGGCGATCCGCCGAAGACCTTGTTGACGGCCGGCCGGATGCTTGACGCCTCGTATTGCTTACAGTTGCTGATGACCCTGTCCCGCTCTGCCTGTTCGAAGGCGTTGAGGATGGTGGACGAGTTGTCGTTGAGGAGTTCGCCGGCCTTTTCGCTTTCAGGCGCGTTGATGAGTACCACGCACTGCGGCTGCGCCCATTGGTTGGACTTGTAGATCACCCCCGGCTCGGTCACCTTGGAGTCGATGTTGACGATGAGTATGTTCCTGTGTATCTGAAAGATGTTGGTGAATGCGGATGGCGGCACCGACACGAGAGTGTAGAGCGGCTCTCTCTGCGGCAGGAACGGGCAGTCGCTGGCGAGCAGCCCCCGGATCTCGTTTCCGAGCGTGCCTTCCCAGTCTCCTTTGTTGATCACCACTATGATTTCGCCTGCCTTTCCGCTGACATTCGGCAGGAGTGCCTTGTCTGAGCCCCCTCCGCAGGCGGTCAGCAGAGACAGCGCCACGGCGGCAATTATGAACGAGAGCAGATTCCTTATGCTTTTCATGATTATAAAGTGTTGAGTGTTATTTGTTTCATTGGGTATGTCCCGGATGTCCGGCTCATCGCATCAGTCTGGTGATGTCGTTGCCTATCGCGAGCATCATGAGTCCGAAGAGCAGGATCATTCCTATGCCCTGTGCGACAATCAGGAACTTGTCGCCCGGCTTCCTTCCGGTGATCATCTCGAAGAGGGTGATGACTATATGGCCTCCGTCGAAAGGCGGCACGGGGATGAGGTTCATCACTCCGAGCATGATCGAGAAGAGGGCGAGAAGGTTGATGAAGGCGTACCAGTCCCACTGTCCCGGAAAGACCTCTCCCATCGCGATGAAGCTGCCCACCGACTTGTAGGCCTCGGTCTTCGGCGTGAAAACCAGCTTCAGGTCCTGGACATAGCCGCCTATGGTCGAGAAGGCGAGCTTCACTCCGGCAGGTATTGCCGAGACGGCGTTGTACTCCCTCGTCTTCACGCCGGGAATCTGGGTGTAGATGCCGAGCAGTCCGGCGGTGTCCACCTGCATCATCATCTCCAGGGTGTCCGCTCCTCTCACTGCGGTCACAGCCACAGTGGTGTCCTTGTATGACTTCAGTATCTCACGCGAGTCCTGCACATATCTTATCGGAGTGCCCTCGATGCTGATTATCCTGTCGTCTCGCGTGAGTCCGCATCCGCTGTTGCGGGATGTCGGAGGGATGGTGTCGATGACGAACGGCACCGCGAGGCCGAACATTCCGGGGGTGTTGAGCACTTCTCCTATCCTGTTGCGGTCGATGTAGATGTCAAGGGTGTCCCCGTCCCTGAGCACAGTGGCCTTGGCGGCGTTCTGGCGTGCAAGGTCGGCCTGAAGCATCGCGAACTTTTCGGGCACGTAGTCGTCGAAGCTCAGAATCCTGTCTCCGGTGCGGAATCCCATGTCGTAGGACAGCTCGTTGACATAGATACTGTTGCCGTCGTTGCTGACATAGCTTTCGCCCCATCCGGCGAGGATGCCCGCGTAGACGATGATGGCGAAGATGAAGTTGAACAGGGCGCCTCCGGCCATCACAAGGAATCTCTGCCATGCCGGCCTGCTCCTGAACTCGTCCGGGGCGGGCTCCTTCTTCATCTGTTCGGTGTCGAAGGATTCGTCTATCATTCCGGCTATCTTGCAGTAGCCTCCCAGCGGAAGCCATCCGATGCCGTATTCGGTGCTTGAGTTCTTGGGCCTGAACCTGAAGAGGGCAAAGCCGTTCACGTCGAAGAAGAGGTAGAATTTCTCCACCCTTATGCCGAACATCCTCGCGAAGGCGAAGTGCCCGAGCTCGTGAACTATTATGAGAACGGAAAGTGCCAGCAGCACCTGTACTATCTTCAGCAATATCTCCATTTCTTCAAATGCGGTGTCTTTTGTATAGTGTTGTTTCGGCGGACGCCTTCCGGACTTGTCTCCCAATCTGGGACTTTCTCAGAGTCCGTGCCTTTTTCTCAGGAGGTTTTCCCGAAGATCATCTCTTCCGCTCTGGCCGCTGCGGCGCGGTCTGTGGCGAATATCCCGTCGATGTCCGGGTCGGGGATGAAGTCCACGGCGTTCATGCACTTCTCCACCACGTCTGTGATCCCGTAGAAGCTGACCCTGTCCTGAAGGTATGCGGCTACGGCGACTTCATTCGCGGCGTTCATTATGCACGGCAGGTTGCCCCCCTTCTCCGCGGCCTCCTTCGCGAGGGCCAGCGCCGGGAACCTCTCTTCGTCCGGCTTCTCGAACGTCAGCGAGCCGAGGGCGGCGAAGTCAAGCCTCTCTCCCTCAAGCGGCAGGCGGGACGGGTAGCACAGGGCGTACTGGATGGGCACTCTCATGTCCGGACATCCGAGCTGGGCGATGACTGCCCCGTCCGCATATTCCACCATCGAATGGATCACGGACTGCGGATGCACGATGACGCTTATTTTCTCTGTGCCGACTCCGAAGAGCCACTTGGCCTCGATGATCTCCAGTCCCTTGTTCATCATGGTGGCGGAGTCGATGGTTATCTTGCTGCCCATGTTCCACTTCGGGTGCTTCAGCGCCTGCTCCCTCGTGGCGGCGGCGATCCTGTCCTTCTCCCATGTGCGGAACGGGCCTCCGGAGGCCGTGAGGTGGATTCTCTCGAGCGGAGCGCCGTGCGAGCAGTGGAGGCACTGGAAGATGGCAGAGTGTTCCGAGTCCACCGGAAGAATCGCGGCGTTGTGCCTGCGGGAGAGCTCCATGACGGTCTTCCCGGCGGCGACGAGGGTCTCCTTGTTGGCGAGGGCCACCGTCTTTCCCGCCTTGAGCGCTGCCACGGTCGACCTCAGTCCGCTGAAGCCCACCATCGCGGTGAGGACGATGTCGATGTTGTCCCCTCCCACGAGGTCGCATACCGAGTCCATCCCGGCGAACACCTTTATATAATGGGGCTGCAGGGCCCGGGCCACCTCGTCGTACTTGGCGCTGTTGCAGATGACCGCGCAGTTGGCGTTGAACTCCAGAGCCTGCCGTATCAGCAGTCCGCTGTTTTCGTTGGCCGTGAGCAGCTCCACTTCAAACATGTCCCGGTGCTGTCTCACGACGTCCAGGGCCTGTCTCCCGATGGAGCCAGTAGAGCCGAGTATTGCAATGTGCCGTTTTTCCATCAGAAATTAATGTATTTTGTCGGGTCGACAGCCTCTCCTCTGTACCATAGCTCGAAGTGCAGGTGGTCTCCCGTGCTGAGCGATCCGGTGTTGCCCACGAGCGCAATGGGAGAGCCTGCGGAGACTTTCTCTCCGGTCTTCTTGAGCAGCCTCTGATTGTGCTTGTAGGTGGACACTATGTCGTTGTCGTGCTGTATCTGGATAGTGTAGCCGGCCTCGTCGTTCCATCCCGCGAAGATCACTGTGCCGTCCAGCACCGACATCACCATCGAGTTGGCCGGGGCGGTGATGTCCACATACGGGTGGAGTATCTTGTCGTAGCCCTGCGATATGACGCCCTTGAGAGGCACGAAGAAGTGCATTCCCTCGATGGGCAGGGTTCTTCCCGCATCGCCGGAGAGGTCGAACTTCTCCTCGTTGAGCACGTTCTGCCTGAGCATCGAGTCCTTCTCTCCCGGTTCGGCGCTTTTCAGCACGTCTTCTCCCGGGCGGCTGCTCAGAAGGCTGTCTATGTCGATGGGGGTCTTTCCGTCGAGCACGCGGCTGAAGTTCTCGGCGTACAGCTTCCATGTCTTGACCACTGCTTCGAGAGAGTCGATTTTCATCGCGTTCTGGATTGCGGCCCTCTTGCTGTGGGCGTCAGGATAGCCGGGGATGAATGTCCTGAGAGGGGTGAAGGCGGTGATGGCGAAGACGGCCAGGGCGAAGACGATGACGACGGAGACGGCCGTGATGATGAAGTTCGTCCGGCTGAAAGTCATGTTCCACAGCCTTTCGTGCGTCTGTGCGTCCAGAACGGAAAGCCTGAATCTCGTCGTCTTCCTTTTCTCTTTTTTTTGCCGTGCCATATTTAATGTTACCTTTGCACCCGGATTCAGTGTTATCTTTGTGCCCCGGATCATGGACAGAATCATAGGAATAGACTACGGACGGAAGAGGACGGGCGTCGCAGTGAGCGACCCGCTCGGGATCTTCGCGTCCGCGCTGGAGACGGTCCATTCTGCAAAGATAATAGAATATCTCAAATCTTATTGCGAAAAAGAGCGCGTCGTCACTTTTGTGGTGGGGTGGCCCGTGAACATGGACGGGACGCCTTCCGAGGCTGCTGCCGACGTAAACGTCTTTCTGAAGAAGCTTGCTGCCGCTTTTCCGGAGATTCCGATTGAGACGGAGGACGAGCGCTTCACTTCGGTGCTGGCCCACAGGGCAATGATCGACGGGGGGATGAAGGCCTCGGAACGGCGTGACAAGGCTTCGGTCGACAGGATAAGCGCCGCCATCATCCTGCAGGGCTGGCTCGACCGCCGCGCAGGTGGTACGAATTTTGTAGTTTCAAATCAGTTTGTGCCTGATTCTCTGTCAGATAAAGTGACGGGAAAAAAGAGAAGAAGGCGCTGAAAAATCATCACGGAATATGGTATTGCCAATTTATCTGTACGGTACTGAAATACTGAAAAAAGAGGCTGAGGCTGCGGATCTCTCGGACAGGGAGGCTCTGGCGGCACTGGTCAGCGACATGAAGGAGACTCTGGCTTCGGCTGACGGCTGCGGGCTTGCTGCTCCGCAGGTCGGGGTGTCGAAGAGGGTGATAATAGTCGACGGAGACGTGGTGTCGGAGACCTACGACTATCTCAAAGGCTTCCGCCGCACGATGATCAATCCGGTGCTGCTGGAGGCGAGCGATGAGACGCGTGAGTATTCGGAGGGGTGTCTGAGCGTGCCGGGGATATATGCCGATGTGCGCAGGCCTGCGAAGATAAAGGTCGAATACTACGACGAGAATCTCGAGAAGCATGTGGAGGAGTTCGACAGGTTTGCCTGCAGGATGATCCAGCATGAGATGGACCATCTCGACGGGCATCTTTTCGTCGAAAGGGTGGCCCCGGTGCGCAAGAAGCTCATATCCAGAAAGCTTCAGGGTATCTCAAAGGGGAAAGTGTCAACTCGATATAAGACCAAAGGCTGAATGGGCGCATTTCACGCATACGACATCAGGGGAGTCTACAATGTGGACTTCGACAGGGATACGGCCTACAAGGTGGGCTTCTTCATCCCGGAGCTTCTGAAGGCTGACAGAGTGCTTGTCGGCCGCGACTGCCGTCTCTCATCGGATGAGATACACGACAGCCTTGTAAAAGGCATCACGGATGCGGGCGCAGACGTCTGCGACCTCGGCCTGAGCACGACGCCGATGGTCTATTTCGGCACGGCGAGATATGGCTTCAAGGCTTCTGTCCAGATAACCGCATCGCATAATCCGGCCAGCTACAACGGTATGAAGGTGTCGGGGGAGAATGCTCTCCCGGTCGGCCTGGACAACGGTCTGGGGCAGATCCGCGACTGGATTGACGAGGGCAGGAAGTGCGTTCCGGCCGAGAGGAAGGGAAAGGTGGAGAAGATGGACATCCGCCGTGAGTATCTCGATTTCCTGCTCGGACACAAGGAGGACCTTTCGGGGCTGAAAATCGCGATGGACCTCTCCAACGGAATGGCCTCTCTCTATGCCAAGGACATTTTCGGCGATGCTCCGGAGTACATCTTCGAAGAGATGGACGGAAGATTTCCCAATCACGAGCCCAATCCTCTCATTCCCGAGAATGTGGAGGCTCTGAGCGCCCTCGTCAGAAGGACTGGGGCGGATGTGGGAGTGATCTACGACGGAGACGCGGACAGGGTGACGTTTACGGACGAGAACGGACAGTTCATCTCTCCGGACCTGATGATAGCCGTCCTGGGTCACTGGTTCTTCGAAAAGAAGGGCGAGAAGGGCATCGTGCTTCAGGACATAAGGAGCTCAAAGGCGGTGGGAGAGCATCTTGTCCCTATGGGGGCTGAGATGCACACCTGGAAGGTCGGAAGGGCCTTCGCGGCACGCAAGCTCCGCGAGCTCGACGGAGTGTATGGCGGTGAGCTTGCCGGGCACTACTATTTCAGGGATTTCTTCTATTCGGACAGCGGTCTTCTCGCCTCGATACTGATACTCAATGTCGTGGCGGAGATGAAGCGCAGGGGCGTCAGCCTCAGCGCGCTCATCGCCGGCATAGCGAAGTACCGCAGCTCGGGTGAGATCAATTTCCGCATAGAGGACAAGCAGGGCGCGATGGACGCCGTGCGCGACTATTTCATGGCGCAGGAGAAGGCCACGGCCTATATGGACTTCGACGGCTACAGGGTGGAGTTCCCGCTCTGGTGGTTCAACATCAGGCCGTCCAACACCGAGCCTTATCTGCGCTTCATCTGCGAGGCTTCGTCGCAGGAGCTTCTGGATGACAAGGTGGCTCAGGTCAGGAAAATCCTGACTGAACATTTTGGAGCATAGCGGCTGGAGGTCAGTCCGCGTTGCCTTGCCGGTCATTCTGCTCAGGCAGGCCGGCCGCATGATTTTTTAAGTCAGAAAAATATATTTATGGTTAGTATGAGAGCAGTGGCCGCAGCGGTGTCTTCGGCATTTCTCCTTCTTTCTGCGATGGCGGCGTCTGCGAAGACGGAAAGTTCCCGCTCGTCGGAGTCGGAGAAGGACAGGGAGGAGACCGTCGGAGGCTTCAGCGTGAGCCGGAGGACGCTTCCTCTGACTCGGCGTGAGGCTGAGCTCATCGTGCCGAGACCGGCGCTGATGCCGGTAAAGTCCATGATGGACACGGACGCGATGGCTCTGGACACTCTGGATACGGTCAACGAGCACATAAAGGTTGTGCTCTACAGCGACAACACGTGGCAGTACATAAAGGACGCCGGCTATATGATGCAGTCGGAGGTCTTCACTGAGCATTGGGATGAATACAGCACCAATCCTTACGGCGTCGGACTCGACTCGCTTGAGGACGTCTGGTCGCTTTGGGTGGTGGACAGCCTCAGCCAGTATCACTGCCCGTACATCGGAGAGGTGCATCCGCGCGGAAAGTTCGGCATCCGCAGAGGACGTCGCCATCAGGGGGTAGACCTGCCTCTGGCGACTGGATCTCCCGTATATGCGGCCTTTGACGGGGAAGTCAGGGTGTCGCGATATGCTGGCGGCTATGGCAATCTGGTGGTCATCAGACATCAGAACGGGCTGGAGACATTCTACGGGCATCTGTCCCGGCGCAGCGTCAAGCCCGGGGACTGGGTTCATGCCGGGGACGTGATCGGCCACGGAGGCTCCACAGGCCGATCCACAGGGCCGCATCTTCATTTCGAGACGAGATACAACGGCTTCGCCTTCGACCCGCAGTGGCTCATAGATTTCGAGACGGGGGATCTGAGGTACCGTCTTTTTGTGCTGAAGAAAAAGTATTTCAGCCCGTACAGCAGCTATGAGCAGGATTTCGAGGATGAGATTCTGAATGCCGAGGACGACCGCCGTGAAGACGCGGAGAAGGCAGCCATGAGGTATCATACGATAAAGTCGGGGGATACTCTCGGCCGGATAGCCGCCAACAACGGCACCACAGTCTCGGCCCTGTGCCGTCTCAACGGCATCTCGCCGGACACCATTCTCAAGATAGGCCGCACCATCAGGGTGAAATGACAGCCTTCCGGCCTGTCTGCCGCCGTGTCCGCTGGAGATAGTCCGGTGCGCGGCGAAGACGGCAAATTTTGCCGGCAGGCTTGCTATATTGGAATATAATGCCTTATTTTGCCGCTCGTTTTTAATGGTATAGCGATGAAGATAGTCATAGCGGGAGCCGGAGAAGTGGGTACTCATCTGGCCAAAATGCTTAGCAGACAGAATCATAGCATAATGCTGATAGACAGCGACCATGAGAAGCTGGAACAGCTGGAGGCGCAGCTCGACATCCTGTCCGAGGAGGCTTCCTGCACCTCGGTAGGCGCATTGGAGGACGCCGGTGTGAGCGACTGCGATCTGTTTATCGCCGTCAATCATGAAGAGGACCGCAACATCACCTCCTCTATTCTCGCGAAGAGGCTCGGAGCAAGATATGTCATCACCCGTGTCAACAACAGCGAGTATCTTGAGCCTGCCAATCTGGAATACATGAGGACCATAGGCATAGATTCCATGATCTATCCGGAGCGTCTGGCCGCCGAGGAGATCGTGTCGGCCCTGAAGCTGGCGGGAACGCGGCAGCAGCACGAGTTCTCTGACGGAAGGCTTCAGCTTCTCGCGATAAAGATCTGGGAGAATGCCCCTGTGCAGAATCTTACCCTCGCAAAGACGGCTCAGGAATACGGAACGGACAATTTCCGTGTCGTGGCCATCAAGAGGGGAGATCAGACCATCATACCGAGAGGAAACGACTCGTTCCGCTACGGCGATCTCGCGTTCTTTGTGACAAAGCCGATCTATATCCCTGAGGTGTACTCGATCTGCGGAAAGTCGAAATTTGAGATAAAGGACATCATCATTGTCGGCGGGTCGCGCATAGGAGCGAAAGCGGCTTCCCTGCTCGAGCAGCACTATAATGTCAAGCTGATAGAGAAGGACAAGGAGAGATGCTTTGTTCTGGCGGACAAGCTCAAGTCCACTCTCGTGATAAACGGCGACGGACGGGATCTGTCCCTGCTCAGGGAGGAGGGCATACGCAATACCGACGCTTTCATCTGTCTTACGGGCTCCTCCGAGACCAATATCCTCACCTGCCTTCTCGCCAAGAAGCTCGGTGTAAAGAAGACTGTGGCCGAAGTGGAGAATCTGGACTATACGGATCTCGCGGAGAATCTCGGCATAGGCACGCTTATCAACACCAAGCTCATTGCGGCGGCCAATATATACCGCTACACGATAAACGTCAATGTGAAGCACCTGAAGTTCGTCACCTTTTCCGAGGCGGAGGTCTTTGAGGTGACCGTTGAGGAAGGCGCTGCGATCACAAAGGGAACTCTTGCGGAGCTTGACTTTCCGGACAATGCGAATGTCGGCGGGATAATCCGCCGGGGAGAGGCGGTAATCGCGAAGGGAGACGTGCGGATAGAGCCGGGGGATGACGTGGTGATATTTGCACTTCCGTCGGCAGTCAAGAAGGTGCTGCGGATGTTCAGGAAATAGCCTTCACGGGCGGATGCACATTGATGGATGAATTTCAGAGAGTTAAGCAAACGACGGTGAGATGATCAACATACGTTTCATACTCAACATTCTCGGCAAGCTTCTTCTGGTCGAGAGCGCGGCCCTGTTTCTGTGCATGTGCATGGCGTTCATGTATGGGGAGAATGACGCGGAAGCCTTCCTCATCTCTGCGGCCGTGACTTGCGCGGTGGCCTGTGTCCTGATTTTTTCAGTGAAGGTCAGGGACAGGGTGCTCGCGAAGCGTGACGGCTATTTCATCGTGTCAGTCATCTGGATTCTGTTCACTCTGTTCGGCTGCCTTCCGTTTATGCTGGGAGGCACCATACCGTCTTTTCCGGATGCTTTTTTCGAAGTCATGTCCGGCTTTACGACGACGGGCTCGTCCATACTCAATGACGTGGAGGCTCTGCCGCACGCGTCTCTTTTCTGGCGTTCGCTCACGCAGTGGATTGGAGGTCTGGGAATCGTTGTGATGCTTCTGGCGATACTTCCGAGCCTCGGCATTGAGGGAAGGGATCTGTATGTGGCGGAAGTGCCCGGCCCGATGCATGACAAGTTCTCGTTCACGTTCTACTCCACGACCAGGCGCATGGTCATCATGTATTCTTCTGTCACGGCGGTTGAGACCGTGATGCTGATGGCCGGCGGGATGAGTCTGTTTGACGCCCTGTGTCATTCCTTCGCAAGTGTCGCTACCGGAGGCTACTCCACGAAGACGGCCAGTCTGGCCTACTGGGATTCGCCTTACATCCAGTATGTCATCACTTTCTTCATGTTCATCTCCGGGACCAATTTCGCCCTGCTGTACTCTTTGTTCAAGGGCAAGGCGTTCAGGCTTTTCAAGGATGAAGAGTTCAGGCTGTACACGGCCATTACCGTGCTCACGTCCGTCGTCATAGCCGGCGTCCTGTATTTCGGAGGTCATTCCGGACTTGAAAAGAGCATAAGGGACGCATTTTTTCAGGTCGTAACGCTTCTGACCACTACCGGATTTGCTTCGGCGGACTATCTGTATTGGCCTTCAGTTGCGCAGATGCTGCTGTTCATACTGCTCTTCATAGGCGGCTCGGCCGGGTCTACTGCCGGAGGCATCAAGTGCATCCGTCTCCTTCTCCTCTCAAAAAACTCCTTCAACGAGCTCAAGAGGGTTATTCATCCGAACGGCGTGATAAACGTCAAGTACAACGGGCGCAGCGTGCGGCCGGAGCTTCTCGGAAGCATGATGAGCTTCTTCTGCATGTACATGTTCGTCTTTATGGCAGGCAGCATCGTGATGTCGTGCTTCACTGACATAGTCACCGCGAGCAGTGCCGTGATCACATGTCTGAGCAATGTCGGACCGGGATTCGGCGAGGTTGGACCGATGTCCAACTTCTCTTCTCTCAACGGCTTCTGCAAGATATTCCTTTCGCTCGTGATGATGCTCGGCCGTCTCGAGCTGTTCACTTTTCTCGTCATATTCACAAGGTCTTTCTGGAAAAAGTGACAGATGTTAAAGATTTTGAAAATCATACCTGCGACAGATGGAATTTCTTATTGATTTTATTCTTCACATTGACCAGCACATGGTGAGCATCGTCCAGAACTATCATCTCTGGACTTATGCGATTCTTTTTCTCATAATCTTCTGTGAGACCGGGCTTGTCGTGACGCCGTTTCTGCCGGGAGATTCTCTCCTCTTCGTGGCGGGCGCGATAGCCGCTCTTCCAGGCATGCCGCTCGACATACATCTGCTTGTGCTCATCGTGTTCGCCGCAGCCTTTCTCGGGGATTCATGCAATTACATGATAGGGCATTTCTTCGGAGAAAAGCTTTTCAGCAATCCGGATTCAAGGATATTCAGGCGAAGCCATCTGGAGAAGACGCAGGAGTTCTATCGCAAATATGGGGGCAAGACCATCGTATTGGCGCGGTTCATTCCTATCGTACGTACTTTCGCCCCGTTCGTGGCAGGTATGGGCAAGATGCATTACAGCCGCTTCATGGCATATAACGCAGTGGGCGGAGCTCTCTGGGTGGCAGTGTTCTGCTATGCCGGCTATCTCTTCGGGGACAGGCCTTTCGTACAGGACAATCTCAAGCTTCTGATAGTGGCGATCATCTTCATCTCTGTCCTTCCCGCTGTGATAGAGGTCGTCCGGGCACGGCTGAAGAACCGTCTCTCTGCCGAATGACCCGGCTCAGAAGTCGTGGGCGGCAAGGAGGGCGTCGAGGGAGTCGTAGAGAGGGATGCCGTAGTAGGCGCAGGTGATGCGCACATTGTCGTGGCGATAGAAATCGGGCTCGCAGGCCACCAGAAGCTTGCCAGATCTGGCGAAAAGCCCCATCTCAAGGAGGGTGATCGGCGACTTGCTCGTGCCGATGATGTACATTATGATGACGTCCGCCTCCTCAAGATGGTCAAGCTCCCAGTTCACCTGATAGTCCATCTCGCCGTTTGCCCCGCCGTTCCAGTTGCCCTGTCTCGGGTTGAACAGCACATAGCTGCCGTCCTTTGCGGAGAAATATTCCATCAGCTCGGCCTGCCAGTTGCGGCTGTTGCCCATGTCGATGGTGCCGGCGAGGAAAATCTTGGTGAAGCCGGTGGTGTCGACTCCGCGCGGGAGGACGTCGTGCGGCTTGAGCATGTAGGTTGCGGATTCCTGGGCGTCGGCGCTGATCCCTGCGAACAGGGATGCCGCCAGCGCAAGAGTGAAGGCGCAGAGGCTTCGGAGAAGTGTCTTGGATTCCATATCTGTCTTTCATGTTAAAGCGACTGCCCGCCGATGAATTCACGCATGATCGAGGTCGGCGGGATGGCGGCTATCTCGTCAGGGGAGAGCGACGTCACATATTCGAGGAACTTCAGCAGCCTGATGGCTTCCGTGTAGGCCGGAGAATGCGGTGGAATGCGCCTCAGAAGCGGCTCGGCATAGTATTTCAGCATAGGAAGCTCGAATATGAGGGCAGAGTTGAACACCGCGTCCGCGTTTTCCTGGAACGGGAAGATGTTGCGGTTCTCCCCCCTTCGCACGCTGTGCCATCTCATGATGGTATTTTCAGGCGTAATTCCCCTCACGCGGTTGTCTCTCACCATCCTGCGCAGAAGCCTGTTGTCGGAGGTGGAGATGTTGTTGTTCTCGTCGAGCGGAAGAGAAGTGAGGGCGGAGACATAGACCCTGAATATCCTCGAATTGTCCACGGCAGGGGTCATCTCGGGATTAAGGGCGTGTATCCCTTCCATGATGAGGATGTCGTTCTCCTCCAGCTTCATGAAGTCCTTTTCAAAATGTCTTCTGCCTTCCTTGAAGTCGAATCTCGGCAGCTCCACGGTCTCTCCCGACAGTAGCGAGTTGAGCTGCGTGTTGAGGAAGTCGAGATCCATTGCGCCGAGAGCCTCGAAATCGTATTCGCCGTTCTCGTCCTTCGGCGTGGCTTCACGGTCGACGAAATAATTGTCGAGTTCGATTACTTTTGGATTGAGCCCCAGTACTTTGCACTGGATGGCGAGCCTTTTGGAAGACGATGTCTTGCCGCTGCTCGAAGGTCCGGCTATGAAGACTATCCTGATCTTGTCCCTGCGGGCGTAAATCTGGTCGGCGATCTCGGCGTATTTTCTCTCGTGCAGGGCCTCCGCAAGATTGATAAGGCCTACCGCACCGCCTTCGGCTATCGTCCTGTTCAGCGAGCCTGCGCCCCTGACGTCCATTATGGAGCACCAGTCGGCATATTCCTTGAGAGCCGCCGCTATTTTTGACTGCCTCTGGACGGGCATCACTTTGGACACGTTGCCTTCCGCCGGATACTGGAGGCAGAAGCCGTTGCCGAACCCCACAAGGTCAAACACCTTGAGGAAGCCTGTAGACGGCACGAGCGGACCATAGAATGTGTCGGCCTTCCCGTCGAGCCCGTAGACGCTGTAGATGAACTTTCCCGTCGAGCGTAGGAGCTGCGCCTTGGCAGGCTGGCCGTTCGCGATGAAGATCTTTTCTGCTTCCGCGAAATTCATCTTGCACTTGCTGAACGGGAGGTCGGCGTCAATGATTTCCTGCATTCTGGCCTTAAGTGTGGCTATCTCCCCGTCGGAGACATAGCGGATGTCCGGATGCCCGTCCTCTTTGGGCTCAGCCTCCCGGATCTCACAGTACAGGCCGCTCGGGAGTGAATATTCCACTGCCAGAACCTTGCCCGGATAAAGTTCCCTGACGGCGTTCTGGAGCACGAAGCACAGCGATCTGACGTATGTCCTGCGCCCGTCCGGATGGCAGTAGCCGATGAATTCTATCTGATGGGTGACCTCTATCTTGAACTCCAGCTCCTTCAGCTGGTGATCCACCAGAGCCGCGAGCACAGGAAGTTCCACCTTGTTCTTGCTGTCGAATACGGTGCCGCATATCTTTTCGGAAAGCTCGGAAAGCCGTGTGCCGAGTTTCACCTTATGCCGTTTCGCGTCGTTTTCGCAATAAATGTCTATCTCTTCCATCTTGCAGTCTTTTTACTTGTTCTCCATTTCCGTCGGCGTCTTTCGTGACCCTGTCATCTGCCGTCGGCCGTGAGCCGGCGCTCCTGTTCGAAGATTTCCTTCAGGAACGGGCCGGTGACCGAGGCAGGGTCGTCAGCCAGCTGTTCAGGCGTGCCCCGGGTCACAATGAGTCCTCCTCTTCTGCCTCCTTCCGGCCCCATGTCGAAAATGTAGTCGACAGATTTGAGCACATCGAGGTTGTGTTCTATGATTATCACGGTATTTCCTTGGTCCACAAGGCGCTGAAGCACTCCCAGCAGGATCTTTATGTCCTCGAAATGCAGTCCGGTGGTCGGCTCGTCGAGGATGTAGAGGGTGTTGCCGGTGCTTTTTCTCGCGAGTTCGGCGGCGAGCTTCATCCTCTGGCTCTCTCCTCCCGACAGTGTCACGGCGGACTGGCCGAGCTTGACATAGCCGAGACCGACGTCGACGAGTGCCTTGAGCTTCTGGCTTATGGCAGGGATGCTGCTGAAGAACTCATAGGCCTCGCTGATAGGCATCTCCAGCACGTCGCTGATGTTCTTTCCCTTGTATCTGACGGCGAGAGTGTCTTCCTTGTATCTGCGTCCGCGGCATTCCCTGCAGGTCACGTTGACAGAAGGCAGGAAATTCATCTCTATCACTTTGATGCCGGCTCCCTTGCATTCTTCGCAGCGGCCTCCCGGGACGTTGAAGGAGAATCTCCCGGCCTTGAAGCCTCGCACTTTGGCGTCTGGAGTGGCCTCAAAGAGGTTTCTGATGTCGTTGAACACGCCGGTAAACGTGGCCGGATTGCTGCGCGGTGTCCTGCCTATCGGGCTCTGGTCGATCTCTATGAGCTTGTCTATGTTTTCTGTCCCTACTATCCCGTCGCATGGGAGCGGCTGCAGTCTGGCGTTGTAGAATCTGTTTTTCAGAATCGGCATCAGAGTCTCGTTGATGAGGGAGGACTTGCCGCTTCCGCTCACTCCGCTGATGCCTATGAACATTCCCAGAGGCAGGTCGATGTTCACGTCCTTGAGATTGTTTCCCCGTGCTCCCCGGATTCCGAGAGTAAGCCCGTTGCCCATCCTTCTTCTGGCCGGAATCTCTATCTTCCTCTTTCCCGTCAGGTAGTCGAGGGTGACGGATTCTCCGATGATGCAGTGCTTCATCAGGTCATCATCGGCGGCGTACCGGCCGCTTCCGTTGGGGTCGGTCTCATGTCCGTCGTCATGACGGCTTTCGCCGCTGCTTCGGATGCCGTCTCCGAGTATCAGGTCTACAGGCGCGCTCAGACAGATGCGTCCTCCGTTTTCTCCCGCGCCGGGACCCACGTCGACAAGCCAGTCGGCGGAGAGCATTGTCTCGGCATCGTGCTCGACCACCATCACGGAGTTGCCCTCGTCCCGCAGATTCTTCAGCGAGGCGATCAGCTTGCGGTTGTCCCTCTGGTGCAGCCCGATGCTCGGTTCGTCAAGGATGTACAGCACGTTCACGAGCTTGGAGCCTATCTGCGTGGCGAGCCGTATTCTCTGGCTTTCACCTCCCGAGAGCGAGGCCGTGGCCCGGTCGAGCGAGAGATACTCCAGCCCCACGTCGAGCAGAAACGACACCCTTTCGCGGAGCTCCTTGAGGATGTCTCTCGCTATGAGCTTCTCCTTCTCTCCCAGCTTGCCGTCGAGCGAGTCGAGCCATTTCTTCAGATCCGAGATTTCCATTGCGGACACCTCGCTGATGCATTTCCCGTCTATCTTGAAATAAGTCGTTTCCTTATTTAGCCTCGTGCCGTGGCATACGGGACAAACGATCTTGTCCGAGATGTCGTCGACGATGCCCGGGTATGACACCATCTCGGAGGATGTCCCTTCGCCTATGCGGAACAGTTCGTCCGAACCGAACACGAGGAGGGAAATGATGTCGTCTCCGAGTTCTTCAATCGGGTCGTGAAGAGAAAAGCCGTATTTTCGGGCTATTGAGCGTACCATGTCGAATTTGCGCGTCTGCCGCATCTTGCCCAGCGGCTGAATGCCCCCGTCGGCGATGGATATCTTTCTGTCCGGGATGATTGTGTCAATGTTGACGTCCACGATCATTCCCAGTCCCTTGCAGTGCGGGCAGTAGCCCTGTGGGGAATTGAATGAGAAGGAGTGCGGGGCGGGCTCGGCGAGCGACAGGCCTGTGTCTGGGCACACCAGATGCTTCGAATAGTGCCTGAGCTCTCCCGTCTCGGTGTCCAGTACGGCCAGAGAGCCTTTCCCGAGGTTGAGGGCAGTGTACACCGAGTCCTTTATCCTCTTGAGGTCTCTTGCCGTGGGCTTGAGCTTGTCCACGACGAGCTCGATGAAGTGCGGCCTGTATCTGTCCAGCGCCGTGACCGTGGCGAGGTCGCGTATCTCGGAGTCTATCCTGGCCTGGGTGTAGCCCCTGCGCCGCAGCTGGTCGAAGAGCTCCTTGTAATGTCCCTTGCGGCCTTTGACGAGAGGGGCCAGGAGCAGGCATTTCCTGTCATTGTAATTGTCCATGATCAGGGACACTATCTGCTCGTCCGTGTATCGGACCATCGGCTTGCCCGTTTCGGGGGAATATGCCGTGGAGGCCTTGGCGAAGAGAAGCCTCAGAAAGTCGTAGATCTCTGTTATTGTGCCTACTGTCGAGCGCGGGTTGTTGCCGGTGGTCTTCTGTTCGATGGCTATTATCGGACTCAGCCCCGTGATGCTCTCTACGTCCGGCTTCTCCAGAATGCCCATGAACTGCTTGGCGTAGGCAGACAGGGTGTCCATGTACCGCCTCTGGCCCTCGGCATATATCGTGTCGAACGCAAGCGACGACTTTCCGCTGCCGCTGAGTCCCGTTATCACGACAAATTCGTTTCTCGGGATGGACAGTGACACGTTCTTCAGGTTGTGGACGTTCGCCCCGGCGATGTCTATGTATTCCTTTTTCCCGTCCATGTCAGGCCTCTCGCTCTTCTCCTTCTCCGATGTTCCCGCTAAGGCCGGCGTTACCGCCGAGTCCGGAGTCCGTGTCCGGGACGATGCCTTCTGCGTCCGGGTCGTCCTCGTATGGGTCATTGTACGGCTGGAGGAACGGATTTTTCGCGCTTTCGTCCGCTATGGTGGTGCGCGGGCCGTGGCCCGGTATGACCGTCACGTCTCCGTCGAGAGGCATCAGTCTTGTGAGAATGCTCTCCATCAGCCTGTCATAGTCTCCGCCGGGGTGGTCTGTGCGTCCGATGCTTCCGGCAAAGAGAGTGTCTCCGCTGAAGAGGATCTTGTCGGCTCTGTCGAAGAAGCATACTCCGCCCGGCGTATGTCCCGGCGTGGCAATCACCTCAAGCTCCGTCTTCCCGAACCTTATGACGTCCCCGTCGCGGATGTCTTCAGTGGGCACGTCCACATCAGGGGTGTCGAAGCCGAACATCGTGCAGAAGTAGCCTGCGTTTTCGAGGGTCGGCCTGTCTGCCGGATCCATGCAGACCGGCACTCCGAGCATCTGGGCGCACTCCTTCAGCCCGAACACATGGTCGAAATGGGCATGAGTCAGCAGTATCCTCACCGGTTTAAGCCCCTTCTCTCCGATGAAGCGTTTGAGCTCGTCCCTTTCCTCAGGGGTATAGAAGCCCGGGTCGATGACGACGCATTCTCCCGAGTCGTCCCATGCGACGCTGCAGCACTCGTGCAGGGCATTGAAATAGAAATTCTTTATGTGAAGCATTCCTTCAGCCTCCATGATTATCCGTGACACATCTCGGCGCGGAGATTCTCCTCCGTCCGCCAAACAGACAAAAGTAATCAAAATCGGCGAATCCGAGAGCCCGTAACGGATTTTTCTTTTCAGACGGTGCCGACAGTCAGGCGTGGCGGCGGACCCGTCCGGAGAGACGCCTGCGGAGAGGCTCGTCGTAGAATTTCAGACAGACCCAGGCGAGAAGGACGCCCATGATGACCATGGGGTGGAGCCGTATCAGTCTCCGCCTGAGGAAGTCTTTTACTGTCAGCCCTATATCCCACCGGTCATCGTATGCGTATCCTATCACGAATCCGGACAGGATGAAGAAGAAGTCCACGGCAAGGTAGCCGTGGTTTACGCTCTGGTCGACTGGGCTCGTCGCAAATCCCTCCCCGATGTGGTAGAGCATCACAAGAACGGCGGCCACTCCTCTGAGGCCGTCGAGAATCTCGTAATGGGGCTTTGACGTCTGATTCATGATGGCGGAGGTCTGATTCATGACGGCAAATGCCGCTGCATTTTGCAAAAGTAGGCAAAATGCCATTGAAAACAACGGGGGGATGTTTCCTGTCGCCGATATTTTTGTACTTTTGTAGCGGTCCGGATTTGCCTTCGCGGCATTTCGGACGGGACATTATCATATATTGACAACCAAACAACCGACAGATCATGCATATAGCTGTAGCGGGCAACATAGGAAGCGGCAAGACGACATTGACCAAGATGCTTGCTTCCCATTACGGGTGGACCCCGAGATTCGAATCAGTGGACTACAATCCGTATCTTGCGGATTTCTATGAGGACATGGAGAGATGGTCGTTCAATCTCCAGATATATTTTCTGAACAAGAGATTCAAGGATGTCGTCGAGATCTCAAAATCCGACGCGGCCATCATCCAGGACAGGACAATCTATGAGGATGCCCGCATCTTCGCCCCGAACCTCCATGCTATGGGGCTGATGAGTACGAGGGATTTCGAGAATTATTCCGACCTCTTCGACCTCATGATGTCTCTGGTCAATCCTCCCGACCTGCTCATCTACCTGCGCTCCTCTATCCCGAATCTCGTCAACCAGATACAGAAGAGGGGCAGGGAATATGAGAAGAGCATAAGGATAGACTATCTCACGGGGCTCAACGAGCGTTATGAGGCATGGATAGAGGCTTATGACCACAGGCTTCTGGTGGTGGACGTGGACAAGGTGAAGTTCGGCAACAGGCCTGAGGACTTCCAGTCAGTCACCGACCGCATCGACGCAGAGCTTTTCGGCCTCTTCTCCTCGGCGGAGCAATAACACACTGATAACCGATATTCAAATGGATTCAAAAGAAAATGGCGCACAGACGCCGCGCCTGACGATCATTCAGTTCGTCGAAAAATATGTCGGACTCTATTCCGGAAATGTCTTTCTGTGGGAAAAGAAGGGGAAGGAATGGACACCGACCACATTTGAGCAGACGCGCAGGGAGGCTTACCGCATAGGGGCGGGACTTATGGCCCTCGGGGTGCAGAAGGGCGAGAAGGTGTCTCTCCTCTCGGAAGGACGCAATCTCTGGGTGCTCGGCGAGCTCGGCATACTCTACGCCGGAGCGGTCAACGTGCCTCTCTCCATCAAGCTCGAGGAAAGCAATGACCTGCTGTTCAGGATCAGACATTCCGACTCGAAATATGTGATGGTCTCCGCGCAGCAGCTGCCGAAGATACGCAGGATTCTTGCGGATCTTCCTCTCGTAGAGAAAGTCATCGTGCTGGACGATCTGCCTGAGTATCAGGAGAAGGAGATGCCGATCTCCGAGATACGGAAGATGGGGGACGACTTCCTGCGCGACAACGGGGATCTGTTCCGTCAGAGATATGAGTCCGTCGGTCCGGACGACTACGCCAACATCAGCTATACCTCAGGCACCACAGCCGACCCTAAGGGCATCCTGCTCACGCACAGGAACTACACCGCCAATGTGGAGCAGGCCCAGTCCGTCATCGGAGTCACGCCTGAGGACAGGATGCTCATCATCCTCCCTCTGGACCACTGCTTCGCCCATGTCGCCGGCTTCTACACGATGATGTCATACGGAGCGTCCATAGGAACCGTGCCTGCCGGAAGGACACCGATGGAGGCGCTGAGAAACATACCGATGAGCATCAATGAGCTGAAGCCTACCGTGATGCTGAGCGTTCCGGCTCTCGCAAAGAACTTCAAGAAGAACATCGAGGCGGGGGTCAAGGCCAAGGGGCCGAAGGTGGAGAAGCTCTACCATTTCGCGCTGGACATGGCCATATCATATAATAAGGAAGGCTACAACAAGGGGGGAATCGCCCAGTGCTGGAAAAAGCCTCTGCTCGCCCTCTTCGACAGGCTGATATTCAAGAGCGTCCGTCAGGCCCTCGGCGGGCAGATGAAGTTTTTTGTGGGCGGAGGAGCCCTGCTGGACATCGACCTGCAGCGCTACTACTACGCCATCGGCATCCCGATGTATCAGGGCTACGGACTTTCCGAGGCTACGCCGATCATTTCGGCGAATGCTCCTGCAAGGCATATCCTCGGCTCTTCCGGCTGCGTGGTCAAGCCTATGGACATCAAGATCTGCGACGCCGACGGCAAGTCCCTTCCATACGGAGAGAAGGGAGAGATCGTCATCAGAGGCGAGAACGTCATGGCCGGATACTGGAAAAATCCGAAGGCTACCGCAGAGACAGTCGTGGACGGCTGGCTACACACCGGCGACATGGGCTATATGCGCGACAAGGACTTTCTCTATGTCGTGGGCCGCTTCAAGTCGCTGCTCATCAGTGCGGACGGAGAGAAATACAGCCCTGAGGGCATAGAGGAGTCGATGGTGGAGAACTCGAAATACATCGACCAGATGGTGCTGCACAACAGTCAGGACCCTTATACTATAGCCCTTCTCGTGCCGAATAAGGAGGCGCTTAAGGCATACGTCAAGGAGGCTGCGCCTGCCCTCGCTCCGGACAGCGCCGAAGCGAAGAAGCTGATGCTGGAGAAGCTGCAGGACGAGATCAACTCATACCGCAAGGGCGGCGTCAATTTCGGCGCATTCCCTGAGAGATGGCTTCCGGCGGCGGTCTGCGTGCTCCCGGAGCCGTTCACCGAGCAGAATCACATGGTCAACAGCACCATGAAGATAGTGCGCGGAAAGGTGGAGAAGGCATACGAGGACAGGATGCGCTTCGCCTACACGCCTGAAGGAAAGATAATAACGAATGAAATGAATATGTCGTCGCTGTAGACGGCCTTCGGATATGGATTTTGGAGAACTGGTGAAGATCAGGCAGAGCGACAGGAAATACCGTCCTCAGCCTGTGGAGAAAGAAAAGATCATGCAATGCCTTGAGGCGGCGAGACTTGCCCCGTCGGCCTGCAACTCGCAGCCGTGGAGATTTGTAGTCGTCGATTCGAGAAGCCTGCTCGGGGATCTCGCGGATGCCGCCGCAGGGTTGGGTATGAACGGATTTGCCCGTCAGGCTCCCGTCATCGTGGCCGTGGTGCTCGAGAAGATGAACGCCACTGCAAAGATAGGCAGCATGCTCAAGAGCAAGGACTACAGCATGATGGATCTGGGCATGGCGGTGGAGCACTTCTGTCTGCAGGCGGCGGATCTCGGGCTGGGCACCTGCATAATGGGCTGGTTTGACGAGAAGAAGGTGGCTTCGCTGCTCGGAGTGCCGAGGTCGAGGCGCATCCCTCTGCTCATCTCTCTCGGCTATCCGGATGCCCCGACACGCGGCAAGGTGCGCAAGTCTGTCGGGGAGATGTCCTCATGGAATTCCTATGTTCCGGCAGAGGCGGCCGCCGCACAGAGCGAAGTCGGCAGTTCCGCAGAATGAATTATATTTGCGGCGGGAAATGCGGGCGGACGGAATGTCCGCCGCTTTCCCTCCGCGTGTACTATAAACCTTATCATCATGAGATCAGAACCGTTTGAGCCCCGTGTACGGGGACTGGCAAAAGTGTTTTTGTTCATGTCAACTGCAATGTCATTAGCAATGGGAACGGCTGCCTGCAACAGGACCAATCCGTTCTTTTCGGAGTGGGACACCCCATACGGGATTCCTCCGTTTGAGAAGATACAGGAGAAAGACTACATCGAGGCCATAGAGGCCGGCATCCACAGGCAGGAAGCGGAGATAGACGCCATCATAGCCAAGGACGACAAGCCGACCTTCGAGAACACGGTCGCAGCTTACGAGCGTTCGGGCGCCCTTCTCGACAAGGTGACCGGAGTCCTCTTCAATCTTTCCGAGTCGGACGCCACTCCGGCGATGCAGGCTGTGGTGGAGGAGGCTCTGCCGATGCTCACAGAGCACAACGACAACATCTTCATGAACCCGTATTTCTTCAGCCGCGTCAGGGAGCTTTATGACACCCGCTCTTCTCTCGGGCTCACCGCAGAGCAGAACGCGGTGCTGGAGAAGCTCTACAGGTCGTTCGTAAACAACGGAATAGCCCTTGACGCCGCCGGGCAGGAGCGTATGAGGGAGATCAACAGGAGTCTCGCCTCTCTGGAGCAGAAGTTCGGCAACAACGTCCTCTCCGAGACCAACTCCTTCCGCCTCGTCCTCACCGACTCCGCCGAGCTCGCCGGTCTGCCTCAGTCAGTAATTTCGGCGGCGGCAGCGGACGCTTCAGCGGCAGGCATCTCGGCAAGAGACGCGATGAAGATCACCGGCGCGGATTCAGTGGCTGAGGGAGGTCCGTGGCTCTTCACTCTCCACAACCCGAGCTATGTGCCGTTCATGACCTACAGCGCGAGACGCGACCTCCGCGAAAAGATGTTCACGGCATATTCGACCCGAGGCTGCCAGGGCAATTCCGCCGACAACGGCGCCACTGTCATCGAGATAATGAAGCTCAGGATAGAGAAGGCTCAGCTCCTCGGCTATGACACCCCGGCCGACTTCATCCTCTCCGACAAGATGGCCCATGACGCCGCCACAGTCGACGTCTTCCTCGACGGCATCTTCACTCCGGCCGTGGACAAGGCAAGGAGCGAGATTGTCGCCATGCAGGAGATCATGAGCGAGGACGCCGAGGCAGGTCTCATCGCCGACGACAGCTCGGCAGTGATCCGTCCGTGGGACTGGGCATACTACGCCGAGAGAGTGCGCAGGCGCGACTACGACCTTGACGAGAGTCTGATCAAGCCGTACTTCAAGATGGAGAACGTACGCGAGGGCGTGTTCGAGACCGCCCGCAGACTTTACGGACTCGAATTTGAGAAGCTGGACAGCATACCTTCCTATCATCCTGACATGGAGGGTTTCAAAGTCACCGACTCCGACGGCTCCCTCGTCGGCATCCTCCTGACCGACTATTATCCCCGTCCGACCAAGAGAGGCGGAGCGTGGATGAATAACTTTCGCAATCAGCAGATCTCTCCGAAAGGGGAGGACATCAGACCTATAATAGTAAATGTGGGCAACTTCACCAAGCCGACTGCCGGACATCCGTCCCTGCTGACCCTTGACGAGGCGGCCACGATGTTCCATGAGTTCGGCCACGCCCTCCACGGCCTTCTGAGCCGCTGCACCTACAAGGACGTGAGCGGCACCAGCGTAGCCCGCGACTTCGTGGAGCTCCCGTCACAGCTCAACGAGAACTGGGCTCTGCAGCCGGAGGTTCTTGCCATGTACGCCCGTCACTATGAGACCGGAGAGGTCATTCCGGACTCTCTCGTGGCCAAGATCCGCGCTGCGGGCACCTTCAATCAGGGCTTCATGACGACAGAGCTCACCGCCGCCGCCATTCTGGACATGCGCTGGCATGAGCTGACCTCGGTGTATGTGCCTTCAGACTGTCCGTTCGCATCTGAGCAGCCTGCTCCGGAAGGCGCCAAGTCAGGCTCTCTCGTGGTGGCCGGCAGGCCGCAGAGCCTCGGCAGCTCGCAGGAGCTGAGAGTCATCGACCCGCTTAAGTTCGAGGCATACGTCATGGCTCAGGCCGGACTCATCGACGAGATCATCCCGCGCTATCGCACGACCTATTTCAATCACACCTTCACAGGCGGCTACAGCGCAGGGTACTACAGCTATCTCTGGGCCGAGGTGCTGGACAAGGACGCCTTCGAGCTCTTCAAGTCGAAGGGCATATTCAACAGAAATGTATCCATGTCCTACCGCCGCAACATCCTTGAAAAGGGCGGAAGCGAGGATCCGATGACCCTCTACCGCCGTTTCCGGGGGGCAGAGCCTGACCCGCACGCTCTGCTCAGGGCGCGAGGCCTTGAGTAAGAGCCTGAAGACGAGCCTGAATCGCGTGACGTAACTGAAATTTAATTCGACGCTAAGTTGGTTTGCGAGGTTTATTTGCATATATTTGCGGTTCAGACTTAAAGCAATGGCGCGGAAATCGCGCGAAATTTTAATTTTTCTGACGCAAATATGTCGTATCTTAATATTTGATGCTATGAAACTCAGAAATTTATTGTTGCTCGGACTTGCATCCGCGGCTCTGCTCGCAGGATGTAAAAAAGATGAGCTGGAAGATCCGGGGACACCCTCGATCTCCATTAACCCTACTACACTTCCCGCTTTTCCTGTAGCGGGGGGGGCAGACAATGCGCAGACAGCATCTCTCACCTCTACGAGAGACTGGACGGCTACCGCGGATGCTGAATGGGTGGTAGTCTCTCCTGCAAGTGGCTCGGCATCGGCAGAACCGCAGGAGATCACGATCTATGCTGGCGGACAGAATGACGGCGTAACACGCACCGCTACCATCACATTCTCCACTTCGACCGTTTCTACCAAGCTCGAGGTCTCCCAGACCGGAGCGGCAGGCTCCATCGAGGATACCTATGTCTATCACAACGACTTCGATAAGGAGGCCGCCACCCAGACATACGGCACCACCGGCGACAGATGGCCGTATCTCGACCAGTTCGAGGGCTGGCACAACGAGACAGGCTCGGGCATTGACGCGGTGGAGTATGACTTCTCCGCAATGTCGGCAAGAAACAACAGTCAGTCCGACGGCAACCATTCGGATTATAAAGGCTCCGGAGTGAACAACCTCATGTTCGGTTCAAGCGCTCATTTCCAGGTGAACAACATCGCCGTTCGCGAGGGCAGCCTCAACTACACCCTCTCTTTCGGTACTGAGAGATATGTTTATGATGCTGAGGATAATACCTTCAATCCTGAAGAGTTCCATGTATATGTGAGCGACAACGGCGAAAGGTGGGTAGAGCTTTCCTACGCCTTCCCTGACGGATTCAAGAATGGACGCTGGGATCTCGCATCCACTACATTCACCGTTCCTGAAGGCACGACTGCTCTCTACCTCTACTTCTCATCAGATCTGGGCAGCGCCCACAGACTTGACGACCTTACTCTCGCAGTCTCTACCGAGGCGGGTACAGAGATCGACTTCTCACAGGGCGGAGCTATCGGAGGCGGAGACGAGCCTACTCCTGTTCCAGATGACGCAGTATATTTCAACGACTTCGATAAGGAGGCAGCCCAGAATAGCAACGGCTGGCCTTACGCTGACAGCTTCGACGGATGCAGAAATGACCAGGGTACTGGAGCTTCTACCGTGACATTCAGCGGCTACAACACTTCAGTGCGTACATCTGGCTCATCTGACCAGCATTCGGATTATGACGGATCCGGAATGAACAACATCTTCTTCGGTCAGGACAACGCATATTTCCGCGTGAACAACATAACGCTTGACGGAACTACTGCCAATTATACTCTGTCTTTCGGATCTGAAAAATATCTTCAGAATCAAGACAGCATGTTCAGCCCTGACGAGTTCAAGGTATATCTGAGCAATGACGGGACCAAGTGGGTTGAGATTGAGTATGCTTTCCCTGAGGGCTTCAAGGATGGCACATGGGATCTTGCGTCATCTACTTTCACTCTCCCTTCAGGCACGACTTCGCTCTATATCCACTTCACGGCAAGCGTGGCAAGTGCATATCGTATCGACGACCTCTCACTCGTGCCTTCTGAGACTGCCGGCACCAGCATCGACTTCTCACAGGGAGGCCCGATCGGCGGTGGAGAAGAGCCGGGCGATGAAATGACAATAGCACAAGTTGTCGTCGCAGCAGATGATACTCCTGTCGCTGTCAAAGGACAGGTGATGGCAAAGAGCACCAACGGCTTCGTCATCAGCGATGAGACTGGCAACCTCTTTGTCTATGGCGGCACTAATACGCCGATTGTAGACCTGGTGGAGATCGGCAGCTATGCCACAGTCTCCGGAACGAAAGGCACATATAACAATCAGGCTCAGATCGCTTCTCCTTCCGTAAGCGACGTCACGAGCGGAGAAGCCGTATATCCGGATCCGGTTGAGCTCAACGGAAATGAAAACGCCATTACTTCAGGTCTCATCACTTATGTCACTTGGACCGGAGTAATCACCAAGTCAGGAAATTACTACAATTTCGACATAGCGGGCGCAAGCCGCACAGGTTCAGTCTACTATGCTGATCCGTCCCTGAATATTGATTCTGTTGTCGGTCAGCAGGTAGTGATGACTGGATACTATGTAAGCCACAGCTCAAGCTTCCTGTATGTGCTCCCTGTATCAGTGACTGCATCTGACGAGCCTTATCTCAACATTTCGGACGAGACCAAGTCGGTTTCTTCCGCAGCGGGCTCATTCACCTTCGACATCACTTCCAACACAGACTGGACAGTGTCTTCATCTGACGACACAAACTTCTCTGTAGCCCCTACGTCAGGATCGGACAACGGCACAGTGACCGTCACCTACACCGAGAATACTTCTTCCGACAGCAGGGCCGCTACGATCACCGTCCGCTACGGCTCAGAGAGCAAGACCCTGGCCGTCACTCAGTCCGGTGCCTCAGCACCTGGTGAGGCGGTTACAGATGTCCTTACGGCTGATCTTTTCCCTGCCACCGTTACTCAATACACTGAATTTTCCGGTGTTTCGGTTACTTCGCCAGCAGTTTACGCCGGAAAGACCGCTACTCAGTACGGAGCCATTCAGATGAGGTCATCTGGCAGCGACTGCGGAATCGTGACCACCACATCAGGCGGAAAGGTCCGCAGGGTTGTCGTGACATGGAATTCGAATACAAGTTCGGCCAGACAGCTTGACATATATGTCAGCAACGAGGCGTACACCAGTGCCACTGAGTTGTATGATACAGGTTCTCAGAAAGGTACTATGATCGGCTCTCTGGCGTATGGCGAAACTACTTTCGAGATTTCTGGTGATTACGAGTACATCGGCATCAGATCTCATAGCGGCGCGATGTATCTTGATCAGGTAGATGTTGTCTGGGAATAGAAACATTCTTTAATAAATTCAACAGGGGGAAGCCTCGTCATGAGGCTCCCCTTTTGATTCTTTGTAAGGCATGGCGATGAGGTCATGCACAAGTGCCGAAGGCATTTTTAGAAGTTTTTGACGTTTGTTTGAAATGTCTGATTGTAAACGTATAAAGTTCATCAGGATATTGTCGTCTCTGTGCGTCGGTCTGCTTTTCCTCAGTGCCTGCGAGAGCGGTCAGGAGACTGAAATCTCGGTGTCTGTGGCGAGGACTCAGGTAAGCAGCGCGTCCGGCAGCCATATCGTGTCCGTGATTGCGTCCGGGCCGTGGGTGCTCAGCCTGTATTCCGAGGCGGGACCTGTGGACTGGGCCGAGCTGAGCGAGACTCAGGGCTCGGGAAACACGAACAGAGTGGTGTTGAGCTATGAGGCCAATGAGTCGTCTGATTCAAGGTCGCTGATGATAATCCTGACGAGCGGAGGGCAGGACGCGAGCTGTACCTTTGAGCAGAGTGGTGTCCAGGAGGAACGCCCTGATCCTGATCCAGACCCTGACGAGCCGGAGGCAGTGCCCGTGTGGATGGAGCTTCCGGCGATGAGCGCCGATGACGGCAAGACTTTCGTTTCGCATCCGATGACCATAGGCAGGATTCCGACGAGAAATTACTCATTGTATTGGGACAGGGAGAACCTTGTCGCTCAGTGGGTGGCCTATCCTCTCAACGCCTGGTCGATAGGCACGGGAGACAGGACAGACAGATGGGGCTATGACCCGTTGATCCCTGAAGAGGACCAGCCGAGACTCTACGGCGGATATCGCGGCGGCTATCAGCGGGGGCATCAGATCGCATCCGCTGACAGGCTCCAGTATGACGCCAATGTGCAGACTTTCTATTTTACCAACATGACTCCTCAGCTCGGTGAACTCAACGGGCAGATCTGGGCGGATCTTGAGGGATCGGTGCGTTCGTGGGCGAGGTCGTCCGACACGCTCTATGTCGTGACGGGGTGTGTCACCGAGGGCAGCACCGACGTCGCCTATGACAATGACGGAAAGGCCGTCACAGTGCCTGTGGGCTATTTCAAGGCTCTGTTGCGCTACAGCAGAAGCTCCACGATAGGCTATTCAGGCTATGCCGGGGCGGCGTTCTATCTGGAGCACAGGGGTTATTCCGAGGCTCATGTGACTGCGGAGATGTCCATGTCGATCGACGAGCTCGAAGAGATGACCGGCATAGACTTCTTTGTCAACCTGCCTGACGCGATAGGGGAGACGGCGGCCTCGAGGGTTGAGGCGCAGCGGCCTTCCGCAGTGAGCTGGTGGTGGTGACGCGCATTCATTTTCACTGCGGCTGATATCCAGTCAATCCGATATTTACTGAAAATCCAAGAAATGAAAAAGATTCTGAATGTGATTCTCCTGATTGTGCTGACGGCATCTCTGCTTTCGGCGCAGACGGACAGGTCCCGCAAGATTTTCGTGGCGGGATTCTACAATCTTGAAAACCTGTTCGACACCTACGATGATCCCGCCAAGAACGATGCGGAGTTTCTTCCGGACGGGGCAAACCAGTGGACTGAAGTGAAGTATCAGAAGAAGCTTCACAACATGGCCACCGTGATAAAGTCGATGGCGCAGACCAATGGCCGCTTCCACACTCTTCTGGGTGTCAGCGAGGTGGAGAACCGTCTCGTGCTGGAGGATCTGGTGAGCCAGCCGGAGATCGCTGCGGCCAATTATCAGATAGTGCATTATGACGGCCCGGACACGAGGGGAGTGGATGTGGCTCTTCTCTACAGGCCGGACAATTTCGAGTTTATCGACAGCGAGTCCATTCCGTTCGACTTCAACAGCTCCAGGATAGAGTTCGCGATGGACGGCCCGGACAGGGTGAAGTTCAAGACAAGGGACATACTGATGGTTCACGGCCTGCTTGACGGAGAGGAGTTTGCGGTGTATGTGGCACATCTGCCGTCACGCATCGGCGGCAAGGGATGGGATCTGCGCAGCAGGGGTGCGGAGATCATCTATGAGCATGCCTGCACGATGATGGAGAAGCATCCGGGCATCAAGATCATAGTGATGGGCGACATGAACGACAATCCTACCGACAGGAGCATGACCGAATTCATGCACGGCAAGGAAAATCCGCAGGACGTCGGCAAGAGCGACTTCTTCTCTCCTTTCCTGTCCATGCTGAAGGCAGGCTACGGCTCTCTCGCCTATCAGGGCACATGGAACATCTACGACATCATTATGGTAAACGAGGCGCTTCTCAACGCGCCGGACGGCGGTCTGAAGATCCGGCCTGTGGGCAAGAAGGGCTTTTACGGGGTGGTCTACAAAAAGCAGTTCATGATCACCCAGACGGGCCAGTACAAGGGCACTCCGTTCAGGACGTTTTCCAATGGCTCGTTCATCGGCGGCTACAGCGATCATTTCCCGACCTACATAGTGCTTGAAAAGTAACTTAATCCTTTAATTCTGATATGAACAGAAAATTATTGTCAATCCTTTTGGTGGCCATCTTCACGCTTCCTCTTGCCGCGCTGGCTCAGGCGCAGGACAAGAAGACCTACGGAGGCAGGATCGAATGGCATGAACGCCCCGCGCTGGACGACAAGGGCGGAGTCGAGGGCACGGTCGTCAACCGCAGCGGAAGGCTTCCAGTGGCGAATGCGGCCATGAGCCTCTATCGCGGCGAGACCCTCGTCCTTACGGCGAATGCCGGTGAAGACGGTTATTTCCGCTTTGAAGATCTGCCGAACGGCATCTACAGGATGAAGGTGTCGGCTCCGGGATTCGTGGAGTCGGTGGTCAACGTGACCGTCGAGGGATTCGTGAAGGATCTCATCTTCGTCTCCCTCGTCTCGTCTCAGACCGTCTCGGACCTCGACGACTCCAATTTCGCCGAGTTTGACATGGACGGCTCAGGCTATGACGACTCTCCTTCCATCCTCTATGGAAACGACGTGTATTCCAACATCGCGGGCTACGACTTCAGCTCAGTGCGATTCAAGAACAGGGGTTACAACAGCGAGACTCAGGACGTGTACCTCAGCGGCGTGAGAATGAATGACGCCCTCACGGGCTACACTCCGTGGTCGCTCTGGAGCGGACTCAATGAGGCCATGAGAAGCAAGGAGACCACCATCGGCGTGGAGCCTTCTGACTACGGCTTCGGCGGCTACAACGGCGTGACCAACATCCTCGCGACTCCTTCCTCGGTGAGACCGGGCTGGAGATTCAGCCTCCTGACCAACAGCGCCCTCTATAGACTCCGCGCCATGGCGAGCTACGCTTCCGGCGAGCTTGACAACGGCTGGTCCTACGCGTTCAACGTGTCGGCCAGAGTCGGCGGAAACGACTGGGTCGAGGGTGTCTACTACAGGTCTTTCGCATATTACGCAGGCGTGGAGAAGAAGTTTGGGGACATGCACAAGCTCGGCTTCATGACCTTCGCCACTCCGGGACATCGCGGAGCGCAGAACGCCTCCACCCAGGAGGTGTACGACCTCGTGGGCAGCAACACCTACAACTCCAACTGGGGTTATCAGAACGGCAAGATGCGTAACGCCCGCGTGCGCAAGACGCATGAGCCTGTGATGCTCCTCAAGTACACCGTGAAGCCGCTGGAGAATCTCGAGGCCACTGCCACGGTCCTCTACCGCACCGGAAAGAACGGCTACACTGCCCTCGACTGGTACGACTCTCAGGACCCGAGACCGGACTACTACCGCTATCTCCCGAGCTACTTCTACATGGACAATCCTGACTATGACAGACTTGACGCGAGCAAGGCAGGATGGGCCACTGAGGCATGGAGATACAACATCAACAACACTCAGCACATCAACTGGGACAGGCTCTACAGCATCAACAACAGCAACCACACCGATATCGGAGCACGCTCCAAGTATGTGATCGAGGAGCGCCGCACCGACCAGAACGACCTCAATCTCAACGCCAGCGTCAAGTGGACGGCGTCAGACTGGTTCACTCTCACCGGCGGCATCAGCTACAAGTGGAACAAGACTGAATACTATAAGGTGATAGACGACCTCCTCGGCGGTGACTACTATATCAATATAGACCAGTTCGCCGAGCGTGACTACGCCTCTGACCCGGCTAAGATTCAGAACGATCTCGACCATTATCTCTTATATGGCTCGGCCAGCACTCTTTACGCTGGCGACAAGTATGGCTATGACTATTATGCCAATGTGCGCAAGGGCGGCATCTGGGCCAACGGCGACTTCAAAGTGGGCTCGTTCAGCGGCTATGTCGCAGCTGAGGGCGGCTACACGCGCTTCTGGAGGGAAGGCCTCGTGAGAAAGGGTCTCTTCGCCGGTCTGGACGACAATGGCCAGGAGATCTTCAGCCCTGTGACCGGTGATCTGCTCACTTCCTACGACAGCCAGGGCAACGTGATCACTTCCAAGGGCCGTTCCGAGGTGGTGGACTTCTTCACATGGTCAGTAAAGGGCGGCTTCGGCTGGTTCTTCACCGGCGGACACAGGCTCTATGCCAACGTGGGATACTTCAATGACGCTCCTACCTTCACTCAGGCCTTCGTGTCTCCGAGGACGAGAAATACCATCATCCCGAACCTGACGACTACCAAGACCTTCTCCGCAGATCTCAACTACACCTACAGCAACAACGGCTATGACCTGCGCGTGACCGGATTCTACACAAAGATCAACGACCAGACGGACGTGATGAGCTTCTATGACGACGCGCAGAACTCCTACACCAACTTCGCGATGAGCGGCATTGACCAGAGGCACATGGGAGTCGAGCTCGGCTTCAAGATTCCTCTTCCTGTCACCGGCCTCTCTCTGCAGGGTGTGCTGAGCTGGGGTGAATATGTCTACACTTCCAATCCGTACATGACCCAGACTGTGGACAACAGCGCGGAGGTCGTGTTTGACAACGCCCTGGTGCCTTACTGGATGAGCCATCCGATCTATGCGAAGGATCAGGACGGAGCATATCTGCTTGACGATGAGGGCAACTACATAGTGGAGAAGGATCAGAAGCACTATGTGCCGAGCACTCCGCAGCTTGCTGCGAGCCTCGGCCTGAACTACCGCACGCCGTCATACTGGTTCTTCGAGCTCAACGCCAACTACTTTGACAAGGCTTATCTGGACATGAACCCGCTCTACAGGACATCTCTCGCCGTCGGCGGTCCGGACGGATACGCTTCTCCGGAGGAGATCGAGTACATGGCGGCTCAGGAAAAGTTTGATGCCGCCGTCCTTCTCAACGCGAGCATCGGCAAGTCGTGGTACATCCAGAGGAAGTACAACTTCGGCTTCTCTCTCGAGGTCAAGAACATACTCAACAACCGCAATGTGAAGACCGGCGGCTATGAGCAGACCCGACTGATCGACAGCGCCAATGAGGAGAGATACTACAGGTTTGATCCCAAGTATTTCTACATGAGCGGAGTCAACTACATGCTCAATCTGTATTTCCGCTTCTGACCGGTCTACGGACATCGCGGATTTTGGACAATCTGATAAAAAAGAAGACAGATGAAGAACATATTGAAACATATCACTCTCTATGCCGCGGTTCTGGCCGCCGGCATTTCGATGGTCTCGTGCGATGAGTTCCCTCCGGTGAATTACGATGAACCCGAGCCTTTCAAGGTGTACACCGACGAGGATTTCGACGGTCGGGATTTCATCACCATCGCCGACCTCAAGGCCATGTATCAGAACTCTCCGGTCACTACCATTGGGAACAGGATAGTGAAGGCGCAGGTTGTGTCATCCGACCAGCAGGGCAATCTCTACCGGACGATGTACATTCAGGATGAAACCGGCGGAATCGAGCTGAAGATGGGCACCAGAAACCTCTACAACGAGTACAAGATGGGGCAGTGGGTGTATGTCGACTGCAACGGCCTCGCCATCGGCAACTACCGGGGCATGATTCAGCTCGGCTATCCTTCTTCCGATCCGGACTACGAGACGGCCTATATCGACCAGCAGTACATCATCGACACTCACATCTTCAGAGGCGAACTCGGGAAGGTGGAGCCGATGGTGATAGACGCTAAAGAAGGCATCACCGACGCCGCCAATCTCGGGCGCTATGTGAAGGTCGAGGGTCTCACCTACGGCAACCGTGTCTTTGCCATAATATATGACGACAGCGACAACAGCCTGTATCTCGGAGATGTCGGGGAGACCTGCGGAATAACCACCTGGGCCATCAACGAGACAGGTTTCGCGCGTTATATGCTGACCGGTTTCGACGGGGCTGTTCCGGAGGATGAGAGAGCCAATTATTCTCCGGCATTCTACAGCGTGAGCCAGTATTTCAACAAGGACGGCGTCGATCTCCAGGTGCGCACGAGCGGCTATGCCCGCTTTGCCGACACCGCCATCGACGAGGCCATCTTAGTCGGCGAGAGGGTCAACCTCACCGGCATCCTCACGCGATACAACAGCAACAATCAGTTCCTTCTCAACGACCTCTCAGGCGTCGAGATCGCTGAGTAGGTGACGCCATCAATACAAAAAGACCGACCCGAATTCACTCTGGGCCGGTCTTTTTAATTGTCGGGAAGCTTTAGCCGTATGGCCTGCCGTTGACTTTCACGGACTGGATGTCAATCAATGCAGTAAAAATTCACGGTTTCTATTTCGCTCCGTTCATATAGAACATGAAAAACGGGGCTTGACCCGCTGTAGGTCAGCCCCGTTGCTCTATCGGTTTCCGGTGTGCCTGCAGGCGGATCAGTTGTGGAAAGGGTCCGCCTGCAAGACATGGTTCAGACTATCTCACATAGCTTGTGAGGAACTGCATGGTGCCGTCAGGAACGGCCGTCACGCTTGCGGATGATGCCGGAATGAGCACGGTCTCACCCTTGTGGACAGGGACACTGTTGCCTTCTGAGTCGGAGAGCGTGCCCTTGCCGTCGATGCAGATGATGATCAGGAATGAGTCGAGATCCTTCATGTCTATCACGTGCTCTCTGTCGAGATCGTAGAGAGAAGTGGTGAAGTATCTGCAGTCAACGAGCACGTTCTCGCAGTTCTTGTGCTTTTCGTAACTGGTCTTGTAGTCCGGATAGACCTTGTAGTCGATGGCCTCTTTGGCGAGCTCGGTGTGCAGCTGCCTCGGCTTGCCGTCGAGACCGAGCCTTCCGAAATCGTAGATGCGGTAGGTGATGTCGGAGGTCTGCTGAATCTCGGCGATGAACGAGCCTGCTCCGATGCTGTGGATGCGTCCGGCAGGGAGGAAGAACACGTCTCCCGGCTGCAGGGAGAAGTCTTCGAGCACGTCGGTGATGGTGTTGGAGTTGACTCTCTCCACATATTCCTCCGGAGTGATCTCCTTCTTCAGGCCGGACATCAGGTGCGCTCCCGGCGCCGTGTCGATCACATACCACATCTCGGTCTTGCCCTTTGAGCCGTTGTGCCTGCGGGCTGCGAGCTCATCGTCCGGATGTACCTGGATGGACAGGTCCTGCTTTGCGTCGATGAATTTCACCAGAAGCGGAAATTCCTCTCCTGTCCTTTCCCAGTTGCCTTTTCCTATGAGCTTGTCCTTGTATTCTCTCACAAGGTCGGTGATGGTCCTGCCGGCGAATTCGCCGTTGGTCACTACCGACTCGTTGTCCTTGACGCCGGATATTTCCCAGCTTTCTCCGATGTTGTGCCTGTCGGTGGTGATGGACTTGAAGGACGGAATCCTCTCCCCTCCCCAGACCATCGACTTCAGTATCGGTTCGAATTTCAATGGATACATCTTGTTCTGTTTCGTTTTAAAAAGTTATCGGGACGGCTCATTAGAGTCATCCCTCATTGAATGTCAAAACTTTGCCGTTTCGTCCTCCTGTCGGAAGACCGGATGCGCAGTGTTTCAGCGGGCTTCGGCCTTGTCCAGCTGGTCGAGGGCGAAGGTGTAGGCTCCGACCGAGATGGCGTTGCTTGCGCCCATCTTGGACACGGCCACGCCTATGCGCTTCTGCGGATCGTAGGTGACTTCCTTGTCTGTGCCGTAGACTTTGATCAGGCGGCTGTCTCCACGGGCGAAGTCGGCGAACTCCGCCTCGTTGTCCAGATCGTATACCTTCATCTGCACGCGGTTGAGCTCTTCTCCGGAGAGTGTCCTGATCTTGCCTCTCAGGGCGCTGAGCACGCCGGGCATGATGTATTTGCGTGCGGCGATGATGCCTCCTCCGATGACTATGAGTCCGTCGATGAGGGTGACGGCAGTAGCCATGGCCTCTCCGGCCACTTCTCCCATCTCGCGGAATGCCTTGACTGCCGCCTCTCTGTTGCCTTCGCGTGTGCCCTCGGCCACGTCGAAGATGTCTTTCGGCTCAAGTCCGTGGTCAGGGTTGTCGGAAAGCTCTCCGTATACCCTCTTGACGGCCCTTATGGCTGCTCCGTCTTCGACGATGACGCCGTTGATCTTGCTGTGCGGCAGGCAGAAGGTCTCAACGCATGAGTTGTCGCCCCTGTTGAGCTCGCCGTTGATCACTGTTCCGATGCCGAGTCCGGTGCCGAAAGTGTAGCCTATCAGGTTGTGATAGCGCTTGTCGCTTCCTGCGGCCTCGAGTTTGGCGTTGACCTCCGGAAGAACGCCGCCGAGGGCTTCTCCGTAGGCGAAGAGGTCTCCGTCATTGTTGATGAAGACCGGGATGCCGAATCTGTCGTTGAGGAACGGCCCGAGCGCGACTCCGTCCCTGAATGAAGGGAAGTTCGGAAGATAGCCTCCGATGATGCCGTTCGGATAGTCAGCCGGGCCGGGGAAGGCGAAGCTGATTGCGACAGGCTGTTCCTTCAGCTTGTTGATGATTGAGCTGAAGCCGATGACCATCGTGTCGAGGCAGAGGTCGAGGTTGTTGGCGTTGGACGGCAGGGTGATCGGGTCAACAATGAATTTCCCGCCCTGCATTGCTCCGAATACCATGTTCGTGCCTCCGGCGTCAAGGGTGAGCACGATGCGTGAATCTGTCTGAAAATTTGCCATTTGTGTTATCTTTTTGTGGTTTTCTGTCACTATATGAGCGGCTCTCCCGTCATGGCCTCAGGCTGAGGGATGCCCATGAGCTTGAGGATGGTAGGGGCCACGTCGGCGAGCTTGCCGTCTTTCACGTGGTCAACTCCTGCGTTGATGACGATGAACTGCACAGGGTTGAGCGAGTGGGCGGTGTTCGGAGTGCCGTCGGCGTTGTAGGCATGGTCGGCGTTGCCGTGGTCGGCCGTCAGAAGCACCACATAGTCATTGGCGATGGCCGTCTCGACCACTTCCTTCACGCACTTGTCCACTCTTGCGACTGCGCGGCAGATTGACGAGAATACTCCGGTGTGTCCCACCATGTCTCCGTTGGCGAAGTTGAGGATGATCATGTCCTCCTTGCCTGTCTTCAGCACTTCCACGAGCTTTTCTGTCACTTCCGGCGCGCTCATTTCAGGGAGAAGGTCGTATGTCGGCACTTTCGGAGAGCTGACGAGGATCCTGTCCTCATTCTCGAACTGAGCCTCGCGTCCTCCGTTGAAGAAGAACGTCACGTGCGCATATTTCTCCGTCTCGGCGATGCGGAGCTGGCGCTTTCCTGCCTTTGAGACTATCTCTCCGAGGGTGTCCTGCACATTCTCCTTGTCGAAGAGGATGTGGAGACCCTGGAACTTGTCGTCATACGGGGTGAGGCAGCAGTAGTACAGAGGAAGGGTCTTCATTCCGTAGTCCGGAAGATCCTCCTGAGTGAGGGCAGCGGTGATTTCCCTTGCACGGTCGTTGCGGAAGTTGAAGAAGATGACGGCATCGCCTTCCTGGATGGT